>DATBHG010000095.1:0-72563 GCA_036557665.1 Xanthobacteraceae bacterium | reverse complement strand
CTATATGACGGCGGTCGCCGCTCGCGAATCGAGCTTCGATCCGACGGTGCATGCCGAAACCAGTAGCGCCGCCGGCCTCTATCAGTTCACCGAGGACACTTGGCTGCGCGCGCTCAAAATCTTCGGCGTGCGCCATGGGCTCGACGCGCTGGCGCGGCAGATCACCATCGACGAGTATGGCGACGTCTCGGTGCGCCACGGCGCCCGCGCCAAGCTGCTGCAGCTGCGCAACGATCCGACGCTGTCGGCGCTGATGGCGGCGGAGCTGGCGCGCGACAACAAGGCGCGGCTCGAGCGGCTGCTGGGCCGCGACGTGAGCCCGGCCGAGACCTACCTCGCGCATTTCCTCGGCGTCGGTCAGGCGGCGCGGATCATTGTCGCGGCCCATTCGAGGCCGCATGTCTCGGGCGCCCGGCTCCTCCCGGCAGCGGCGCGCAGCAATCCCGCTGTGTTCGCTCCGGCCGGCCATGACGCCTCGGCGGCGGCCATCGTCGGCAAGATCGAGGCCTATTTCAGCCATGAGGCGTCGGCCTCGGCGCGAATCTGAGCCGAGCCTCCGAGAGGGTCGTCGCGGCGGGCCGCTCAAACCTGCCTCCCGTCGGCGACTGTCGCCGCGGCCCTTGGAAAACCGCTTCCCATGCCTTGATTCGGCGGCGTAGGGTGCAAAATACCGTAGCTTCACGGGCACCCTAGCCAAGCGAGGGCAAGACCACGGCCAGTCTCGTTCTGCTCGATCTCATCGGCGGCATTGCCTTGCTGCTCTGGGGCATGCACATGGTGAGCAGCGGCATCATCCGCGCCTTCGGCGCCGATCTGCGGCGCTTCCTCGGCGTCGCCTTGCGCAATCGCTTCAGCGCCCTTCTTCTGGGATTGGCCGCGACCGCGATCCTGCAGAGCAGCACGGCCACGGCGCTGATGGTGACGTCGTTCACGGCCGGCGGCATGGTCGATCTCGTGCCGGCCTTGGCGGTGATGCTCGGCGCCAATATCGGCACGACGCTCATCGTGCAGGCACTCTCCTTCAATGTCTCGCAGATCGCGCCGGTGCTGCTGGCGCTCGGCGTCATCGCCTTCCGGCGTGGCAGCCGCACGCGCACGCGCGATCTCGGCCGCGTCTCGATCGGGCTCGGGCTCATGCTGCTGGCGCTGCATGTGCTGCTCGATTCGCTGGCGCCGGCAGAGAACGCGCCGTCGATGCACGCGCTGTTGTCGGCCGTCACCGGCGAGCCGGCCCTCAACGTCCTGCTCGGCGCGCTGCTCGCCTGGGCCGCGCATTCGAGCGTGGCGACGGTCATTCTGGTGATGTCGCTCGCCTACTCGAATTTCCTGACGCCCATCGCGGTCCTGGCGCTGGTGGTCGGCGCCAATCTCGGCACCGCCATCAATCCGATTTTCGAGGCCGGCAGCTCGTCCAACCCGGCGACCCGGCGATTGCCGCTCGGCAATCTGCTCATCCGCCTGGTCGGCTGCGCGTTGGTGCTGCCGTTCCTCCACCCGATCGCCGAGTGGCTCGCCTGGCTCGAGCCCAGCCCGGCCCGGCAGGCCGCGGATTTCCACACCGCCTTCAATATCGCGCTCGCCGCCCTCTTCATCTTGCCCCTGGGCGGGTTGGCGCAATTGCTCGCGCGTCTCCTGCCCGAGAGAAAAGCGACCGCCGATCCGGCGACGCCGCTCTACCTCGATCCGGCGGCGCTGGGCAGCCCGTCGCTGGCGCTGACCTGCGCCGCACGCGAAGTGCTGCACATGGGCGACATCGTCGAAGGCATGTTGCGGCGGAGCATGCAGGCGTTCCTCAGCGACGATCGCAAGCTCGTTGCCGACATCGAGCGGATGGACAACGCGGTCGATCGCCTGCACGAATCGATCAAGCTCTATGTCACCGAGATCACCCGCGAAAGCCTCGACGGCGCCAATGCCCGGCGCGCCATGGAGATCATCGCCTTCTCGATCAATCTCGAGCACATCGGCGACATCATCGACAAGAACCTGATGGAGCTCGCGGTCAAGAAGATCAAGCACAAGTATCAGTTCTCGAAGGAGGGGGCGGCGGAGCTCGAGGCCTTTCACAAGCGCATCCTCGACAGCTTCAAGCTCGCAATCGGCGTGTTCATGGACGGCAACGTCAAGGTGGCGCGCGCGCTCATCGAGGAGAAGCCGCCGCTGCGCCAGGCCGAGCAGGCGTGCGCGGAGAGCCACCTTGCCCGGCTGCGCGAAGGGCGGACCGAGAGTATCGAGACGAGCTCATTGCATCTCGACGTTCTGCGCGACCTCAAACGCATCCACGCGCATATCTGCTCGGCTGCCTATCCTGTTCTCGAAGCGGCTGGCGAGCTTGCGCCCAGCAGGCTGAAAGACAGCGAGCAGCTCGCGGCTGCGACGGAAAACGGCAGCGCCGCAATGCCGCAGCAGCTGTCGCAGCGGTCATCATGACCATTCAAGATTGTCCGTGGGCCATCGCCAGCGCATTGACGTCGCGCGCGCTCTCTGCAGGCTGACGAAGACAGATGAGATCGGCGTTGCCGGCCGCGGTGTGACGGATCAGGCGGCGCTCGCAGCGCGGCTGCCCTCGCGAAAACGCGCGAGAAGCTCGGCCTCGCGGGCGCGCGCTTTTTCCATGTTGCGAGCCTTGATGTAGCCGAACCCGCGTATCTGCTCGGGCACGCGCGCGATCTCGACCGCGAGCGCGTGGTTGTCGTGGTCGAGCGCAGCTGCGAGCTCGGCCAGGACTTGCTCGTACCGGGAAATCAGCAATCGCTCGTGCCGCCGCTCGGCGGAGCGGCCAAAAATGTCCAGTAGTGTCCCGCGCACCCAGCGCAGCCGGGCCAGGAGCCTGAACAGCCTGAAGACCCATGGACCGTAGGCGTGCTTGCGCGGTGCGCCGGTGAGAGGATCGCGTCGCGCCAGGACGGGTGGTGCCAAATGAAATTCGAGGCTGAGCTCGCCCTCGAACTGCCGGCGCAAATTCTGCTCGAACGCGCCATTGGTGTAGAGACGGGCCACTTCGTATTCGTCCTTGTAGGCCATGAGCTTGAACAGGCTGCGCGCAACAGCATCGGCGAGACCGGCCCGGCCCGGCGTGCGTGCTGCCTCCGCGGCAGCAATCCGCCCGACAACGTCGCGGTACCGGCGAGCATACGCGGCGTTCTGATAGTCGGTCAGAGATGCAGTCCGATGCTCGACCAGCGCATCCAGCTCCTGCGGCGATTCCTGCTGAACCCACATGATCGGGCGCGCCAGCGCCTCCAAATCCCGCCGATTGTGGGCGGCCACGCGACCCCAGCCGAATGCGCGCCGGTTGCTCTCGACCGAGACCCCGTTGAGCTCGATCGCATGCTCGATGGCGGCAACGCCGAGGGGCACAAGACCTTTCTGGAGGGCGTAACCCAGCATGAACAGGTTCGTCGCAATGACGTCCCCAATGAGGGCCGCGGCGAGGCTGGTGGCGTCCACAAATTCAACGCCGTCTCCTAGCGCAATCCTCAAGGCGCGCTGCAGCCTCGGGACATCAAGGTCGAACTCGGGGTCCATGACAAAACCCGCCGTCGGCGCAACATGACTGTTGACGATGGCCTTGGTCCTGCCGGCCTCGACGCAGGTGAGCGCCTCGCGGCTTGCCGCGACAATCGTGTCGCACCCCAGCAGCAGGCTTGCGCCGCCTGCGGGAACGCGGGTCCCATGCAGATCCTCGGTTCTACGCGCAAAGCGCACATGACTCATGACCGCGCCGTTCTTCTGGGAGAGCCCGGTAAAGTCGAGGACCGTGCAGCCTTTGCCCTCCAGATGCGCGGCCATGCCCAGCAGCGCTCCGAGAGTCATTACGCCGCTGCCCCCGATACCGGCGATAACGATCCCGAAGGGGTGGTCGAGCGCCGGAATCGGAGGTGAGGGCAGCCGAGCGAAGGCGAAGCTGATATCGGCTTCCCCGGTTTCCAACTTGCGCGGCTGACCGCCGCGGACGGTCACAAAGCTTGGACAAAAACCTTTGAGGCAGGAGAAGTCCTTGTTGCAGCTGGATTGGTCGATCCGGCGTTTGCGCCCGAACGCGGTTTCGATCGGCTGGATCGAGATGCAGCTTGACTGCTCCGAGCAGTCCCCACATCCTTCGCACACAGCATCATTGATGAAGACCCGCGCGGCCGGATCCGGGTAATAGCCGCGCTTGCGCCGGCGCCGTTTTTCCGCGGCACAGGTCTGATCGTAGATCAGCACGGTAAGCCCGCGCACCTCCCGCAGCTCCCGCTGCACCGAATCGAGGTCATCGCGGTGGCGCACGTGTGTTCCACTCGGCAGAGCATCCAGCGAGCGGTATTTTTCCGGCTCCTCGGCGACGATGACGATGCGCTTCGCGCCCTCCCACGCTACCTGATGCGCGATTTGCGCCACGCTCAGCTGGCCTTCCACCGGCTGTCCGCCGGTCATGGCGACCGCGTCGTTGAAGAGGATCTTATAAGTGATGTTCACGCCCGCAGCTGCGGCGGCGCGGATTGCGGTAAGCCCGCTGTGTGCGTAGGTCCCATCCCCGAGATTCTGAAATACGTGACTCTCCGTGGTGAATGGTGCCTGCCCGATCCAGTTGGCGCCTTCTCCTCCCATTTGCGACAAGGTCGCGGTGTTACGATTCGGCATGAACAGCGCCATGGAATGGCAACCGATGCCGGCCATGGCGCGGCTGCCCTCCGGCAGACGCGTTGACGTGCTGTGCGGACATCCCGAGCAGAAAAATGGCGTACGCCGCACTGTGGAGAAGGACGTCTGCTCCATCCGGCGCGCCAGATCCTCCAGCCGTGCAAGCCAGGGCTCAAACGGCCCCGCCGCATCTCCGAAACGGCGCAGCCGGGACATGAGAGCGCGCGCCACCATTGTCGGCGAGAGCTCGCCCGTGCTCGGCAGGAGGGGCGCGCCGCTTTCATCGGTTTTCCCCACGATCGCTGGCCGCCGCGAGCCATCCATATTGAACAAGATCTGCACGAGCTGCTGCTCGATAAAGCTGCGCTTTTCCTCGACTACCAGGATCTCTTTCAAACCCTCGGCAAAGCGCTGCGCTCCCGCGGGCTCGAGCGGCCAGGCGAGACCGATTTTGAGGAGGCGAATGCCGAGCTCGGCTGCGGCAGCATCGTCTATGCCGAGCTCGTCCAGGGCTTGGCGCACATCGAGGTACGCCTTGCCGGCGGTCATGATGCCCAGACGGGGCCGCGGCGTATCGAGCACCGTGCGGTCGAATGCATTCACCCGTGCGAACGCTCGCACCGCTTGCATTTTCGGACCGTGCAGCCGGCGCTCCTGATCGAGCGCCCAATCCATTGCGCCCATTGGCCAGCGGATATGCAGGCCCTCCGGCGGCATCTCGAAATCCTGCGGCATGGCAATGCGGATTCGCTCGGGGTCTGCATCGACCGAGGCTGAGCTCTCGACTGTTTCGCTCAGCGCCTTGAAGCCGACCCAACAGCCGCAGTAGCGCGACAGCGCAAAGCCCAGAGCGCCATAATCGAGATATTCCTGAACAGTTGCCGGATTGAGAACCGGCATCATTGCGGCTGCAAAAACCTGCTCGCTTTGATGCGGGGTGGTCGAGGATTGCGCCCCGTGATCGTCGCCCGCGACGGCCAGCACACCGCCGTACCGCGAGGTGCCGGCCAGGTTTGCGTGCCGCATCACGTCAATGGAGCGATCAACTCCCGGCCCTTTGGCGTACCAGATAGCAAAGACGCCATCGACCGTAGCGCCGGGGAACAGGCCCACCTGTTGCGTGCCCCAGACCGCCGTGGCGGCAAGATCCTCATTGAGGCCCGGCTCGAACCTGATGCCATGAGCATCAAGCAGCTTGGCGGCGCGCCAGAGGGCGGTGTCATAGCCGCCCAACGGCGAGCCGCGGTAGCCCGAGATGAAGCCGGCCGTCGCAAGCCCGGCAGCGCGGTCGCGCTCGCGTTGCAGCATCGGGATGCGCACGAGAGCCTGGATCCCCGAGATGTAAATGCGACCGGACCGGAGGGTGTACTTGTCCTCCAACGTCGCTGCTGCCAACGCCACGCTCGCCTCCACCTCAGCTTCCCTGGATCGACGATCCAATGGGAAGCGTGCGGTTTATAGCATGCGCGGGAAGGCGGTTTGGTCCGCCTGGCAGGGCAATCTACTTCGGAGGGCGGCTGCCTCTGCCCAGGAGAAAATCCACGAAGCAGCTTGCGTATTCCCGCTCCATCGTCACGAAGCGTAGCTTCTCGGTGGCGTCAGCACGGGCAAGTGCAGGCCTGTCACCTTCCCGGCGAGCGGGAAGGTGACGGAGCTTGGCCTTGGCACGGGCATTTTTTCCCTGGAGACGAAACAGGCGAGCGGATTGGCCAAGCGAGATGTCGGACATATAGCCCCCTAAATGCCGATCTGCGTGATTCGAAATGGGTCCCCAAATACCAGCCAGCGCGATCTTACCGCTTACTGATGTTCCTAGAGAAAGGTGAAAATTTGGTCTTTCTTGGTCGCAAATTTTGCATCCGCACAAATTTAGAGGGAGTGTGATTCATTCAGCACAGGCCCCCGCTTTGTGACCTTTCTGTGCATGCGCCGCATTTGATTCGGGTTGCGGCAGTGCAACATCTTTTGGCACCGCAGCATCGGTTTTCGCGCTGTACTCACGGGGCTGTTCGTGAGATATCAGGTCCCGTGAGGGATCAACGGAGGGGAAGAAGGGAGAAAAGTACGTCAATGGCAGTCGCGTACAGAACCCTCGATCCCGATCTATCCAGTCTCATAACTTCCGCATTTGAGAAGTCGTGGCAGTTCGTGAGGACCGATCCTGAGCTCGCGCACAATGACATGAACGAGATACGCGCTCTGCTGTCGAGACATATAGATCGACTCGCGCAGAACGGAGAGCGGGACTTGTGGCGGCTCGCGAACACTGCAATCGGGCAGCTGCGGCGGGAACGCAGCGCAGCGTAGGAGCTACTTCGTCCCGTACGCGCGGTCGCCCGCATCCCCCAGACCGGGGACGATGAAAGACTGCTCATCCAGCGCGTGATCGATCGCCGCCGTCCAGATCCGGACATCGGGATGTATGCCGCGCATGCGTTCGATGCCCTGCGCCGCGCTGATCAGGCATACCAGTCGGATGTCCCTTGCTCCCCGCTCCTTCAGCCGGTCGACCGCGGCCACAGCAGTGTTTGCGGTTGCAAGGATCGGCACGACGACAATCACGAGGCGTTCAGCCAAGTCGGACGGGGCCTTGAAATAATATTCGACCGCAACGAGCGTCTTAGGCTCGCGATAAAGCCCAATGTGGGCCACCCGCGCAGCGGGAACGAGATCGAGCATCCCCTCCACGAAGGTCAGCCCCGCACGCAGCACAGGGGCGAACACGAGCTTTTTGCCGGCAATACGCGCGCCGAGCATCGGCGCCAGGGGCGTCTCGATTTCAACTCTGGTCAGGGGAAGGTCGCGGGTAACCTCGTAGCAGAGCAGCATCCCGATCTCTTTGAGGAGCTCGCGGAATGTCTTGATCGAGCGGTTCTTGTCCCTGATCAGGGTGAGCTTGTGCTGGACCAGCGGGTGCTCGACTATGGTCACGCCTTCCATGAGCGAACCGGATTGCCATGCTCCGGGACGCGGAGCGTCAATACTTCTCGAGGGTTCGCCCGCGCGACCCCAGCAGATTCTCCGGCGCGGGCGGCTCGGGCGCGTAGTAGCCTGCTGCTTTTTTGGCGGCGATCTCGACGTGAGCGTCAGCCGGAATGAGGTCATCCGGAATGGGCACACGCTCGACGATCTCGATGCCCTGCCCGACCAACGCATCATACTTCATGTCGCTCATCGACACGAACCGATCGATACGCGTCCGCCCGAGCCAATGGATCACATCGGGCATCAGCTGCTGGAACCGCGCGTCCTGGACGCCGGCGATACATTCCGTCCGCTCGAAATAAGTAGATGCGGCATCGCCACCGCTTTGCCGTTTCCTGGCATTGTAAACCAGGAACTTGGTAACCTCGCCAAGGGCGCGTCCCTCCTTGCGATTGTAGACGATGACCCCGACCCCGCCGGACTGGCCCGCCCGCGCACACTCCTCGACGCCGTGGATCAGATAGGGACGGCATGTACAGATGTCAGAGCCGAAAACGTCGGAACCGTTGCATTCGTCATGCACACGGCAGGTGACGAGCGTGCGGGCATCGTTGAGCTTGCTGATCTCGCCGAACAGATAGACGGTCGTACCCCCGATAGGGGGCAGGAAGACCTGCAGGTCGAGTCTGGTCACGAGCTCCGGGAACATGCCCCCGGTTTGCTCGAACAGGGCGCGCCGCAGCCCCATTTCTGTGGTGCCGAACCGCTCCGCAATACCAGGAAGGTACCAGACCGGGTCCACGGCGATTTTCACCACCGATATGCCGCCGTTCTGGTGTACGACCGCCCCATCGCTGGCGAGCCTTCCTTCTGCCAGCGCGTCCTGGATTTCGTGAATGTCGAGCCGCGCCTTGGTGATGGCGATGGTGGGACGAGCATCGAGTCCTTCCGCGATCCCGGCGGCAAATGTCTCCGCGACCAGATGTCCCCATGGATCGAGCGACACGATGCGCCGCGCATCACGCCATTGCGGGAATGGACCGATGCTCACGGCGGGATGCGTGTCGGTGAGGTCGGGCCTCCGGATCGGGTTGAGCGCGCCCGCGGAAACCGCGAGTGCACGGTACACTGCATAAGAGCCGCCGTGGCTGCCGATGACGTTGCGATCGCTGGGCCGGGAGACCGTACCGATAATCGGCCCGCGTTGACGGGCATCAGCTGCACCCCATTCGATCGGGAAATGGTGTTTTGCCCCGGGATCGGGATGTGAGGTAAGCCGAATATGGTCCGGGCGATTGAGACGGGTCATTGCAGAGCCCTAAACGAACACGGCCCGCCGATGGCGACGGGCCTGGCAAGACAGCTGGAGCGATATCACGGAGACCATTGCCCAGCGTATGTAATATAGCGACTTATCGCGCGGATACAATCACCTAAGTCGCTGTCGGGCCGATCTTTGAGGGCTCTGCTGGGCGGTGGGCTGACGGTTTGCCTCAATTGCGGTGCAAGCTTGTGACTGATCGGGCACCCGTTGTCGTCCGACCCTCCCGTCCGTGCCGCTCCAAGGCAATGACCCGCTCATTGACCGATGCAGCCTTCTTCTTTGTCGCATCCTGCAGAAAGAACGGCTTCGCGAAGTGATAGCCCTGGGCATAACGGATCCGCGTAGCGTCCAAGAGGTAGGCGAGCTCCTCAAAACTCTCTACACCTTCTGCGACAATCGACATTCCGAGCGCGCCGCTCACCGACTCGATGGCTTTGAGCACGCTTTGGCTGCGCGGCCGGTTATGAATATCGGTGATGAACGACCGGTCGATCTTGATTTCGTCGGCGGTAATGTCCGCCAGAACGGAGAGCGAGGAATATCCCGTGCCAAAGTCGTCGATCGACACGCGAAGGCCGATCTCCCGCAGCATCGGCAGAACCTGCATCTGGAACTGGCTTTTGGCCAGGAATGCGTCCTCGGTGAGCTCGAGCATGAAACGTTCCGCGCAACCGCTTGCCGCCAATGCATCCACCAAGGATCGCATGAACCTCAGGTCGCCCGCCTGCTTGGCGGCGACGTTGATGGCG
This sequence comes from Xanthobacteraceae bacterium, assembly GCA_036557665.1. Taxonomy (GTDB): domain Bacteria; phylum Pseudomonadota; class Alphaproteobacteria; order Rhizobiales; family Xanthobacteraceae; genus VAZQ01. Next base: position 62,939 of record DATBHG010000095.1, on the reverse strand, counting down.
ATGGTTTTGCCGGGACCAAATTCATGATCCAGCCGGTCAATCGACCCTATCGCCTCGGCGAGCACGAAATGCGTGATAGGGTCGATGAGGCCGAGCTCGGTCGCAAGGCCGATAAACTCGAGGGGTGATTGAATTTCGCCTTCGCTGTCGCGCCAGCGCACCAGCGTTTCGAACCCGACTACCTCTTGGCTGCGGATATCCACTTTCGGCTGAAAGGCACAACAGAGCTGGCGGTCGCGAATGGCGAGCCGCAAGCGCTGCTCCAAATCCATTCGCGCCGATATCGCCTTCCCTACCGCCGCATCGAAGAAGGCCGCGCCGCCCTTGGTGCCGACCTTGGCCCGGTACATGGCAGCATCCGCATTGCGCCGCAACTCCTCGTATGTGCGGCCGTGCTCGGGGTGAATGCTTACTCCGATGGAAGCCGAGGTAAACATCTCAAAGCCCTCGACCTGGAATGGCTGTTTCAGGTTGTCGAGAAGCTCCTGCACCACGGCTCGAACGTGATTTCCGTCCCTGATCGGATTGATCAGCAGGAGAAACTCATCGCCGCTGATTCGCGCGAGCATGTCGCTCTCCCGAACCAGCCTCGCTATGCGGCTGGCGAGCTTGACCAGCAAGGCATCACCGACCGCATGGTTGTAGTAGTCGTTGATATGCTTGAAATTGTCGAGGTCTATGAACGCCAGCGCAAACTGCCTCGCCGCTCCGGTGCGCAGAATATCGTCGACGTGCTGTTGAATTCTCGCGCGATTGGGCAGGCTCGTCAGCTCATCCGTGTATGCCCGGCGCGTGAGGTCGGATTCGGTCTCACGCAGGCGGTCCATCTCGCCTCGCAGCTCACGAAGCTGGGCTTGCATCGTTCGAGCATTGCACGCCGCAACCGCCGCCATCGCAACAACCGCGAGCTGGCGAGCAAGACTGATCTCCGCATTGGCAAAGTGCTCACCGGTAACGGGGCGCAGTAGAACGAGGATACCGCGCTGGCCCTGCACCCGCAGCGGCACGTAGAGCGCAGGGTGGCCCGGAGCAATCGCTCCATGCGGGACTTCGCTCCACTCCGGCAGCTCGTGGCTGTGACTCCTTGCGCAGACTCGGCCGGCAGCGACCTGTTCGAAGAATTCCCCCTTCAGCCATCGCAACCCCACTAGCTGTTGGTCCGACGCAGCAATGCATTGCCAGTGATCGCCGGCGTGCCTCAGCAACAGCGCCGTTGACCCGAGAAAGGTTTGACTGAGCGGATCGAGAATGGCCTGTGCGGATTGCAGATGCGGGTCTGCATCGAGCAAGATTTCAAAGGCACGCAGACCAGGCGGTTCACGATGGACCTTCGGCGGCATCGATCGAGCATTCTGGGGAGCTAGCTCGAAGCTGACCATCCTTCTTCCCCGCCACGTAATGAACGCGTCATTCGGAATGTTTTCTCAAACAAATTGTCGGGGAGCCACATGCGCAAAAGCGCAACTCGCATATGTGCTGCACTCGACCGCAGAACCGTCGATCAGCTACAGATGCGAGGTTTTGGGCGGACCTTTAAACGCGCGGGATACATCCACTCTGTCGGGTATCGGTCGTTTGAGCTGCATTGCGGCCAGGGGCTCGATCGGATGCGACGGTTGCAGCGAAGCCGTTTCTGGAATCTCCGGCTCTTTGAAATCACTGTCGTCACGATTGCCCATTTGCTTGGCCGTCGCGCCGCGCCATCGCTTGATGATGCTCGTGAAGAACTCTTCCGTGAGGCCATTCGCCTGCGTACGCAGTGCACTACCGGTGGCGTCGCTGCTCGGCAGGAGGTGTGGAGGCAATTGCTTCAATTTGACCCGGGCGGGCAGCGCCACGCCTTCGCCGAATGCAAACACTTCCCCGGTCCCCAACGACGGCAGGAAGTCCAGCAGATTCGCGGCCGCATCCGACACGGCAGATCGCAAAATAGCTTGATCGCGGTCATTGATCATGCGCATCGCAAACAGTGTGCTGCATTGAGAGATGATGGTGGCGTCGAGCTCAGCGGGCCGTTGGCTGACCAAGCCGAGAAAAATCCCGTGTTTGCGCCCTTCTTTGGCGATGCGAGAAATCGACCGGCGCGTCGGTCCGAACCCGATGCTGCGATCTGCCGAGGCATACCGATGCGCCTCCTCGCAAAGAAGAAGCAAAGGTGTAGCGCCCTCGCTCCAGAGACCCAGGTCGAAGGCCATGCGACATATGACCGAAACCACTGCGTCTACGACCTCGGACGGGAAACCGGCCAGCTGCATGATGGTGATCGGCTTGCCGTTTGGCGGGAGCCTGAACAGCTCGCTCAGGACTTCGGCCATGGTGTCACCACCAAGGTTGGCGTTTTCGAACATGAAGGAGTAGCGCGGATCGTTGCACACGCCCTCGATACGAGTGATGAGCCGATGATAGGTCATTCGAGACGACCTGTTCTCCAGCTTACCCATCCGCTCGTCCAAGAGGCCGATGAGCTCGGACATGCGATAAGGAACGGGAGTATCGACGGAGTAGCCGATCGTCCTCGGCTCGCCCTTTCGCATGATGGAACGGTCTGTGCTGGCGCGGTAAAGGTTGTAGGCGATCTTCGCTCGCGGAATCACCTCAGAAAGGATGGCGACCTCCTCCTCCACACCCGGACGCGCCCCGAAGAGCACGTCCACCATCTCCTCGAAATTGAACAGCCAGAACGGCAACCTGAGATTAGCCGGATTGAGCACCAGCGCGCGGTCGCCAAATGGTCTGCCATATTCGTTGTGCGCATCGAGAACCAGGACCCGCACGTTTGGCCGAGCGCGGATGATTTCCTGCAGAAGCAGCACCACCGCACTCGACTTTCCTACACCCGTCGTGCCGAGTATGGCGAAATGCTTGCATAGCATGTCGTCGATATCGACATACGCAGTGATCGTGCTGTCCTGCTGGAGGTGACCGATCTCGACCGCGGCGGCGCTGGCAACATTGTACACCAGCTTCAACTCGCGGGCCTCGATGGCGGAAGCCGAATCGCCGATGGCAGGATACTCGCTCACCCCGCGCTGGAATTGCGGGGAGCCTCCGGTCCGTCTGATCTCGCCCACCAGATCCACGTCCGCAGTCGAATGCCAGCCATGCCCTTTGCCGAGCAGCGCCTCGACCAGGACTTTTGTAATGACGCCGACGAGGAGGGATTCGCCGGTGCGTATGGCCAAGAATTTTCCGACAGTTGCGCGTACCGCAATCTGATCGCGAGTCGAGAACCCGACAGTGACCTGCGAGCCGCGAACGGAGATGACTTCGCCGATCGCGGGGCCAGATGCAAGCGACAACGGCTGGTCCGGGCGGCGGATGAGCTCAGCATTCAACATCGATACCTCAGGCGGAAGATGATGCGGCGCCTCGCTAGATCTACTCGCCAGGGGTTAGGGCCGGCTAAATCGAAGTGGTTAATGGGCGCTATTTAGCTGTTGAAACTGCGGGATCGAGGTTGCATCGGCATTGTCGGCCGATTTCGCTTGCCTTAGATCGCCAGCGGCGGAGGGAGGGAACCGGCCCGAGGTCGGCCGGCACGACGTCCGCAGGGCCGTCCGGCCGATGCTCCCGGGCGGCCTTTTTCGCTCCAAGAAACTCGCCTGCTCCGTGGAACGAGCTGGCTCCCGGAGCGCGGATCCTCGACAATGGCCCTTTTGCTCACCTCAGGCCACGCCCGAAAACGTCAAAACGCATCGCGGCAATGCCGCAATCTTCGAGCCGGAGCTGAATTCGGCGCCGAGGACCGGCGCGGAGACCGTGCTCAAGACCACCGTCCAGCGCCTGTAGCCTCCGATATCCGGCAATATCAGCTCGATTGTTTCCGGTGCGGCGTTAAGCACAACATAAAGTGCAGGCTGCTGCGCCTCTATCGGAGCAAGCAGGTAGGAAACAAAGTGTCCCTCGGGAAATTTCCAATCCTGCTCCGTCATCTCGGTGGAGTCCGGGGTGAGCCACAATATGCCGAATGAACCCTCGGGCCGGCGGCCTTCCACCCACCGATGCGGTCGCAACTGTGAAAACCGGCGACGCAGTTTCGTAAGCCGGGCAATCAATGCGGTGTCATCACCCGCCTGCCCGAGCGCGCACCAGTCTACCCACCCGGTCGGGTTGTCCTGGCAATAGGCATTATTGTTGCCGTTCTGGCTGTTGCCCACTTCGTCCCCGGCGAGCAGCAACGGCACGCCCTGCGCCAAGAACAGGCTGGAGAGGAGGTTGCGCCGCAGGAGGTGTCGCAGCTTGAGCACGTCCGGATTGCTGGTAGGTCCTTCCACACCGCAGTTCGTGCTGTGATTCTCGTCTGAGCCGTCGCGATTGTCCTCCCCGTTGGCCTCATTGTGCTTGCGCTCGTAGCTGGTGAGATCGGCCAGCGTGAATCCGTCGTGCACCGTGATATGATTAATGGTCGAGCGCGGGCCGCGAAGATCATGGTCGAACAAGTCGGCGGAAGCAGTCATCCGCCGGCCCAGCTCTCCGATAAGATTGCCGTGCCCCGCCCAGTACCGGCGAAGCGTGCGCCTGAAGTGATCGTTCCATTCCGACCAACCCGCAGGAAATCCGCCGACCTGATAACCTCCAATTCCGATGTCCCATGGCTCGGCGATCAGCTTCACTCCGGCCAAAGCCGGATCCTGACGGATTGCGGCAAAGAACGGAGCGTTCCGGTCAAAACCGTTCGGGCCGCGACCGAGCGTGGTTGCAAGGTCAAATCTGAAGCCGTCTACGTGACAAACCCCGACCCAATATCGCAATGAATCCATCACCATCTGCAAAACGCGGGGATGCGTAAGATTGAGCGCGTTGCCGCAGCCGGTGAAGTCGTCGTAATAACGCGGCTGGCCGGGCAGCAGCCGGTAGTAAGAGAGGTTGTCGATGCCGCGAAAATTCAGAGTGGGCCCGAGGTGATTGCCCTCGGCGGTATGATTGTAGACCACATCAAGAATGACTTCGATCCCGGCATCGTGCAGACGGGACACCGTGGAGCGGAATGCATCGAGTGGCGCGTCCAAGGCGTATCGCGGCTCGGGGGCAAAAAACCCGACAGTGTTATAGCCCCAATAATTGCCCAAGCCTCGCTGCACGAGATGTCGATCATCGATGAAGGCCTGTATCGGCAGCAACTCGATTGCGGTTACCCCCAGTGACTTGAGATGATTGATGATGCTCGGTGCGGATAGCCCGCGAAACGTGCCGCGCCATCCCGGCGGGACGTCCTCGCGCTGCTGTGTCAGGCCTTTGACGTGCGCCTCATAGATGATCGTGTCCTCCCAGGAGACGGACGGCTTGCGCTCCTCGCCCCAGGTGAACGCTTCGTCGATGACAACCGCCTTCGGCATGCCGCGGGCGTTGTCGCGCCGGTCGAATGACAGGTCGCCGCGTGCGCTGCCGGCGCGGTAAGCAAAATGCGCATCGCTCCAGACGAGGCGGCCGGCGATGGATTTCGCATAAGGATCGACGAGAAGCTTGCAGGCGTTGAAGCGCAGGCCGCGCTCGGGATCGTAAGGCCCGTGCACCCGATAGCCATAAGTCTGCCCCGGCAGTACGTCGCTGAGATAGCCGTGCCAGATATCCTCGGTACGCTCCGGCAGCGGTATGCGCTCGACCTCGCGGCGGCCATGCCGATCGAAGAGGCACAGCTCGACCTTTTCTGCGTTGGCGGAGAACAACGAAAAATTCGTTCCCCGTCCGTCCCAGGTAGATCCCAACGGATGCGGCAGGCCTGCCGTGAGCCGCATGTTACGGCTCGGGGACGAGAAAAATCGCAGCAAGGGGCGGAACAACAAGGCTCAGCTCAGGGGTTGCGCCGGTGTCCAACGTGCGCACTGCGCCCCCGTTCCCGACATTGGCGCCGCCGTAGAGCTCGGCATCGGTATTGAGGACCTCGCGCCAAATCCCGGAAAACGGAACCTTGATCCTGTAATCGCGATATACTTCCGGCGTGAAATTCACGACAATGACGCAGCGGTCATGGCTGTCGCGTCCTTTGCGTAACCAGGCAAAGACGCCGCGATCGGCGTCATGCATGACCAGCCATTCAAATCCGGCCGCCTCGCAGTCGAGCTCGTGCAATGCCGGCACCCTGCGATACAGGTGATTGAGATCCCGGATCAGCTTCTGGATCCCCGCATGCCTCGGATTGTCCAAGAGGTGCCAGTCGAGGGAGTGATCGTGCTGCCATTCGTTTATCTGAGCGATCTCGCTGCCCATGAAAAGCAGCTTCTTGCCGGGATGACCGAACATGAACCCGTAATAGGCGCGCAGGTTGGCAAAACGTTGCCACTCGTCGCCTGGCATCCGCGCGAGAATCGACCGCTTCCCATGCACCACCTCATCGTGGGAGAGGGGCAGGATGAAGTTCTCGAAGAAGGCGTAGTGCAGACCAAACAGGATCTGCCCGTGGTGGTGCTTGCGATGGATCGGATCCTTGCTGATGTATTCGAGTGTATCGTGCATCCAGCCCATGTTCCATTTGTATCCGAACCCCAATCCTCCCCAGTCCACTGGTCGCGACACCATGGGCCAGGCGGTCGACTCCTCCGCGGCCGTCGTGGCCTTGGGAAACCGCGAAAAGATTTCCGTATTGAAGCGCTTGAGGAAGCTGATCGCTTCCAGATTCTCACGCCCACCATATTTGTTCGGTATCCAGCCGCCCTCTGGCCGGCTGTAATCGAGGTACAACATTGAGGCGACGGCATCCACGCGTAATCCATCGATGCCGTACCAGTCCAGCCAAAACAAGCCATTCCCCAGCAGGAAATTGGCAATTTCGGTTCGACCGTAATTGTAGACGAGTGTATTCCAGTCCAGATGCCGGCCCTGCATCGGATTCTGGTGCTCGTAGAGCGCTGTTCCATCGAGCTGCCCAAGGCCATGGGGATCATCGGGGAAATGACCCGGCACCCAGTCGATCATCACGGCAAGCCCGGCGGCGTGGCATGCATCAATCAGGGCTGCAAAATCCTCCGGGGGGCCGAAGCGGCTCGTGGGCGCGTACAACCCGGTCGGCTGATAGCCCCACGAGCCGTCGAAAGGATGCTCGCTGACCGGCAGGAATTCCAGATGCGTGAAGCCCATCTGCTGCGCATATGACGGCAGCTCTTGTGCCAGCTCGCGGTATGTGAGCCAGCGGCCTCCTTGTTCCGGGCGCCGGCGCCACGAGCCAAGATGGACCTCGTAGATTGAAATGGGTGCGTTGAGGCCGTTCACACCGGGCGACAACGCGCGCGGACGCGGAATCTTCGCGTGGTCCACCACAATCGAGGCAGTCCTTGGCCGCAGCTCCGCCGCAAAGGCGAGCGGGTCGGATTTCAGAGGCAGCAGGCGGCCCTCGCCGGCGATGATCTCGTATTTGTACTTTTCGCCCGCCTGCACGCCAGGGACAAATATTTCCCAAAAGCCGTTGCCGCGCACTCGCATCGCGTGCCTGCGGCCGTCCCATGCATTGAAGTCGCCGACGACGCTCACGCGTTGCGCGGAAGGAGCAAAAACTGCGAAACCGGCACCTGCCACGCCGTCGAGGGTCATCGGATGGGCCCCGAGCCGCTCGTAGAGCTGCATATGCGTGCCTTCGCCGAGCAGGTAGAGGTCGAAGTCGGAAAGTATCGGCGGGAAACGGTAGGCGTCCTCCAGCTCGAGTTGCTGCTCTCCATATCGCGCCCGGACACGATAGCGATGCGAGCCATCCGGCAAGCGCCCTTCGAACAAACCCGCGTCATGGATGCGCCGCAGGTCGCTCCGATGACCCTGGTCATCAAGGACGGTCACGCCTTCCGCATCCGGCAAAAACACGCGCACGACCGATATGTCCCCTTCGACGTGAGGGCCGAGATAGCGGAAGGGGTCGGAGTGGCGACCTTCAATGACCGCATAGGCCTCAGGCGTCAGCACAGTCATGGAGCGGTGACTTCCGATCGCGACAGGATGCGCCACGTTCCGGCCAATGGGACCCGCAGCCAATCGGGCCGATGCGCCAGCTCGTATTCGATTTCGTAAAACGCCTTCTCGAGCAAGAAGAACTCGAGGAGACGGTTGGCAGCCTGCGCCGACTGCGGCCAGAGCTGGACTTCGGTCAGGGAGCGGCGATAACCGGTCAAGAACGCGGCCACTGCCGATACGCGCCAACGCTCCAGCGCACGTGCTATCCTCCCCTCGCCGTCGGGGGCGGATTTAAGCGCACGCTCGAGCGCGGCGGTTGCGGAATAGTCGATCGAGCGAATGAGGCCGGCGACATCGCGCGCCGCCGGCGCTTTCCGCCGTCGATCCTCGACGCTGCGCCGCGGTTCCCCTTCAAAGTCGATGATGAAAACGTCGTCTTTCACGATCAGCATCTGACCAAGATGAAAATCGCCGTGATTACGGATTTTCACTGCATCGAGTGATTCCGGCAAAAGGTCATCCAGCAAGGAGCGAAAGGAGTCGCGCGCAGGCGAGAGTCGATCGACGAGCGCTCGATCGCTTTCGCGCAGATCGGAGCGGCGCGTTTTCAGGTGATCCAAAGTGTGAAGCGCTCGCTGGAGGAAATCATCCTTCCAGCGTCGGACGTCGGCTCTGGATATGGTTTCGGGAGCGAAGTCCGCCATATCTGCTCCGCTTGCCAACGCAAGCTGCAGCTCCGCTACTCGCTGTCCCACGTGCTCGATCCGGTGCAGATAGGCTGTCTGCTCGTCGCTGTGCCCGGCCGCTTCGGCCGTGAGCAATCTCTGCTCCTCGACGAACCGGTCGAGATAAGCGTTCGTCACAGTCCAGGCATCGCCCTGATTTTCGACGAAGCGATGCACCACCGCGACCGCGGCAACCGATCCGTTCTGTCGCAGCTCCGCGGTACCGAGCAAAGCAGGCGTGTTCGGGAAACGCACCGTCTCAGTCAGATAGCGGCCGAGCTCGATCTCGGGATTCACACCCGGTTCGATCCGTCGAAACAGCTTGACCACATAGCTGTTGGAAATGAGCGCCGTCGTGTTGGACTGCTCGGTGTCGACGGTGCGGATGTTTTCGAGGCTGGCCGGAGCGTCATCCGCAAACGCGAGCGTAGGACGAAACTCGATCCGGCGGTCGTCCCATTCGAGCACCCGGGACTGGCGCACGCAGTCCAATACGAGCGCGATGAAGCCCGGGTCTGCAGCTGCATCGAGCAAGGTGCCCTCGCGCGCTCCCCGGCGTATCGCGGCGAGCGAGCTGGGACTATGACGTTCACGTTCCAGCCGTGTCCACCGGATCGAAAGGGGCAACAGGTAGGTCGCAGGGCGCTGACGGCCTGCGGCTTCGACGAGCGCAATCCCGAGCTCGGCTTCCGGGGAAGGCAACGGCAGCGAGCCGCTTATGCGGGTCGAGATCAAGTTGTTGCCCCGTTCGGCGAACCAACGCCGGCTCGCCAGAAAAGCCGGTAGCACGTCTCGCTCCAGGACCATGCGGGAGCGTTCTTGCATGAGCGACTTCCACCCGCTGGTAACGACGAGCGTTTCGAATTCGGGTGCTATGGGGACCGCCGCAGCCGCTTCACGCAGCTCGCACAGTTGCAGCCAGAAGAAGCCATACGGCGTGAGCGTCACAAGATAGGGGGCCTCGCCGATCGGCGGAAAGCTGGCGCGACCCAAGAGCTCCAGCGGACGGCGTCCTCGCCAGGGCGACAGATCGATCTCGGCGGCCTGCGCGGAACGCGACAGGTTCGCGATGCAAACCAAAACTTCGTCGCCATATTGGCGCACATAGACCAGCACCGAGCGGTTCGTCGGGCGAATGAAGCTCAAGGAGCCGCGGCCGAATACCTTGCTCGACTTACGCACCGCAATCAGGCGCTTCGTCCAGCTCAGCAGCGAGGCGAGACTTCGGGACTGCGCCTCCACGTTGACTGCTTCGTATCCGTAAACCGGATCCATGATCATAGGCAGGTAAAGACGCGCCGGATCGCAACGTGAAAAGCCACCGTTGCGATCTGAAGTCCATTGCATGGGGGTGCGGACGCCATTGCGGTCGCCAAGATAGATGTTGTCGCCCATGCCGATCTCGTCGCCATAGTACAGGATCGGAGTACCGGGCAGAGAGAGCAGGAGGGAGTTCATCAACTCGATCTTGCGGCGATCGTTGTCCATCAAGGGCGCGAGCCGCCGTCTGATGCCGAGATTGAGCCGGGCGCGTGGGTCCGTTGCATAGGTCGACCAGAGATAATCGCGCTCGACGTCGGTCACCATTTCGAGCGTGAGCTCGTCATGATTGCGCAAAAACAGAGCCCATTGGCAGTTGGATGGAATGTCCGGCGTCTGACGCAGAATATCCGTGATCGGAAAACGGTCTTCCTGCGCGATTGCCATATAGATGCGGGGCATTAGAGGAAAGTGATACGCCATGTGGCATTCATCGCCCTCGCCGAAATAGGCGCTGACATCCTCAGGCCATTGATTGGCTTCGGCCAGGAGCAGCTTGCCGGGAGCGTACGCGTCGAGCTCGGCACGAATGCGCTTGATGATGGCGTGCGTCTCCGCCAGGTTCTCGTTGTTGGTGCCTTCGCGCTCGCACAGATACGGAATCGCGTCGAGACGAAACCCGTCCACGCCCATGTCGAGCCAGCGCCGCATCACCTGCACCAGAGCGAGGAGAACCCGGGGGTTATCGAAATTGAGGTCCGGCTGATGCGAGAAGAAACGGTGCCAGTAATAGGCACCCGCGTCGGGATCCCAGGACCAATTCGATTTCTCTGTGTCGCTGAAGATGATCCGCGTTCCCGCGTAGCGCTGGTCGGTGTCGCTCCAGACATACCAGTTGCGCGCATCGGAGCCCGGCCGGCTGCGCCGCGCTCGCTTGAACCAGGGATGCTGATCCGAAGTATGATTGATCACGAGCTCCGTGATCACCCGCAGCTTGCGACGTTTGGCTTCCTGCATGAAACGCCGGAACTGATGCATGGTGCCGAAATCGGGATTTATGCGACGGTAATCGGAAATATCGTAGCCGTCGTCCCGCCCCGGGGACGGATAGAACGGCAGGAGCCACAATGTTGTAATGCCGAGCTCATGCAGATAATCGAGCTTCTGCGTGAGGCCGACGAAATCCCCGATGCCGTCGTTGTTGCTGTCGGCGAACGCCTTTACGTGAAGCTGATATACTATGGCGTCCTTGAACCAGAGCTCGTCAATATCGAGCTTGGGCTCAAGTTTAATGTCCGCAGTGGCATCCACGGCACGCTCAGGGAAAACAGCGGAATATCAAAGCGGGATCCTGCTCCTGATCGATGCGCAAGCGCACGCCTCCCCATTCGATCGCATGGCGTTCCCCCGTGATCACGTTTTCGATGCTCTTGACACGTCGACGCGCGCCAGCCGGGCCGATTTCGATCTCGCCGAAATGGAACCAGAGCTCCCGCGGTCCCTGCTTTGCCAATGCGACCGCTACTGCAACCGCGTTGTCGCAGCTCACCGATTCCTTGACGTAGCCGATCACCTCCTGATCATCCACTTGCGCAAACCGCAGGTTGCTCGTCTGCAACAACGCCGGGTTTGCTTTGCGAATGCGGTTGAGCTGCGCGATATAAGGCTTGATGTTGCCGGCCTGATCCCAGTCCCGGCTCTTGAGCTCGTATTTCTCCGAGTTGAGATACTCCTCTCTCCCTGGAATTGGCTCATGCTCCAACAGCTCGAAGCCGTTGTAAATGCCGTAGCTGCCGGACAGGGTAGCGGCGAGCGCGACACGGGCCTTGAAGATCCACGGCTCGCCGGTCTGCAAATGATACGGCAGGATATCGGGGGTGTTGACAAAGAAATTGGGCCGAAAATATTCCCGCTCCGGGTAGCCCGTGAGCTCGCTCAGGTAGGCTTGCAGCTCCTCCTTTGTCGTGCGCCAAGTGAAGTAGGTGTAGGACTGGCTGAAGCCGAGCTTCGCGAGTGCCTTCATCACTTTGGGCCGCGTGAATGCCTCGGAAAGGAAGATCACGTTCGGATCGATCGTCTGCACGTCGCGAATCAGCCACTCCCAGAAGGGCAACGGTTTTGTATGTGGGTTGTCGACGCGAAAGATACGGACCCCTTGATTCATCCAGAACAGCACAACGTCACGCAACGCCGTCCATAATGAATCCCGGTTCGGGCCATAGAGCTCCGGGTTGACGATATCCTCGTATTTCTTGGGTGGGTTCTCGGCGTGCTGGATCGAGCCATCGGCCCGCCGCCTGAACCATTCTGGATGTTGCGTCAGCCACGGGTGGTCCGGCGAGCACTGGATCGCAAAATCGAGTGCGACCTCCAATCCATGCTCGCTGCACGCTTTTACCAGGCGGCGAAAATCATCGAGCGTTCCAAGCTCGGGGTGCACGCTGTCATGTCCGCCCTCGCTCGAGCCGATCGCATAAGGGCTGCCGGGATCGTTCGGCTCGGCGCGCAAGGCATTATTGCGTCCCTTCCGATTGACTCTGCCGATCGTATGTATGGGTGTGAGATAAAGCACGTCGAAACCGAGGCCGGCGATGTCGGGTAGCCGTCGGATACAGTCGCTGAATGTCCCGTGGGTCCCGTCGAGAGGTGCCTGGCTGCGCGGCATCATCTCGTACCACGCGCCTGCCCGCGCCAGCGGCCGATCTGCCACGAGCGGACAATCGATGCTGCGCGCGAGGTCCGGCTTTTCCCAGCCCCTGGCCAAGCCAGCGAGCTTGTCGGAGAGAAGATCCCCACCGGCTGCTGCTACGACTTGTGCGCCGGCAATGGCGGGCATGCTGCAGCTCCCGCCGCGCAGGCGAGCACCGGCGCGGGATTTCAGCAGCTCGAGCAGGAGTACGCCTTCCTGTATTTCCAATGTGACGTCCAGGCCAGCGTCGCGCTTTGCGATGAAGCCATGCCGCCATGTAGCAAACGCATCAGTCCAGGCTTCGACTGCGTAAACATAGCGTCCCACCTTGGCGGGGGTGAAGTTTGCGAACCAGCGGTCGTTACCGTGAAGGCGCATTGGAGTGCGACTCCACCGCCCCGCTGTTTCAAAGCGCCACAGCAGATCCGCCGCCAAAATGCCGTGTCCATCCCTGAACACGTCGGCCCAAATTTCGACGGGCTCGTGGATAACCCGCTTGACGGGGTACCGGCCGCCGTCCACGAGGGGATAAATGTCTTCGATCCAGATGCGCTGACCGGAGAGGTCGCGGACTGACGGGTTGCTTGCGTAGGCTGTCACAGCGCGTTCGTGCTCTGCCGTCCCGGCAACCCCGGCCCGGACGGTGCAAGGCAGGTGCCGAGTGGAACCGACAATACCCTCCTTGGTTCCATTCCCCGTGCCTTCTTGCAAGTGCGCGCCTCCCCCTCAATGCTTGTCGCGGGGACGGTAGGGAGGGTCGCGCGTGATAAGCATGCGAGATGCGGCGGGATGGATGACCTCAGTGATCGCGCCGCCCGCGCGGGAGTGGCCACCGAGTATTGGGACGGAGTGGGCGAGCTCCACAGAGTAGCGCCCGACGTACTGTCTCGCGTACTGGAGGCACTGGCCGCGGGCAGAAGCGCGGCCCGGCGCTCATTGCCGGGACCCATTGTGATTAGGGATGGGTCCCAAGCGCAAGTCAGGCTGAATGGGCCAGAAGGTGTCCGCCTGCGCTGGGAGGTCCTCTCGGATAGCAGGCTGGCGCATGGCGAGACCATTTCGCCGCTGCTGAAACTGCCGGAGCATCTGCCGTACGGACTCTATGGCCTGACGGCAATAGCAGATGGCGAAAAGGGAGGGCCGGAGGAGGCGCCGCTCATTGTTGCTCCTCGCCGGGCCCATCAAGGCGATCCGGCCGCGCCGCGGCGGATGTGGGCGCTGGCCGTCCAGCTTTATGCGCTGCGGTCGCGGCGCAACTGGGGGCACGGCGATTTTTCGGATCTCCTCGAGCTGATCGATGCGGCGGCGGACCTCGGGGCGGCTGCAATCGGACTCAACCCGCTCCACTGTTTGATGGACGACCGGATGGAGGAGCCGAGCCCGTACTTTCCCAACAGCCGCTTGTTCCTCAACGCGTTGTACATCGATGTCGAGGCCATACCCGAGTTTCCCGGAATACGCGCCGCGGGGCTCGAGGACGAGCTTCGTCGGCCGCGAGGGGACCAAGGCTTGGACTACCGTGCAGTTGCAAGCCTCAAGACACGCGGCATGGAAATCGCCTATGCCGGATTTCGTGCAGCTGCCTCGCCGCAACGGCGCGGCGAGTTCGATCGGTTTCGCGAGCACCACGCCCACCTGCTGTTTCGGTTTGCCTGCTTCGAATTTCTGCGCCGCAAATTTGGTCGCCCTTGGTGGGAATGGCCGCAGGAGCTGCGCGAGGGGACCGCGGAAGCACTCGCATCTCTTCGCGAGTCCGAGCCGACACGCATCGGCTTTTTCGAATTCGTGCAGTGGGTTGCCCACGAGCAACTTGCAGCATGCCGGCTGCGGGCTCATGCCCGAGGAATGCCCATCGGGCTTTATTTGGATATCGCGGTCGGAGTGCGGAGCGACGGGTTTGATGCGTGGTGCGACCAGGATGTCGTTCTGAGGGGACTTGCGGTCGGGGCGCCGCCGGACGCGTTGAACAGCTTGGGCCAGAATTGGGGGCTGGCCGGCTTCAATCCACTCGGTCTGGAGCAGCAGCGGTTCGAGCCATTTCGCCAGCTGCTGCAAGCGGCGATGCGTTATGCGGGAGCCGTGCGGCTGGATCACGTGCTCGGGCTGCGGCGACTCTACGTCATTCCACATGGCATTTCGGCGAAAGACGGAACGTACATCCAACTTCCTTTCGATGCGCTGCTCGCTACCGCGGCACTGGCGAGCGTGCAGCAGCAATGCGTCCTGGTCGGCGAGGATCTCGGCACCGTCCCTGAGAACTTTCGTGAGACGCTGATGGACTGGGGAATTTGGTCGTATCAGGTCATGTTGTTCGAGCGCACACAGGGAGGGGGGTTTGCGAGCCCCGACACGTACCGCGAGAACGCCCTCGTGACCTTTGCAACGCATGATCTGCCGACATTCGCCGGATGGCGCACGCATCGCGACCTGCTGCTCAAGCGGGCGCTGGACATCAACCCGGGCGAGACGGACGAGGATCGCCGTCGCGCGCTCGATGCGCTGGAGCTGGCGCTGCGAGCGCACGGGATCGAGCAGAACGACTTTGCAGCGGTCACCAGATATCTGGCGGATACGCCCTCGCGTCTCCTGGTGATCTCTCTGGAAGATCTCCTCGGCGTGCAGGACCAGGTGAATCTCCCCGGCACCGTCGATGAGCACCCCAATTGGCGGCAGGTTTTGCCGGTCGCACTGGAAGAGTTGCGAGGCCATCCGGCCCTCGCATCCGTGGCCGATGTGTTGCGGTCCGCCGGACGCAGTTGCTGCTAGAGCACACGCGCTCATGGTTGGCCGCTCGACCCCCGGCCCAACGATGTGATGACGAGTCAAGGCCGGTGCCCGGGCGACAATGAACTCTTGCTGACGCAGGGCGTTAGAGCAGTGAAGCTAACAGCCAAGGAGCATCGCCCATGTGCGATTACAGCTTAATGCATGTTAAATCTCGCCCCGCTAGTGTCGGCGACAAGTTGCGTACCAGCAACTTCGGGACCGGCACGCGCGGATTTGCCGCGCCCGAGGATCCGACTACCGCGGTATGTGTGCTGCCCGGCACCGAGCTCGCTTTCGACAAGGAGATCTCGGTGTATGGCGCCTCCGGGCCCACTCCCCACAAGACCGCCATATTCCGGCAGATCAACAAGGAGCAGCCTCATATGCATCATGATGCGCTCGAGCTGCCGGACGGCCAGACACTCCTCCTTACGTTCTTGTGCGAGGGGCAAGGGGCTACCGTGCTGCAGCTGCCGGCCAAGCCGAAGACGGAAGCCGAAGCGCGAGCGCAAGAGCGCGCGGTGTTCGCGGGGTAGCCGACAGAGCTTCTGGGCCAGTCAAGCTCAAGCTGGTCCATTCGATATTCTCCCCCTGGGTTGCACTCGGGGGGAGAATGAGACGCGTCTAGATCCCGGTGGCGATCACGCCGGGTCTACGGGAGCCGTCACCACCTTCGGGCGGCGGCGAGGCAATAGGCCGACCGTCGCCGAGAGTGGCCAGTTGAGAGCCGTGCTCCAGGCTTTTGCGCATCCGGCGCATCCGGCCATAGCATGAACAGGCAGCATCCTCGAGCTTGACCGGGTCCAGCACTCGGACCTTGCCGCGCCGACATCGGATGATGCCCGCGGACTGAAGCTTGCTCGCTACCAGCGTCACGGTCGTCCTCTGCACTCCGACCATGCGTGCGAGAAAGCCCTGGGTCAGCGGAACCACGTCGGTTTCGCAGCGGTCCCGCAATTCCAGCACCCAGCGGCATATGCGTGCTTGGGCGGAATGAGCCGCATTGCACGCGGCGGATTGTTGGGCTTGAGCAAACAGAGATGCATCGACCAGCGCCACGAGCTTGCTCAACCGCGAGCTTTGAGCAAGCGCATGCAAGAATCTGCCTCGTGGGGCGCTGTGGGCATTGCCCGATGCCTGCACGGCGAGATCGGTGGTGGCGCCGCCATGGCCGGCGACGACCGCGCTCCCCACCATCCCTTCGCGACCTAGCATCGCGATCTCGATGGCGCTTCCATCCCCGATACCGGTGATCAGCGAGATCACTCCGGTTTCCGGAAAGATGACCTGCTCGACCCGGTCGCCGGCGCGGAGAATGTAGTCTCCTGCACGGAGCTCGACAGGGCGCAGAGGTGAGAGGAGGGCGATTTCGTCGGGGGTGAGATTCGATAAGACGTGGTTCTTGAACTCAGCCATGGACATGCTGAATGCGATCCTCGCTGCCGGTTCTCCTCCCTACCTGTCCTTGTACCCCTTGTGAGCGGCCGCTCACATTAACGTATGTTAGGCATCGGACTTATCTCAATCGAGCAGCCCGACTGAGACCTGTGGCCTCAAGCCCAGGAGATGTGCCCGCCTGACGCACGCTCAGGTCCTTCCTGATATCTGACCGCCTCTCCCGTGGTCATTCTCACAATCTCGTTATTCCGGCTCTATGCCGGCTTCATGAATGACCTTGCTCCATAAGGCCATTTCCTCAGCAAAAAATCCGGCCGTTTCGCCCCGCGACATGGCTCCAGGCTCGAGCGAGATGTTGTGCAATATGTGTCGCACCTCTGCTCGCTTGAGAATTTCGACGACCTCGCGATTTATCTGTTCTGCGATTGCATCGGGCGTTGTCGGCGGCGCCACCAACCCGAACCAGGTGATCGATTTGAAGCCGGGGATCCCTGATTCCGCAATAGTCGGCACCTCGGGTACCACGTCGGCACGGTGGAGATCAGCTACGCCGAGCAGCTTGACCTTGCCGTCGCGATAGAGCGGAACCGAAGTCGCAAGCGTGTCGAAAAACATATCGACGTGCCCTGCCACGACATCGGTGAGCGCAGGTTGAGCGCCGCGATAGGGTACGTGCAGCATCTTCATTCCGGTCCGCACTTCGAGCTGTGTTGCCGAGAGATGGGCGGTCGAGCCAACTCCCTGCGATGCATAGGAAAGCTTGCCTGGGCGTTGCTTGCCGAAGACGACGAGCTCCTGCAGCGTGCTCACCGGCAGGTCTTTGCGCACCACCAGCACGTTTGGGATCTTCGCCAACAGCGCAATCGCGACAAATCGGGTGGGGTCATACCCTGGGTCGCGGTACAGGAGGTGATTGAACGAGAGGGGAGATGGTGGAGCGATGAGAAGCGTGTATCCGTCGGGCACCGCCCGGGCCACAGTGGCAGCGCCGATATTCATCGCGCCGCCGGCGATGTTCTCCACAATCGCCGGCTTGCCCCAGGCCTGGCCGAGATGCTCCGCCACGATACGGGCCAACGTATCCGTGGTCGACCCGGGCGCCGCGGGAATGACAATCTTTACGGAGCGGTCGGGGTAATGCTCTTGCGTGCACCCGGGACCCGGCGAGAATGCGCTCGCTGCCGCGAGCACCACGGCAGCAACCCTCAATATGAGGGTACGGGGTGAGATACGGGTTTTCATGTTGGCCTTCCCCTAAACGTTTCTGGCCCCTGGCGACCAGCCATCGCCTTGCCGGGATTTTAACGCGACGAGCACACGTGGACGCACCTGCTCAGTACCGTGTGCGGTGCCGCGCGGGATCGCTCGCCTGGGGTTGGTCGCCGGCCGTACACGGCGGGATTGATCGCGCTCGTGACGGGTCACGGGCGGAGATGCAATCAGGCGTTGCCATAACCCTTTCTCGCCGCCTCCTGCGACACGTAGCCCTCGGCAACATCGCGGGCAAGCATTGCGCGATCGCGCGCGGCCGGGTCTCCACAACCGCCGCCGCCTGCGCTTTGCAGCAGGAAGCGTTCACCCGCTCGCATCTCATAACGGCCTGATGACGATGTCTCGTATTCTTCGGCGCTGCCGACTCTAATCACAAAGCGTGCGCCATTTCCGGGCCTGCCGCCGGCGAGACCGGTCGGAGGAAAGCGACTCTTGTCGTAGCGACGCACCACAGTCGCATCCTCCAGCAATTCATATTCGCGCTGCAGGCTCAAGCCACCGCGCCATTGCCCGGCCCCGCCGGAATCAGCCACCAGGTCGAACCGCGTAATTCGGCAGGGAAATTCAGATTCCAGAATCTCGATCGGCGTAATGTGCAGGTTGCTCAGATGCGTGGCGGTGCCCGAGGTGCCGTCGTGGCCCATCCCGCCACCGTAAGCGGAACCCATGATCTCGTACTGCATGCTCGAATGCCCCAGCCGCGCCTTGGACCATGCGATCGTCAGCGCACTCGACGAGCCGGAATGCGCGATCGCACGCGCCGGGTTGAACGCGGACAGTGCCTCCAGAATGACATCGACCAGCTTGAGATTGACCATCTGATAATTGGACACCGGGGCCGGGGCCTCGGAATTGGTGACAGTGCGCGGCGCGAACGCAAGCCGTACCACCTCGCGCATGCCGTCGTTGAAATGCAGGTCGGGGTCGAGGCAGCCGATCAGGGCATAGAACACGCACGCTTCGACCATGGACGGCCTCAGGTTCACTGGGCCATTCGCCTGCGGGGCGCTGTCGGAGAAATCGAAGCTTGCCATTCCGTCCGCAATCGCAATTCGCACGGCAAGCTTCAGCGGCTTGTCCACGATGACTCCATCGCTGTCCAGGAAACCTTCGGCGGCCGCTTCCCCGGCGGGCAACCTGGCAATGGCGGCGCGGAGCTCATCGGCCGCCCCCTTGAGAATGGCCGCAAATACCTCCGTGACCGTGCGGGAGCCAAAGCGCCGGCACAACTCCCTCACCCGCCTTGCGCCCATTTCGGTCACTGCAATCTGCGCGCGGATGTCCCCGCGCATCAGCGCGGGCTCCCGGCTGTTGGCAAGAATGATGCGCTCGATGTCGGTCTGCGCGATGCCGGCGGACACGATCTTGATCGGCGGCACCAGCAGCCCCTCCTGGAACATCTCCGTCGCGTTGGCGGAGGTGGATCCAGCGACCGCGCCGCCGACGTCAGCCTTATGTGCGATCGAGCCGGCGAAGGCCACGATGTCGCCGTCGGCAAAAACCGGGGCCACGAATGCCATGTCGGAGACGTGCGGCAGACCGCCCTCGTAGGGGTGATTGGCGACGAACACGTCGCCCTCGTCTATGCGGAGTTCCTTCCCGTACACCTCGATGATGCGGCCGACGAGATGGCGATAGACCGGCGCATGAAAGAACATCGGCGGCGGGATGATCAGGCGTCCGGCTCGGTCCAGAATGACGCAACTGAAATCGCGGGACTCGCGGATGATGGTGGAGTAGCCCGAACGGTAGAAATGATAATGCATCTCCTCGACAAGGCTTGCGACCTTGTTGCGGATGATCCCGACGGTGATTGCATCCATGTCAGCTCGCCGTAAGAACAAGATTGCGGTGCTCATCGACATGGCCGCGCCAGCCCGCCGGCACGACTGTCGTCGCATCGAATTGCTCGACCACCGCCGGAGCGTCGAGCAGGCCGCCGATCGGAAGGCGAGCGCGGTCGTAGATCGTCGCCTCCACTCTGCCGCCGTCAAACCAGACTGGACGCCTGCCTTTCACCGCATCCGCCGGCTGTTTGGACTGTTTGGGCGCGGACTTGCGCGGCTCATATTTCGGCACCGAAAGCCGCAGCCGCAGCCGATAGCTCACCACTTCCACTGGCCGCTCTCTCGCGGCATGTCCATGCAGCTGTGCATGCCGCTCGTCAAATCGACGGCGTATGATACAGAGGGTCGCCGCAGTAATCTCGTCGTCAGGAGGGTCGGCGAGCGGTATGCGCAGCTCGTAGCCCTGGCCGCTGTAGCGCAGATCGAGCTCGCGCGCGAACCTGCCCGCGCGCGGGTCCATGCCCTCGCACTCGAGCTCCTCGCGCGCTCTCTTTGCCAGCTCCTGGAAAATCTGCTCGGCATGCACCGCGCTTACCTCCGCGAGCGGGCGGAGCTCTGAACGCATGTAGTCGTGCACCACATCCGTACAGAGCAGGCCAAGCGCCGAGAATGCGCCGGGTTGCGGCGGCACCAGTATGCGCCGCATGCCAAGCTCGGATGCAACCGCGGCCGCGTGCACACCGCCGGCTCCGCCGAACGGCAACAGCGTGAACGCCGAAAGGTCCACGCCGCGTTTGGCTGCAAAGACCCGGACTTCATCCGCCATGCGCATGTCCACGATGCGCTGGATCCCGACCGCCGCCTGCACGACATCCATGCGCAGGGGATCGGCCACATGCCGATCGAGAGCGAGGCGCGAGGCTCCCACATCCAACATCTGGGCGCCGCCGAGGAAATAGCCCGGATTGAGATACCCGCAGATAAGGTCGGCATCCGTCACCGTCGGCCGCGTGCCTCCACGGCCGTAGCAGGCCGGGCCCGGATCAGCGCCGGCGCTTTGCGGACCGACAGTGAGAACGCCGCTGCCGTCGATCCACGCGATCGAGCCGCCGCCCGCGGAAATCGTGGTCATGTCGAGCGCGGGAACGTCGACCTGGCGCCGTGCGATCACCGCTTCGGTCACTTCCAGTGGCGCGCCGCCCTCGATGAAAGCGATGTCGGCGCTGGTGCCGCCCATGTCCAGCGTAACCAGGCCATGCCCGGCATCCTCGCTGGCGAGATAGGCGCTTGCCTGCGCACCCGCAGCCGGACCAGAGAACAGCGTATGCACCGTGCGCCCGCCCGCGATCGCGGCAGAGAATGGCATCACGCCGCCGTTCGACTGCATGAGGAAACGCTGTCGGGTTCGCAGCCCGGCCGCGTCGAGGGCGGCGTCCAGCTCGCTGATGTAACGCACCAGCACCGGCTCGAGATAGGCGTTGAGCAAGGTGGTCGAGAGCCGCGGCCATTCTCGAATCCGCGGCAGCACCTCGCTCGACAGCGAAACATGGATGCCCGGCCATTCCTCATGCAGGAGCGTGCGCGTCTGTCGCTCGTGCGCCGGGTTCATGAACGAGAACAGGTAGCAGACGGCAATCGATCCGACGCCGGCCGCCTTGAGCTCGCGCGCTGCTTGCCGCACTGCTGTCTGGTCCAAAGCGACGAGCACGTTGCCGGCATAGTCGCAGCGCTCCGGGATTTCCCGCGTCAGGCTCTGCGGGGCGATTGCGGCGGGCTTTGCATGGAAATATTCGAACAGATTGCCGTCGCGTGCCTGATTTTGCACCTCCTGCACCGCGCGATAGCCCTTGGTGATGAGGAGGCCCACCTCGGCTCCGCGCATCTCCAGCAGCGCATTCGTGGTGATCGTCGTCCCGTGGGAGAAGAAACCGATCTCGCCGGGCAGTATGCCTCTGGCGAGAAACCTTGCGACGCCATCAAGAACGCCAAGGGCAGGGTTCCTCGGCGTGCTTGCGACCTTTTCCACGAGAAGATCACCGGTCGCGGTATCGAGCAGCACCAGATCGGTGTGCGTGCCTCCGACATCCACACCGATCCGATAGCGCGCAGCGCTCATGCGGACCCACGTGTGTGCGAGCACCGCATGAGCCGCACCCGCTCTACTCATCCCGGTCGAGATGATAGTCCGGCGTGGGCGGGGGGCCCCAACCGGCGACAGCGCGGCTCTCGCGGCTCCAGACCTTGGGCCGCTGCGGACGATCCGCATGCCAGGGCCGCGGATCAAAATAGCCGAGCTCCTCGTCGAGCATCTGATCGAGCTCGGCGAAGAACTCGATGACGTGCTGATCCGGGTTGCGGTGGTAGATCGAGACGTTGTGGCCGGGGCCGTGGCGTAAGGGTCCCCAGATGATCGGGATTTGATGATACGAGAGCACGTCGCAGCCCTGCTCGACCGCGGAGAAGTCGCGCACCTCGAAGGCGATATGGTGCATTCTCGCCCGCTTGCCGCGCAGGAAGTTCACGGTGTGATGGTCGGGATTGCAGCGCATGAACACGAAGAAGTCTCCGTTCCAGTCCGAAACGCGAAATCCCAGAACCCGCTGATAGAAATCGCAGGTCTGCTGCACATCGGGCACGACGAACGCGCAGTGTCCGAGCTTGATGGGGCCGATCCCCGTGACTTGCTGGTTGGGTGTCAGGTAGCTCCATTCCGAGAACACCTCGATCGTGGTTCCCTTATTGTCGTCGAATGCGAGCGCCTTTGGCGTGCCGGGCAGGTCGTCGCTGCGCATCTCGCTCTTGATTCCGTCCTCGGACAGCGATCGGGCGAGCGCGTTGAAATCCGAATGCGGCGCGACCTCGAATGCGAGCTTGGCACAGCGCGGCTCAGCTCCCTTCCTTAGAACGATAGCGAGCTGTCCGACCTTTGTTGCGAGCAGTGCCCGCCCTTTATCTCTCGCTGCAACGACCAGTCCGGTCACTTGCGTGAAGTGCTCGACCTGTTTCTCGAGGTCCGGCGTCTCGAAGGTGGCGTGTCCGATCCGTCTCACTTTGATCATGGCGTCAAGCTTCCTGTTTTGTACGCCATACGACGCGCACGTCGACCGCGACTGCGCCAGAGACGCTTCGGTGCACCATCACTGGATTCAGCTCTATATCCTCGATGGCGCTGCGATGATCGAGAAAGAATCGCCCGAGTGCCAGCGCCGTCTGGATAAGCGCGCCGACGTCAGCGGCGGCCTGACCGCGATAGGACGCAAGCAGCCTGGAGAGCTTCAACTCGCTCATCATGGCTTTCACGTCATCGGCAGTAACCGGCAGGAGCCGCAAGGCGACATCGCGGGTGAGCTCGACCAGAATCCCACCCGTGCCCAGGAGCAACAGGGGCCCATAGAACGGGTCAGTCCGCGCGCCCACGATGGCCTCCACCCCGGTGACCATCTCCTGCACGAGGAATCCCTGTAATCGAGCGCCTGGAAACGCTTGCCGGGCCTTCGCCAGCAAGCTCTCGGTGGCGCTTTGCACCTCCACGCCGGTGCGCAGATCGAGCGCGACTCCCCCGGCTTCGGTCTTGTGCGAGATCGCGTCCGAACGAATTTTCAACGCAACCGGAAAGCCGATGCGCTCCGCCGCCGCCACCGCCTCCGCGGTGTTCGCAACAGCTTCGCTCTTCGGCACGCGGATGCCGTATTGTGCGAGGGTGGCGTCCAACGTCGAGGCCGAAAGCCGGCTGGCGGATGGGGCTGCCGGCAATTTTGGCGTATGACCGCGTCGTGCGGCATGGAACCATAACGCATTGAGCGCGCGGATGGTGGGCAGGATGCCTTGCAGGAACGGAAACCCGGCCGCCTTCTGAGAAGAGACTTGCAGCTCGTCCATTTGCGATATGACACGGCCGAAGGCGACGACCGGTTTGTCCGTTCTGTCCAGCAGCGCCCGCAGGGGAGCAACATCGCCCCAGGCATCGCTCTTGCGAGGCATGGGCGCCGCCCACGCCACCATATCGATGTTGGGATCTTGGGCGGCGGCCGCGCAGAGGTCAGCGGCAACCTCCAGGGTTGACGGTATTCCCACGTCGAGCGGGTTTCTCGGTGCGATGCCGGGCTGCATCAGCGGAAGGAGCGCGGCCTTGGTCGCAACGTCGAAGTCCGGCATGGCCGCCCCCTCCGCCTCGGCATAGTCATAGAGCAGGTCCACCGTTGCGCCCGAGGTGGTGACAAAACCGATGCGCGGGCCCTTGGGCGCTCGTCCGCCGTCGAAGACAAGCGCGGTCTCGACCAGATCATCGAGGGACGGGCAGTTGACGATGCCGTAGCGCTCGCACATGGCGAGATAGGCGGCATAGTCGCCGGCGATCGCCCCGGTATGGGATTGCGAGGCCGCCTGCGACATCGCGGTTGCGCCGCTCTTGATCGCGAGAATGGGCTTACCCATGCCGAGCGCGCGGCCCGCCGCATGCATGAACGCGGCCGGCCTGCGGATGCCCTCGATGAACAGCACAACCTGTCGCGTCTCGGGATCGTCGATGACGAAATTGAGGTAGTCGGCAAGACCGAGATCCGGCTCGTTTCCCGATGTGATGCAATAGGAGAAGCGCAGGCCGCGCTCGGCTGCCGCCTTCATCCAGAATTGGATCAATCCTCCGGACTGGAAGATGCAGGCGACCGAGCCCGGCGCGAGCCGGCAGAGCTCCGCGTTCGGATAGCCCATCAGGCGCTCCCTATACGAATACGCGCCCATGCAGTTCGGCCCTGCGACCCGCAAACGGCTTGCCGCGGTGAAATCCTTGAGCCACGCGCCGCGCTTGAGCGACTCCGGATCCTCCCCATCCCCGATCATGGAGGCATAGACGGTTGCGGATTTGACGCCGGCCGCCTCTGCGTCGAGCAGGACACCGGGCACTGCCGCCGCCGGAACGATCACGAGC
Organism: Xanthobacteraceae bacterium; assembly: GCA_036557665.1. GTDB lineage: Bacteria > Pseudomonadota > Alphaproteobacteria > Rhizobiales > Xanthobacteraceae > VAZQ01. The sequence goes on along the minus strand of DATBHG010000095.1, from coordinate 38,240 downwards.
GCATGATCAATGGGTGCCCCGACATCGCGCAGCGAGGCAAGACAGGGCTGGTCGAAGACCTGGGATTGGCGCGGATTGACCAGGACGATGCGGCCGGGATAGTCGCACTCGCGCAGGTTCTTGAAGATCTCGCTCGGCCAGCGCGCCCGCTCGGATGCACCCACAATGGCGAGGGATTTCGCCTGAAGCGTGCTCGCTGCCGAGCGGAACAGGCTCTCCGTTGTTTCCATAGCGCCGCTGACCTGCTCGTCTCGACTGAACTCGTGCATGGCGAGGTTGCTATACCGAAGGAATCGTCTTGAGCAACGGAAACAATCGACCGAGAAGCGTCGGCGGCCAGGGCAAGGCCATGAAATAATCGAAGGCGAACCAGATGAAGACGACCAGCACGACCGCATAGGGGATTACGAGCGACCAGCGTTCCCGCGCCTCGTAGCGCATGAAGAACACAACAAATACTCCGACCGTGGGAATGAGTCCGATCAGCGCCGTCACGGCCATGAAGCCGATCAGATAACCGAAGAACCAGACCGCGCGCATGACGATCTCCCGCACCGGCAGATGCCCGGTGTCGGAGGTCAGGTCCATGTGGATCTTTTGCTCCACCTCGTGTTGCGCGTGCTCGGCAAGACCCTCGGTCCTGGGGGCTGCCGGCTTGCGGCACATCTCATTGAGCAGGCTCAGGCCTGCTGCGGTGAGCCCGACGGTGCCGACCACAAGCGGCACGACTTTGGCGCTGAAATCCCAGGGCAAGGACATGGCGACCGCGGCGGCAATGAGCGCGATCATGAACATTGTGAAGAGCTGCGAAGGATGAAATCGCGGCCGCTGGAAGCTTTTCAGCATATGACCGAGGCCTCCTTGACTGCGGATGTCCTGAAAGAACGGCCGCACCAGGCCAAGGAACGCCAGCGAGAACAGCAGCAGGACGATCGGCCGCAACATCCAGGACAGCCGGTAACGTTCGATGGATATGAAGAGATAGCGCTCGATGATGTCGCCCAGCACCACTCCGAGAATGAGCGGAGGGCGCGGCCATTTGAACTGTTTCATGATCCAGCCGACCAGACCAAAAAACAGCAGGGTGAAAAGGTCGCCCCACTGACGCGTCGCCTCGAACGCGCCGATATAGATGATGCCGAGCACTGCGGGCAGGATGAGGCTGTAGCGCAGCGTCGCGAGCTTCGCGAACTGCGGGCTGAAGGCATAGCAGAGTCCCGCGCCGAGGATGTTGGCAAGCGCCACCGACCAGACCATGGCATAGGTGATGCTGAGATTCTTGGTCAGCATGTCCGGTCCGGGGACCAGTCCGTGGATCAGAAATGCGCCGAGCAGAATCGCCATGGTGGCACTGCCTGGCACTCCGAATGCAACCGTGGGAACGAGCGCGCCGCCTTCTTTGGCGTTGTTGGAGCTTTCCGAGGCTATCACGCCGCGCACATCCCCCTTCCCGAACGTGGCGCTTGCACCTTTTTCTGTTTTCAGCGCGTGTCCGTAAGCAAGCCAGTCGACCACCGAGGCGCTGATGCCCGGAATGGAGCCGATGCCTCCTCCGATCCAGGAGCAACGCATGATCAGCCACCAGTGCCGCAAACAATCTTTCACCCCCTGCCACTGACCCTTGTAGATGTTGGCCATTCCCGTATCCGTTGAGATGGCGACGCGTGCAATCAGGAGATCGCAGAGCTCCGGCAGCGCGAACACGCCGAGCAGAAGCGGCGTGAGCGGCAAGCCGTCCCAGAGGTAGAGGCTGTCGAAGGTCCATCGCAGCGTGCCGGTCTGCGGGTCGGTGCCGATCATGGCGATCATCACTCCCAGGCAACCCGCGACAATGCCGCGCAGCGGCGCATTGCCCGACAGCACCGCAACCATGGAAATGCCCAGCACGGAAAAGGCGAGAAGCTCCGGTGAGCCGATGAACAGCATGACCGGACGCAGGATGGGGATGCTGATGGCCATCAGCACCGCACCGAAGACCCCGCCCATCAGCGACGACATGTAGGCGGCACTGAGCGCGCGCCCGGCCTCTCCCTTCTTCGCCATGGGAAACCCGTCGAGCACGGTAGCCGCCGAGGCCGCGCCGCCGGGCACACCGAACAGTATCGCCGGAATGGGATCGCCGGTTGCCGTCGTCGCGCCGAGGCCGAGCAACATGGCGAAAGCCGAATAGGGATCCATGTTGAAGGTGAACGGCAGGAGCATAGCCGTCCCCGTCAATCCGCCGATGCCCGGGATGATACCGAGCACCAACCCCATGATGCAGCCGAGCCCGAGGAACAGAAGGCGATGCGGCTCCATCAGCACCAGGAAGGCCTGGCCGGCCGAGATGGCCATGAAGGCGAGCTCCCCCCCGATACTCTCCATGCCCACGTCCCCTAGAGCATGTCCCGCAGCAGCAGCAATCGCGAGAAAATGACACGCTCAACCAAAGAGATAGAGCGGGACGACGATCCGAGGAAAAATCGCTCCCGCTCCGATCGGCATGTAAGCAGAAGATCAGGGAGCTTGAAAGCCGGCCCTTGCCGTGGCCGTATCCGGGCCCAGCCGTTCCTCTGGGCGGTCATGGGAAAAGCCCGCGCGCCACGCGCTGGTAGAGTCTGTCGGCCGAAGGTAATGATGGCGCGCAGGGAACCAGCATGAGCGACGGCGCCTCCAAACCCTGGCCAACGGAGTTGCGGTTGCATAAGGACCGCAAGATCTTGAGCGTCGTCTTCGACAGCGGCGAAGCGTTCGATCTGAGCGCCGAGTACCTAAGGGTGCGGAGCCCGAGCGCCGAGGTGCAGGGGCATTCACCGACTGAGCGCAAGATCGTAGCCGGCAAGAAGGATGTTGCGATCCTGGAGCTGCATCCCATCGGCAATTACGCCGTGCGACTCGTGTTCGATGATATGCATGCGACCGGCATCTACAGCTGGGACTATCTCCACACGCTGGGCAGCAAGCATGTGCAGATCTGGGAGGATTACCTGGACGATCTGGAGGAAAATGGGCTGAGCAGATAGTCCCCTGCGGCTCGCTTCAGCGCTTTTCGTCTGGCGCCTTCCCTTTGAGACGCTCGATTGCCTCGCGGATCGGCGCGAAGGGGCCGTATTTGTGCTGCTGCTCGCTGAAATCGTCGGCATAGGGCCCGTAAGGCGTATCAACCGGCTTTTGCAGAAGATCGGGATAGTCCTTGTCGAGTCCCGGCTTATGCGGGCGCGGCTGCGAGAGGACATAGGCCGCAACATCCCACGCCTCTTCCGGTGAAAGCTGCGGGTTCAGATAATCCGCGCCATGCGGCATGTTGAAGTGGATGAAGTTCGCCGCTGTGATCAGTCGGTCCATTCCCGCCCCGTCATTGAAGCTGTCCGGCCCCCAGAGCGGCGGCATCATGTAGCCGAGGTCGACCGACGGCAGGCTCCGGCGCACTCCCAAGCCGTCCGTCCCGTGACAGAGCGCACAGGTACGCGCGTAGATCGCACGTCCTCCCTCAGGGTCGGCGGCGCGGGCGAGCTCCGGCATCTTGCCGACGCCCAAGCCGGGCAGCTGTTGCCCGGCGGGCACGCCCGTCGAGAGGAACTTGATATAGGAGAGCATGGCCTGCATCGGGCCGGCTCCCGCCGGCATGGCGCGACCGTTCATGCTGCGCTCCATGCAGCCATTCACGCGCTCCTCGAGCGTGATCCCCGCACCGGAGCGGGCGTTGTAGCGCGGATACTCTTCGTAAAGCCCGAACAGCGGAATTCCAAACGTCTTGGTTCCGGCTTCCAGGTGGCAATTACCGCAGGCGAGATTGTTGCCGGCATAGCGGTCGGCGGCATCCGGGACTTCCGGGCCGATATGGGCATAGGTGGCGGTAATCAGATCGCGCCCACGCCTAACCAGCTCACCATGCTGGTCCTGCGGCAGTGCACCGACTTCGGGCACCGTCCAGATGAAAGATTGCCCGGCAGCCGAGCCTTCGCCGTCGGCCGGACCGGCCGTGGCATCCTTGTCCTGCACCCCCAACGCGATAAAAGCAAAAATCATGAAATGGATGCTTCTGGCAATGGACGGCATTTCGTGCACCTCTATCGATATATTGCTCTTCCGGCGCCGCGGCTCCAAGAGTACCCCCGGACGCGACTTGACCGCACTCGGATTTGCTACTTGGTGGGCCCGTCAGATCAACGGCAATGGAGGCGTGCCAATGAGCGCCTGACGGCTCGGCACGCTCGGATCGTGCCAACCGAAGCCGGTATGTCCTACATCCGGTACAGCTGCCGTGTGACCGGCGACACGGCGCAAACAGCGCGATGTCAGTACTGCGCGTTGGCGTAGTCCGGCGGCGGTGTCCCCGGCCGGAAGAGGTGGCCCCAATCGCTCGGCTTCTGCCGCTCATTCTCCATTGCGACGCGCTGCGGCTCGCATTTTTCCGGAGTGCTGCGATTGACGGCCAGACATTCATTGTATTGGCCCGCAGATTTTCCCTCGTCGTTACGTTTCAATATATCGAGCACGTTCGGCGAGACATCATTGTATTTGCGCCCATCGGCCTCCATCGCCTGCCGAAGCGGCTCGCACCGGTCTGCAGCGCTGCGATTGGCAGCCAGGCATTGATCGTATTTTTCCGTCGATTTTACATAATCGTTGCGGGCGTCCTGAATGCTGCCGAGTCCGCATCCAGGCAGCACAAGGGCAAGAGCCATTACCGTCAGCCGTCGCACGCCTTCCTCCAATTACCCTTGTAATTCAGTCACACGAATGAATTGAGCCCCTGCCGAGATACGCATGAGTTTCCGGGACCATTCTCGACTATGGCATTGCGGCGAATGAATGTCGCGGCCGAGTGGTGCTGCCGGAAAGTCCAGGAAAATGAAAGAAAAGTCCGCGTGTGTGACAAAACCGGCCGAGCCTGCCCCCGGCAGATACACACTCCGCCCATCTATTTTGCCGAGGGCGCATCCGGCTTTGGTTTCGGCGCATCGTTGCTCTTGTCGCGAGCAGCTTCCGCATCTTGTTTCTGCCGAAAAGCCTCATACTCCGGGGTACCCGGCCGGGGGGGTGCGTCTTTGGGCAGGCCGCCGGCCCAATGCGGTATGTAGTCACCCATGTTCGCCGCCGTGGAGCATGATGCCAGGAGGGCAGAGGCGAGGAGCAATACAGCCAACCGAGCCATCGTTTATTATAGCACGGTTTAGCACGGTGCACCGGAAGAGCTGAGCCCTATACGGATCCTGAACGTCGAGTGTGAACAACAAGAGGGCAGTATCGCCAACATTTGGGGGAGCGGCGGCCTTCAATAAACCCCCGGAATCAACCGCGACGGGGTGCGGGCGCAATAGACATCGTACTGCCTGCCGAAGTGCGAGTGCAGAAGGTTCTCCTCGGCGCGCATGCGCGCGAGCAGTGGACCGAGAAGGCCGGCAGTCAGCAGAACGCCTGCGAGGGAACGAAACGCGAGCGCCCAGCCGAGCGAGCCGATGAGCAATCCGAGATAGCTGGGGTGCCGGATGACGCCGTAGATGCCGGTAGTGACAAGCTCGTGCCCCGGCTGGATCGCCACGAGCCCGCTGAAGCGATGTCCGAGCACGAACACCGGCCACATCCGCAGCGCACCACCCGCAGCGAACAGGACAACGCCGATCCAGCGCATTGGCTCTCCGTCCACTGTCCACAATTCGTGCCGGTCCGTGTAGGCCGGCAGCCATGCGCTGAGCACCCCGACCAAGCCGAAAACAGGCAGCACCCAACGGTTCGAGCGATCCTCTCGCTCGCCGGCGCTCAGATTCCCACCGCTGAAGGGTGCGAGCGCGAACATCACGCATCCCAGGATCGTGACCGCGATCAGAGGAGCATGCGAGAAGAACGCGGCAAACCCGCCCCATCCCAGGATCGCCAGCCCGATGTAGACAAGGGCTGAGACTGCGCTGAGCGTCACCAACTTAAGTGTCGCGTTTGGCGTAGGCACTGCCGATTTTACTTCGGCCTTATTCTCCGTCATGGCGACGAGCGCTCGAGCTGATCTGCAGCTGATCACGCCGCAAGATTGCCGAACCGCTGCAGGTTCCTCCTCTGCTCTTTGCTGCGCGGCGGCAGCTTGAACAGTCGCGCGGCGGTCCCGCCGAGGATGTTGTGCTTGGCCTTTTCGGAGAGGAAGGGCAGATCCCAGATCCGGCACGGCAGATCGAAGTCCCAGTGTGGATAGTCGGAAGCGTAGAGCAGCTGCGTCTCGGCGTTGATCATCTCCAGCGTGCACTCCAAGGCGCGCATGTTCTCGGCCTCCATGGGCTGGGACGCATAGTACATGTCGCGCATGTACTCGCTCGGCTTTTTCCTCAGAAGCGGATACTCGGAGCTGCGCAGCATGAATTCATGATCGAGGCGCTGCATCAGGAACGGAATCCAGGCGAGGCCTCCTTCGATCCAGATCACCGGAAGCCTTGGAAAGCGCTCGCCCAGTCCATTGGTGACCCAGTTGGTCGCATGCAGGATGTTGTAGAAGGGAAAGCCCAGCCCGTGCACCGAGGCAAAACGGTTCAGGCTCTTGAACACCGGCTCGGCCGGGTTGATGGCGGAATGGAACGACAGCGCGAGCTCGCGCTCTTCCAGTGCCCGGAATATCTTCATGTGCGCATTGTGGTGGATCGGCAGGGAGCGCACGCAGGTGATCATGAACCCGGCCACGCCTTTGCGCCCGCCGAAGGTCTCGATCTGTCGCATGCAGGCGTCGGGATCGGAGAGCGGCAGGGTAAGCATCGAGTAGAGGCGCCCGCCCGCCTCCGGCAGCGCCTTCTCCGTGAGCCAGCGATTGTAGGCCCAGCACAGCTCGACCTCCATTTGCGCATCCGGATGCAGGCCGATAGCGAGCATCAAGGTGGGAAACAGACATGAGTAATCGACGCTCATGGCGTCCATCCAGCGCTGGCCCAGCTCCACGTCGCGCAGCTGCTTGCGCCCGGTCTTCTCAGATGCGCGCAGAGGATAGCGAGTGATGCGGCCGCCCATGTCCTGGTAGCCTGTCGCCGGGCTCGGAATAGCGCTGCCACGGCCCTTGCTGCGGCCCGACATGGTGAGCTGGCGCAGAACATCGCTCTCCATGAACGGAAGAAACTCGTCCACGCATTCGTTCTCGTAATGGTGCGCATCGACGTCGACGATCAGAACATCGTCGAGCTGGCGCTGCTGCGCCTGTTTCCTCGCATGCGCAAGCAATCGGCTGGTGTTGAGCTCCTCGATGGCAACGCGCCGGCCGCGATCGGCAATCAGGTCCATGGCGTTTCCTCCCGGTTGCGGGCAGCACCGCGGCGAGAGCCTAGATCATTTGCAGAAGACAGTGAATGAGCAGGACGGAAGTTGCTTACGCTCATCGTCGTCGAGCATTCAGCCCAGATCAGGTTGCGGCGCCGGAGATCGCGACGCGCGCGCTCAGCGTGCATGCGCGCTTTTCCAGCGGCGAGCCGGCCATCCGGGCTACTGCTTGATGAAGCTTCCGTTGCGCAGCTCGGCAACGGCCTGCTGGAGCTCCGCCTGCGTGTTCATCACGATGGGGCCATACCAGGCCACGGGCTCCTTGATGGGCTTGCCGGAGACCAGCAGGAACCGGATGCCCTCCTCGCCCGCCGTGACCGTCACCTCGTCGCCGCTGTCGAAGAGCACGAGGGAGCGATTGCCCGTACGCTCGCGGACCACGGATTCGGCGCCGTTGCCCTCCTTTTCGGTAAGCACGCCGAACGGATCGGAGGCGGAACGGAAGCTGCCGGAGCCCTCGAACACATAGGCGAAGGCATGTCGCTCGGTCTCGACCGGCAGGGTCTTGCGCCGCCGGGGCGGCACATGGACATCGAGATAACGCGGATCAGCAGCGACCCCCTGGACCGGGCCGCGCTTGCCCCAGAGCTCGCCGCAGATGACCCGCACGCGAGTGCCGTCGTCATCGACGATCTCGGCGATCTCCGGCGCCTTGATGTCCTGGTAGCGCGGGGCCGTCATCTTCAGCGAGGACGGCAGGTTCGCCCACAGCTGAAACCCGTGCATGCGCCCTTGCGGGTCGCCTTGCGGCATTTCCTGATGCAGGATCCCGCTGCCCGCGGTCATCCACTGGACGTCGCCTGCTCCGAGCTTGCCGCGATTGCCCAGGCTGTCCCCGTGCTCCACCGTGCCGGCGAGCACATAGGTGATCGTCTCGATGCCGCGATGGGGATGCCAGGGAAAGCCGGCGCGGTAGTCCTCGGGACGGTCGTTGCGAAAATCATCGAGCAGCAGGAAGGGATCGAGCTCGCCGGTTTCGCCGAACCCGAATGCCCGGCGCAGCTTCACCCCGGCGCCTTCGATCGCGGGCGTGGACTGGACGACACGTTTGATGGGCCGGATGGACATGACATCTTCCTCGGCACCCCGTCTCACCGGAAACGAGTGCCATGCCGCACCATGTGGAGACGAACGGCTCTCAACGCAACGCGCTGCATGCCTGACCCGATGTAACGGAGGAGGGCGGCTCGCTCTTTGCGTGCCGGGGATGCCGCGCCCGGAATGACATCGGCAGCGGTCGCGCGCTAGAGTGAGACCAGGGGCGAGAGGCGCGAGGAATTGCCAATGCTGCGATCGGGCAAGGAGCATCTGGAGACGCTGCGCGACGGGCGCGTGGTCTATGTCGGCAGCGAAAGAATCGATGACGTGACGCAGCATCCCGCGTTCCGCGAGGCAGCTCGCACGGTTGCCGCGATCTATGACATGAAGGCCGATCCCGCCAACCGCGACACCATGACATACGAGGAGGACGGCTCGCGCCACTCCATCTATTTCCTGCGTGCGCGCAGCCGCGACGACCTGCAGCGCCGGATGATCGGCCATCGCAAGATCGCCGATCTCACCTTGGGCATGTTCGGCCGCTCCCCCGACCATGTGGCATCTTTCGTCGCCGGCATGGCGATGAAGCCCGACGAGCTGCCGGCTCCGCACGCGCATGCGGACAACCTGCTGGGTTATTACCGCCGCATCCGGGACAACGACGATTATGTGGTGTATGCGGTGGTCCCGCCGCAGGCCGCGCGCAACCCCGAGTTCTACCAGCGTCAGAACATCCCGTTGCCGACGCTGCAGGTCGTGCGCGAGGACGATGACGGCGTGGTCATCGCCGGCATGAAGATGCTCGCAACCGGCGCGCTTTATGCCAACGAGATCTGGATCGGCAACGTGATCCCGCTCGCGGCGGACCAGAGGAAACAGGCGATCACCTGCTCGTTGGCGTGCAACGCGCCGGGGCTTACGCTGTGGTCGCGCAAGCCCGCGACCGTCGGCATCACTTCGCAGTTCGATTCGCCGCTGGCTTGGCGTTACGACGAGAGCGACAGCATGCTGCTGTGCGACAACATCAAGGTGCCGTGGGAGAACGTATTCGTTCACGACGACGCGCTGCTTTCGCGCGACATCTACATCAAGACGCCCAGCCATTGCTTCGGCAACCATCAGTCCAACGTGCGCTACTGGTCGAAGATGCGTCTCCTCCTGGGACTGTGCAGCAAGGTCGCCAACGCGACCGGCGCCGACCAGGTGCCGGCCGTGCGCGAAACGCTGGGCAAGATGAGCGCGGTCGAGAGCACCATCGCCGGCCTCGTGCACGGCCAGATCAATGCCTACGAGGAGTGGCCGCCCGGCTATGCATGCTTCAACCGCCGCATCATGTATGCGGGCCTGGACTGGTGCACCCAGAACTACAGCAAGTTCATCGATGAGCTGCGCGAGCTGTGCGGCGGCGGCGTGTTTCAGATGCCGGCGGGCGTCTCGATCATGGACGACCCAAAGCTCGCGAACGAGTTCGCTACCTATTGGCAGACCCCGCAAGCCGATGCGCTCACGCGCATGAAACTGTTCAAGCTCGCCTGGGACATGGTCGGCTCGGAATTCGCAGGCCGGCATCTGCAATACGAGAAGTTCTATGCCGGCGCGCCGTTCATCATCCGCAACCACTCCTATCGCGAGACCGACTGGGCCGAGCTCAATCGCCTGGTCGAGGATTTCATGGCGGGCTACGACTACCGGAAGGCTGAGGACGGCGGGCACACGACGGACGCCGAGGTATCGGTGCTACGCCGCCAGTCGGCCGGGTGAGGTCGAGGCATTCCGCGAGCTCGAACGCATGTGGGAGCGAGTCCGAAAGCGGCCCCCACATATGCCTGCTCCGGCCGTGATTACGTCATGACGCAACGACGAGCAGCCCTGCCCGAACGATTCCGGGACGTGGAGCATCTCGAGGAGGTGATGACGGCGCCCTCCCCCGGCGTGGCGGAGGAATTTGGAAAGATCGGCGGCGATCTGATCATCCTGGGCGCCGGCGGCAAAATAGGTCCGAGCCTGGCACGCCTGGCCAAGCGCGCAGCGCCGGACAAGCGCATCGTCGCCGTCGCGCGCTTCAGCGAGAAGGGAATGCGCGAGCGTCTCGTCTCGTGGGGGATCGAATGCATCGCTGCGGACCTGCTTGACCGCAAGCAGGTCGAGGCATTGCCGAAGCTTGCGAACGTCATGTTCATGGCGGGACGCAAGTTCGGCTCCGCCGGACGGGAGGAGTTGACCTGGGCGATGAATGCCCATGTGCCGGCGCTGATCGCGGAGGCTTTTGCGGGCTCGCGCATCGTCGCCTACTCCACCGGCTGCGTGTACCCCTATGTCAACGTGCTGCACGGCGGCGCCACCGAGAGAACCCCCGCCGCTCCACCGCCCGGTACGTATGCGAATTCCTGCGTCGCCCGCGAGGGCATGTTTCAGTATTTTTCGCGTCTGCACGGGACGGCCGGACGCATCATCCGTCTCAACTATGCAATCGACATGCGCTACGGCGTGCTGCACGATATCGCGACACGCGTGCTGGCAGGGGATCCGATCGACCTTGCGACCGGACATGTCAACGTGATCTGGCAAGGCGATGCCAATGCCATGGTGCTGCGCGCATTGGGCCATTGCACGGTGCCGATATCGCCGCTCAACGTGAGCGGGCCGGAGACCATCAGCGTGCGCTGGTTGGCGCGGGAGCTCGGCGAGCGTCTTGGAAAGGTCCCGGTTTTCGTCGGGACGGAGGCGCTCGAGACCTGGCTCGTCAACACGGCGGAGGCGGTGCGGCTGTTCGGCTATCCCGAGGTGCCGCTCGCAAAGCTGATCGACTGGACGGCCGACTGGGTGACGCGCGGCATGCCGAGCCTGGGTAAGGACACCCATTACGACATTCGCGATGGAAATTTCTGAGCCCGACATCGCGGTCAAGTCTTCGCTCTCGGCGCCGGAGCTCGATGACCTCGAAGCGCTGGTGACCGAGGCACGGTGGAATCAGAACGCGAAGGACTGGCGCCTCTTCCTGGAGCTTGGCCGTATCTATGCGGCCCACACCGCGAGCGGCCGCATCGTCGCAACTACGGCGACGCTGCCCTATGGCGAGCGCTTCGCCTGGGTCAGCATGGTGCTGGTCGCAGGACCCTATCGCCGCCGCGGACTGGCCACGCAATTGATGCGCTGCGCGACCGAGGATCTCGCAGCAGCGGGGCGCGTGCCGGTTCTCGACGCAACGCCGGATGGGCAGCCGGTCTACCGCGCTATCGGCTATCAGGACTGGTGGGGCTTTCATCGCCTGCGCCGGGAGCAGATGGGAGCGAAATCCGCTCGCGATCCCCTCGCTGCTCCCGCAGGGGTCGCCATCCGGCCGATCACCGACGATGACTGGCCGGCGCTGTGTGCGTTCGATGCCGCCGCCTTCGGCGCGGCGCGCAATGCGGTGCTCGCAGGCCTGCGCGGCCGCCTCAGGGACGCCGAGCTGATCGCGCTCTCCGGGGATCGCATCGTCGGCTTCAGCCTGGGCCGCGACGGACGCATGATACCGCACATCGGACCGCTCGTTGCGCAGAGCGACGCGATTGCCTGCGCGCTGCTGGCGCATGCGCTCGCGCGCATCGAGGCGCCGCTGTTCATCGATCTGGCGGACGCGAAGTCAGCAGTGCTCGCCTTCCTGACTGCGCGCGGCTTTGCGCCGGCGCGCCCGTTCACACGCATGGCGCATGGGCACGCAAGGCGCTTCGACGATCCGCAACGCACTTTCGCCGTCGTCGGGCCGGAGTTCGGATGAGATCAGATGCACGATCCCGACCTGGTTGAGTGCACCTGCATCGAGCGCCACCAGAGCCTGGTGTGACCGCGTGAGCAGCACGATTGCGGCAATCGTGGAGGCGCACCGCAGCGGTGCCGCAACTCCCGCGGAGACCGTCGCCGCGTGCTACGGGCGCATCCGCGCCCATGGCGATCCTGCTGTTTTCATCTCGCTGCGTGATGAGGCGGAGGCGCTCGCGCAGGCGCGTGCGCTTGCCGCGAAGCGCAACCCTGACCGCCCGCTGTACGGCATCCCCGTGGCGGTAAAGGACAATATCGATGTGGCGGGTCTCACTACCACGGCGGCGTGTCCGGCCTTTGCTTATGCGCCGGACAAGGATGCCACCTGCGTCACACGCCTGCAGGATGCGGGCGCGATCATCATCGGCAAGACCAATCTCGATCAATTTGCCACCGGCCTTGCCGGCGTGCGTTCGCCTTACGGCATCCCGCGCAACCCGTTCAACGCGGCAGTCATTCCTGGCGGATCGAGCAGCGGCTCGGCGGTTGCGGTCGCGGCCGGACTGGTGCCGCTGGCGCTGGGCACCGACACCGCCGGCTCCGGGCGCGTGCCGGCCGGCCTCAACAACATCGTCGGTCTCAAGCCGAGCCTCGGTCTGGTCTCGAATGCAGGCGTCGTGCCCGCCTGCCGCACGCTCGATTGCGTCTCGATCCTTGCGCTCACCGTCGAGGATGCCTTCACCGCGCTCAGCATATTGGCCGGGCCCGACGATGCCGATCCCTACTCGCAGACACGCGCCCTCGGCATGCCCGGCCCCATGCCGGACGGCGTGCGGCTCGGCGTTCCCTCGGCGCGTCAACGCGAGTTCTTCGGCGACGCGCATTGCGCTGCGGCCTACGATGCCGCGCTGCTGGTGCTCGGCGCGCTGGGTGCGCAGATGATCGACGTCGACATGGAGCCGTTCTATCGGACCGCGCGGCTCCTCTACGAAGGTCCCTGGGTGGCCGAGCGCTATATCGCCGCGCGCTCCGTGATAAAGACCGCGCCGCAATCCATGCACCCGGTGACCCGGCAGATCATCCAGGGCGGCGAGCGCTACAGCGCGGTCGATACGTTTGAGGCATTCTATCAGTTGCAGGAGCTACGCCGCGCCTGCGCACGTGCGTTCGCGTCCATCGATGCGCTCGCGCTTCCTACCATCCCGCATGCCTATCGCGTCGACGAGATGCTCGCGGATCCGATCGCGCTCAACAGCCGGCTCGGCACCTATGCCAATTTCGTCAACCTGCTTGATCTCTGCGCGCTGTCGGTGCCCGCGGCGATCCTGCCCGACGGCATTCCGTTCGGCGTCACGCTCATCGGCCGCGCCGGCGAGGATGCCCTGCTTGCATCGATCGGCCGGCTCTTTCACGCCGAGACGGAGTTGCCGATGGGCGCCACCGGGAAGATGCAGCCGGCCTTGGGGTGGGAGGAGTAGACATGCTGCCGATCCGCCGGGAAAAGCTGTTCTGCTTCCGACGTTGGCAGTAGCAGGTTCGCACTGTCGGCTGCTGTGACCATAGAAATAGCTTCTTAATTTCGACTGCGAGCCACGCGGTCGTTGCGTCGAAACCATTACCGCATCAATTTACCCGTTTGACGCACGGACTGCTGCTCCATGATCTGAAGGTGTCAGCGTGAACGAGCTTTCAGCAATCGTTCTTTACGCCGGTGGTTTGATCGGCTTGGCGTTCGGCGCGGTCAGCCTGTTGAGCGGGTTCTGTCTGCTGAGCGGCTTGCGAGGCTGGTGGATCGAGCGCGACGGCCGCATGATCCGAACCTTTGCCCTGGCGGTCGCGGTGGCGGTCGCTGCAACGCAGGCGTTGGCGGCCGGCGGCTTCGTGGAGCTCGGCAAGTCGCTCTATCTGCAGCCGTCGTTCTCGCCGGCCTTGATTCTCCTCGGCGGGCTGCTGTTCGGGTACGGCATGGTGCTCGCCAACGGCTGCGCCTCGCGCGCGGTAGTGCTGCTCGGTCGCGGCAATCTGCGCTCGCTCCTGGTGGTGATGACCATTGCGGTCACCGCCGAGATAACGCTGAAAGGTCTGATCGCCCCCGCCCGGCTGGCATTTCTGAATTGGTCGATACTGACGCCCCCGGCAGTCTCAGTATCCGCCCTGTTGTCGAGCGCAGGGCTGGACGGCGGCTGGGCCGAGAGGCTCGCCGTGATCGCGGTGAGCGGCACACTGCTCGTGTTTGCGCTGACGCATGCGCGCTTCCGGCGCTCGCCCGGACAGCTCGCGGCGGGCATCGCGATCGGCTTGCTGATAAGCGCGGGCTGGTTCGCGACCGGCTACCTCGGCGCGGACGACTTCAACCCGGCACCGGTCGCATCGCTGACCTTCGTCGCGCCTCTCGCTGACACGCTGCAATACATGATGCTGTCGACCGGCCTGACGCTGAGCTTCGGCGTCGCGCTCGCGGGCGGCACGCTGGCTGGCAGTTTTTTCGCATCGCTTCTGACACGCCGGCTTCAGCTCGAAGGTTTCACCTCGGCTCGCCATATGCTGCGCTCCATCGCCGGCGCGGCGCTGATGGGAAGCGGCGGCGCGATGGCCTATGGCTGCACGATCGGGCAGGGCCTGGCAGGGCTCTCCACCTTGGCGCTGCCTTCGTTTATCGCCGTCGCCGGAATTGTGGCGGGCGCATGGGCCGGCCTGCACGTTCCAGTAGGTGCACGCGTGCCGGGAATAACAATCCGCGCGCAGGCAGACGCCGTGAACTGACAGCGCGACGGCTAAGCCGTAGCCGTCTCGAGATCCTCCAGACCGCGATTGGCAGGCTCGATGCCCCACCCCGCGATCACGGCGATGTGGATCAGAAGGAGCGCAATCATCAGCCCCAGCACGCCCGCGACCCCGTAGTTGCGAAACAGCGCGAGCACGATGAACGGCGATACGATGGTCGCTGCCCGTCCGATGGTGTTGCAGATGCCGTTGGCGCGAAGCCGCACCTCGGTCGGAAACAGCTCCGGCGTGTACTCCGAACAGTATTGCGACCTGAACGTAAATCGCGACGATGAGCAGGAAGCCGACCGTGAGCAGGGCGCTCGCGTCGTGCATGAAGGGGTAGATCGCGCCCAGGGCGATCGTGGCGAGGGCTGCGACGATGAGAGACGGCTTGCGACCGAAATGGTCGCAGCTGAACGCGCCGATGGCGCAGCCGATCGGCGAGCCGGTGATGATCACGAGAGTGTAGCCGAAGGACCTGGTGATGCTCAGCCCTTCCTGCACGAAGAACGTCGGCAGCCACTGGACGAACCCGAATATCAGCGTGCTGATCATGATCAACGCCACCGACCCTACGACCATGCTTGGCAGCAAGGATGGGCTCAACAGCGACCGCAGGCTGAATGGAGGAATCGGGGCTGCCGGCTTGGGCGGCGGCAGCGGACCCGCGCGCGCAGCCTTCTTCTCGATCGACAGCATCAGTGCCTCGGCCTCGGCGGCGCGGCCCTGCGTCTCCAACCACCGCGGCGATTCCGGCAGGGACTTGCACAGATACCATACGACCAGCGAGCCGAGCCCGCAGATCACGAACATGGGCCGCCAACCGTAATTCGGGATGATGAGATAGCCGAGCAGCGCTGTTGCCGGCAGCCCGAACACCACGACAAACGACATGAATGCAAGCCAGCGGCCGCGCGTGCGCGGCGGCACGAACTCGGTCATAATTGCGGTAAAGGCTTATAGGGCAGGCATAAAAGGGCGACTGCTTGAATGTCCAGGAGTATAAGCAGTCGCCAGCCGCCCTTAACCGAACAAAGGGCTATGCCTGCGGTGAAAACCCCGCTCAGTTTCAGCTATGCGGAAAATGAAGCAAAGTAGTAGGTGAAAAGGACTGCACTTGTTAACACCGCACCAAAAACACCGACTATTAGGACGTAAAGCGTCCGAGTGTTAGAAGGGTCATCCACCTTGTTCATGTTCATCACTGCCTCCATTCCGAGTGTGGTCGCCCTCGCGCTGTAGCCTGCCACAAAACTGCATCGCCGCCCTGTGAACGGCTTCACAGATGGCGATAAAAACAGACATTTTATTCCGGTGCGTGCGATGACCGGGTATTCCTCTATGCGTTCGACCTGCTGGAACTGAATAGCGAGGATTACCGCCAGCATCCTCTTGAACAGCGCAAAGAAAAATTAGCAAAAGTTCTTGCGCGGACACAGGGGATGCGGTTCTCGGAGCACATCGAGGGGGACGGCGGGACGATTTTCAGCACGCTTGCAAGATGGGATTGGAAGGGATTGTTTCGAAGAGACTTGACCTTCCGTATCGAAGTGGTCGTTCCAAGTGTTGGGTGAAAATTAAAAATCCTGCTTCGGCTGCGGTGTTGCGCATTCAGGATGGGAGTTGGTGACCTAGCTTCTCTCCGTGTAGGATATGGGTGGGCTGAACAGAAATGCCCCGTTGGATAAAAGCGCTGTATAGAGCGCTTCATCAGCTTCCACTCCGTCTTGTATCCCATAACATGCGCCAACGAATATGAGTTTGTAACAGAAAACGCCACACGCAAGTGAGGCAATCGCTATCCAGCCATTGCAGTACCCGAGAAAGTAGCTAATCACGCCTGCAATCGGCACCAGAAACATGGCCCATGGAACTATAATGCCGAACATAATTCTGTAGTAACTCGGAACTCCGCCTGCGTTGAGCACCCGCTGTGCAATGGTCTTATTGGTCTTGATACGACCCTCTCGTTTCGCTGCCTTGTATTCAACCCACGTTGGGAATCGCCCACCCCACAACGCATTGAGTTCTTGCGTCGCCCGCCCAGCAACCAAAATGGAATTTTTACATCATCGGTCAGGACGGCAAACGATACAAACACCTCTACTACTCGAATGGTCGCATAGGCACTCGGGGGGATTGGGGAGCAACCTACCAGCGGCGGTGCTGGTGACGACGGCTGCGGCGGATTGCTCGGGCAGGCAGGGAGATGTTCCAGCACAAGCGCCGTCCGAGGTTTTGTCAGAATGGCGCATAAAGGTGTTGGATGGCAAATCCTACGGCATAGCTCATTTCTGCACTATGATGCCGTCACGTAATCCAGTTTGAAAAGCCTTGGGTCGTGCCCTCACCTTTGATGTCATCAAAATGAGTATAGATCGCTCCACCCGCAACCTTCCCGAGTTCCTGTTCGGTCAACTCAGTCCCCTTTTCCTTGTGGCTCTTGACTTGGGCATCTGCGGGTTTCGTCGGTGTCTTCTCGCGCATTGCATCCTCCAGTTTTCAAGCAAGCGTTACGAGCGCGCCGCAGTTGAGAGACTCTGCCCAATTGACTTAATGACCGAGCCAATGGCGCTTGAAAGCGATCCCCCACCAGTGACGTTTCTGAGCTCCTTGTCGCTTAACTCGGTGTCCTTTTCCTTGTGGAGATCGCGGCTGGCTGTGGCACGGTCCTGCGAGTGGTCGCTTGTCTTGGTCATAGGTCTTTCTCCGATGTGTGACACGCGGATGGCAATCTAACGCTCTCGACTGACCAGCGAGTGTGATGCCCCTCACAGAAGGCACCCTGCGACAAACCTCCCCCTTCCCACTGTAAGGAAAATAGCCACAGCAGGAAGCCCCAATGCCTGTAAACTATACAGTTGCCCCCCGAAAGTATCTCCTGCCTGCCGAGGTGGAAGCGTTGATGGCAACCGCCCGCAAGCATTCCCGTCATGGGCATAGGGACGCCACCATGGTTCTGGTTGCCTACCGCCAGGGGCTGCGAGCTTCCGAAGTCTGTGGGCTGGAATGGCACCAGGTCGAGCTTGACGGCGGGCGGCTGCACGTGCGCCGAGCCAAGAACGGCAGTCCCAGCGTCCATCCGTTGCGAGGGGATGAGATACGGGCATTGCGTAGGCTACGCCGTGAAAACCCCACAAGTGGGCATGTGTTCGTTAGCGAGCGGGGAGAGCCATCACCCCCATAGGCTTCAATAAACTCGTATCCAGGCTTGGCGCAAAGGCAGGACTGGCATTCCCCATCCATCCCCACATGCTGCGCCATGCCTGCGGATACAAACTGGCGAATGACGGTCACGACGTCACGACACCAGAGCATTACAGCACTGGATGGGGCATCGGAATATCTCCAACACCACGATTTACACTGAGATGGCGGCGGACAGGTTCAAGGACTTTTGGAGGTAAGTTGACGGGAGCAATGACTACGATGTGGGGGTGGCGACGGTGTATCGGGCGTTGAAAGGGTGAGTGATGGCAATGAAGCAATACGCAGTTCTTGAAGACGACGAACTCATTTCGGTGATTTCCGCTCCATCTTGGGAAGCCGCCGAAAAGACGGTGAAGAACATGAGGGTTCCTAATCTCACCTTCCGAGAAGCAACGTCGGAGGATATCCGCATATACGAGTTTTTGGAGGCTGCGCTTGATGGGGAGGAGGAAGGCACGAAACATTGACGGGAAGGCGGCGCAACTGTCGCCCGAACTGCTGCGATAGGGGCATGGTTTCTTTGTAAATAATCGCACCTAGGGGCCATTGCGACAATCGCCCTAATCGTGATGGCCATCACAGCGGCGCGGGCCGTGCGCGCCTACAGTCACCGCGCCTTCACAAAGCCAAATAGAGCCCGTGCGATGACCGCCACAATCAAACCCGCCGCAACGAGCAAGCAAGAAGTGCGCGAGCCGAGCCGCGAACTGAGCGTGGATGAGCTCGCTCTTGTCGCGGGCGGAAAGGCGGGCAACGCGAAAACAGGCGCAACGTACTTGGTGTTCACTTTTAAAATGGTGGCAGTCTAAGCTCGAACCAAGTCGGTTGCTCGACTAGAACATCCCTGAGGTCGGCTAATGTGACCTCAAGTGCCCAAGGTCCTCTTTATGGTGTGAGAAGGTCGCTTATGGAGAGTTTCGTAAAGCGTGCATGGGCATTATTACTTGGGCAAGAAGCGTGGCAACTGGCTGTAGGTCAGTTATAAAGGGGCACAAGGAGAAGCACCTGGAGCGGATTATTTCGTTTGAAACTGATGGATGTGTCAATGAACGATATGTAAGACCAATACTCACCGAACTTTACGAAACGCCCGCTGCCTTGCGTCATGGTGTTTGGTGCAAGGAAGATACCTGTATCACTTCCGTCAAAATCAGGTTGAATGGCTCAATAAAGCCGACATGTCGTTGCGGCTCAACGATGATGCTTGTTGGTTCTTAACCCTCACCGAACCGAAGCCGACCATGTGGCTCGCGTTGGAGACCTAGTCGATGGACGAGCCGTCATTCTCATTTGCGGGAAGGAGGTGCTGTTCATCTTTAGCACGGCTCAAGGAATTGGCTTGAGCTGCAATTCGGCGTCGCTCGCCTCGACAAAGCCGAATTTTGCATAGGCGCTCTGGCACTCGGGCGAACGCAGGAAGCTCAAGAACGCAACCGAGGCTTCGGGGTGCTTCGAAGGCCCGAGCTTGCCAACCACGTAGGACACCTCCGTGCGCAGGCTGTCCTCGTCCGGCAACGCGATCCCCTCGACCTGGGCTCCGCCCCGCATGGCGGCCAGGATCTCGGTCTTCCATACCATGCCTGCGTCCGATTGACCGGCCACGATGCGCTCAGGCGTCTCGCGGTGATGAACTGCCGTGAACCAGTTGTTGCCGGTGGTCTGGCAATGCACACACTCCTTGCCGCCGGAGATCGTCTGCCAGATGCCGTGATGCTCCAGCACCTTTCGGATGTAGAACTGCATGATGCCTTCGTTGATCGGGTTGGGCATGGAGGTCCGCACGTCGGCGCGCGCCAGATCCTGCACGCCGGCAATCTTCTTGGGATTGCCTTTCGCGACCATGATCTGCAGCTCGTTGTGCATGTAGACCATGTACCGGTCCATGATTCCTGCCGCCTTGAGCTGCTTGAGATGGCCCAGATTGACCGAGGCATAGACATCCGGCTGCCCCCGATGCTCCTTGCCGTCGTACAGCCACCCATCGGTTTTGATGGCCTGCAGCAGCAGCCCCGGCGGCAGGGTGATGAGGCCGACGCTGGTCGCCGGATGTCGCCTCTGGAACGCGCCGATCACGTCGTCCATGGCGAAAAACTGGTTGCCGGCAAGCCAAAGGACCAAGCCCGCTCTCGGCATCTGTTCAAGGGCGGCTCTGCCCATCGCCACGCCGCCGGCGTTCGCGGCGTAAAATTTGATGTCGGTCTCTTTGCCTTCGGGAATGGCCGGCCTTTTGATCTCATCGGATGCAGCGCCCGGCGCGGAGATTTGTGCCAGCGCCAATATCGTCGCGACGATCAGAGCGATCGCAGCAAACAGCTGGCGAGGATATGGTTTGAGCAGCGGCATCCCTGGCACTCCTGACTATGGGCGCGAGAGGTCGTGCATCATCGGATGACCGTATTCAAAAGCAAGCCGGTGATATAGGGTCGAATCGAGATAAATGCGCAATACGAGTAAAGCGGGATGAGAAGGTGCGACCATTCGCTGCGCTTGGGCTTCAATCCGTCGTTTCGACGCTCCTCTTGTCGGTTGTTGCGGGCTTTTTGATACTCGGGGGTGCAGCAGCCCCAGCAGCCGCGAGCGAGTTGAAGCTTATCGTCGGCTTCGCGGCGGGCAGCGGCGTCGATTCGATCGCCCGTCTCGTCGCCGAGCGCGTGCGCATCGTGAGCGGGAGAACCGTCATCGTCGAGAACCGGCCGGGCGGCGGCGGCCGCATTGCCGCTGAGGCCGTGGTGCGCGCCGAGCCCGACGGCGGCACCGTGTTATTCGCGCCGATTGTGACGACGGCGTTCACCCCTTTCATGTTCAAGAACCCGGGCTTTGACCCTCTGAGGGATCTGGCCCCCATCACGCGCCTCGGCAATTTCAAGTTCACGCTCGCCCTCAATGCGGGGGTGCCGGCAAATACGGTGCAGGAGCTCGTCGCTTACGTGCGGGCCAATCCGGGCAAGGTCAGCTACTCTACCCCCGGAGCGGGAACGCCAGCTCATTTCCTGGGCGCGATGTTCAACCGCGCCACCGGCACCGATCTGGTGCACGTGCCTTACCGCGGCTCCGGTCCCGCGGCGATGGCGGTACTCGCCGGCGAGGTCCAATCGACCATCAACACGACGATTGCAATGCTGCCCTTCTACAAGAGCCGCGGCGTGAAGCTGCTCGCGGTCACCGGCGCGGCCCGCGCTGCGCCCATGCCGGACGTGCCGACATTCGCCGAGTTGAAGATGAGCCTCGGCGACATCGAGGACGCGGAAATGTGGTACGGGTTCCTAGCGCCCGGCAAGACGACGCCGGGCACGGTCAACAGCCTCAACGCCCTCCTGATCGAGGCGCTCGAGGATTCGGGCGTTCGCGATCTGCTGCGGGACCAGGACATCGAGGTGGCGACGAGCACTCCGCAAGAGTTCTCCAAGCTGATCAAGGCCGATTACGAGCGCTGGGGCGCAGTCATCCGGGCAAGCGGCTTTACCTTGAGCGAATAGTCGCCGGAGAGCGGCGCGGCCGATGAAAATCGTGCTTCTCGGAACCGGCGGGCCGCGGCCGGACCCCAAACGCAATGCCTCAACTACCTTGATTCGCCTCGGAGGCGAGAACGTCCTGTTCGATGCCGGACGCGGTGTCGTCAACCAGCTGGTGCGCGCGAGCGTGCCGCTGGATGCTGTGAACCCTGTTTTCATCACCCATCATCATTTCGATCATATCGGCGATCTGTACGACGTTGCGCTCGCGACATGGATGTACGGCCGAAAAGATCCGTTGCGCATCTACGGGCCGCCGGAGACGCGGCGGATCGTCGATGCTCTGCTGACCCAGGTGTACGACAAAGACTGGCAATGGCGCTCGCTCGGAGAGCCGGCGCTGGGCGGATGGAAGCCGGTCGTTGCCGAGGATGTGGCGCCGGGCCTGGTTGTCGAGACCGCCCGGTGGAAGGTCAGCGCCGACACCGTGGTCCACGGTGACGGGCTCGGCTTGCCGCCGGCATTCTTGAAGCGCTGGCAGTGCTACGGCTACCGGCTCGAGGCCGAGAGCAAGGTCGTCGCAATCAGCGGCGATACGATCTCGTGCGACGGCATCGATCGCCTTGCGCAAGGCGCCGATGTGCTGGTGCATTGCTGCTACATGGGGAGCACGGAAATCGACAACGATCATTTCCGCCGGCTCCTGCAGCACACGATGGCGGGAGGGGATACGGTCGGCAAGATTGCTGCACGCGCCAAGGCCAAGACGCTCGTTCTTACCCATCACCGTCCGCGCAAGGGCGACCGTGTGCTGGACAAGCTCGCCGAGGAGGTGGCCCGCGATTTTTCCGGGAGGATCATTGTCGGAGAAGATCTGACGGAGATCGAGCTGTGAGCCGGACTCGGCGATGATTGGATCGGCTTCCAGGGCAACGCTGCCCCTGGAGCCGGGCGCTTCACGGGACCAAGGGATCGAGACGGTGGCTGTGGCAATTTACATGGGTGCTGGTCCCTCGGTAATGTATGCGAGCCGTGCACTCGAAGCATCAAGGCGGTTAAGACGTCCGTCGCGGCTGCTCAGCGACCGAGACCGCCCGTCATGGTTTTAAGGAGATTTGACCATGTCCTATACGCTTGACCAATTCGCAGCTGACTGCCGTGCGGCGCTGCTGAGAGATCCCGGACCTGCTGGCAGGGAGCTGGTACGTCAGTACACCGCAAGGGCGAGCGCCGATCCGGATTTCGTGGCCCACTATCTCGGCCCCGATGCCGACTCGGATCGCAAGATCCTGTATGAGGATCCTGACCTGCACTTCTGCATTCTGGCCCATGTCTATCGGGGCGCGAGAAATACCCCGCCCCATGACCATGGGCCGAGCTGGGCGGTGTATAGCCAAGTGGCCGGTGTGACCGAGATGACCGACTGGAAGCTGCTGCAGAAGCCCGCAAACGGACAGCCGGGCAAGGTCGAGAAAGTTCGCACCTACAATCTGACACCAGGGGTGGCGCATCTCTACAACGAGGGCGACCTGCACTCGCCCCGGCGCGAAGGCGAGACGCGTTTGATACGCATCGAGGGCCGAGACCTTACGAAGGTGAAGCGCGATAAATTTGAAATTGCGGCCTAGCCTCGGTTTGCGTTTTCGTCAGGACGGCTGACGCCGGTGCTTTCCAATCGGCCCGGCGCGGCGCGCCAAGTATCTCTCTGCGACCGATCTTCAGCATGGCAGTCAGACATGCTGGCTTGCGCTCCGCCGGCCGCCTCACGCACATCCTGAGCTTATCCGATTGCGACCTCCTTGAACCGTCGCAACGTCGCGATGTGATCGTCGAGGCTGGCGATGCGGTACATGGGATAGAGCATCACCATGTCAGCACCGAGCCGCCGCCAGCCGTCGGCCGCCGCCGCCCAGCCTTGCGGGTCCGGGCTATGCATGCGCAGCCAGGCCTCGATGCCGAATTCGGCAGGGTCGCGGCCGAACGAGGCGAGCTGCTCGCGCAACAATCCAAGCTTCTCCTGCGCCTGCGCATCGGGGGACATGATCGGCATCCAGCCGTCGCCGAGCCGGGCGGCGCGCCTGATGACCGCATCCGATGAGCCTCCAAACCAGATCGGGATCGGACGCTGCACCGGCAGCGGCACGATGCTCACCTCCCGGAGGTCGTGAAACCGGCCGGCAAAGCTGACGAGATCCTCCGACCAGAGACGACGGAGCACCTCCACCTGCTCGCCTTGCCGCGCTCCGCGCGTCCGCCAATCGGCACCGAGCGCCTCGTATTCGACCTGGTTCCATCCCACGCCGATGCCGAGCCGCAGGCGGCCGCCGCTGAGGATGTCCGCTTCCGCTGCCTGCTTTGCGATGACTCCGGTCTGGCGTTGCGGCGCGATCAGAATGCCGGTCGAGAGCCCGATGGTCCTGGTCACCGCGGCCAGAAAGCCAAGGGTGACGAAACTCTCGTGGAACGGATCTCTTTCATTGTAAAGCGGTGTCCAGCCGTCGCGGGCTTTGGCGCCGAAGACGTGATCGGGGACTTCGATATAGGCGTATCCGAGATCTTCCGCCGCCTGCGCCCAATCGCGGATCTTCCCCGGGTCTGTTCCAATGTCGAGGGACGGGAAGAATGCGTTGGGCTTCATGGCGTCTTCATTTCAGCCACTGACACCGCGCCACCGCGCTCATTCTGCCTTGATGTTGGCTTCTGCGACGATCATGGCATTAGTCGCTGCATCCTTGCGCATCAGCGCGCCAAGCTCTTCGGGTGAGCCGGCTTTGATCTCGAAGGTCTGGGATTCGAGGCGCTCCTGCACCTTCGGATCGTGCAGAACCCTCGCGATCTCGGCGTTGAGTCGAGATACCACCGCAGCCGAGGTCCCGCTGGTCGTAAGCACGGCAAACCACGATGTCACGGGCGGCATGTTGGTGAGACCGGCTTCCCGCAATGTCGGCACATCAGGAAGGTATCTGGTACGCCCGGCATCGGTCACCGCTATCGGAAAGAGCCGCTGGTCCCTGATGAACGGCAGCACGGCGTTGAGCGGAGCCATCATCACCGGCACATGGCCGGCGACGAGGTCGGTGACGGCGGGCTGCGTGCCGCGATACGACACGTGCACCAGCGGAATATGCGCCGCACGCGCCAGCAGCTCGCCGGCAAGATGCGGCGGCGATGCAATCCCCGGCGAATTGTAGTTGACCCCGCCTTTCGCCTTCTTGGCGAGCTCGATGAGCTGCTCGAGATTACGCGCAGGGAACGAAGGATGCACGGTGACGACGGTCGGCGTGCTGCCGAGCTCGATGACGGGCGCAAAGTCCTTGAAAATGTCGAAAGGCAGGTCTTTGCGCATCGCCGGCAATGTCACCAGCGTATTGGAGACGATCACCAGCGTGTGGCCATCGGCCGGGGCACGCGCCACTATTTCCGCTCCGAGCACGCCGGAAGCGCCGGGCCGATTCTCGACCACCACGGTCTGCCCGAGTGCGGGGCCCAGCTCGTTGCTGACCGTGCGCGCCAGGACGTCAAGCGTACCGCCCGGCGGAAACGGTACGACAAAATGCAACTGCTTGCCGGGGAATGGCGGTGCTGCGGGCGCCTGCGCGAGCGCTGGCGCGGCAAGAAACAGCAGCCAGCCGGCAATCAAAGCGCGGTTGAATGACATTGCAGCCGTGACCTGGCCTAGCCCGCGGCCGGCGGCTCGGTGCCTTCCACCTGTACCCGATAGCCCGAGCGTATGTTGGGCCAGTAGTCCCAGACCGCCTTGTGCTGCGTGCAGCGATTGTCCCAGAAGGCGATGGAATGCGAGGTCCAGCGAAAACGGCAGGTCCATTCCGGCTTGTTGCAGTGATCGATCAAAAACCGCAATACGCGCTCGCCCTCGAGGCGGGGCAGCTCGTTGATATGGGAGGTGAAGTCCTGGTTGACGAAGATCACCTTTTTGCCGGTCGCCGGATGTCGGGTGACGACGGGATGCACCGATACCGGGGTGCCGGGCCCGAACACACGGGTGCCGTCGTGAGTGGCCGTGAGCCCCTGGAGATAACCCTTCATCCGATCGGAGAGCGCTTCATAGGCCGCATACATGCTGGCAAACATCGTGTCTCCGCCGCCGTCCGGCGGAACGGTGTGATTATAGAGCATGGTGCCCAATGGCGGGATCGGAGCGCAGGACTGGTCGCTGTGGAAGTTCTCGCCTGAGATCTGCTTCGAGCTCTCATCGTAGTGGAACTTGCGCACATACGGGCTGTCGGTCGTGCTGCTGATCGTGGACTTGCCGACGTGCTTGCCGAGTTGACCGAAATAGCCGGCAAGGCGGATCTGATCCTCAAAACCGATCCTCTGGTTACGAAAGAAGATGACCTGATAGCGCGCGAAGGCGTCGCGCAGCTCCTCGACCTGTCTGTTGCTCAGCGGCCTGGTCAGGTCAATTGCGTCAATCTCGGCACCGATATGAGGGCTGCTCGGGGTAGCGGTGATGCTTTCATAGGTTACGGCCTTGGAGAGAGAGGCAATTTTCGCGATCTGTGGCAGATGAGCGGTCGCGCTCATGGCTAGTCTTCCTTCCTGCACGCTCTCGTGGAGTTGAGTATACCGGATCTCCAGCCATCGAAGTAACAGGCGGTCACGCCTTACCCGTTGCCGCCATTCGCAGATGCTGCTGGAAAAACTTCAGGGTCGAATCCAGGGCGCGGTCTGCTTCCGGCTTGCTGTAGGTCCTGCCGCCATGGCGCGCGAAGGCATGGTCGGCATTGGGGTATTTGTGGATTTGCACCAGCGGGTTGGGCGACAGCCGCCGTTCGAGCAGATCGTTCACCTCGGCTTGAACCCAGCGGTCCTTCATCGCCATGTGCAACAGGAAAGGCCGATGCAGGCTTTTCGCTTCGCGGATATGGTGCTCGATGTAGGTGCCGTAGTAGGCAACGGCGCAGTCGATCTCGGTGCGGCAGCACATCAGGTAGCAAAGCTTGCCTCCAGGGCAATACCCGACGGCGCCAACCTTGCCGCTGCATTCCTCGCATCCGGCAAGATAGTGCCAGCTGTCCTCCATGTCGCGGACCGCGAGGTCGTAATCGAAATCGTAATAGAGATCGAACGCCTTGCTCACATGCTCCGGGTTGCTGTCGGAGAGCTCGACCCCGGGCTCCAGGCGCCAGAACAGGTCGGGGACGAGGCAGACGAACCCGGCCTGCGCGAATTCATGGGCGTGGCGGCGCATAGTGTCGTTGACGCCCCAGATTTCCATGATGGCAATGATGCCGCCCGCGGGCGTGCGGTCCGGAATGGCGAGATAGGCGCCCATCTCGCCGTCGCGCAACTTCAGCTCGATATTTTCTGTCCTCATGCGGTTGATCTCGTCTTTGCCGAGCGCGCTTGCGGCAGCCGCAGCAGCTCGCGCGCGTTGCCGGCAAAGATGCGCTCGCGCTCCTGCAGCGGAATCTCCAACGCCTCGACCGCGGCGATGGTGTCGCGAATGAGGCCGTGTCCCTGCTCGGCGTCGAACGGAGCATCGGTTGCGAACAAGGAATGTCGGGTACCGAAGAACGCGTGCCCGCAGCGGGTGGCCGCACTCTCCCCGTTGAGTGCAGTATCGGCATAGAGCATCTTGAAATATTCGATCGGCCGCCGCTTCAAAGCGCGCTCCTGCGCGAGCGGGTTCTGCTCCGGTGTCCCGAAGAAAATCTGGCGGAAGCCGAGATTGATCTTGCCGGAGAAGAACGGGATCATCCCGCCGTAATGGTGGGTGACGACCTTGAGGCCGGGAAGCTCATCAAGAATTCCGGAATAGACCAGGCGCGTCATGCAGGCGGTGGTCTCATACGGCCAGCCGAAGGCAAACCAGATTTCGTCCTCCGAGGCTTGCTCGCTCCTGTAATCGGCAAAATCAGGCCCGCGCATGGGATGCACCCACACCGGCAGATCGTGCTCGACCATGCGCCGGAAGACCGGGCGAAATTCCGGCAGGCTCAGCGGCCGGCCCGCCACATGGGTGAAGATCTGCACGCCGCACGCGCCCAGCGTGCCGATGCTGCGGTCGATCTCCGCCAGCGCGGCATCGATATTGTTCATGGGCAAGGCGGCGACAAATGCCGGGAAATAATCCGGATGCCGGCTGCAGATTTCCGCGAGCGCATCGTTCGCGAGCCGTGCAAGCTCAGGCGTCACATCGGGGCCGGCCACGAGCTCGAGCGGCGGATTGGCGAGCGAGAGCACATGCTGCAGATCGCCGAACCGCTCCATCAGCCGCAAACGCGCCTCGACATCGCAGAGCGTCGTGAGGCGCGGAAAGCCGGTGACGGCCACATGGCCCGGTATCAAGACAGCGAGCCGCCGCAGATAGGCCTTCGGCATGAAATGGTTGAAGACGTCGATCTTCATCGCGCGGTTTTCAGGCCGGTGCAAACAGCCGGCCGTAGCCGGACACCCGATCGCGCACGCCGGCCAGTCGCAGCGCCTGCCACATGGTCGCCGACGCAGCTGAGATCGCCGGCTTGCCGAGCTCTGCCTCGAGTCTTGCGAGAATGGAGATAGTGGGCATCCCGAGCCCGCTCAGAAAAATCGCCTGCGCCTCCGGCGTATCGCTGGCGCGGCCGAGTCGATACGCTCGCTCCGGCGTCTCGTCGTAGATATTCGTCACGTTATCGAGCCGCCGGCACCTCACGACGTGAAGGCCGTGCTCCTCCAAGAGCGCCTTACCCTTGCGCGTCGTCTCCTCGCCGTAGGGCGTGCCGAGCGCGATACGCCTCGCGCCGAGCTCGTCGAGTGCGGCAAGCACGCTTCCGAAAGCCGTGGCTACGGGCATGCCGCATTGGTCATGCAGACGTTGCACCAGCTCGGCCTCGGCGTGCCGGCCCAGGGTATAGCTCGTCGCAGTGTGGGCCAGCATGATGACGCTGGGCCTGACCATGGCGAGCAGCTCCGCGCTTTCGCCGATGTGCGCGATTTGCGTGCGGTTGCGCTCCTCCTGTCCGCCGAGCGTGCCGGTCGGGCCATGCGCGACCATGCGCGAGAAATGCACCGAGACGCCGTTTGGCGCCATAGCGATCATTTCCGGCTCGACCGTCGGATTTCCCGGCGGAATGAGGAAGCCGAGCCTGGCGTTCGTCCCCATGCTGATTATTCTCCGCGGCAAAGCGGTTTGAAAAGTTACCGCGTCTTGAACGGCAGCACACGCAACCTGGCGCGTGCTGCATTGACCGACAAGCTCCGTCTGCAGCAGCAAACGCAGCAAGTTCCTAGTTTTCGTGTCTCCAGGGAGGGGTGCAGTCCACGCGACCGTCCCTGTAAATCCCTGTAAAGGGGGCGGGGCGCAATAGGGTGGCTTCTAAAAAGCTACGTAGAATCAATGAGATGAAACAAAAATAGCCGCGCCAGAACAGGGAAATAACAGGGACGGAACAGGGACGGAACAGGGGCTCCGATCAGGCGATCGCCACTGATAGCGGCAGATGCTGTAGTCGCCGTTCCTCCTTGATGCATCGCACTGGGGAAGGCGCCATGCAAAAAGCCCGGTGCGGTTTCCTGCCCGGGCTTCATACAGAAATTTCAGATTGCGCTTTCTACCACGAGTCGCGTTTCAATGCGAGTAACATTTTCGTGAAGCTCTCGTGCCAAGTTAAATTTTTATGCTTGAAATTCTTATGCCCTTGTTCAAGCCCTTTGGTCCAAGCTGCTTCGCTGAAACCGGTCCGCCACCGGCCGGGTCATTGCCGGCTTGACCCAGGCTCGGTCCGGCCATCCGCGCCTTGGCCGCTCGCGCGAAAGACGTGGGATGCGCGGGTCAAGCCGGCGCATGACGCGGTGAGAGATGAGCGGAACGTATTTCAGTTGTTGCTTCGCGGGGCAAATCAGGCAAGCCGGCGGCTGTTGAGGAAGGCCCGCTCCGCGACGTCGCTCCAGTCCATGATCGACGCGCGAAATTGTTGGTAGCTCGTGTAAATTTTCTTGGAGAGAGCGTCGCGTGCGCCCGCCTCGGCGACCACGTCCGTGCTGACTGCATGCAAGGCTTTCAACACAGGATCGCTGAATTTCAGGATCTTGACGCCGGCTTCCTCCCGCAGCCTCCGCAAGGAGAGCGCGTTGTTCGCATTGAACTCTGCCAACGAGCGAGCGTACTCGCTCGCGGCCACGGACGCGATGGTTTCCTGGTCGGTTGGAGCCAGGCTCTCCCATACGGCCTTGTTGATGCCGACCGACGTCCCTGTACCCGGCTCATGAAAGCCGGGGAAATAATAATAAGCAGCGGCTTTGTGGAGGCCCAGCGCCATGTCAAGCCACGGGCCGACCCATTCACTGGCATCGATGGCGCCTGACTTCAGCGCAGGTACAATTTCGCCGCCGGGCAAAGTCACTACGACGGCGCCGAGCCGCCGGAGCACCTCGGCGCCCAATCCGGGCATGCGGTAGCGCAGCCCCTTGAAGTCTTCCGGGGAGTTGACCTCTCGGGCGAACCAGCCGCCCATCTGGGTGCCGGTATTGAGACATAGGATAGGCTTGATGTTGAACTGCCCACTGAGGGCATCCCACAGGGCTTGCCCGCCGCCATAATGGATCCACGCGAACAGCTCATCCGCGGTAAACCCAAACGGCACGGCCGAGAAAAAGTTGAATGCCGGCGATTTGTCTCCCCAATAGTATTCGTCCGAATGATACATGTCCGCCAAGCCGGCACTGACGGCATCGAACGTCTCGAAAGGGCGAACCAAGGCACCGGACGGAAATACTTGCACCTCGATGCGTCCGGATGTCGCAACACCGATCGTCTGCGCCAAACGGACGGCACCCGTTTGCAGGCCCGGCGTCCCTTCGGGCCAGTCGGTCACCATCTTCAATCGTCGGATGCCTTGTGCGATCGCGGGCGCTGGAAAGGGCGAGACGGCGGCGGTAGCGCATGATCCCGCGCCAGCCAGAATATCCCGTCGTCGCATGAGCGCCTCTCCAGTCACGCAAGCCGGCGGCTGTTGAGGAAGGCCCGCTCCGCGACGTCGCTCCAATCCACGATCGATGAGCGGAACTGCCGATAGCTCTCATAGATTTTCCGGGAGAGCTCGTCGGCCGCGCCGATCTCGGCCACGACGTCCGCGCTGATGTCGAGAAATGTCTTAAGAAGCGAGTCGTCGAACTTAAGGATCTTGACGGTGCCTTCCTGACGAAGCTTGCGCAGCCAAAGCGCATTGTTGGCATTGAATTCGGTCGTGCTTCGCTCATATTCGCAAGCCGCCATGGCCTCGAAAACCCGCCGATCCCCGGCGTCGAAGCTCTCCCAGATGCTCTTGTTGATGCCGACTGCCGAGCCGGCACAGGGCTCATGAAAGCCGGGGTAGTAGTAAAAGCTGGCCGCTTTGTTGAGACCCATTTCCATGTCGAGCCACGGCCCGATCCATTCTGTCGCATCGACGGCGCCGGACTTGAGTGCCTGCATGATCTCACCGGCGGGCAAAGTCACGACGACGGCGCCGACGCGCCGTAATACTTCCGCGCCGGGGCCAGCCATACGGTAACGCAGGCCTTTGAACGCCACCGGGGAGGTGATCTCATTGTTGAACCAGCCGCCCATCTGGCAACCCGTGTTGGTACAGAGCAGCGATTTGATGTTGAATTGCCCGCCGAGCTCGTCCCACAACTCCTGACCGCCACCATAGTGTACCCACGCGAACAGCTCGTCCGCGGTAAGGCCAAAGGGCATCGCTGCAAAGAACTGAAGGGCCGATGATTTTTTTTCAAAATAGCCCTCATATGTATGAAACATGTCGGCCACACCGGCACCAACCGCATCGAAAGTTTCGAACGGTCGCACAAGTGCGCCGGCCGGGAATACTTGGATCCTGATACGGCCGCCGGTCGCAGCGTCGATCGTCTGTGCGAAACGCACTGCGCTGGGGTGAAAACCCGACATGCTTTCGGGCCAGTCGGTTACCATCTTGAGCTGGCGGATCCCCTGGGCGATCGCGGGCGCGGCGAAGCTCGACGCGGCGCCGGCAACTATCGATCCCGCTCCAGTCAGAAGATCGCGCCGCCGCATGGCACCTTCTCCAATCAAGCCAGCCCGCGCCCGTTGAGAAAAGCGCGCTCGGCAACGTCGCTCCAGTCCATGATCGAGCTGCGAAACTGCTCGTAGCTATTGTAGATTTTTCTGGACAGGTCGTCGCTGTCGCCGATCTCGGCGACGACATCCTTGCTGATCCTGAGAAATGCGTTCAGCAGGGAGTCATCGAACTTCAGGATCTTTACGGTGCCTTCATCCCGTAGTTTTCCCAGCCACAGTGCGTTGTTGGCATTGAACTCCGCCAGAGAGCGCGCGTATTCACAGGCAGCCGCGGCCTCAATGAGCCGCCGATCGCTCGCGTCGAAGGTTTCCCACACGCCCTTGTTGATGCCGACCGAAAAGCCGGACCCCGGCTCGTGAAAAGCGGGATAATAGTAATACCGCGCCACCTTGTGCAGCCCCATTGCCATATCGAGCCAGGGCCCGATCCATTCGCACGCATGAATCGCACCTGATTGGATCGCCGGCATGATCTCGCCGCCAGGCAGCGTCACTGCCGTGGCGCCCATCCGGCGCAGCACCTCGGCGCCAAGGCCGCCCATCCGATAGCGCAACCCCCTATAGTCCTCCGCCGAGTTGACCTCGCGGACGAACCATCCTCCCATCTGGCAACCCGTGCTGGTGCAGAGCAGCGGCTTGACATTGAATTGGCCGCTTAGCGAGTCCCACAGCTCCTGCCCGCCGCCATACTGAACCCACGCAAACAGCTCATCCGCCGTGAACCCGAAGGGAATGGCCGCAAAGAAATGCAGCGCCCGCGACTTCTGCTCGAAGTAGCCTTCAAACGAATGATACATGTCAGCAAGGCCGGCGCTTACCGCATCAAACGTCTCAAAAGAGTGTACCAACGCGCCGGCAGGAAAGAGATCGATCTTGATGCGGTTGCCCG
This sequence comes from Xanthobacteraceae bacterium, assembly GCA_036557665.1. Taxonomy (GTDB): domain Bacteria; phylum Pseudomonadota; class Alphaproteobacteria; order Rhizobiales; family Xanthobacteraceae; genus VAZQ01. The sequence continues at coordinate 5,836 of DATBHG010000095.1, read as the reverse complement.
AAGCGGCAGCGATCGTCTGCGTGAAACGAACCGCGCTGGTGTGAAGGCCCGGCGTACCGTCGGGCCAATCCGTCACCATCCTCAGTTGCCGCATTCCCTGCGAGATCGCAGGCGCCGGCAAGGTGACGGTCCCTGCAGCGGCGAATGCTGACGCACTGCCCAGAATATCCCGGCGTCTCATTCCCGCCTTTCTGCGTCACGCGCGCGGTTGCGACGCGGCGCTCCCTGCCAGCAACTGCATTTTTTATCATTGGACCACGCAGCCTGCTTTACTGCAACCACTCAGTTGAGATTCGTGCTACTGTTGCAATTCTTGCGAGGGGATCGAGGCGCAACCCCGGATGACCGGATTCGACGGGCAAGGCATTCCCGCTTCAGCTCCCAGGCGCTGGACGCTTGGCGTGCGGGCGCGGCTGCTACTCGCCTTCGTGGGCATCAGCGCGTTCGCGGTGCTGGCCGCGGCCGCGGGGATTTACGCCTTTCGCCAGGTCGGCGACCGGCTCGAGCTGATCGATGCCCGGGTCCCGCAAGTCGTCACGTCGATGGAGATCTCGCGTGCCGCCGACCGGCTCATCGCCTCGGCCCCCGCATTGCTGGCTGCAACCTCGGCCAAGGAACGCGACGAGATCTCGAACCGGATGCGGCCGGAGGTCGATCGCCTCATTACCGGACTGGTCGACATAGGAGCGGCGGGCGTCGCAGGCGAGGCCGCGATTACGATCCAATTGCTGGTCTCGTCCTTGCAGTCCAATCTGGCCGAGCTCGAGAAGCTGGTGAGACTGCGCCTGGAGACCAGGGATCGCCTTGCCGGACTGATGCAGTCGGTATTTCAGGCGAGCCAGGAGGCGCAGCGCCTGTTTGCGCCCTGGCTCCAGATCATGGCGATGCAGGTCAACCGCGGCCTCGACGAAGTCCGCAAGAATGCCGAAGCCTCGGCGCAGGTTGGACGCGACCTCGCCGGCTCGATCGTGCTCGACCAGTCCGCACAAGCTGCTCAGCGAGGCTTTTCGGCGGTTGTCGACCAGCTCGTCCAGACCGCTACGACCGGTGAAAAGGTGCGCCTCCCCGTGGTCGAGTTTCAGGTGCGGCGGCAGCTCGACGAGCTTGCTGCCAAGGCAAAAGACCTCGACCCGAAATTGCACGCCCTCTTCGGCGACCTGCTTGGACGTGTTCGCAACCTCGCCGTGGGGCCGAATGCAATACTTGCGGTGCGCAGCCAGGAGCTCGACCTGGTCGGCAAAGCCGAGAAGCTGATCGCCGAGAATGCCGGGTTGTCCGTCCGACTTACGACCGCCGTCGACCGCCTGGTATCCGAGGCCGAAGGCGAGGTCAGCTCGTCGGCGCGCGGCGCGCTTTCGCTCCAGCGGGTGGGCGCGCGCGTCCTGCTCGCTTTTGCGGCTTTGAGTCTCTTCAGCTCCATACTCATCGTGTGGCTCTATGTCAGCCGCAACCTCATTCGCCGTCTCGTGCAGCTGAGCACCGGCATGGCGGCTATCGCGGCTGGCACCCGGCAGGAGCCGATCGCGATATCCGGCAGCGATGAGGTGGCTCAGATGGGGCGCGTGGTGGAGGTCTTTCGCAAGAATACCCTGGAACGCGACGAGTTGCTGGCCGAGAAGGCGCAGGCGGCCGAGCGGCTCGAGAGCGAGGTCAAGCAGCGTACCGCCGAGCTGGCACAGTCGGTGCAGGAGCTGCACGCGCTGGGCGACGTGAGCCAGGCGGTCAACTCGACCATCGACCTGGACACTGTTCTGTCCACGATCGTCGCCAAAGCGGTGCAGCTTTCCGGCACCGCTGCCGGCACGATTTTCGAGTTCGACGAGGCGAGCCAGGAATTTCGCATGCGCGCCAGCTACGGCATGGACGACGCGATGATCGCGGAGATCAAGGGCCGTCACATCCGTCTGGGCGAGACGGTGGTGAGCCGCGCAGTGATGCAGCGCAAGCCGGTGCAGATCTACGACCTGCAGCACGATCCTTCGACGCCCGTCCTCGATGTCATTTTGCGTGCCGGTTTCCGGGGGCATTTGACGGTGCCCTTGCTCGGCGCAGATCGCATCGTCGGTGCTCTGGTGGTGCGCCGGAAGGAGCCGGGAGAATTTCCCCCGAGCACGGTCGACTTGCTGCAGACCTTCGCGGCGCAATCGGTGCTGGCAATCCAGAATGCACGGCTGTTTCGCGAGATCGAGGAGAAGAGCCACCAGGTCGAGCAGGCGAGCCGGCACAAGTCGCAGTTCCTGGCCAACATGAGCCACGAGCTGCGCACGCCGCTCAACGCGATCATCGGGGTCAGCGAGATGCTGCGCGAGGATGCCGAGGCGCTGCGGCAGGATGTCGAGCCGCTCGACCGGGTGCTCGGCGCGGCGCGGCACCTTCTCGCGTTGATCAATGATATCCTCGACCTCTCCAAGATCGAGGCGGGACGCATGGAGCTGCACCTGGAGACCTTCCCGCTGATGCCCGTGATCAAGGATGTGGCCCAGACGATCGAGCCGATGGCGAAGAAGAACGGCAACCGCCTGGCCCTCGATTGCCCAACGGACCTCGGCACGATCCACGCCGACCAGACCCGATTTCGGCAGGCGCTGCTCAACCTGGCGAGCAACGCCAACAAGTTCACCGAGAAGGGCACTGTTACGATCGCCGTCCACCGACAACGCGAGAACGGCCGCGATTGGATCACGCTCGCAGTCGCCGATACAGGTATCGGCATGACTCCCGATCAAATGAGCAAGCTGTTTCAGGAGTTCTCCCAGGCCTCCTCCTCCACGGCGAGCAGATACGGAGGCACGGGGCTCGGGCTCGCGATCAGCCGGCGCTTCTGTCACATGATGGGCGGCGACATCACGGTCGAAAGCCGGCCGGGCAAGGGCTCGACCTTCACGATTCGTCTGCCACGGATCGTAGAGGCCGAAGCAATCAGCATCTCCAATCTGGCAGCCGCTTCGTCTTCATAACCGGCAGCCGAGCGGTTGTTGCCGTGGGTCGAATGGAATTAGCCGCCGAAAACGCAAGATTGGTCAAAGAGCTGGCTGAGGCGCGCCGGCAGCAGACCGCTACCAGCGAGATCCTGCGCGTGATCAGGAGCTCGCCCGCCGACGTCCAACCGATCTTTGATGCGATCGTCCGCGCCGCTGTGAGTCTTTGCGGCGGAATGTTCAGTACGGCTTTTCGATTTGATGGGGAACGGGTGCATCTGGTCGCCCATCATAACTTTGCGCCAGAGGCGCTCGAGCTTTTCAACAGTGTCTATCCGGCTTCCCCGGGGCGAGCCACCCCAGCCGCCCAAGCTATCCTCGAATGCAAGGTCGTTCACACTGCTGACGCTCAAGAGGATGTATCGTCTCCTGCCGCTCGTCGACAATTCGCGAGAGAAGTCGGGTTTCGCAGCGCGCTCTCCGTTCCGATGTTGTTGGACGGCAAGGCGATCGGAGCGATCTCGGTATCCCGGAGCGAGCCTCTGGCGTTCTCCGAGCCTGAGATCGCGTTGCTCGAAACCTTTGCCGCACAAGCCGTCATCGCCATCGAGAACGTACGTCGGTTCGAGGCCGAGCAGCAGCGCACGCGCGAATTGACCGAGGCTCTGGAGCAGCAGACGGCCACCTCAGAGGTGCTGGAGGTCATCAGCAGCTCGCCCACGCAGGTGCAACCGGTGTTCGAGGCCATGGTCGCACGCGCGGCCCAACTATGTCAGGCGCATTTCAGTGCGGTCGCGCGATGCGAGGACGGGCTTTTGCACCTCGTAGCCCTCAATAATTTGTCAGCTGAAGAAAGAGAGGCCTTTCACAGTCTTTTTCCCCGGTCTCCTACCCGAAACTTCGTCATGGGCCGGGCATTCGTCGAGCGCCAGCCGGTGCAATTCGAGGATGTGCTGGCTGAGCTCGACTATGATTCGCGCACCCGCGAAATACTTCAGCGCACGCTCAGGTACCGGACGTTCATGGCGGTTCCGATACTCAAGGAGGGGACCCCGATAGGCGTCATCGGCTGCGCCCGACGCGAGGTACGGCCATTTACCGACGCACAGATCGGCCTGGTAAAGACCTTCGCCGACCAGGCGGTGATTGCGATCGAGAACGTTCGGCTGTTCGAGGCCGAGCAGCAGCGCACGCGCGAGCTTGCGCGCTCGGTCGAAGAGATGCGCGCCCTCGGCGCGGTATCCCAAGCCGTCAACTCGACGCTCGATCTGCAAACGGTTCTCGATACCATTGTCGCCCGCGCGACCCAGCTTTCCGGCACTGAGGCCGGCGCGATCTATGTGTTCGACAATGCCAGCGGTCAGTTCCAACTGCGGGCGACGTACGGGATGACCGCCGACATGATAGCGGTCATCACGGAGCACCACGCTGACTTTTCCGAAGCTGTCCGGCTCGCGACGCAGCGCAGGGAGCCCGACCAGATTGCCGCTCTGGAGCCGTCCTCGCGGGCAAACGAGCTGGTCATGCAGCTTGGCTATCGCGCTCGCCTCGTTATTCCGCTGCTCGTCTCCGATCAGATCGTGGGAGCCCTGGTGGCTCGCCGCAAGGCGCCGGGGGAGTTCGCGAAAAGCACGGTGGAGCTGCTGCAGACCTTTGCCGCGCAATCGGCGCTGGCGATCCGCAATGCGCAGCTGTTCAGCGAGATCGACGACAAGGGCCGGCAGCTGGCGGAGGCGAGCCAGCACAAGTCCCAGTTCCTCGCCAACATGAGCCATGAGCTGCGCACGCCGCTCAACGCCATCATCGGCGTCACCGAGATGCTGCGGGAGGATGCCGAGGCATCGAAGCAGGATCTGGAGCCGCTGGATCGCGTGCTCGGAGCGGCGCGGCATCTCCTCGCATTGATCAACGACATCCTCGACCTTTCCAAGATCGAGGCAGGCCGGATGGAGCTGCAGCTCGAGTCCTTCGCGCTCGCACCGTTGATCGCCGGCGCGGTGAAGACGATCGAGCCGCTGGCGGCAAAGAACGCCAACCGAGTCGCAGTCGATTGTCACGGCGATATCGGGATGATGCATGCCGACCAGATGCGCCTTCGACAGGCGCTCTTGAACCTGTTGAGCAACGCCAACAAGTTCACCGAGCGCGGCATCATCACCGTCAACGCGCGGCCAGACGAGGAGGACGGCCGCGACTGGGTCACGATGTCGGTCGCCGACACCGGTATCGGCATGACGGCCGAGCAGATGGGCAGGCTGTTCCAGGAATTCTCCCAGGCGGATGCCTCGACCACCCGCAAATACGGCGGCACCGGCCTCGGGCTCGCGATCAGCAAACGCTTTTGTCAGATGATGGGGGGCGACATCACCGTGGAAAGCGAGCCGGGAAAAGGCTCGACCTTCACCATCCGCCTGCCGCGAACGGCGCAGAGCGAGCAACGGCTCACCGCCGAGCCGCAGCGTCAGGCGCGTGCGAAACCTGCGCATCCGATCGGCGCGGGAAGCGACGAGCCCTTGATCCTCGTGGTGGACGATGATGCGACCGTGCGTGAGCTCGTGCAACGGCACTTGGAACGCTCGGGTTTTGCAGTGGTCACGGCGCGTGGCGGCCAGGAGGCACTGCGGCTGGTCCGGGAATTACGGCCTGCAGCGGTGACCCTGGACATCATGATGCCGGACCTCGACGGCTGGACGGTGCTTGCCGCGATCAAGGGCGATCCGGCGTCGGCAAGCGTTCCGGTGGTGCTGATGTCGATCATCGACCAGAAGAATCGGGGTTACGCACTCGGAGCAGCGGATTACCTGGTAAAGCCGGTCGATCGCCGCAAACTGATCGAGACACTGACCGGTATTTGTGGCTCGATCTCGGGACACGCCCTTCTGGTCGATGATGACGAGCTGGTCCGGCGTGGGGTACGC
>DATBHG010000094.1:0-10379 GCA_036557665.1 Xanthobacteraceae bacterium | reverse complement strand
GCGGGCGCCTTGACCGACACGCTTACCCGCGCCGTTGCACAGCGGCTATCGGAGATGTGGAAGCAGAGCGTGATCGTCGAAAACCGGGGCGGCGCCGGATACTCGATCGCGGCCCAGTCCGTGATGCGGGCCGAGCACGATGGCTACACCCTGCTCGCCTCGGAGACCGGGTTTTATACGACGCAACCTCACCTCTATGCCAAAGGCAAGCTGTCCTACGACGCGGAGAAGGACTTCGTTCCGGTCGCCGGCTACGGCACCATTCCGACCGCGCTGCTGGTGAATCCGTCGGTGCCGGTGAATTCGGTGGGCGATGTGATCGCGTTCGCCAAGGAGCATCCCGGGGCCATGACCTTCGGCACGGCCGGCGTGGGCACCGCCCTCCACATCGCCGCGCTGGAGCTGGAGAATCTCGCGGGCATCAAGGTGACCGCGGCGCATTATCGCGGCGCGGCGCCCGCCCTGAGCGATGTGATTGCCGGACACATCAACGCGGTGATCATGGGCCCATCCGTGGCATTGAGCTCGGTGGAAGCCGGAAAGCTCAAGATGCTCGCTTTCGGCAGCGAGCAGCGATTGCGCAAGTTCCCCAACGTCCCGACCGTCGCCGAGACGGTTCCCGGATACGAGGCCAGCGTATCGTTCGGGCTATTTGCCGTAGCGGACACGCCTCCCGACATCATCAAGAAGGTCAACGCCGACGTGCAAAAGATCGTCGACGATCCCGAATTTCAAAAGAAGTATCTCGAGCGTTTTGCCGTGCAGCCGGTCCCTGGACCGCTCGATGCCTTCACCGAATATCTACGCAAGGATTCCGCCAAATGGCGAGAGGTCATCCACGCGGCGAACGTGAAGATCGAATGAGTGCCGCCGTGCCACCAGGATGATCACCCCTCATGTGGATGGCTGATCGCCGATCCGGCCCCCAATCCTGGCCGCTTAGCATTGCCGGCCGCGAGGTTGCATCGGCATTCTCATCGGGTCAACCCGGGCAACTCCGGCAAGCACGCCGGAGCAAAGGTGAGGAGAAGCCATGGTCAGGATTCTGGGTCATGGACGTTTGCTTGCCGCATTGGCAATCACCGTCGGATCGATCATCGCTGGGTGGCCGCCGGCGGTTGCTGCAACGCTCACGGTCGGCAAGGCGGCGCCGAACGCGGACCCGATCATTCCGGTCAACGTCGGTGACAAGCTCGGTATCTTCAAGAAGCACGGACTCGAGCTGACCATCGTCGACTTCACCGGCGGCAGCAAGATGACGCAGGCGATGGCGGCCGGCAGTATCGATATCGGGGTCGGCGCGGGCACCGAGATGGCGCTCGTGGCCAAGGGTGCGCCCATGACCGCGATCTGCGAGAGCGCCGGGCCGCCTTCATTCCTCAGTATCGGCGTGCCGTGGGATTCGCCCATCCGCTCGCTCGACCAGCTCAGAGGCAAGAGGATCGGGGTATCTTCCGCCGGGTCGTTGACCGATTGGCTGGCGAAGGACCTTGCGCGCAAGAAGGGATGGGGACCGCAAGGCATCACTGTGGTGACCATGGGCAATGCGCCGAGCAGCATCATCGCGGCGTTTCGCGAGCATCTGGTGGATGCTTACGTCAATGTGATCTCGCTCTTCCTCGCCATGGAAGAGAACAAGACCGGCCGCGTTCTCGCTCCGGTCTCGCAATACGAGGGCAAGCTCGCGGTGGGGGCGCTCTACGCGTCGAAACACCTGATCGATAGCGACCCCGAAGCGGTGCGCGCGTTTGTCGCCGGCTGGATCGAGACGATCGACTTCATTCGTACCCACAAGGCCGAGACCGTGAAAATCGAAAGCGAAATTACCGGATTTCCGGAAAGCGTGATGTCGAAGGACTACGATATCACGGTCGGCATGTTCACCAAGGATTGCAGGTTCGATCCAGAGTCACTTGCGACCCTCAAACGGTCATTCGTCGATCTCAAGCTCTTGCCCGCGCCGCCCGACATGTCCGCGCTCTATACCGAGGCTTTCCTGCCGAAATAACGGTGCCCGCCCCCGAGCGGCTAGGACCCCTCTTCGAACCCCCGTAAGCAAACGCCGATTTGCGGATGATCGCCGGCGCGCGAGCAATCGACGCAGATGATACGGCGCAGAACGGCCGAATCATCTCTCCACGGCCCGCCGGGGGCCGGACCCACAACCGGAAGCTCCAGTCTTTCGGGCTTCAGCCAGCGAGCCGGAGCGCGGCACGGCCTTCAGAGAGCTGACTGGCTGGCTGGCGATGCCGTCTGCTGCCAACCAGTCTCCGGCACCAAATGCCCTGCGAACAGGGAAATTAACAGGGAATATACGCAACAGAGAGTTTTTGGATGCAAATCGGGGGGAGACTAAAAAGTCTGGCTATCTCTCCTCTCATTCAGGACGTACCGCCGGCCATCACCGCGAAAATCTCGACGGCAGCGGCCTTGCCCTTGAACGGCACCTCGCCCAACGACTGCATCGGCACACTGCCGCCTAGGGCACGTTGCGTAGCGTCATCGATAAGGAAGCCGCACTCAGCTACTTTGGTGTGCGCCTCCAGCCGTGCCGCTAGGTTCACTGTGTTGCCAATGCAGGTATACGTGGCACGCTGCTGGGTTCCGGTGTAACCGGCCACGACGTTGCCGGTCGCGACGCCGATGCCGATACGGATCGCTGGTTTGTTCACGGCGCTGCGCTCATGGTTGAATTGTTCAATCAGCTCGAGCATTTCCAGCCCCGCCGCCACAGCACTGCCGGCGCAATCATCGAGTGGGAGCGGCGCACCGAACAGCGCCATCAGGCCGTCGCCGATCATCGAGCTGACCACGCCGCCATGGCTGCCGATGGCGTCGAACATCAGCATGTAATACGTGTTGAGCAGATCGATCGTTTCCTCCGGCCCTTGGCTCTCGACCAGGGCCGTGAACCCGCGGATATCGGAGAACAACACCGACGCGTGAATGCGTTTCCCACCTAGCGCGAAGCCCGACTGCAGTATGTCATCCGCCACCTCGGAGGTGACAAAGCGCCGCACAATTGCCTTCTGCTGATCGCGCAGACGCTTCTTCTCGAGACTAGCGCCAATGCGAGCTTTTAGGAGAACCTGGTTCACCGGCTTGCGCAGATAGTCCTCGGCCCCCAGGTTGATGCAGCGGACAATATTATCCAGCCCCTCGACGGACGAGGTGACGATGATTCGCACTTCACGCAACCGTGGATCGGCCTTGAGCTGCTCGAGCACCGCGAAACCATCCAGCTCGGGCATTTCGATGTCTAGAAGCAGCAGGTCGAATGATTCCGCTCGCAACTTCTCCAGCGCAATGCGGCCGTTCTCTGCGAGGGAGACGCGGTGCCCCAGCAGCTCGACGCTGCGCGACAGCAGCAAGCGATTGACCTTGTTGTCGTCGGCTATCAGCACACGAGAGCTGTCCTCAGCCATTACGTAGGGCCTTCAATTCGGCAGCGGCACGGGCGTATTCCGCTTCCAGCGCCGCCAAGCCGGCCACGTCGCGGGTTGGATCAGCATCCAGTCCCTTAAGCTCGAACTCGCGCGCCAGCGCCGTCAATTTCACTGCGCCGAACGTCCTCCCGTTGGATTTGAGCGAGTGCGCTGCGCGCCGGAAGCGTTCGGCATCGCCCTCAGCGCGGGCTGCCCGCAACTCAGCAAGCATGCCAGGCCCCTCTTCGATAAACGTGTCAACAAGTTCGGCCACGAATTCAGCACCGGTTGTGTCCCGCAGCTCGGCGTAAACAACCGGGTCAATGACTGATTCCTCCATGTTATCCTCATTGCTGACGTGTCGGCACGGACATCAAGGCCGCGACCAGCTCATCCACCCGAATCGGTTTGCTCACGTAATCGTCCATGCCCGCAGCCAGGCATAGTTCGCGGTCGCCCTGCATGGCGTTGGCGGTCATCGCTATGATGCGCGGGCGCTGGCCTGCGGGCCACCTCGTGGTGATATGGCGCGAGGCCTCAAAGCCGTCCATCTCCGGCATCTGCACGTCCATCAGCACCACATCATAGGTTTGGCGAGCAACGCACTCGATCGCCTCAAGTCCGTTGCTGGCCAAGTCGGCGCGGTAGCCCATCTGTTGCAGCAGGCGAAGCGCGAGCTTTTGATTCACCACATTGTCCTCGGCCAAAAGGATGCGTAGCGCGTGGCGGGAGGCTGTGTGGGGATCGATGCGGGGCTGGGTTGGCGCAGCAACGTGTCCGCGCGCGCCCTCGTCCGCCAGCAGCGTCGCCAACGTGTCGAAGAGCTGGCTCTGCCGCAGCGGCTTTGCCAACCTGGCCGCAAAAAGACCATCGCTCGCCTCCTTGCTGCCGGCTGAGCTGAATAGCACGAGCGGCAGGCTCTGGCCGGCTTCGCGAATGCGTGCGGCCAGCGTGGCGCCGTCCATACTGGGCATGTGCATGTCGAGGATGGCCAGATCGAAGGAGTCTTGTATGAGAATTTTTAGCGCTTGCTCGGGCGCTTCGGTATCGTGAACCACCATCCCCCATTTGGCTGCCTGCAATACCAGAATCCTACGGTTGGTGGCATTGTCATCAACCACCAGGATTCGCTTGCCTTGCAGCGCTGGCTGCGCGCCGACCAAGTCGCGCCTTGTGCCTTTCGGTAGATCGGCCCGCTGGAAACGAATTGTGAAATGGAAAGTACTGCCATGCCCCGGGCCAGCGCTTTCCACCCACGTTGTGCCTCCCATCAGTTCCGCGAGCTTCTTGCTGATCGCCAATCCCAGCCCGGTGCCACCGTACTTGCGTGTGGTGCTGGAGTCGGCCTGGGAGAAGGACTGGAAAAGGCCGCTCCGGGCCTTTTGATCTAACCCGATGCCGGTGTCGCGCACAGCGAACTCCAACTGATCGCCCTTCGTCGTGACGGTCAGCACCACTTCGCCCTGGTCGGTGAACTTGATCGCGTTGCTTAGCAGATTCAGGAGGATCTGTCGCAGGCGGGTGACATCGCCCTGGATAGCCGCCGGCACTTCACCCTCGAACAAATACGCGATGTCCAGGTGCTTCTCGGCAGCGCGGTTGCTCACGAGGTCGAGCGCCGATTCCACGCAGTCACGGAGATCGAAGGGCTGCGACTCGATGTCCATGCGCCCCGCTTCGATTTTCGAAAAGTCGAGTATGTCATTGATGATTGTGAGCAGTGTTTCGCTGGAATCGCGGATAGTGCCGGCATAGTCGCGCTGCTCCTCGCTGAGCCCGGTATCGAGCAAAAGGCTACTCATACCGATGACGGCATTCATCGGCGTGCGGATTTCGTGGCTCATGGTCGCGAGAAAACTGGATTTGCTCCGATTGGCCTCGTCCGCAGCGTCACGCGCGGCGGCAAGTTCGGCTTCGCGGCGCTTCATTTCGGTGATGTCGGCATAGATCGCGACAACGCCGCCGTTTGCAGTTTTTCGCTCGCTGACCTGGACCCAGCGGCCATCGCTGCGGCGCTGGACGTGCGTGTGGCCACCTTCGCGATGTCGCGCGACTCTTTCCTTTATCCAGGCATCGCGGTTTCCCTCGGCATCTTTGATCAGCCCGCGTTCAGTGGCAGCCCGCAGAATTGACTCGAACGGTGTGCCGGGCACCATCACGTCGGCGTGGGAGGCAAAGAGATCTCGGTAACGACTGTTGCATACAACCAGCCTGTCCTCGTCGTCATAAAGCGAAAATCCTTCGGAGATGGTTTCGATCGCGTCGGTAAGGCGGGCACGTGCCTCGCGGATTTCCCTTACGTTCGCTTCCTCCATGTCGACGGCCGTTTCACGAAATACTCCCAACGCCTCGGCCATTCGACCGATCTCGTCCGTGCCGCCTTTCGGAAGCGGAGATTTGAGATCGCCTGCGGCCAACGTGAGCATGCGATCGCTGAGCGCAGTGAGGCGGGCGATAATATTGCGCCCAACGTAGAGCCAAACGATGACGACCGAACTCGCGAGACTTAACACGACGGCGGAGATCAGAATCCAGGTGCTCCACTCTACGACTGAAAGCGCAGCGATGTTGGCACCGGTAATGTCGCTTTTAGCAGTTTCCACCAGGTCATCGACGCGAGCGCTCAAGCCTCTTGAGAGGGCGACGTTCTCAGCCAATAGGCGTCTCGCACCGGTCGTCAGATCAAGCTCGGTCTTGCGCAATGCCGGAATGCTTTCGGTTCCGCTGAGGAAAGGACGCAGCTGTCCGATCAAGTCGACCATTGGCCGCTGCAGCTTGGGATCAAGCCCCAAGGTCAAGCGTTCCAGTTCACGCAACGTTTGCTGGAGCCGGAAGGCAGCGACCGTCAGGCCGTTCCCGTCATCGGTCGACGCCGCGCGCTGCAGCATGTCGTTGATGTAGGATGCCAAGAACTGGGATTGCTGCAGCGATCGGAACCAGCCCAAAGATTGTTCGAAGTCGCGATCTGCCGCTTCGCGCCGCTCCGCGGGCACGGCGGGGTTGACCGCCAGGTTGCGCCACTGGGCGATCTTGCCATCCATCACCGAGGCCCAGGGTCCAAGCAATTGCTGCATGGCGCCCGCGACCTCGAGCTCCTTGCCCAGCAGGTCTTTTTTCCGCGCGGCGACTTCCAAGCGAGTGTTTACCAGCCGATCGAGTTCCCCCAGATTGTCGCGCAGCCGTTCGACATAGGGCTCCAACCAGACCAATTCCGAGTCTTCGTATCCGGCCTTCCTGAGATTTGTGAGCAGGGAGATCAGGCTATTGACCTCGCTCGATATGCGCACCGACCCATGCGCTTTCTCGTCGGGGGTCGTCGCTGCCAGCAGCTCCGGCGCCGCGGCGAGAATCCGTTCCATATGGCGGGACAAGTCCTGCGCCATCAGCGCGACAGGGACCCGGCGCTGCGTGATTAGGGCGAGCGCGTCGTCGATGCGGTGGAACGAATAGAGTGCCACCCCCGCGCCCAGCATGCCGAAGGCGCTGATTCCAAAAAAGGCCAGCAGGAGGCGGCCTCGCACCCCAAGCCGGGAAAGTATCCCCGTGCTGGACACGGGCTCGCCCGACTGCACTGAATGAGCCGGCGCGGACAAAGGCTCAGGCCTTGTCTCCATAGGGGAAGTTCAAGGCGCGCGCATTCAGGTAGCCGCGCTCCGAGAGGTCGGCCCAGTTCTTGGCTCGCTGCCAAAAACCGACGTAGCTGTCATAAATGCGGCGCGTCAGGGGGTCCTTCTGGCCGGTCTCCGCTATGACTTCGCCGCTGGTCTTTCCCAAGGCCTCGAGGAGCGAGTCGTCGAATTTGCGGATCTCGATGGCCTTATCCTTTCTGAGCTCTTCGAGGGCCTTGGCGTTGTTTGCGTTGAATTCCGCGAGTGACAGCGTGTACTCCGCATTCGCCACTGTCGATATCGCGTTGCGGTCGGCGGCGCTCAGTCCGTCCCACAGTCTCTTGTTGATGCCTAACGACAGCACGGTGCCCGGTTCATGGAACCCCGGATAGTAATAGAACTTCGACACCTTGTGCAGTCCCAGGACCATGTCGTTCCAAGGACCGACCCATTCACTCGCATCGATTGCGCCCGATTTCAGGGCGGCGGTGATTTCACCTCCCGGCAGATTGACGACGACGGCGCCAAGCCGCCGCAGGACCTCGCCGCCCAGCCCCGGCATGCGGTAACGCAGGGCGCCGTAGCTTTGTACACCCGTGACCTCCTTCGTGAACCAGCCGCCCATCTGCACGCCGGTGTTCGTCGACAGCAGCGGCTTGATGTTGAACCCGCCGCTCAACTCGTCCCACAGATCCTGCCCGCCGCCCCAATGAATCCAGGCAGCCATTTCGTCGGCGGTGAAGCCGAACGGCACCGCGGCGAAGAAATTGAAACCCGGTGAGCGCTTCTCCCAGTAATACTCGGCGGAATGATACATGTCCGCGACGTTGCTCGAGACGGCATCGAAGACTTCGAATGCGCTGACCAGTTGTCCGGCTCCGAAAACCTGAACTTTAAGGCGGCCGGCGGTAATCGCCGTGATCGCGCGGCCAAGTCTCTCAGCGCTGCTGCCAAGGCCGGGAAGGCCTTTCGGCCAGCTCGTCACCATCTTGAGCTCGCGGGTACCTTGCGCGATGGCCGGAGTCGGAAATGCGGCCGCTACGCCGGTGACAGCGCCGGCTTTGGTCAAAAAGCTGCGTCGATCCATGGCGCCTATCCTCCGGTTTTTTGTGTTTCTGGGTGACAAGCTTGCGAGTCGCCTAGTCATCGAAATTTTCGCACATCGGGCGGGTGGCTCGCTACGTCAGGATGAAAAAAACCATGCTCCGGTTCAGGCCGGCCCCCCTCCCTCATCACGTTGAATGACAGCAACGGCAAGTTGAAATCGTTCAAGCAATGGCGAGGTCGCTATCGAGCGAAGCGGCCCAAATTTGCGGGGCCTGCGAGAACGAGGCGGAGGCACCGCACTGCGAGATTGGATCGCTTATGTCCGTTTCTTGTCTAATCGGCCATTCAGGATCAAGCACTTTCAGACGATCCATCACTGGGGTGTCGATGTCGCTCGCGGGCTCGCGCTTTCTTCGGACTCGGCACTTGGCGAGGCTCGCAATGAAATGGCGCCGCCGCATCGCCCCCGAGACTTTGGACCACGCCAAGTTTTGCTTGCAATTAACAAGACTAAATCACGAAATCGAAACCAGCGATACGGGTTCAGCGGTCAATTTGTACTGCGACAATTTCCCGCTGCACATCTCGGTTCAGGGTCATCCTCGACCGAGACGGTCAAACCCGCACGTCCATGCACTTCCGCTTGGCTCGGAAAGCGGACGCAAGTTCAATCCTATGATGCCTGTCGCGAGGTGTTGCGACCCTCAAACGGTCATTCCTCGATCTCAAGCTCTTGCCCGCGCCGCCCGACATGTCAACGCTCTATACCAGGCTTTCATGGCGCGGAACTTTTTTGCGAGCGGCATTGGCTGGCTGATGATGCAGTCGCGGTCGAACCAGTCTGCAACGCGAAATCCTTGCTAACAGGGAAAAATATATGGAATTCTTCCGAGCGCGTGCTCGACGCTCTGGCGCGGGCCAAAACCCGGGCGCGCGCAGCTCCCGACCTGCTACGGACGAGCCGAAACGATGATCCCGTTTGAGCTCGCGCAGCCACGATCGCTGGCCGAGGCGATCCGCTTGCTCGAGCCCGAAGACGAAACGGTGCGTCCCCTCGCGGGCGGCACCGCTCTCATGTTGATGATGAAGGCTGGCGTGTTCCGGCCCGCCAAGCTCGTGAGCCTGCGTAAGATCGAAAGCAAATACACGGGCATCACTACCACCGCGGACGGACTGACGATCGGCGCCATGACCACGCTCGCCGACCTCGAGCGTTCCCCCGAGGTGCGGCGGCATGCTCCCATCATCACGCAGACCCTGCCCACCCTCTCCAACGTGCGAATCCGCAACGTCGCCATGATCGGTGGCGCCCTCGCCCACGGCGACCCGCATATGGACCTGCCACCGGTGCTGATGGCGCTCGGCGCCTCGATCACCGTCGCCGGCCCCGACGGGGAGCGCAGCCTGCCGGTGGAAGAGCTGTTCTCCGGGTACTACCAGACCGTGCTGGCGAAGAACGAACTGATCGCATCGGTGCAGGTGCCGGCACAGCGGTCCCGGCGCGCCGCTTACATGAAGGTGACCACGGGCTGCGCCGACGATTGGCCCGCGCTCGGGATCGCGGTGGTGATCGAAACAGACGGCGACGCCATCAAATCGGCACGCATCGTTGCCGGCGCGGCAACGGAAAAGGCGACCCGCCTCAACGCGGCCGAGGCCATCTTGAACGGCCGCCGCATCGATGAAGCGCTCCTTCGCGGCGCGGCGGACCAAGCGGTGGAGGAGGCCGAATTCGTCGCGGACGTGCGCGGCTCAGTCTCCTACAAGCGCGAGCTCATGCGTGTCTACGTCCGACGCGCGCTGCAGGCGGCCTGGACGGAAACGGAGGGCGGCGGCCATGCTTGAGAAACCGCACGGCGCGACGAGAGTCGGCTCCCAAATCGGGCGCTCGCTGCCTCGTACCGAGAGCCGCGACAAGGTCACAGGCCGCGCCGAATATGTTCACACGATGCGCCTGCCCGGCATGCTGGTGGCGAAGCTATTTCGCAGCACCGTGGCGCATGGCCGCATCAAATCGATCGACACCAGCGCGGCTCGGAAGGTCGCCGGCGTCCTGCACGTGGTCACCATCGACGACGTCAAGAAGGTGATCCCGGACCCCTTTTATGGTCCAGCCTTTCACGACCAACCAATTCTTGCCGACGGCAAGGTTCGCTTCGTCGGCGAGCCGGTTGCGGCCGTCATCGCCGTCAATCCGCATGTTGCCGAGGAAGCGGTGCAACTCATCACCGCCGAATACACGGAGCTGCCGGCCGTCTTCGACGAAGTCGAAGCGCTCGACGCGGGCGTGTACGTGCAC
>DATBHG010000093.1:0-35120 GCA_036557665.1 Xanthobacteraceae bacterium | reverse complement strand
GCGCTATCCAAAAGGCATCACCGTATCCGATGCCGAAATGGCCCTGATCAATATCATCCGCGACGATTTCCACGGTGAATGGAACTACACGATCTCACCCGCACGACCTCAAAATCGTGCGCTTATTCTCTAACGAGCCCTAAGGATCGGATGGGATCCGGACGAGCTCCTCGAGCTGCGCGTGCGAGAGCGGGGCAGTGAGAAACTTGAGCTGCACCGCGTCCTGGACGCTTTCGTCGATGCCGGCGATGGTTGCGGTCTGCAGGCTCTCCCTGGGAATGAAGTCGGCCAGCATGTGCCGGACCGATGCCTCGGAGAGGCCGGAAAACGCGATGTAGCGCCGTATCGCTTCCGGGCTCCGATACATCCAATCGACCGTATCGGTGTACGCCTCGAGATAGCGTCGCACCGCGTCTTTTTTTGCCGCGAGATTTTGCGCATTGATGATCTGCACGCGAACAGTCTGCCGCCGCGCCGCTTCAAGATCGCTCGCGCGTGCGATCATGCGAGCTTCGCCTTTTGCGAGCGCGTCCAGCATGAACGGCGCCACCGACCAGCCGACGTCCACCTGACCCGACATGGTCTGGGTGATGGTTGCGGCAACGTCCCCAGTAGCTACCGGCCGCGCATTGAGCCCGTACTGCTTGATGAACCTCAGCACGTTGACGTGTGACGCCGGCGGTGGAATAGGCGATGCTCTGGCCGTTGATGTCGCGCATGCTTTTGAGCGCCGAGCCGGCAGGGACGAACCAGAACACTTCGCGCGAGCCGGTCGAGCTCGCGGCGATGATGCGCACCGGCGCGCCTTTGGCGTAGGCGCCGAGGGTTCCGAGCGTGCCGGCACTCAAGCCGATATCGACCGCACCCGAGACGACGACCTGCAGGGTCTCGCCACCCCCCTGAGTGTACAGAATGTCAAGATCGAGCCCATGCTTCTGAAAGATCCCTGCTTCCTTGCCGAGCTCGGGAATCGCGCCTTCCCAGCTGCCGCGTTGCGGAGACGCGATCCGAAGCGTTTCCGCGGCAACGGCGCGCGGTACTGCAGCTGCAAGAACGAGCGCGACAAGAAACGTCAACACGCGAAAGCTCATGGTGCAATCTCCAGCCGATCCGAACAGGCCGAATGCGCGCAACCGGCTGTTTGCGCGGAATGCTCGCCGTGAGCCCGGTGCGGGCCGAAAAATCCGGACCAGCACTGCGAGCCATGCCCTCCCCGGCTCGAGGCACTTGGAATGACAATGGCGAACATGATCAACCGGACCAACGCAAAGCTCCTCGACCATCTCCGGCAGTATTGGTAGAAGCGTGGCAATGACGGCGGGAACGGCGCGCGGAGGAGGGCTGTGCGGAAGTCGAAGATGGAGGGCGGGCAGGCGGTGCCGCGCAGAGATTCCTCAGAGCTTGAATATTTGTTCATTCTGACCTCCTCTGCTGTCGCAGCGCTTGCTGGCGGTGCGGCCATGTCTTCGTCGCGATCCCGGCGCTTATTCGGCTTCTCAACGTATTGCACCAGGTCCCTGATGTTTCGATCGTCCCGCTGGGCATCGGCTCTCCTGATCCTCGGCGCGCTTCTGCTTCCCTTGGGTGCTGCGGCGCAGACCGCGTCTGAGGAGCCTCTCGCCGAGCCGGTTCGGCGCGAGATCCTCGCTGTCTACGACAGCCGTGAGGAGCCTCGCCCCGACCAGACGCGCATTCATCGGTTCGCGGAGATGCCGCTCAACCATCTTGGCTTTGTGGTCAGCTATTGGGACGTCAATGCCGGGCTCCCCACAGCCGAGCGCACGGCCAAAGTGCGCGGGGTCATCACCTGGTTCCGGCGCGCCCCACCCAGCGCATTCTATTTGTGGGGGCTCGACCTGCTGCAAAAGGGCGCCCGGATGGTCGTGCTGGGCGACAGCGGGCTGCCCACCGGCAATACCTCGTTGGCGGATGCCAACCGCATGTTCCGGGAGATCGGGTTCGGGCTCACCGGCGCCGTCGTCGACATTACCTACGCCACCAAGGTGCTGCATCGCGACTCGCTCATCGGGTTCGAGCGCGACCTCGATCCGGTCTTGCCGGCCTTTCCGATTATTGGCGCTCTCGGACAGGACGTCTCGTCCCATCTCATCCTGGAGCACCGCGAGGGCGATCTCGTGCTCGCCTCGAGCGTGGTGCTCACCAGTGATCACGGCGGTTACGTCGCGAATGGATATTTCATTTATGAGGAGCCAGCGACAGGGCGCACCAAGTGGATCGTCGATCCGTTCGCCTTCTTTCGGAAGGCGTTTGGTGCGCCCCGCATGCCGATCCCCGATACGACAACCCTTTCCGGCCGACGCATCTGGTTCAGCCATATCGACGGGGACGGCTGGAACAATATCAGCTACATCGAAGAATACCGGGACAGACCGACGGTCGCCGCGGGTGTGGTGCTGCGGGAGCTCATTGCGCCCTATCCCGATCTGCCGGCCGCGGTTGGGGTGATCGGCGCGGATATCGATGAGCGCTACGGCACGCCCGAGGCCAGCCGCCAAGCGGCCCGCGAGCTTTTTGCGCTGCCACAGGTCGAGATTGCATCTCACACCTATTCGCACCCTTATCAATGGAGCTTCTTCGAAAGCTATGACCGCAAGCTCGAGGAACGCCTCATCGGCCCGGACGAATCGGAGTGGAAGGCCGTGCTGGGCGATCGTTTGCGTCGGGTTGCCCAGACGATCTTTCCCGGTTGGGTGCACAAGAGCAGCGAGAGCGAGATCAAGGTGGCCGGGGACGATCCACCGCGCGCCTACAGCGATTTTCCCTTCGATCTCGAGCAGGAGGTCCGAGGCTCCGTTGTTGCGGCGGAGGAGCTTGCGCCGGAAGGCAAGCACGCGACTGTTTATCTCTGGAGCGGAGGTGCCGAGCCGTTTGCGGCGGCAATTGCCGCGACGCGCCGATTGGGCCTGCGCAATCTCAATGGCGGCGATTCCCGCTTCGACGCCGATTTTCCCTCCATCAGCTATCTGTCCCCATTATCGCGGGTGGTCGGGTCAGAGCGGCAAATCTACGCCGGCGACGCCAACGATTACATCTTCATCACCGATGGGACCGGCCGCGAGCACGGCTTTCTGAACCTGGACGCCACGATCAGGCAGACCGAAGCTCCGCGCCGCCTCAAGCCTATCGACATCTATTATCATATGTACGCCGGAGAGCGCCCTGCCCAGCTTGCCGCGGTCCGGCATCATCTCGACGCAGCGCGGCAAGCCGAGGTCACGCCGATCTTTGCCTCGCACTATGCCGCGATCGCAGACGGCTTCTTCTCGACCGAGATCACCTCGCTGGGCGAGGACAGCTGGCTCATTACCCATCGCGGCGCGTTGCAGACCGTTCGCTTCGACGAGGCAACCGGTCTGACGGTGGACTTTGGGCGCAGTGTCGGGGTTATCGGTCAACGTCGGATCAGCGGTGCGCTCTACGTGGCATTGGATGAGGCGTTCGATCAGATTATCGTTGCGCTTGCTCCGGAGGCGCGCCCTGCACAGCCCTTGGGACCCCTGCCGGCGCAGAGCAGCATGTCGGCGCTGCTTCCGGGGTCGCAGGCAAGATCCGATGAGGCGGATCATGCTGGAATCCCCTACCTGATCGAAGGCCGCTGGACCTTTCGTGACATGCGCCGGCGGGATTGTGGCTTCACCGTCATGGCGAAAGGCTTCGGCATCGGGCAGATGACCTGGGGCGGGCTTCGGCCCGGGCTCTATCACGTCTATGCGCGCGATACCGAGCGCACGGTGTGGGAGGACCGATTGGAAGTGGGAGATGAAGGCCGGCTCAGCTTCACCCCCGACGCCGATGCCAGCTCGCCGCTCGAAATCGAGCTGGCCTGCACGGGCGACGAGCCCTGATGTTCAGGCACCTCGTGCTCATGCTCTGTCTGGCCGCGGCCGCGCTCGCTGCCGGAGTGGCGATGGTGCCGGGAGAGCGCGAGCAGTGGACCATGCTGGTTCGCGATGGACACAATGAGCAGGCCCTCAAGCTCCTGCAAGCGCACTATGCGGCGGGTGGACGCGATGTCGACGCGGTCATGCACCTTTACAGGCTTTACATGACGTTTGCCGAGCTCGAGCTGGCAACGCGTGTGCTCGAGGACTTTGTCGCGCAGCATCCGAAAAACGCGGAAGCGCTGGCCATGCTGGCAAAACACTATGGTGACATCCAGGACACAGATGCCAGGATTGCGGCTTTGGAGCGGCTGTTCCAGCTTTCTCCTGACCCGCAAACCGCGCATGACCTTCTGGCGCATTACCGTTTGGCCGGCGCATTCGGCGCGGAAGAAAAGCTGCTGCGCACGCTGCTCGCCGAACGGATGATTACCGCCAATGATGCCGAACGCCTTGGCCTCATGCTGGCCGCACGCGGAGACCTCTACGGCGCGCGCGAGGCGCTTGTGCGCTTCGACGAAATCGCCAATCCGGAACGCAGCCTCGGGCGTTTTGTCCTGTTCGACGTGATGGTGGCGACCGGGGACAAGACCGCAGCGCTGGAAAAGGCGGCATCGTGGATCGGGTACTTTCGCAAGGCAAGCATTCATCACGCTCCCGAGGGCGATACCGCTGCCGCGCGTCTCGTGCGCAAGATGATGGCTGTCGACGAGGCCGAAACCCGCGGGCTGATTTGCGAAGCCGAGCGCGACCGGACGCCCGAAGGGGGCTCCGCCAGGGAGGCGATGGGCTGCGATCCCGGACGCGCCAACGTCCAGACCGAGGTAAACGCGCTCAACGAGACTGGCAGCATAGAGCCTGGCGAGCGACCCGCCCGAAGGAGACGTCGATGAACGATAGCGCTGTCGCGCGACTGGCGACCGCGGCACCCTATCGACGCGGGCGGATCGCTGCGACCTTCCGGCTCGCGCTCGAGCTCGTCTTTTTGTTCATGGGCGCGGTGGCAGCCAAGGAGCTTCTTGCCAACACTGCTACCGCCTCGTACCCGAACCTCCTCTGGCTGCCTGTCGCGGTGCTCACGCTCCAGAACGGGCTCGCCTCGGGACTTGCCGCGGCGGCCATTGCTACGGCGCTGCAATATGCCGGCGGGCTCCCCCCGGAGCTCCTCGGCGAGGACATCTACAGCTATATCGGCAGGATCGCCGCCGAGCCGATAGCCTGGACCTGCTTCGCGCTGATGTTCGGACATATTCGCAGCCGGCAGATCGCACACGCAGCGGAGCTTGAAGCGCAACTCGTGGAACGCAACGAGCAGTGCGCGGCGGTCGCGGACCTCTGTGACGACTTGCGGCGGCGGATCGAGGTTCTGGAGCGGCAGATTGCCGCCGCGGGTCACGCCTCGAACGCCGATATGGCCGAGGCGGTCATCGAGCTCCATCACGCCGACTGGGATGACTTTGCGGATCGCTTGCGGCGTTTCGTTGTGCTCATGACAGGTTGCGCCGACTTCGCCATCCACCTGCTTCGCGGCGACTCACTTACCTTGGCTTTCCCGCTTCAGGACGACCATCGATCGGCGCTGGGCTCTCCGATCGTGCGCGGGGATGCCCTGTTCGAAGCGACCGTCGTGCAACGGCGCCTGCTCTCGGCACGGCAGACTGCGGATGCTGCGATCCTTGATGCCCGGGCGGTCATGGCCGGACCGATATCGACCGGCAAGAGTCCGGAGGCCGTCATCGGCATGTTCTCATTAGGGGGTGCTTCGGCGCAGGACTGCCCCGATGACCTCGCGCGCAGGTTTTCGCTCGCGCTGTCGGAGCTATCGCGGTTGAGCGGCCACTTGGCGCTCATCCAACGCTGGCAGGCGGCCGCTGCGGGCATCTCGAATGGGCACGCAAGCACGAGAGAATCGGACCTCGGACCGCCGCACCGGGGCGAAGATGGACCGGCCAAGCCCCCGCCAGCCGAACCTGCGCGCCAGATGGCTCTGCAATGACCGCAACCCGCCCTGTTGCGCTCGCCGACCCCGGCCTCGGCTGGGAAGGTGCCGCGCCCGGAGACGGTCTCTGGGAACCTACAATAAAGACAACCTTCGCGGATATTACCGTCCCACTCTGTACATTCGCTGCGAGCCTGGGAGGGTTGCTGCTGGTGATGATCGGTCCGTTCGCGGCCACCTCCACCATTTCTGTCCTGACTTTGGCAACCCTTGTCGTACCGCTGGTTTTTCTGATCAGTCGACTGCGCACGCGCGATGAGCTGACAATTCCCGTGCTCCTCGTCGCTACGAGCCTTGCAGCCGGCCCGATCGGAGCGCTGGGCTGCGCCTACCTGGCGAGCAGGTTGCGGCGATGCTGCCCGAGGCCGAGCCGCTTGCGCTCCTGGTACGCGTATATCGCCGGCATCGCTGCGCGAGACCGAATCGGGCAGATTTGCGAGGACCTCCATTCCGGGCGCTTGCCGCACGATCCTACCGCCGAAGTCCCGCGCTTCCGACCCATCCTGCACGACGCCTCAACCGACGAGCAGCAGCGCGTGCTGGGAGTATTGGGACGGCGCTACCACGCCGACTTTCGCCCCGCGCTGCGCGATGCCTTGCGCAACAAGAACAGTTTCATCCGGGCGCAAGCCGCGGCGGTTGCGAGCAGGCTCGATGTGGAGGAAAAGAGCAGGCTGTGGTCGAGCACGCCTCCCGCTGATACCACCGGCGAGCCCTGATCCAAGTTGGTCGACTTTGCATGTTGGTTCGGCCAGAGGCCCGGAGAACCCGATCGCTTTTTCCGCGGTTCATGCGCAAACGCAGCGCCCGGATCGCAGACATATGCCTGATCGTCGAAGGAGCCTATCCCTATGTTTCCGGCGGGGTTTCGGCGTGGGTCCACGGTCTCATGCGGCGTCAGCCCGGACTGGAATTCTGCGTCGTGGCCATTCTCCCCGAGCCACCGCCACCCGCACCCAAATATGACTCGTTGCCGAACCTGCAGGCACTGCATCATCTCTATCTCAGCGAGACATCCAGCCGGCGCCGGTGGCTGCGACCGGGCTCGTTCGACCAGGCCGGATTCGATCAGGCCGTGAACGCGTTCTTGAGTGCAGGCGGCGGTCTGGCCGAGCTGGCCCAGGTCGAGAGACTGATCACGCCTCTGGTCAAGGCGCGGCGAACAGCGGACCTCCTCGACTCCAGGCTGGCGTGGAACCTGGTGTGCGATCTCTACGCCCGCGAAATGCCGCACGAGTCCTTCCTGCATTTCTTCTGGGCATGGCGCGCATTGTTCGGCGGCCTGGTGGCGACCATGTCGCTGCCGTTGCCGGCAGCGCGGGTATACCACACGGTCTCGACCGGCTACGCCGGATTGCTCGCGGCGCGCGCCGCGGTCGAGACCGGTCGGCCGGCGATCATTACGGAGCACGGGGTCTACACCAACGAGCGGCGTATCGAAATCCTGCAGGCGGAGTGGATCGTCGATACGCTCGACAAGGGTTTCGCCATCCACGATCCGCGGCGCGACCTGCGCGATTTCTGGACCACGGCCTTCGAGAGCTATGCCCGGGCGTGTTACGAGGCGTGTGCGGATGTGATCACACTGCACGGAGGAAACCAGCCCGCGCAGACCATGCAGGGTGCTTCCGCCGCGCGCATGAAGATCATTCCGAACGGAGTCGACTATGAGGCCCTCAGCCGGCTGCCACGCGCCGGGCCGGACGATCCGCCCACAATCGCGCTCGTTGGCCGCGTTGTTCCGATCAAGGACATCAAGACGTATGTCCAGGCCGTACAGCTGCTGCGGCCGCGCTTTCCGGGGCTCACCGCGCTGGTGATGGGACCTACGGACGAGCAGCCGGATTATTACGAGGAGTGCAAGGCCACGGTTGCGCAACTCGGACTTTGCGGCACTCTGCGCTTCACCGGGCAAGTGAATGTGGCCCAACATTTCCCGCGCATTCACGTCAACGTGCTCACCAGCGTGAGCGAATCGCAGCCGCTGAGCGTGTTGGAAGCCGGTGCCGCCGGAATTCCGACCGTCGCTACCAATGTCGGCGCCTGCCGCGAGATCCTGTTGGGGCGGCGGGACGAGCACCCGGCCCTGGGCGCGGGGGGCATCGTCACCGACGTCGCATCCCCCGAGCAGACGGCCGCCGCAGTCGGGGAATTGCTCAGCGATCGGGGCCGCCGAGAACGCCTTGGCCTCGTCATGCAGCAGCGGATCAAGCGGTATTACGACCTTCCTGTTGTCGATGACGCCTATGCCGGCATCTATCAACGCCATATGCAGGCTCCGGCGCAGCAGGTGGCCTGAATGGCGGGCATCGGATTTGCGCTGGAGCGGCTCTACAGGAGCACCTCGCTCGGCGATCGCACCGCATCGTTCGCGCATGCCTCGATCGTCGCGGCAGGTCCGTGCCTGCTGGCGGTGCTCGGCATATGGCTGATCAGCGCGACCATCAGCGAGCTCGAGGGAAAGACTACTATAGCGGCCTTCCGCGCGCTGATGATCTACAGCTTTGCCCTTTCCTTCGTAGCGACTGCTCCGATTGCGCTCGTCAGCGCGCGTCTCATTTCCGATGAGCTGCACGATTTGCGGATCGGCAACATCCCGGGGATAATGCTGGCGGCACTCGCGCTATCTGCCGCCGTGACGATCGCTGCCGCGGCAGCGCTGTTCGGACTGCCGCTCGAGCTGCAGCCGGCCGCGGTCATCGCGGCGGCCGTAAACTGCGCCATCATCGGGCTTATCTGGGTGACGTGTCTGTTCGCAAGCGTCACCCGCGACTACACTTCCATAACCCTCTTCTTCGCGCTCGGCATGGTCCTCGCGGTCGTTGCGGTGACAGTGGGGTACAACCTCCGACCCGAGCTCGCCATCATGCTCTGGGGGTTCAACATCGGGCTGGGAACGACCCTGTTCGGGCTGCTCGGGCGGGTGATAGCCACTTTTCCGTTTCCGGTAACCGGGATCGCGTTTCCGCTGCGCGCGCTCGCACGCGCTCTCTTGCACTACTGGCCGATTGCGCTGGGTGGGCTGTTCGGAGCTGTCGGAGCGTGGGTGGACAAGTGGGTGGTCTGGCTTTCGCCTTACGGCGTTCAGATTCAGTACGGGCTGCTGCATGCACCACTCTATGACAGCGCCATGTTCCTGTCGTACCTGGTCGTCGTCCCCGCCTACGCTGCCTTCATCATTCACCTCGAGGTGAAGTTTTTTCGCAACTACCGCCTGTTCTATTCCAGCATCCTCGAGCATGCCACGCTGGGGCAGATCACGCGCAACGCCAAGCGGTTGCGCGAGGAGACGATCGAGTCTCTGAGCGCCATCACTGTACCGCAGCTGGTGGTGTGCGCGCTGGTTGCCTTGTCGGCACCGGCACTCATCGATGTGCTCGACATGCAATTCCGTCAGGCCGGGACATTGCGCATGGGGGTGATCGGAGCGGCATTCCAGTTTCTGTTCATTACCTGCTCATCCCTCACGCTTTATTTCGATCGCCGTGCGGTATTCCTGCTCCTGCAACTTCTATTCCTCGTCCTCAATGCAGGCCTGACTTTCGCGCTGCTCAGGCTGGGACCGAGCTATCTCGGTCTCGGCTTTCTCGCCGCTTCGGTGATTTCCGCGCTGGTCGCTTATCTGACGCTGGCGCGAACGCTCTGGCGTCTTGAATATCTTACTTTCATTGCGAACAATCCGGCTGTCCGCATCCGAGCGCGGGCGGCGAGAGCGTTCTGAGATCGCGCCGTGCCACGTAGCCGATCAAGCCGAGCTCCTTGAGCTCGTGCAGGGCCGATGCAGCGAGCTGCGGGTCGCTCGTATACTCGATCGCCAGGATCGGTTTTGCCGCGACGATAAGCGGCCGCATGCGACGCAGTGACTCCACAATGCTCGCCGCGGGGTTGCGGACCTGATCCTCCGTCTCGCTGTAGAGCAGGTCCTCGCGGGCGAAGCCATCGATCATCTCCACAAAGCGCGGGTTCTCGAGCAGGCGCTCCCCGTTCTGAGGAATGACCAGAAAGTCGCCTTGCTGAGCGCGTCCGTAGGAGGCGATGGCTCCGATGAGATCGATCATGTCGCTCGCAGCAGAAGGACGCGTGCTGATCCATTGCTCAAACGCGTCGGTCCCATCGAGATAAACGCCGTCGAAACCGGCGGCCAGAACACGATCGAGATAGGCGTTCGGGTTGCCGAAGAGGATCGCCTGCCAGCCGGGGTTCCAATACTGCACCAGATAATTCCCCGGCCATTCCGGGTTCTCCGGCTGCAACCATTCCGGGGGAAAGGCACGCCAGTTGTCCTGCCAGTAATAGCGATAATTTTCCGCTTCTCCGATGCTGACATACGCGAGAATGACCCGCTTGCCTCCGCGCGGCTTGCGACGCATCAGCTCGACCACCTCGCGCGGGAAGGCAGTGGCATTGCGGCGGTCAAACCCATAGTCGATCACCACGAGATCATACGGGCTGAGCGCAATTTCGATCGGATCGACGTTCTGCAGCTGAAAAGCCCAGCTGCGCACCTCGCTCAGAGGCGTCGCAAGCCGCCCTCCCGTGCACAACAACAGCAATATGACGATACCGGCAACGAGACCGCAACCGGCCCGTGCAAGCGAACGGGACATGGAGCCATGGTACACCGGCTGTTGTCGCTTGTGAAAACCCGGGAACACTTCTCCAGTCGAGAGCAGGTTTAATTCCAATTCGATGCCTCCAGGCAACAGCCCCCGGCAATTCTCATGCTTTTGCACCGATACCGTTTCTCCTTCCCCCAGGCATCCGGTAAATTCTGCCGGTACGGGTCCGGGTCAGGGTATCGTGTTGCGTCACCTGCTCATCGGCGGGATCGCCACGGCGTTGGTGTGCAGCGGGGGTGCCTTTGCCGCCGACCGGCGCGTCACTGCCCCGAGGAGCGTCCCCTCGGCACTTTCTCCCTATGACTGGACCGGCTTCTATCTGGGCGCAAACGCCGGTTACGGCTTCGGCAGGTCTCGAACCGATAGCGTGTTCGGCGATGCGGCCACCGCGACACCCCTGCTTGCGACCGGGGCGTCTTCGAGCTTCGACGGGGTGCTTGGCGGCGTCCAGGCTGGTTACAACCGGCAGGCAGCGTATTGGGTGCTGGGTCTGGAAATCGACGTCCAGCACACCAACCAGCGCGCGACCAATAGCCATTTCTGCCCCGGCGCAGTCTGCAACGCGGGCATGACCCCGCTCGATACTCCGGTAACCGTCGCACACAGTCACGAGCTCGACTGGCTCGCGACACTGCGCGCGCGATTTGGTGTCGCTGCCGCTCCCGATGTGATCCTCTACGCGACCGGCGGGCTGGCGGCAGCGGGCATCTCGCATGTGGGAGCGGTCGCGGGGGTAACCGGCACTCCGCTTCTTGACGCAACCGGCGCTCCGCTGCTCGACGTTAATGGCAACCCGGTCAACAGCGGTACGGCAGGGCTTTTCCAGCAAACAACCAGGCTGGGCTGGACGGCGGGGGCCGGCGTCGAAACGCACCTGACCGGAAATTGGAGCGGCAAGATCGAATACCTGCACATGGGTTTCGGCGGCGACTCCGCGAGCGCCGATATTCCAAACAAGCCTGCACCGCTCCTCTTGAGCGTGCATTCCCGGATCAGCAACGACGTTTTGCGTCTCGGGGTCAACTACAGGCTCGATACGAGGGGGGAGAAACACTCCGATGGCGAGATCGGGACGCCGGTTAAATCGCTGCGGACAACAAAACGTCCGATCGCTCCGGCATGGACCTGGGCCGGCTTCTATCTCGGCGGCCATGTCGGTTACAGCCGCGGCAAGTCCGATGCTCTGATAACCGACCCGATGTCGGTTCCGATGTCGGACAGTATCCGCAGCCCGTTCGGCAGCCTCGTCGGGGGTCTGCAGGCCGGATACAATTATGTCTCCGCCTCGGGCTTGCTGCTCGGCGTCGAAGCCGATGCCTCTTTTCTCAATTATCTCGCGGCAGATAGCGTCGCCTGGTCGCAAACCACCGCCGTCGTCGATCGTGCCCAGATCATCGACTATCTGGCGACGGCTCGCGCGCGCGTCGGTTACGCCTTCCCTTCCTGGATGATCTACGCGACCGGCGGGTTTGCGTGGTCGCTCGGGCGCTTTCTCGAAATGCCGGGTGCGACCGACGACGTGGACAAGGTCATTCACCTGTATAAGGGCTGGGCCGCCGGTGTTGGCGCAGAAGTGCCCGTGGAGGGCGGCTGGACCGCCAAGCTGGAATATCTCTACGCGGCGTTCGGGCATCAGGACATCATGTTCCAGTCCGGCGTCGCCGCCGGATCGTCTTTTGACGTTCACACGGTGCGCGCGGGGCTCAACTACAATTTCGCCGCGGGCGAGGCAGGTAGCGCAAGCATGCTGCCCTCCGGCTCGTCATCATCCCCAAACGAATTTCCGAATTGGGCAGTCCATGTCCAGACCACCTATATCCAGCAGGGCTACCCGCCGTTCCACTCGCCGTATCTTGGCCCGAACAGCTTCACCCCATGGGCGCAGGCCCGGAACACCTGGACCGCGAGCGCCTTTCTCGGCCTCAGGCTCTGGAACGGGGCGGAGCTTTATTACAACCCCGAGCTGCTGCAGGGCTTCGGCCTGCACGACACGACCGGCGCCGGAGGCTTTCCCAACGGGGAAGCGCAGAAGTCGAATTTCGCATACCCGCGCTACAGCACGTCGCGGCTGTTTCTGCGTCAGACCATCGGGTTTGGCGGTGAGCAGGAAAAGACCGAGGGCGGCTATGGCCAACTGGGCGGGACCAGAGACATATCGCGGCTGACATTCTGGGCCGGACGATTTTCCGTTCACGACATTTTCGACACCAATTCGTATGCGCTCGATCCGCGCCTCGATTTCATGAACTGGTCGATCTGGGCATCGGGCGCCTTCGATTACCCCGCCGACAAGGTCGGACTCACGTATGGCGCAGCAGCAGAGCTCAACCAGAAATATTGGGCGCTGCGGGCGGGCTATTTCCTCACCGGGAACGAGCCCAACTCCAATGAGCTCGACATGACCTTATTCCGCCGTGGCGGCTACATCGGAGAGCTCGAGGGGCGCTACACCGTGCTTTCGCTTCCAGGAAAAATCCGGGTCGGGCTCTGGGCGGACACTTACTTGTCCGGCAGCTACCGCGAGGCGGTCGATCTGACGCTCGCTATTCCCAATCTCGATCCGACGGACGCCATCATTGCGACCCGCACCGGGCGGACCGAGTACGGCTATTACGTCAACTTCGAGCAGTCGCTCACGCAGCAGCTCGCAATCTTTGGCCGATGGAGCTGGAATAACGGCAAACAGGAGATTTCTGCATTCACCGATATCGACCGCAGCCTGATGCTCGGCACCTCCGTTACGGGCAGAGCGTGGGGGCGTCCCGACGACAGGATCGGAATTGCCGGTGTCGTCAACGCACTTTCGCCGGATCACCGCGACTATATTGCAGCGGGGGGACTCGGAATCCTGATCGGTGATGGCAAGCTCAATTACCACCGCGAGCGGATTCTCGAGACGTACTATGCGCTGCGCGTGGTGAAGGGTCTCACCCTGACCTTCGATTATCAATATATGGTCAATCCCGCTTATAATGCGGACCGCGGTCCCATTTCCTTCTTCTCCGGCCGGGTGCACGGCGAGTTTTAGACCGTGCCGCTTCGCCGGCCCCTTTGATCCAAATCAAGGCGCCGGGTCGCACCGGCCCGGCATGTCGTTTGCGACACGCCCGCAGCTTGAAATTGCCGTGCGCGGGCTCAAAATGATGCCTCAAAGGAGCGCCGCCATGGATGCCCGCACCAGCCGCTATCACGGGGTTTATGCCCGCTGGCAGCGCGACCCCCAGGCGTTCTGGGCCGAAGCCGCGCAGGCGATCGACTGGATCGAGCCGCCCAAGCGCATTTTCGACCCGGATGCGGGGGTGTACGGCCATTGGTTTGTGGATGGCGTCTGCAACACATGCTGGAACGCGGTGGACCGCCATGTGATGGCCGGCCGCGGCGAGCAGGCTGCCATCATCTACGATTCCCCCCTTGCCGGGGAGAAACGCAGCCTCACCTATCACCGCCTGCTGGTGGAGACCCAGGCGCTCGCGGCTATCCTGCGCAACCTCGGCGTGGGCAAGGGCGACCCGGTCGTTCTCTACATGCCCATGGTTCCGGAGGCCGTCATCGCGATGCTCGCCTGCGCTCGCATCGGAGCTGTACATTCCGTCGTGTTCGGCGGCTTTGCCGCCAAGGAGCTGGCCGCCCGCATCGACGACGCCAAGCCGAAGGTCATTCTGTCGGCCAGCTGCGGTCTCGAGCCGGGACGTATCGTCGCCTACAAGCCGCTGCTCGACGAAGCGATCAGGCTCGCGAGTCACAAGCCGGCCGCCTGCCTCATTCTGCAGCGCCCGCAGCAAGAAGCAGCGCTGCTGCCGGGACGGGATCACGACTGGACGCAATTGCGCGACGACGCCATCGTGTTTGCCCGCTCGGTCCATGACTGCACGCCGCTTGCGGCGACCGACCCGCTCTACGTCCTCTACACTTCCGGAACCACCGGGCGGCCGAAAGGCGTCGTCCGCGACAATGGCGGCCACATGGTCGCACTGGAATGGTCGATGCAGAATTTCTACGGCGTCGATCCCGGCGAGGTGTACTGGGCAGCATCCGACGTCGGCTGGGTGGTGGGTCATTCCTACATCGTTTACGCACCGCTGCTGCACGGCTGCACTTCGATCCTCTACGAGGGCAAGCCGGTCGGCACGCCCGACGCCGGGGCGTTCTGGCGCGTTATCTCCGAGTACGGTTGCGCCGCCATGTTCACCGCGCCGACTGCCTTTCGCGCCATCAAGAAGGAGGACCCGGAGGGCAAGCTGCTCGCGCGCTATGATTTGTCCCGGTTTCGCACGCTCTTCCTCGCCGGCGAGCGAGCGGATCCGGACACGCTGATCTGGGCGCAGACCCTGCTCAAAAAGCCGGTGATCGACCACTGGTGGCAAACCGAGACTGGTTGGGCAATTGCCGGCAATCCGATGGGTCTCGGTCAGCTTCCGGTCAAGCCCGGCTCGGCAACGATGGCGATGCCCGGATACGACCTGCGCGTTGTCGACGAGACAAGTCGTGAGCTACCTGCGGACAAGATGGGCTCGATCGTGGTCAAGCTCCCATTGCCGCCCGGATGCTTGCCCACTTTGTGGAACCAGGACGAATGGTTCAAGCAGAGCTATCTCACCGAGTTCCCCGGCTACTACAAGACCGCGGATGCCGGCTTCAAGGATGCTGACGGCTACGTCTACATCATGAGTCGCACCGACGACATCATCAATGTCGCGGGGCATCGCCTCTCGACCGGCGCGATGGAAGAGGTGCTCAGCGCCCACAAGGATGTCGCGGAGTGCGCGGTCATCGGCATCTCCGATCCTTTAAAGGGAGAGATCCCATGTGGGTTCGTCGTGCTCAAGGCCGGAGTGACCCGTCCCATTGCCGAGGTCGAGCAGGAGTGCGTGGCTCTGGTGCGCGAGAAGATCGGCCCGGTTGCCGCTTTCAAGCTGGCCATTACCGTGGCCCGGCTGCCGAAGACGCGATCGGGGAAGATTTTGCGCGGCACGATGAAGAAGATCGCCGATGGCGAGTCCTGGGCCACGCCAGCCACCATCGATGACCCGGCGATCCTGGACGAGATCGGAAGCGCGCTGCGGGGCAGGGGGGTCGGCGCGCAGGCAGGCCCGAATTAACCGGCGGTCAGGCTCCGGCTGAATTCGATCCCTATCTTGTTGGGGGCGTGCCAGACCATGTTGCACGGCCGGGTTGTCGGCTCGCCTTCGATCAGCAGGTCGAACGCGGGCGGGACGCCAACGACACTCGTCACTATCAGGCAGGCGCCCTGTCTGGAAAGATTGCGCACCGTGCAGTCGATGACGGAGCTCTTGTTGTTGAACAGGATTTTACCGGCGCGAAGCGTGCGAAGCCGGTGATTGTGTCGTCGCTCCTGCATGGCGCACTCCTCCGGAAAGGCCCGACATGTCAGCAGCTAAAAATGCTCCCAGGAGCTTATGGTCGCGTTAAGCTTCTTGGTTTCCGGTATATTTCCGACTTCCATTAAATCGCGCAGCGGCTTCGGCCGCCCGAGCCAAAGTCTGTCCGTTTGCAGGAGCGAGCGGATCGGTTGCTCCGCCGAGCCGTACCGGAAGATGAGCGGCGTCGCCGGCGGCGCACTACTCGCTCTTGCCGCCGATCTGCTTGAGCTTGGCAAATACCGCGTCCACGCTGAGCTCGTCCGAGGGCTTTTTCTCCTCCGGCTCCGGCTCGCGTGCAATGGTCGTCTCGGAGGCCGGCAGCAGCGTATCCCCCGGAGCAGTCGTAATCGGCTTCTCTTTTGCAGCGCGTTGAACTTCCATGTCGAGATCGAGCTGCGAGCACAGCCCTAGTGTTACCGGATCCATGGGTTGCAGGCTCGCGGCGTTCCAGTGGGTGCGTTCGCGAATGGCCTGAATGGTCGACTTCGTGGTTCCAACGAGCCGCATGATCTGGCTGTCCTTGAGCTCGGGATGGTTGCGTACCAGCCAAAGTATTGCGTTAGGACGATCCTGACGACGCGACACCGGAGTGTAGCGAGGACCCTTCTTCCTCTTTGGCTCGGGCAGACGCACCTTGGGTGTCGAAAGCTTCAGACGATATTCGGGATCGGCAACACCCTTCTCGATCTCGTCGCGACTCAATTGGCCTGTCAGGATGGGGTCCAGTCCTTTGATTCCTTGCGCTGCATCCCCGTCGGCGATCGCCTTCACCTCGAGCGGGTGAAGCTTGCAGAACTCCGCAACCTGATCAAACGAGAGGGCGGTATTCTCCACCAGCCACACGGCCGTCGCTTTCGGCATCAGGGGCGCTGCTACCATCGGTCAAATCTCCTCTCGGCTTCGCCCACGCCGGCAGGCGAAGCTGGTGTCATCGGTGATGACGGAATTGTCCCACAATATAGGCATCTGCGCCGGCTTCGCGCAATGGGCTTACGGTTGCGGGCTTGCGCTTGCGCTCCAGGCTGTATCCGCCCTACTCCAGCGTTGGATCGAGGACGATCTTACCCAGCTCCTCTCCTGATTCCATCATGCGATGAGCGTCTGCCGCCCGAGAGAGGGGGAGAACGCGAGCAATGTTTGGCTTGATCCTGCCATCGGCTGCCGCAGCGAAGCATCTCACCACGTCAGGCGGATGATAACCCGGCCGTCCCTTGATCGTAATGCGGTTATGATAAAGGTGCGCGAAATCGATGGAGACATTGGGACCTGCATGTGCGCCTGCGGTCACAAGCCGCCCATCCAACCCAAGACTGCGAAACGCGGCCGGCAGGACCTTGGGATTGGCGATATTGTCATAGAGCAGGTCGATGCCTTTGCCTCCGGTAAGCTTCTGCACCTCCGCGGTAAGATCGCGGGAATTATAGTTGATCCCGTGATCGGCGCCGAGCGCAAGACCCATTTGCACGCGCGCATCAGACCCCGCGGCAGCAATGACCTTCGCACCAATGATATTTTTCGCGATCTGAATTCCGATATTGCCGAGATTGCCACCGGCTCCCATGATCAGCACTGTCTCGCCCGGTTTGAGCGCGCCGACGTTGACCAACAGATTCCAGGCGGTGGGTGCATGACGCATCACCACAGCCGCCACATGGAAGCCAAGAGCCGCAGGCAGCTCGACAACGGCGCAAGCGGGTACGACGGCCAACTCCGCAAATCCACCAGGCCGCTTGATGCCCA
Source organism: Xanthobacteraceae bacterium (assembly GCA_036557665.1). Classification (GTDB taxonomy): domain Bacteria; phylum Pseudomonadota; class Alphaproteobacteria; order Rhizobiales; family Xanthobacteraceae; genus VAZQ01. Next base: position 17,479 of record DATBHG010000093.1, on the reverse strand, counting down.
TCATCCCCCTTGGACCTGCATATCCGCGGCCATCCTCCGCGCATGGATCGAGCGGCATGATGCCCGCTGCCGCCACCCGCGTTCCTGCTCGCCAGCGCGTGACGTCAGGCCCGACGGTGTCCACGACGCCCGCGCAGTCGACCCCTGGAATGAGCGGCAGGACAGGGTCGCGCGCGCTTTCCTTCCCGGCACGCAGACTGACATCGAGCACACGGTTGACTGTCGCCGCGTGAACGCGAATTCGTACCTCCCCCGAGCGCGGCTGCGGGTCCGGCAGCTCCTCGTAGCTCAACGCCTCGGGGGGACCGTATCCATGAATCACAATCGCTCGCATTCATTGCTCTCTATCAGCTCATCATGACCCGGCTTGTGCCGGGCAAGACGATAGCAATGATTGCGTCCGGCGTGGATCGGCTTCATTCTGCACGCGCGGATGCGCGAGCGCATGGAGGGGGCGAGGGGGGTGAGGCCGTATCCTCGGCCGCGGAGACCGCCGTGGCTGAGCTCGACGACAGACATGCTTGCGCCGAGCTCATTCAGGCCTGGGGTCTTTATCGCGACCAGGGCAAGTGGCCGGAGCTGCTCGAGACGTTCACCCCGGACGGCCAGATCTCGGTCTCCTGGTTCAGCGGCGCTTTTTCCGATTTCGTGGCCCAATGCCGGCAGGCGTTTCAGGCAGGGCAGCCCTCGAAGCATCACATCCTTCCTTCGGTGGTGCGCTGGCTCGATGGGACATAGCTCCTCGCTTGACAGGGGCGGGGCGCAAGCCCCATCTCGCTCTATGCCTGCGCTCTGAGGTTTGCATGACAGTCTCCGACGCCGATGCGGTCGGCGCCCGCCCGCCCCTCAAGGTATTTCTATGCTCACCCCGTGGCTTCTGCGCCGGCGTAGTGCGCGCCATCGACACCGTCGAGCGGGCGCTCGCACGTTACGGCGCGCCGGTCTATGTGCGCCACGAGATCGTCCATAACCGCTATGTGGTGGAGAGTCTCAAGCGGAAAGGGGCGGTGTTCGTCGAGGAGCTGGACGAGATCCCCGAGACCGCGGCTCCGGTAATCTTTTCCGCGCACGGGGTGCCGAAATCGATCCCGAACGAGGCGGATAAGCGACGTTTCTTCGCGCTCGACGCTACCTGCCCCCTGGTCACCAAGGTCCACCGCGAGGCAGAGATCCACCACAAGCGGGGACGCGAGATTGTCCTGATCGGTCATGCGGGGCATCCCGAGGTCATCGGCACCATCGGGCAGCTGCCGGAAGGCGCGATCACGCTGGTGCAGTCGGTGGATGATGCGAACCGGTTTGTGCCGCGCGATCCGCGCAACATCGCTTTTCTCACTCAGACGACGCTTTCCGTGGACGATACCGCCGAGGTCGTCGCGGCGCTCAAGGCGCGCTTTCCCGATATCCATGGGCCGCACAAAGAGGACATTTGCTACGCCACCACCAACCGGCAGGAGGTGGTCAAGAAGGTCGCGCCGATGGTGCAGGCCATGGTCGTGGTGGGCTCGCCCAATTCCTCCAATACCCAGCGCCTGAAGGAAGTTGCCGAGCGCGCGGGTTGCGCGCGCGCGGCGCTGGTGCAACGGGCGGAGGATATCGATTGGACGGTGTTCCGGGGACTGCAAACCCTGGGGGTGACCGCCGGCGCCTCGGCTCCGGAGATCCTGGTCGAGGAGGTGATCGGCGCTTTCGACCAGCGTTATGCCGTAACCGTCGAGACGGTCACCACTGCCGACGAGGACATGTTCTTCCCGTTGCCGAGAGTGCTGCGGGAGACCGAGGCCGCCGAATGAGCACGCTCCCTCGACCGCGGGAGTGACATGGCCGTCTATACCGACGTGGCGGCGGAGGACTTGGCCGCTTTCCTCGCCAACTACGATGTGGGAGAGCTGCTTTCCTACAAAGGAATTGCCGAGGGCGTCGAGAACTCGAACTTCCTCGTGCGCACGACCCGCGACTCGTTCATCCTGACGCTTTATGAGAAGCGCGTCGCAGCAAAGGACTTGCCGTTCTTTCTCAGGCTGATGGAGCATCTGCACGCGCGCGGCATCACCTGCCCGCAGCCGGTCGAGAACAGGCAGGGCGAGATCCTCGGAACAGTTGCCGGGCGGCCCGCCGCGATCATCACTTTTCTCGACGGGATGTGGATCCGCCGGCCGTCGCCGCGCCACTGTGCCGCTCTGGGCGACACGCTCGCCCAGATGCATCTGGCCGGGCTGGATTTCCAACTGAAGCGTCCGAATGCGCTCTCCGTTGCGGGGTGGCGCCCGCTGTTCGAGAGCTGCTGCGCGCGCGCCAACGAGCTCCAGCCGGATTTGAGGCAGGTCCTCACCGCGGAGCTTTCGCATCTCGAGCAGGCTTGGCCGCGCGCGCTGCCCGAGGGAGTGATTCATGCCGACCTGTTCCCGGACAACGTTTTCTTCCTCGGCAACGAGCTTTCGGGCCTTATCGATTTCTATTTCGCCTGCACCGACGCCCTCGCCTATGACGTTGCAATCTGCATCAATGCGTGGTGCTTCGAAACCGACCATTCCTACAACGTCACCAAGGGACGATCCCTGTTGCAGGCCTATGCGCAGGTGCGGCCGCTCTCGCTGACCGAGTGCAATGCCCTGCCGTTGCTCGCACGCGGTGCTGCCCTGCGCTTTCTGTTGACGCGGCTGGTCGACTGGTTCGATGTGCCCGCCGGCGCGCTGGTGCGCCCGAAGGACCCGCTGGAATATTACCGCAAGCTGCGTTTCCACCAAGCCGTAAAGACCATGGACGATTATGGCATTGCAGGAAGCGAGCTGTGAGCGAGCCGCATGTGGTCATTCACACCGATGGCGCCTGCTCGGGCAATCCGGGCCCTGGCGGGTGGGGCGCCATTCTCGAATTCGGCGCGCACAGGAAAGAGCTGAAGGGCGGCGAGGCCCACACGACAAACAATCGGATGGAGCTGATGGCCGCCATCGCGGCGCTCGAGGCACTGAAGCGGCCCTGCCTCGTCGACCTGCACACCGACAGCGAATACCTCCGCAACGGGGTGATGGGATGGATTCATCGATGGAAACGCAACGGCTGGCGTACGGCCGACAGGAAGCCCGTCAAAAACGCGGACCTCTGGCAGCGCCTCGATGCGGTCGCGGCAAATCACCGGGTTCGCTGGCATTGGCTGCGCGGGCATGCCGGCCACAAGCTCAACGAGCGGGCCGATGAGCTGGCGCGGGAAGCCATCAGCGCCGTACGATCCGGTGCCGTCGGCGCTCTTGCACAAGGGCGTGTGCGAGCAGAACGGAGCGCTGTCGCGAAGAGCACGCCAGAACGAGGTTAAATCGCAAGGAAACCCTTGCGTAGGGGCGGGTTTGAAACCCGCCCCTACAATCATTCGCACTCAAGAGCGTCGCAGCGCCAACCTCACAACTGCTTGAGCAGCGCGTCTCCTCCGGACAGGTCGACCTTTCCGGGCGCTTCCTCGATGTTGAGCCTCCTCACCACGCCATCCTCAACCAGCATCGCGTAGCGTTTCGAGCGCAGCCCGAGGCCGTTGCCCGAGGCATCCAGCGTGAGATCGACAGCCTTTGCGAACTCTCCGTTGCCATCGGCGAGAAATTCGACATTGTCCGCACCCGAGGCCTTTTGCCAGGCATCCATGACGAACACGTCGTTCACTGAAGTCACTGCAACGGTGTTCACCCCCTTGGCCCTGAGCGCATCCGCGTTCTGCACGATCGAAGGAACGTGCATCTTGTGACAGGTGCTGGTGAAGGCACCTGGCACCGCAAACAGCGCCACCTTCTTTCCCTTGAAGACATCATCCGTGCTTTTCCAGGCCGGCCCTTCCGCCGTCATCACGCGAAATTTCGCCTGTGGCAAACGCTCGCCGACCTTGATGGACATGGTTGTGATCCTCTCTTCTCGTTGATCTTTCTACGCTGCCCGGATGACAACGTCTCCGGCAGCGCAGGCAAACTAGCCCAGCGGGCAGCCCTTGTCAGTGGTCTATGTCAGTGGCCTATTCGAGGGGAGCGGTGACTTCGATCGCCTCGCCACCTGCCGCCGCGGTCAGGGTGACGGGGGTGCCGGCGTAGCTCGCTCCCGGCGGCGCACCATCGAGATCAAACACGAATCGCTGCACCCCGGCTGCCGGCGCCCCGCTGCGCACCGGAATTGGCAATGCCCATGCGGCGGTCGGTCCTTCCGCAAACAGCTCGACGTCGGTCTGGTGCGGCACCGCGACGTCCACGATTGCGCGTCGATGGGTCTCGTCGCGCCGCAGGGCGCGAATCGCCAATGTGCCGCCCTCACCGAGCGCGCGTTTGCGCGGAACGCGGGACTGCGCCTGGGCAAGCGTCTCGTCGTAGGGCGAAGGTGCAACGGCGAGCACCAGCTCTGCTGTTGCCTCCGCCGGCACGCAGAGCTTCTCGCAAACCGCATATTCAAGCTTCAGCCGCACGGTAACAGGCTCGCCGCGATGCTGCGGCACGACCACCAGGGGAAAGATAACGTCGCTCGTGTAGCCGATGACGGTCAAACCTTGCTCCTCAATCCGCCGCGGTACCGGCCACTGCACAGTTGCCGATTCGAGGTTGCGTGAGCCGGCAAAATCGAACCGTGGCGGCACGCCGGCATCGCCGGGATAGCGCCAATAGGTGTGCCATCCTGGCTGAATGCGAATCTCGATCCCCGCGGCGATCGGTGCCTCTGATGAGCCGGCAATCAGCCGCATCGCACTGCGCGCATCGCCGTCCCAGGGCGAAGCGGCTTCGCCGCCCTGCGCCTGCCCGACCTGGACACAAATAGCGAGCACGCACGCCGCGGCGCTCCGTCGCAGTCGATCAAACCTGCTGAGCACGACTCCTCCGCTCGGCGCCAATGTCGGACGAAACCTTTTTTGCGCAACTGAATTCATCGTGAATGCACGACCGGTCAAAACTCGGGCGCTGGAAAACTGGGCGCAAAACCACATATGCGCTTCGATCAGTCGCCATCGGAATGGCACGGAATGTGCTTGGCGATGCTCGAGGGCGATCCGTCGCCAGATTTGCAATCGGTGTCCAATGGGGTAGCATTTGCATATGAAGTTTGGCCGTAAAACAGGAACGGGTGAAGGCGCGGTGCCGGGCGAAGCCGATCCTCAAGAGCCGGGAACCGAGCCCCGTCGCGCGTCGAGCCGCCATAAACAGCGCAGGAATCCCAAGCGCGGTTTCCTCGACGGGCAGATGCTCATTGCGATGCCGTCGATGGGCGATGAACGTTTTGCCCGCAGCGTGATTTATGTTTGCGCCCATTCCACCGAGGGCGCGATGGGCATTGTGGTCAATCAGCCCGCAGCCAATATCAGCTTTTCCGATCTGCTGGTTCAGTTGGACGTGATCCCGAGCTCCGAGCTCATTCAGCTTCGCTCGCACGCCGGCTCCGTCCAGGTGCTCAAAGGAGGCCCGGTAGATACCCAGCGCGGCTTCGTGCTGCACTCCAGCGACTTTGTCATCGAGAATTCGACGCTGCCGATCGACGAGGGCATCTGTCTCACCGCCACGCTCGATATCCTCAAGGCGATCGCGCGCGGCTCCGGGCCACGCAGCGCCATACTTGCCCTGGGCTATGCCGGCTGGGCGCCCGGGCAGCTCGAGAACGAGATCCAGCATAACGGCTGGCTGCACTGCGCGGCGGACCCGCAGCTCATATTCGGAGCCGACACGAGCAGCAAATACAACGCTGCGCTCAAGAAGATCGGAATCGATCTCGGCATGCTCTCGAGCGAAGCCGGTCACGCCTGACCCCTTCAGTCTCACCGTCATGCGCGCGATGCGCTGAGCGAGCAGCTGCCTGTACTCCTTCATGCGCGCCCCCCCGATCGATCCGGGGATCGACCCCGCGCATCCATCCTCTTCAGAGTCTTGCTTCTTCAAAGAGTCTTGATCAAAGCGATGGATTGACGGGTCGAGCCCGGCAATGTCCAGCTTAAAGACGGTCGGCGCGCATCCGGCCAGCCCGGTCGCCCGATCAATGAACGCTCTGCTTGCGAGGCGCAGGCTGCTCGCCCACTTCCCGTGTCGCCTCGGCCAACAGCAGGGCGCGCGCCGCATCGGCGCTCATCGGCTCCCCGAAGTAATAGCCCTGCGCGTATTCACAGCCGAGTTGATAGAGCTCGACCGCGTCCGAATCGCTTTCCGCCCCCTCGGCAACGACCTCCATGCCGAGATCATGCGCCAACGCGATGATCGAGCGCAGGATCACGGGACGGCTGCCTTTCCCGTTCGCGCGCACGAATGACTGATCGATCTTGATCGTGTCGAACGGGAAACGCTGCAAATAGGCCAGCGAGGAATGGCCGGTGCCGAAGTCGTCGAGAGCCAAGCCAGCCCCCAGATCGCGGATGCGCTGCAGCATCTGCGCGGCATGCTCCGGGTTTTCCATCACCAGCGATTCGGTCAGCTCCAGCTTGAGCGTGCCGCGGGCAAGCGAGGCGCGGGCAAATACCGTGCGGAGGTCATGGATGAGATCCTGCCGCAGCAGCTGCCGCGACGAGACATTGACGCTGGCAAAGATCGGATCGCGCCGCCGCACGGTGCGCTGCCAGGTGCTGAGCTGGCGCGCCGTGCGTTCCAGCACGAACATGCCGAGATCGACAATCAGTCCGATCTCCTCGGCGATGGCGATGAATTCCGCGGGCGAGGTGCGGCCCATCCTGGGATGGTCCCAGCGCGCAAGCGCCTCGAACCCCGCAACCGATCTATCCTCCAGCCGTATGATCGGCTGGTAGACGATGCCGATCTCGTCGCGTTCCAATGCCCGCCGCAGCTCCGATTCCAGCGTGAGGCGATCGGTCTTGCGCGCTCGCATCGACGGCTTGAACAGCTCGATGCGGTCGCCGCCGATCCGCTTGGCATGATACATCGCAAGCTCGGCATCCTTGAGCACCTCCTCGGTGCGGTGCGCCTGACCGTCCGTGAGCGCGACCCCGATCGAGGCGGTGAGAAAGATTTCGCGGTCGTTGAAGGTGATGGGTGCGCGCAGTCCTTTGCGCAGCGCCTCGGCAAACGCGATGACGCGCTCCGATTCGCGCTCCGACAGCAGAATGAGCCCGAACTGGTCGCCGGACAGGCGGGCAAGCGTGTCCTGCGGCTTGAGCAGCCGGCCGAGCCGCCGCGCCAGCGTGAGCAGGATCGAATCGCCGACCGCGATGCCGACGGAATCGTTGACCTGCTTGAAGCGGTCGAGGTCGATGACGATCACGGTGGCGCGCAGTGATGCATCGGCCTTGGACAGTGCGAGCACCGCTTCGAGCCGGTCCAGAAATAACTCCCGGTTGGGCAGCCCGGTCAGATTGTCGTGCACCGCATCGTGCAGGAGCCGCTCTTCCGCATTCTTGAACTCGGTCACATCGGTGAGCGTCCCTACCAGCCGCACCACCTCTCCGTCCGAGCCGACCACCGGGCGCGCCTTGATGGCGAACCAGAGATAATGGCCATCCGGCGTGCGCAGCCGAAAATCCTGGGTCAGGCGCCCGCGCCGTTGCTCCAGCACGCTGTCGAGAACGGCGCGGAAGCGGTCACGGTCGAGCGGGTGCAGCACTTCCAGCCAGCCTGCGGCCGGGCCTTGCAGCGTGCCTCGCTTGAGTCCCAGCAGAGTCTCCGTTTCCGGGCTGGTGAAGACCTTATCGGCGGAGACGTCCCAGTCCCAGATCATGTCGCCGGCGCCCGTCAGAGCCAGCGCCCGCCGCTCGACATCGGAAACGATGCCGCTGGTGATTCCGCCGGCGAACGCGTGCTGCATGACGGTGAAGCCGATGAGCATCACGATGAGCACCAGGCCGCCGAGCAGCGCGGGACCGACGATATCGTTGGTGATCGATCCCACTACGGCGAGGGTTGCGGCGATGACCCACACGACCAGAAGAAACCAGGTGGGAATCAGCAGAACCGCGCGATCGAACCCCGCATAGGACAGATAAACGACCAGCGCGAAGCCCAGAATCGCGATCGCAAACAAGGACACCCGGGCGATGCCGGAGGCAGTGGGCGGCTCGAACAGCGCGAGCGCCACCAGCGCCGCCAGGAAGGCGAGCCACGCCAGCGTGATATGGGCGTAGCGCACGTGCCAGCGGTGAAGATTGAGATAGGCGAACAGAAAAACGATCAGCGTGGCCGCAAGGATCGCCTCGCCCGATGCACGCCAGACCTGCTCGGAATTGGCCGATAGCGCAAAGACCTTGCCCCAGAACCCGAAATCCACCCCGATATAGACCAGCACCGCCCAGCTCAGCGCCGCAGCCGCGGGAAACATGATGCTTCCCTTGACCACGAACAGGATCGTCAGAAACAGCGCCAGCAGCCCGGCGATGCCGATGACGATACCATAGTACAGCGTGATGCTGTTGACCTTGTCCTTATAGGCCTCAGGCTCCCACAAGTAGAGCTGATTGAGCTTGTCCGTGCGCAGCTCGAGCACGTAGGTCATGACGCTGCCGGGATCGAGCGTGACGCGAAATATATCGGCTGTCGCGCTGTCCTGGCGCTCGGGCCGCTCGCCGCTCGAGGCGATGCTCGCAACCCGCGAGCTGCCGAGGTCGGGCCAGAAAACGCCCGAGCCGACCATGCGGTAATGGGGAATGACGATGAGCCGCTCGATCTGCTCGTCGCCGGAATTCGCCAGCGCAAATACGGCCCAGTTGCTGTTGCCCTCGCGCGCACGCACGTCCATGCGGCGGATGATGCCGTCCGCTCCCGGCGCGGCGGAGACGAGCAAGCGATCGCCCTCGGTGCGGTGACTCTCGACGGCGTCGGTGAGATCGATCGCAGAGGCGTCGGTGCGCACGCTGATGGCTTCGACTGCGCGCGCCGGCAACAGGCCAACAACGAGAGTGACAAGCAGCGCCGCTGCCCACGCGCCGACCACACGCAATCGTCGTCCTCCGAGCTCCACCCCCGCAATTCTCCACCGAGCTTGGCCGGAGCGCAAACGCGAGCAGGACCCGACAGTTGGTTAACTTTACGTCTATTTCGCGGCTTGCCGGGGGAGCGGCCACGACGCAGACCGCAGGCGCGCCCGGATGCGTGCAGCGCACACGCAGCCCGCGCTCGCACCGGGAAAACGTCGTGCGTTGACGAAAATGGCCGTTGTGTCAGGCTGTTAGGAGATGCTTGCCGACGCCGCGATAGCCGCTAGCGCTTTCGCTGCGGCCCGCACGACTTCCCCTGCGGGGTGCCCCGGCGCTCTCGGCAAAGCGGCCGAGATGCGCGGATGCCGTGGCAGCGGAACCCCGCCTGCAAGCGTTGCTCATGGTTAATGGATTTGAACGTCTCTGCCGGGATGATGAACGCCCGCGTCATTCGTCTCCCGAGCACCCCAATCCGAATCAGATCCGGTCGAAAAGCTGTTTGCAGAGCGGGCTGAGCTGCAATTTTTTCGACTTCAGGCAGGCAATCACCGCGGTCTGGTTGGGAATGGCGAAAAAGCACATCCGGAAGGCATCGGAGGTGCAAGCCGAACGCTCTGCCGCGGTCGGTACGGGATCGGCGGCTTCCGCGCTCGGCACCATGCCGAAAAAAAGGCCGCCGATGACGGCAACTCCCACCACGCCGCTGCGAATCCTTGTCATGATGATCTCCTTGCTTTGCGTCCGTTTCGCTGGCGCAACGCCCCCCCGCCGGGTCACGTTGACCCGTACACAATGTCGATTCGCGGCAAGGAATACTGTGATCACCGTCACATTTTGGGCGATTGCGGCCGGCGCGGCCGTCGCCGCGCGGCGCTGCCGTCACTCGTTACCGCAAGCTCATGCGCGGGGACTGGTCCCATCGTCATGCGCGTCCCCCAGACTTGATCCGGGGATTGACCCGCGCATTCATCTTCTTGCGAAAGGATGGATTCCCGGGTCAATCCCGGCGATGACGCCGGGGTCCGTTCCGCATACCTGAAAGAAGCTCTTAATGACCCAAAAGACCTGTATCAAAAATGCCGATTGGATCGTGGCATGGGATCATAGCAGCCGATCCCACGCCTACCTCGCCGGGGGCGATCTGGTATTTGCCGGTGACCGGATCGAGTTTGTTGGCCGCCAGTACGACGGACCGGCCGACCATGTGATCGACGCCGCCAATCTGATGGTCATGCCCGGTTTGATCAATACTCACGCTCATCCCGCGACCGAGCCGTTCTATCGCGGCATACGTGAAGAGCAGGGCGTTCCGGAAATGTACATGACAGGCCTGTACGAGCGCCTGACCTGCCTCGTACCGCCCATGGAGGCCAGACCCGCGGGCGCGACCGTCGCGTACTGCGAATTGTTGCTCAGCGGCGTGACCTCGGTCGCGGACCTCTCGGCTCCGTACGACGGCTGGCTGGATCTGGCGGCGCGGAGCGGACTGCGGGTCTTCATGGCGCCCGGCTATTCTTCGGCGCGCTGGCACGTGGGAGAGAGCTGGAAACTGCAGTACAAATGGGATCCGGCCGCGGGGAAAAAGCGGTTTCGCGAAGCGTTGGAGCTGATCGACCAGGCCGGACGTCATCCATCGAGCCGCTTGTCGGGAGTCGTGTTCCCCAGCCAGATCGACACCTGCACCGAGGAGCTGCTGCGCGACAGCCATGCCGCCGCCGAGGATCGTGGGTTGCCGCTCACGACCCATTGCGCGCAAAGCGTCCCCGAATTCAATGAAATGGTGAATCGCTACGGCAAGACCCCGGTGCAATGGGCGGAGGAAATCTCAATTCTCGGCCCGCGCACCACGATCGGACATGGCATCTTCATCGATGAGCATTCCTGGCTGCATTGGCATTCCCGCAAGGATTTGAGCATTCTTGCCCGCACGCAGACCAGCGTCGCCCATTGTCCGTCGCCCTTCGCCCGCTATGGCCAGATGCTGGAGCATTTTGGCAAGTACGTCAGGGCGGGCGTGAATATGAGCATCGGCACCGACGTATCCCCGCACAACCTGATCGAAGAGATGCGCCTTGCAGCGACACTGGGCCGGATCGCTGCCGAGGACATAAACGCGCTGAGCGTTGGTGACGTGTTTGCAGGCGCAACCGTCGGCGGCGCGCGCGCCTTGTGCCGCGACGATCTTGGCAGGCTGGCGCCCGGCATGAAGGCAGACATCGTTCTTGTCGACCTGAAGAGCCCGTACATGATACCGGCGCGCGATCCTCTCCGCTCGCTGGTCTACCACGCCGCCGACAGAGCCGTCCGCGATGTATTCGTGGACGGCGTCAAGGTGGTTGCGAACCGCGAGGTTTTGACCCTGGACCGGGCCGCCGCCCTGGAACAGCTGTTTGAAGCTCAGGCGCGCATGGAGCGCGATGCGCCTGCCCGCGATTTCTCGAAGAGGTCGGCGCTGGAGATAGCTCCGCCGAGCCTGCCTGTATGGGGGGCAAAATAAGTGAGAGACTTGCCGGTGGTTGCACCGGCACCGTCACCTCACCATTTCGGGGCATCCGGCGGGATGTAGTCGTTGGTGAATACCGTTGCCGGATCGACGTCGGACTTGAGCATCCCGCCGCCCTTCAGCATCGTCACGAGATTGCCCCAGCCGGCGGTCTCCATCCGCCCGATGCCTTCCCGAGCCGTGCGGTTGTTCCTGATAAGGTCGTTCAGATTGACCTCCCAGCCACGCTTTGTGAAGTCAGCGGGAACCTTCACGCTGGGGTCCCATTGCACCACCATCTCCACGGCCTTGTCGATGTTGTCGTGCGCCCAGGTCAAGCCGCGTATGGTGGCCGCAAGGAAGCGCCGGGTGGCATCCTGATGCGTTGCGAGCCAGTCGGTATTCACGAAGATGGCGTGGCCGTACAAAGGTGCGGCTTCAGTTGAAAAGGGGAGAAAATCGACGTGGCGGCCTTGCTGCTGCGCCTGGATGTACTGAAAATCGGCAAGTCCCGTGCTCACGTCGGCCTGCCCGGTCAGCTGCATCGTCAGCTTCGCTCCGGGGGCCACATTGAGGATGCGGATGTCCTTTTCGGGGTCGATGCCCAGCTCGCGCATGCGGGCGTTGAGCATGATGCCTTCCGGGCTCGCAACCGAGGTCGCGATCGTCTTCCCCCGCATGTCCGCGAATGACTTGATGCCGGATTCCTTGAGCACAATCGCGCCATTCGGGCTCTGCTGATAGAACAGAAAAACCGCTTTCAGGTGGGCGCCGTTCGCAAAGCTGACGAGTATGGCGTCGCTGCTCGCCTGTCCGATCTGCGCATCGCCCGCGCTCACCGACACCACGGCCGGGATCGACCCTGCCAGCGGCAGGAGCTCGACATCGAGATTCTGCTCCTTGTAGTAGCCTAGCTTGATCGCGGCGTAATATTGCAGGAACTGATGCGCCGGCGTGTTCCAATGGAGCGCCACTTTGATCTTGTCGGGCGCTTGCGCATGCGCGGCCGGGGACCAGCCGGATGGCGTGCAGAACGCGAGCAGCCCGGTCAGGATCGTGCAGATCAAGCGCATCTTCATTGTGGCCCTCTCCTTTGTCAAAGATTGGCTTCGGCGACATCTACACGCGTTTGCCGGCGCACCTTCGATTCCCAGGAGATCGCGCGCTCGATCAGGGCAATGGCGGCAAACAGGCCGACGCCCAGGACGACGAGAACGATGAGCACGGCGAAAGCACCCACGATATCGAGGTATTGTGTATAGAACAGCAGCAAGTAGCCAAGTCCGCGCGTCGAAGCGACCCATTCCCCGACAATGGCTCCGATCACGCTGACTGTGACGGCCAGTTTGAGCCCGGCGAACAAATGGGGCAATGCGGTCGGAAACCGCACATGCCAGTACACCTGCCCCTTGTTCGCATTGATCGAGCGGAGAAGCTCGAGGTGTCCGCGCTCCGTGCTTTCGAGCCCCGAAGCGGTATTGACGAGAACGGGAAAGAGCGCAAGCAACGCGATGATCAGGATTTTGGGAAGGACGCCGACCCCGAACCAGATGATGAGCAGCGGCGCGATCGCGATCTTCGGAATGGTCTGCGACCCGATCACCAGTGGATAGATTGTCCCCCTGAGCGCGGGAAACTCGACCATCGCCAGCGCCATGGCGATGCCGAGCGCTGCACCCGCTGCAAACCCGATGGCGATTTCATAGCCGGTGGTCCAGGTGTGTCCGAGGAGCTTGTCGAAATTGGCGTAGATGTGCGCCGCGATCGCCGAGGGCGCGGGCAGGACGATGGCCGGGATTGCAAATGCGCGGACCGCCAGCTCCCACAGCAGTATGATCGCGATCACCAGCAAGGACGTCATCAGCGCATTGCGGATACCGGGGCTCATGCGGTGGCTCCGGAGCCCGGTGCGCTCGCCTCCTCCGCCCGCTGCAGATGCTCGTGCAGCTCGCGGGTGCGGGCATGTGTCTCGTCGGCATAGCGCTGCGCTGCTTGCCGCGGCCGCGGCAAGCCGATCTCGACGACGGCCTGGATGCGTCCGGGCCGGGCGCTCATGACGATCACCCGGTCCGACAGGAACACCGCTTCCGAGATGCTGTGCGTGACGAAGACCACGGTCTTGCGATTGCCGCTCCAGATCCGCAGCAGCTCCAGGTTCATCTTTTCACGGGTGATCTCGTCGAGCGCCCCGAACGGCTCGTCCATGAGCAGCAAAACCGGATCCAGCATCAAGGCACGTGCGATTGCGACCCGCTGCCGCATGCCGCCGGAAAGCTCATGCGGCATCGCGTGCTCGAAGCCGCTCAGTCCAACGAGCCCGATGAGCTCGTGCGCATCCGATATTTTCCTGTTCAGGCCCGCGAGCTTGCTGAGGAAAGCGACATTCTCCAGCACGTTCTGCCACGGGAGCAGCGTGCTGTCCTGAAACAGGAACCCGATCTGCCGCCGGCAGCGCAGCACCCTCGGCTCCTCGCCGCCGATCCGGATAGAGCCCGCGCTCGGTGGAATGAGGTCGCCTATGAGCTTGAGCAGGCTCGATTTGCCGCAACCGCTCGGGCCGATGACCGAGACGAGCTCGTTGCGATCGATTTTGCAGGAAACCGCCTGGATCGCGCGAACCGGTCCATGATCGCTGCGGTAGGTAAGGCCGAGATCCTTGATGTCGATGAGCGTTGCCACAGGGGAAGCGTCAGGGGCGACCAGCAGAGGCGATGCCCGCAGATCGCGGCGCCCGACCCGGGCATGTGCAGCTGCATTCGAAAACGCTGCTCCGGCTGCCGGCAGCCAGCGGAGATCTCATGGTGCAGGGATGGACTATGCTTCGCTGCCGCGCGCCGCGCGGTCCCAACCAGACGACGTGAGCTTGACGGCCCCCGAGCCCCATATAATCTGCAACGGCGATTGCCGAGTCAACGACACAGGGGGCAGGCATCGCAGAGCGGCGGAGCGGCGGATGATACGACCACAGAATGGCAAAGGCGCAGATTGCCTGCGCGATTATTGGTACCCCGTCGCGCTGAGCTCGGACGTTCAGGACAAGCCGGTCGGAGTTGTGCTGCTTGGCGTCGATGTCGTTCTTTGGCGCACCGGTGAAGGGATATTCGCCTTCAAGGATGTGTGCGTTCACCGCGGCACCCGCCTCTCGCTCGGATGGATAGACGACGGGCAACTGGTCTGCCCGTATCATGGATGGTGCTACCGCAGCGACGGTGCGGTGACCCGCATTCCGGCGATCCCGCCGGAACGTCACATACCGCCGAAGGCGCGCGCGGAGAGCTATCGTTGCGCCGAGCGCTACGGGCTGGTCTTCCTGTGCCTCGGCGCGCCGCGGCGTCCGATCTACGAGGTCCCGCCGGAGCTCGAGACCGGCAACTACAAGCGTCATATTGTCGGGCCGGTTTACTGGCGGACCAGCGCGGCGCGCTCGTTTGAAAACTTTTTCGACGAGGCCCATCTGCCCTGGGCGCACCATGGCTATCTCGGCAACCGGGACCACATTCCTTTGATTCCACAGCGTGAGGTTCACGAGAAGGACGGCGAGTTTTATTACGAGGCGCCTTCCTGGTGCAGCAATCGGGTCGAGAAGGATTCCAAGACTCTCAATCGGCTGACCTACCATCTCGTCCTGCCGTTTTCGCTTCTGCACGGAAACATCGCCCCGGACGGCACCGAGATACAGGACCTGTTTTTCTCCACGCCCGTGACCGATAACAGCTGCGTCCGTTTCATGGTGGTCTGGAGGAATTATGCCTTCGACGAGCCGACCGAGAAGTTCGTCAGCTTCACCAAGACGGTATGGGAGCAGGACCGGGTGCTGGTGGAAAACCAGCGCCCGGAGCTGGTGCCGATCGACCTGAAGGAGGAGCTGCATATCCGCGGCCCGGACGGGCCTTCGGTCGTCTATCGCCGCATGCTCGGCGAGCTCGGGGTGGGCGATTTCGTGTGAGCGGCTTCGCGCTCAGAGAGGGGATCGCTTTGTCCCCATTGCGCAGAATAGCTTTGTCCCGTCCACCATTCGCTCCTGTGCAAATCCAGCCCTGGCGAGAGACCCCGCAACGGCGTCCTTCGACTGGCCGGAATTGACCGTGAAGCAGAGCGCCACCTTGCCCCCAGGTTTGAGGACGCGCCATGTCTCTCGCAGCCCCGCACCGGCATCCGACCAGGCCTGCATCGAATTGATGGCGAGCGCCTTGTCGAACGTTTCATCTGCAAACGGCAGGTTCTCGGCCGAGCCGCAGCGCAGGTCGGCCCTGCGGTTGCGCAGTGCGCCGGCATTGCGGGCAGTTGCCTGTCCGACCATTTCCCGAGATTGATCGACGCCTGCGACCCGTCCGCTCGCAATGCGTTCCAGCAGCAGTTGAATGCCCACGCCCGGGCCGAAGCCGATCTCCAGCACCGTGTCGTCCGGCCGAATGTCGAGCAGCTCGATGACTTGCGCCGCGGCATCCCGGTTCACGCGAGACATGATGACCCCGCCGAGCCGTCCCAGGAGGCCTTCGGGACGGCCGAACATGGGCGTCAGGACCTCGTGTCCCCAAGCCACGGTCTTACCTTCGTGGGCAAAATCGCAGCCAAGCGCCCGCACGTTGCGATTTGCCGTCCTCGGCGCGCACGTGACTGCGTGCTTTCAGAAATCGCCGTCGCGAATGTAAGGCTGCGCCCACAGCGTCGCCTGCAGGATCATCGATTTCCACCAGGCGTCGTACATGCGCTCGACGACCTCGCGCGAGTGGCCGTTCTTCTCCAGAAACGGCCGCATCGGCACGACGATCGAGGCGCAAAAGGCCAGGAGGTCGCGCGCCCGAATATGGCCCGTGGTATGGGCATGATCGGTCTGGTTCTTTCTCGAACGATGGTGACGCAGGCCGATCTCGTACTGATAATCGAGCCACCTCTGGTCGTAGTTGGCGCGCGCGGTATCGAGCACCCACTGCGCGAAGCGCTTGCCCACTGCCGCGGTGTAATCGGTATCGACCTGATGCGTCTCGGTGTCCTCGTTGTAGCGTCGTAGATGCGGATGGTCGGCGATGATGCCGCGCCACGCATGCAGCAGGTCGTCGACCTGGTCTGCCAGAACGTCCTCGGAAAGGCGCAGATAGACGATGTCCTCTTCCGAGAACAACGCGGACTTTTTCAGCTCCTCCCATTCGCTCATCGAGAAGGGTGACTTGGCGACCTTGTCGCTGCCGAGGTCGTAGCCCGGAATTTTTTGCTGCTCGCGTGGGGCGTCCATGTCGTGTGCTCCTGTTTGCTGCGGGGCGCGGCGCTGGGGCGCCGCGTGACCGTCCCCAACCAGAAATGCAATGCTTTCGCGATAGAGTGCATGGCGCATGCATTCGAGATGCATCAGATGCGTCGCGCGGCTGATCTTGATGTCGCGTTTTTCCGGAGCGGCGCGCAGCGCCTCGAACAGCCAGCGGGCATCCTCGTCGGGAATGAGGCCATCCCATTCGCCGCGAATGATCGCGGTCGGCGCCCGCACCAGCGCCGGATCGCAGGCGAGATCGCCGTGCCAGGCGCGCAGGATGTCGTTGAACGGCCCGGCCGGCGTCTTGACCGCGGCAGGCTCGCGTCTGCGGCTTTCCGGATCGCTGTCGAGATAGCGCTCGGCCCATTCGTCGAAATGGGCGCGTGCCAGCACCGGCGGCTCGCCTGGCGGCACGTCCTCGATAAAGCGCGCCCACTGGTCCGCGACGGTAACGAAGCGCCACGCCGGTGCCGCGGCCGGCTTCTCGTAACGTCGCGGCGGCCGCTGCGCGATCGGCGCGAACAGCACGATGCGATCGACCATGAGCGGATGTCGGCCGGCAAAGCGGCAGGCCGGCATTGACGCCCAGGAATGGCTGACGATCGAGAGAGCGCCGACGCCGTGGCGGTGCAGAATGAAACGGACCGCCGCCTCGAGCTGTGCGGTTGCGTCCTGCGCCGGGCACAGCGGCGCATGACGCTCTGGCGGCTCCTGCATTTCCGGATAGCGGTCGGAGCCGCCGTAGCCGAGAAAATCAAAGCCCCAGACGTCGAACCCTTCCGAGCACAGGGCATCGCGCCAGGAATAGCCGTCGAACCGATGCGCAATGGACAGCGCCGAGGGAAAGGTCGCGCCGTGAACGTAGACCACCGGCCGCGGCGGCCCG
>DATBHG010000092.1:0-42258 GCA_036557665.1 Xanthobacteraceae bacterium | reverse complement strand
CGAAATGCCAGGGCCGCCTTTTCATAGCCAGGCTTCAGGTCACCATCGCGATGACTAGAAGTCCATGTCACCGCCACCGGGAGCGGCCGGAGCCTTCTCCTTCTCCGGCTTCTCCACGATGACTGCCTCGGTGGTGAGGAACAGGCCGGCGATGGAGGCCGCGTTCTGCAGCGCAGAGCGCGTCACCTTGGCCGGGTCGATGATCCCCGCCTTGAACATGTCGACGTAGTCGCCGGTTGCGGCATCGAGGCCGTGACCAGCGTCGAGGCCGCGAACCTTCTCGGCCACGACGCCGCCCTCGAGGCCGGCGTTGACGGCGATCTGCTTCAGCGGCTCCTCGAGCGCGCGCTTCACGATCGTCGCCCCTGTCGACTCGTCGCCAGGAAGCTCGAGCTTCTTGAACGCGTTCTTGCCAGCCTGGAGCAGGGCGACGCCGCCGCCGGCGACCACGCCCTCCTCGACCGCGGCCTTGGCGTTGCGCACCGCGTCCTCGATGCGGTGCTTGCGCTCCTTCAGCTCGACCTCGGTCGCCGCGCCGGCCTTGATGACGGCGACGCCGCCGGCCAGCTTGGCGAGCCGCTCCTGCAGCTTCTCGCGGTCGTAGTCGGAGTCGGTGTTCTCGATCTCGGCCCTGATCTGGTTCACCCGGCCCGCGATCTGCTCGCCGTCACCGCCGCCGTCGACGATGGTGGTCTCGTCCTTGGTCACCACGACCTTGCGGGCCTTGCCCAGCATGTCCAGCTCGGCGCTGTCCAGCTTGAGCCCGACCTCCTCGCTGATGACCTGCCCGCCGGTCAGCACGGCGATGTCGCCGAGCATGGCCTTGCGGCGGTCACCGAAGCCAGGTGCCTTCACCGCGACCGACTTGAACAGCCCGCGGATCTTGTTCACGACCAGGGTGGCGAGCGCCTCGCCCTCCACATCCTCGGCCACGATCAGCAGCGGCTTGTTGGCCTGCACCACCTTGTCAAGCAGCGGCAGCAGGTCCTTGTTCGCCGACACCTTGGAGTTGACGATCAGGATGTAGGGCTCCTCCAGGACCGCCTCCATCCGCTCAGGGTCGGTCACGAAGTAATGCGAGATGTAGCCCTTGTCGAACCGCATTCCCTCGGTCAGCTCGAGCTCGAGCCCGAACGTGTTGGACTCCTCGACGGTGATGACGCCTTCCTTGCCGACCTTGTCCATCGCCTCGGCGATCATCTCGCCGATCGCGGTGTCCGCGGCCGAGATGGACGCGGTGGAGGCGATCTGCTCTTTGGTCTCCACGTCTTTGGAGAGCTTGGACAGTTCCTCGCTCACCCGCTCCACCGCCGCCTCGATGCCACGCTTCAGCGACATCGGGTTCGCACCCGCGGCCACGTTGCGCAGACCCTCCCGCACCAGCGCCTGCGCCAGCACGGTCGCCGTGGTGGTGCCGTCACCGGCCACGTCCGAAGTCTTGGAGGCGACCTCCTTCACCATCTGCGCGCCCAGGTTGGCGAACTTGTCCTCGACCTCGATCTCCTTGGCGACGGTGACGCCGTCCTTGGTCATGCGAGGTGCGCCGAACGACTTGTCGAGCACCACATTGCGGCCCTTGGGGCCAAGCGTCACGCGAACCGCATTGGTGAGGATGTCCACGCCGCGCAACATCCGATCGCGGGCATCGACTGAGAATTTTACTTCTTTAGCAGCCATTTTGCTTCTCCGTTATGTGTGGGGATGCGACAGCGCTCAGGCGGCCTTCTTGCGGGCCACCGAGTGCTCGATCACGCCCATGATGTCGCTCTCCTTCATGATGAGGTAATCGACGCCGTCAAGCTTGACCTCGGTGCCGGACCATTTTCCGAACAGCACGCGGTCGCCGGTCTTCAGGTCGATCGGGACGAGCTTGCCGTTCTCGTCGCGCCCGCCGGGACCGACGGCGATAATCTCGCCCTCGGAGGGTTTCTCCCTCGCGGTATCGGGAATGATGATCCCGCCTGCGCTCTTCTCTTCGGCATCGATGCGCTCGACCACGACGCGATCGTGGAGCGGACGAAACTTCATACGTATTCTCCCAATTGTTGCGTTTGAATTTCTGTTGCGTTTGAATTTCTCCGGGCGCACGAGGGCTCGTGGCGAAGCAGCCAAAGGGGGGGCGGCACGCGTTGTCCGGAAAGATTGATCAGTACTCCTTCTCTTAGCACTCGTCAACCGAGACTGCTATAAATCCATCATCGGCCACCGTTCGAGTCAAAAGTGCCGATTCATCGCGGGGGTGGGTGCAGAAAACTGCTTGAGAAGCCGATTGGTCTTCACACCGAGCGCAGGCTCCGCCCGTGGAGGTCAGTCTTCCGCACGCCAATGAGAAACTCTCGCGTCAGGGCCAGGATCTGATTTCTGGCTGCCTGTTCGCGGTCCTCGCAGGGGCGCCGGTCCGGCGGACCGTACCTGCCGAGGCAATACGGGGCATCCCAAAAAACGCCCTGCGTTCTTGGGAAGCCCCCGACTGGCCCCTACCTAGAAAATCAGCTCGACCAGAGCTGTTTGGTCGCGAGGTCGGCGCCCTGGCGCATGGCCTTGAACTTCTCCCAGACCACGGTGTGATGCACCTCGGTGCGATAAAGCGCCTGGGATGAGAAACCGCAATCGGCACCGGCCATCACGTTCTCGCGGCCCACGAGCCGTGCGAAACGCACGATGCGCTCGGCGATCAGCTCGGGGTGCTCGACGATATTGCTGGCGTGGGTGATCACGCCGGGGCAGAGCACCTTGCCGTCGGGGACCTTGATGCGCTCGAACAGGTGATACTCGTGCTCGTGGCGCGGATTTGCCGCCTCGAAGCTGAACGAGCCCGCATTGATCTGCAACACGTACTCGATGATGTCGGACAAGGCGGCCTCGTAGAGCCTCGGCCCCTCGTTGATGCCGTAACAGGTGTGGAAGCGCACCATCTCGGCGGGGATGCCGCTGAGCGCGCGGTTGGTTGCCTCCACATAGGTCCGCGCCCGCCTTCTCTTCTGCCTGTCGTCGAGCCCCGGCTCGAAGAAGATATCCGGCAGGAACGGATCGTCCACCTGCACGAGCAGACCCGCCGCGGCGATGGCGCGGTATTCCTTGTTCAGCTCCGCGGCGAGCGCCTGAAAATACTCCTCGTCGGACTTGTAGTATTCGTTGATGCCGACGCCGGAGGGCGCGGTGGCCGGCAGGAACGCGCGATGCTCGGGAACGCCTGCCGCCCTCGCCGCCGCCTTGAGATTATCGATGTCGATCTGCAACAGCTTCTCGCCGCGATATTTCACGGGTCCGACGCAGACCACGGGCGTGATCGGCACGACCGCACCGCCCATCATGGCCTGCTTGAAATAGTCGGCATAGTACTCCGGAAAGGCGGCAACCTCCTGCTGGAACAGCAGCAGCTTCTGGCCCGGACGCGCCTCGAAGCCGTCGAGCCGCTCCTGGATGTAAGTGAAGAACCCGGGCTTGGAGAGCTCGCCATCGGTGACGAAATCGATGCCGCAGTCGACCTGCCTGCGCACGGTCTCGGCGACGGACCTCGACAGCATTGCCGCAAACGCGTCCGCATCGTAGCGCTCGCCGCTGAGCCTGGCCTTGAGCATGTCGAGCAGAGGATGCGGCCGCGGCAGACTGCCGATATGCGTCGTCTGGATGCGGCCGGTGTTGTTCTGGATTCCCATGACCTTACTCGCGGCAGCTTGGCGCCATGACCGCACCGGCGCTCATCGCGACCCCCACGACCTGGCAGGTCAGCGACGACTCGGGGCTCCCGGCGTTTGCTTCTCGGCTTTGTCCGAGCAATGGCACGACCCTGCCGTCGAATTCAACGTCCACGTCGGTATGCGGCAGCAGCCCGGTACGCTCGCGGAGTTGAACGGGAATGGCCGTCGACCGCCGGGGTTGCTGCGATGGCGATCACAAGATTTGCGCCGCTCGAGCGACGCCTGAGCCGGCCGGTCAGTAATGCGCGATGAGCAGGAATATCGCCGGCAACCACAACAGACCCAGAAGCAGCACGACAATCTCGGCAAATGTCCTAAGAGCGCTGGGCTGAAAGATGATGCCGCAAGCAGCGGCTTTCGCCGAACCGCCAGAGATAACCAGAGCTCCACGAATGCCTCTTGCCACGACCGTCACCATATCGGCTCGATCGACCCAGCTGGCAGAAGCGAGCCCGCTTGACCGGACACGGCCGGGCGAGAGACTTGAGCGCTCGAGGCGACTACGCCGGACTTCACCGACAGAATTGCGGCCAACGCCAGTATGGTGGCAGCAATACCGAAACTGATGTTTTTCCGCATGTGAGCCTCCGGTCATCGGACGATTCTCGGGAGGACGTTAGCAACCCCGGAGGCAATTGCTCTGTGCGCTAGTTCACACTTCGTGTGTCATGCCGCAACGCACTGTGATCCAGATCACAAGAATCCTGCCGAACAACCCGTGCTGTCGCTTCCGGCCGAAAGAGCAATGATATCAATGCGCCGAACGCCAACCACCCACGCCATGGCCGCCGAACGCTTGCGCGCGTTGCTTCAGTGTGATAACTATATATGCCGTGACGGAGTCGCGTGACCCGACCCTCGCTGCGCTTTTCGACCTCGACGGGCAGGTTCTCATGGTGGACCCGGAGATCACTGGGTCCGGTTTGTCGTGACACGCGTGCCGGTGTCGCCGGACAAGCCGCATGGCATCGACTATTCGCTCACGCTGCACGGGCCGGATGGCGAGCGGCTGGTCGGCTTCGACAACGCCCATCGAGTGGCGAGGCAAAAGCGCGGCGAGGTGCAGGACCATCGTCACCGGCTGCGAACGATCAGGCCCTACGACTACCGAGACGCGGCGAGCCTGCTTCGCGACTTCTGGGAGACGGTGGACGCAGTGTTGCGCGAGCGAGGAGTGATCCCATGACCACCTTGAAGGTCGGCATCGCCAGCTATGAGGAGATGAAAGCGCGCACGATGGCCGTCGCGCGCGGCGAGCGCCGTATTTCGTCCGACCAGCCCAAGGTCTGGTTCACCTCGACCGAGTCCTTCGCCAAGGTCCTCTCCGCAGGCAACCGGCAGCTGCTGCGCGTGATTGCCGAGAAGGCACCCGGCTCGCTCGACGAGCTGGCGCGGATCACCGGCAAGGCCAAGTCCAACCTGTCACGCACGCTCAGGACGATGGAAGGCTACGGTCTTGTCCGCCTGGAGCGCGGCGAGCGCGGTCGCATTACGCCGAAAGTGATGCACGACCGCGTGGAGCTTGACCTTCCGCTCACGCTGTCGCGCTAGGCAAGCTGAGCCATGACCGCGTGTGTGCGAGCAGGCCGGAACCCCGACCAGCCCGTCAAAGCTGGCGCGTTCCGCGCCACCTCGCGCAGCGCGTCGAGATCGCAGATGGCGATGTCCGCATCATCGCCTCGAAGAGCAGTCTGCTTCGGACGCTCACCGCCGCAGCCGGCCTGAAGCCGGCTGCGTGCCGGCGCTCGCAGCTCTATGGACACTGGCGCAGCGAGAAGAACTGGTATCCAACATTCTCCAGCCCGGACCCAAGCCCGCCATCGCTGTCCCGGCTGCCCCGGGTGGAGGAGCCGATGCCGTCCTGGTTATTCGAATCGCTGCACGGCTATAAAGCGACATGGCTGCCGCGCGATCTGGTCGCCGGCATCATGCTCGCCGCGATTGCGATTCCGGGACAGCTGGCGACCGCCAGGTTGGCGGGGATGCCGTCCGAAACCGGCCTTTATGCGTTTGCCGCAGGATCTCTCGCCTTCGCTGGCTTTGGAGCCAACCGCTTCATCTCCGTGGCAGCCGATTCCACCATCGCTCCGATCTTCGCGGGCGGGGTCGCATCGCTGACGGCATTCGGAAATCCTCATTATACCGAGCTGGTAACACTGCTTGCGCTCATGGTCGGCGCCATTCTCCTCGCCATCGGTCTGCTCCGCGCGGGTTGGCTCGCAACCCTGCTTTCAATCCCGGTGACGACCGGATTTTTGGCTGGCATCTCCATCCACATCATTGTCGGCCAGCTCCCCACATTGCTCGGCATATCCGAGGAGCACGGTCCCCTTGCACTGCGCCTCCTCCATATCCTTGGCCGCCTCGACGAGACCAATCCCTACGCGCTCGCGCTTGGGGTGATCGTACTGGCGGTAACCTTGAGCATGGCCATGATCAGCTCGAAGATACCCGGGGCGCTGATCGGGGTGACCGGGGCGGGCGTGGCAGTCGCACTGTTTCACCTCCAGACCCGCGGCGTGAGCCTGCTCGATCCCCTGCCCCTGGAGATCCCTCGCGTCGCACTTCCATCCATGCCGAGTGGCGATGAATGGGCTCACCTGGTTCCTCTCGCGCTGATTGTCGCCATGGTCTGCATTATGCAGACCTCGGCCGTGGCAAGCACCTTTCCATCCGAAAGAAGCAAGCCGGATGACGTCAGCCGGGACTTTGCAGGTGTCGGCGCCGGCAGCATACTGGCTGGGCTGATCGGATCGTTCCCGGTCGATGCAAGCCCGCCCAGCACCGCTATCGTCGTTGAATCCGGGGGGCATTCTCAAGTTGCTGCGATCAGCGCGGTCGCGCTCATGATCGCAGTCTTCCTGGTTGCCGCCGGGCTGGTTGCCTACGTTCCGCACGCGGCGCTCTCCGGCATTCTCGTCTACATCGCACTCAAGATCTTCCGAGTGGACGAGATGGTGCGAATCTATCGCCGAAGCAGGTGGGAGATCCTCCTCGTTGCAGCCAGCGGCGGGTTGGTTGTGGCGCTCCCGATCCAAACCGGCATGTTGCTGGCAATAGTTCTGTCGTTCGTCCACAGCCTCTACGCTGTGGCACGGCCCTATTGCGCGGAGCTGGCCCGCGTCCCCGGAAGCACCGTATGGTGGCCGCCGAGCGAGGGCGAGGAAAGCCAGCGCGAGAGCGGGGTCCTGGTCTTCGCACCGGCAGCGCCGCTGAATTTCACAAACGGTCAATATATCAGCGACAAGATCGCCGCTGCCGTCGAGACCGCATCAACGCCGGTGAAGCTGCTGGTCATCGAGGCGAGCGGCATCACCGACATTGACTATACCGGCTCGCAAATTCTCCAGCGGACCATCGCCGAGCTTCATGCTCGCTCAATTGCAGTCGCTATTGCCCGACTGTCCGACACGAGGGCGCAGGCGCAGGCCCAGCGAACCGGATTGATTGCTGCACTCGGAGCCCAGTACGTCTTCAAATCCGTGGAGGACGCAGTTCGCCGGATCACCCGGAATGCGAGGAGCTGATGCGGGGATCCGCACGCCATGGCAGACGCCAGCGCCGCGAATCATGCTCAGCCCCGAGAGAGCGTCTCCAACGTCACATCGATATTCGGCGCGTAACACCGCTCCCTTCGTACCGAGGAAAAGTCACGGTCCGCACTTGCTGCGGCGCCTCGTCAGAGCAAACGCCCTTGAAGCCGATCGGAGCGGCTTCACTCGGCAGCTATCGGACATCTCGTGATGGCCATCATCTGCTCGTGCTCGGCCGCTTGCCGCGCAACAAAAAACGTCATTCGATCACCTCGTCGACGAGCAGCAAGAATGCTTCCGGGATATTCAGTCCTATGGCTTTGGCGGTCCTCAGGTTCACGATCAACTCGTACCGGGTCGGCAGCTCGAACGGCAGATCGGCGGGATTTGCGCCTTTGAGAATTCGGTGCACGAGCCTCGCCGATTGGCGGTAGGTGTCAGGCAAGTTGGGACCGTACGACATAAGACCTCCGGCGTCTGCGAACTCCCGGAAGCCGAAGACGGCCGGCAGGCGCAGGCGTGCCGCCAAGGCAGCGATTTCGGCACGCGCGGTGTTGATCGTGGGCCCTTGACCGACGAACAGCCCCTGCACACCCGTACGCGCGATCTCCGCTGGCAGCTCCTTGAGCCTGCTTGCGTCGCGAACCTCGAACACACTTAGCGTGATTCCCAAGGCGTTGGCGGCAGCGGGCAAGCGTAGAGCCGTGACGGCGTCCGTGGGGTCATCCGGGTTGAGGACGGTGCCCACCCGGGCAATGCCCGGCACTGCGAGCTTGAGAAATTCCAGCCGCTTGCCGACCAGGGCATCGGCGCCCAGGAGCCAGGTGCCGGTAATATTTTTTCCAGGCCGCGCAATACTGTCGGCAAGCCCCGCCTTAACGGGATCCTCGGCCGTGATCGTGACAATCGGGATGGTGCTCGTTGCGGCGTGCGCGGCCAAAGCGCCGGAGAACGAGCCGCCAAAAAGCACATCCGGCTTAAGTCCGACCAGCTCGCGAGCGAGCGAGGGCATCCTCTCAGCCGCTCCGTCTCCATAGCGAAGCGCCAAAGTCAGGTCGCGGCCTTCCAGGTAGCCGAAATCGCGCAAGGCGGATCGAAACGCCGCGATGTTGCGCGTCGCCGCCTTGGCCGAGAGCGGCGACAGCAGCCCGATCAGCGGGCGAATGGGCGCCGACTGCTGCGCGCGCGCCGCGAGCGGGCAGAAAACGGCGGCGCCGCCGAGCAGTGCGATGAGCTCACGCCGTCTCATGTGCTCCTAACGGTCTCTCCCAGCCCGCTCCAGCTTATTCCGATCCCATTTCGCCAATTCCGCCGCAGCTGCGTAAGTTTCCTGCAAAAAATCGAATAAGAGCTTGTCGGGGTTACCGGACTGACTCACCGCGTCGTAGGGCAGGATGAATTGCCCGAGCCCCTTGTCGTAGAAGGCTTCGGATGTGGAGAGGTGCGTGTCGCCGTAACCGGCGGGCTCCGGATAAGCGTAGACATAGAACGCTGCACGGCCGTAACCACCGTTACCGGGCCAAAAGCCGCAGCTCGAAACTTCATGCGAATAGGCTTCGGCCATCACCCAGCTAGCAACGTTGGGTGTAAGGCCTTTCGGCGTCGGCGCGTTGCGGCCAGAAAAGCGCGTCACCGCCAAGTCGAAACTACCCCAGAAGAAATGCACAGGGCTTGCTTTGCCGATGAAGCGCGCCCGAAATTCATTCATCACCCGGTTGGCCTGCAGCAAGGCCAGCCAGAATTTGTGCGCGTAGACTTGATCGTATTGTGCATGGGTGCGGTCCCTATCCAAGGGTATTGCGTTCTCAATTTCACCCGGCATGGTCCAGATGTGGATGTTGATGCCAAGACGGCGGAGGCGCTGCATGAATTCGCTATAGAAGTCTGCGACCGCCATCGCTTTGAGCGCGATGTTTTCGACGCGGCCATCACTCGTTTCGATAATTAGCCGGTGATTGGCAAAATCAAAGATGATATCGAGCGTTTGCTCGGCATAGGGCATTGCTAACGCAGCAAGCCCACGTGCGGTCACCAAAAACGTTGCGTTCCACCAATGATTGATGAGCGGGGTCAGCGCTATGCGTACCTTGCCAACGATCTGCGTCCAAAGGTGCAACGTGTCACACGTTTCGCTCCAGTCAGCGAATGGCAAATCCGGCCATATCGTCCTTTCACTCATTTGGTAAGCTCGGCAGATACGAGGTATTCGGCTCATGCCGATCGGGTATCGGACATCGTAGCCCACGATGTCCTTCTGACAAAATATTCTCTTGGCGCCCGATCGGTTGTTGGGGGCTTTTTTCTGGCGTATGGCGAGCAGAGGAACGCGCTGTGCGGGCCGGAGTTGCCCAATGCCGGCGGACGGACTGAGCGCTGGGTATGTGTGCCCCCCGCTCCCCCCAGAAGAACTCAGCCAGAGCCGCCGGTGCGACAGTTTGACATTTTGGCTGTTGCGACACCCGCTGAAGCTTTTGTGCGTCTAGCGCATCACAAAGGCACTTAGCCGACAAAGGAACGGAATACCGCCACGACGTTTGCCCCGTAGGCGACGAAAGGGCGACGTGTGATGCGATATTTTTTTCATGTGCAGAACGGGACGACGAGGCTTGATGGCGAGGGGGTGGAGTTTCCCGACTTGGCGACGGCGCTTCGGGAAGCCGTTCTGACGTGCGGGGAGATGCTGCGGGAGGTTCCTGCTGCGCTCTTGCAGGATGGGTTGTGGTGTTTGTGGGCCACTGACCAACCCCACAACATGGGCGCCCGGTTGTTCACATTGACCGTGTCGCTGGCTGACGTCAGACCCTCGCAATAGGCCGCTCCAACCTGCGCTGGGATGGTCCGCCAAGCCGCTACGGGACTCGCTGATTCATTTTTCCCGCTGGCCGGTCCTATGCAAGGTGGCCGGGTAATTAGCTCATGACCGCCCGGTCATCGGGCGGTGGCCGCCGGCCCGGCCATGCTCGGTTGGCGCTGGAATGCACCGCGCCGACCTAAAGTTTGCATGACAGCCACAGCGTCGCTTTGGGGTGCTGATTGGAGATTGAAGAAGAATGTGGCATGAACTTTTGATGCCATTCATAATTCATCGGCGGCCGATGATGCACACACCTTTCAAGCTCATCGCGATCGCTCTTATGGCGCTCGCGACCGCTGCGACATGGCGGGCACGGGCGGAGGATTATCCGAGCAAGCCCATCAGGATCATTTCCGATTCCGCGCCCGGGAGCGCGATAGACGTCACGTTCCGGATGATCATGGATCGGCTTGGCACTGTCTTGGGCCGGCAGATCGTGCCGATCGATCAGCCCGGCGCCAGTGGATCGATTGCTGCCCGCGCCGCGTCCGAATCGATTCCGGACGGCTATACGCTCTTCGCGCCAGCGCTTTCGCTGTTCATCTCGCTTCCCGGCAAGGCGGAGAATTTGCCGCTTATGCTGCCTCGCGATTTCCTCCCCGTCGGCTCTCTTGCCGCGCAGCCAATGTTCATTTGCGCAAGCGTCGCATCCGGCATTTCAACCTTGCCGGACCTGATCGAACGCGCCAAACGCCAGCCCAACAAGATTTCATTTGCGGCGACAGGGATTGGACGCATAACGCACCTCACCGGCCTGCTGCTGCAAAGCAGGGCCGGCATCCAATTGCAGGTGGTGCCTTACACAGGCGGTCCGGCGGCCGCGCTGACCGACGTCATTGATGGCCGCGTGCCATTGATCATCGAAGGCTATTCTGGCTTGGCCGGTGCGATCCAGGCGCATACCCTCAACGTGCTGGCGGTTGCATCGACTCATCGCCTGCCCGATTTCCCCGATCTGCCGACAGTGGCAGAGGCGTTGCCGGGCTTCGCCGCGGGGGGATGGCAAGGCATAGTGGCGCCGCTCGGCACACCAGCGGCGACTATCCAGAAAGTCAACAACGGCCTGGGAAAAGTCCTCAGCGAAGCGAGCCTCGCCAAGCAGCTCGCGCTACGCGGCGCCTACGTCGATCCAATGGCACCGTCCGAGGTCAATGCGTTCATCAACGCGCAGCAAGCACAATGGCGTCCGGTACTCGAAGCTTTCGAGGCCAGCCTCAAAAAATGATGAGCGCAACCTGGTACACCGGAACAACCGAGTGGTATTGGACCGAGGCGCCTGTAAGTCCGGCCATAGACCGCCAGCGCCGCTGGCGGAAGGGGTGGGATTCGAACCCACGAGGGAGCGTGAACCCCCTGGCGGTTTTCAAGACCGCTGCCTTAAGCCACTCGGCCACCCTTCCAGATCACCATCATCAAGCACTTGGCGCCAGATGGATTGAGAACACTATTAGAGCAAGCGCCGGCTTGGACCCAATTTGCATCCAAGTGCCGGCTTGGACCATCTTGTGTGGACCATCTTGTAGAGGGGGCGGCGCCAAAAAGGCCAGCGCGCTCGGCGCAGCCTCACCGCGATGATCACCACGCGGGCATTTTCTTCTTGGACAGGATTTTCAGCGCCCGTTGCCGGCCTTGCGGGACCCGGCGCTTCGGGTTCCCCGTAATATCCCGTTGGCCAACGCAGCCACCGCGGCCGCTGCACTGGTATCCGCTTTCCTCGTGCGCTTTGCGTAGATGCGGAGCAGCACCGCGGGATCATGGCCGCAGTGCGCGGCGGCATGCGCAAACGCCAAATCCGTGATGGCCGTCACGGCGGCGTAGGGCCGTCCCCATTTATGGTCATCGCGTCAGAACCGAATGGGAGAGTGTGATGACTACCGACAGGCCGGTTGATCTGGAGCTGACTGGGGCCGAGCTTGAACTGAGTGAGGCCGAGCTGGATCACGTTGTCGGCGGCTCGATCAAGTTCTCTCCTGAATATACAAAGTGGGCGGCCAAGGCCGGCTCCAGCGTCGGCGCTTCCCCCTGATACCGGACTGATACCGGCGGGCCAAAAGAATGCCCGGGTGACGGCCGGCGCGTCGCAATCCCGCAACCAGGGCGGAGAGGCTGCCGGGGCTCGTCCATCTGCGGGCTAGCTCCTGAAGCTCACAGCCAGGCCCAGACCTGCCTGCGCTAACTCACAATTGCGTACTGATTCAGTTTCGTGGCTGGCGAGTCTTTGTGGAAGGCGGACGCTGCTTTTGAGCCCTCCGGTCTCGCCTGCGGATTTTTTCGAAATCTTTACCTGCCGAATCGCCCGCAAGCGTTTAGAAAATCCTGCCGGGGTGACCTGGGCTAGCCGCGAGGGGTGGCCGTCTGGTGTGGTTTCAATACACGCTGATTGGTATTTTCCTGGTGCTTTTCGTAGGTGCGCTGTTCTGGATGCAGCCATAGCTCGGCACGCACCATGCACACCGCCGGCGCCGGCGCCTCGTTCAACCAGCATGCCTGGACGGGCGTCCACGCGGCGGCCAGAGCGAGGCGATATTCGTCGGGGCTCTGCCGTCAAAGACCAGGCAGATTTTCGACTGCGCTACATCCCCACCGGAGCGGACTCAGAAAGCGGGGATAAAAGCGGACTCAAAAAGTATTGCCTTACCGCCGCAATTTATGCGAGAGTTACGTGGGGGTCGGGTACAACTGGAGTACCCCATGGATGTGAAGCGGGAGGAAATCCGAGAGCTCACGAGCGAGGAAATTGCCGTAGTTTCCGGCGGCGGCAGCTCGAGCGGTGGTCTGTTCAGCGGTCTGATCAGGTGTCTCGATCGCATCGAGGACAGGATCGAGTCCTTCCTCAAGAGCCTGACTTGCAACTCACATATGAACGCCTGATATCGCCTTGAGGGCCGTCGGCTTTCGCTTAGCCGGGGGCCTTCATTTTGCCCGCGCGCGGCGTACAACGCCCCCATGACCCGGACCGGGGTGCTCAGGCGTTTTTCGCTTGCAGGGCGGGTTTAAAGCCCGCCCCTACAAACAGCTTGGTGGCTTACGGCGCAAGTCGGCAAGAGCCGATTTGCGGCTGATCGAGCCTGCCGACCAACTTGGCCGCCAGCGTGCGCGCATCACGTGTCTCGATTGCGCAGCACCTCACGCCGTCATTGCTGGCGATGGTTTATGAAACGTTGCCGCGGTGCGCGCAGCGCTGCGCAGCGCGGTAGCGCGGTGCCGGCAATCTCCTTCGCCTTGTCGCAATCGCAACGCATTCGCGTCCAAATCACGGAGCAAACACGCAGGAGAAAAAATTTGTTTAACGAATGAGACGCGCGCACCAACGGGATCGGAGCCATCAGATGCAGCCGCGCAAGTCACTCTTCCTCCCTGCCCTTCTCGCGACCGGTCTGGGCGTTTGCTTGTCTGCGAGCCCGGGTGCCGTCGCCGATGATTGCCTCGCCGGGCCGAATGCTCCTTCTGCACCCGGCACGCACTGGTACTACCGTGTGGACCGGGCAACCCACCGGCAATGCTGGTATCTCGGTGCGGAAGGCGGACGCGTGCGCGTGCACACGCAGCAAGCCAGCGCCCCCGCCCGCGCGGCTCCTGCCGTTGCCGCTGTCCCTGCCTCTGCCCCTGCCGCGGCCCCTGCCAATACGAGCAGGCAGGCGATCCCGATGCCGCTAGCCCCGGCCGCCAGCGCCGAGATCGCCCCCGATGCCGGTTTCCTGCCGAGCACTGCACTCGCTTTCGCTGCGAGCCCAAGCAAGCCACCGGGCCATGCGGACAAGGCGCCTCGCGTCGCCGCGCCCACGCGGTCGGCGGAGGCGGCGAGTGCCGCCGCACCCGCCGACGCCGCAGCCATCGAACCGAGCCAAGCGCAAGAGCCGAGCCAAGCGCAAGAGCCGAGCCAGGCGCAAGAGCCGAGCCGTGCGCAAGAGCGGTCCAAGTCCGACCCCGACCCGGAAGACGACATGCCGTTGATATGGCCTGTGCTGACCCCGGAGGAGCGCGCAGGCGCGGATCAACCGTACGCATCATCAGCCTTCTCGCATCTTGCCGGCGTATTTTCCGCTCTCATGACCATCGCCGCCCTGGCCGGGATGCTGCTGCTGCGGATTTCAACCGGGCGCAGCCCGCGCAGAGCCCCGGCCGAGAACGGCGCAAGCCTCCATTCCGGCAGAGCGCGTCGAGCCGCATGGCACGATGCGGATCCGGACTATGAGCCCCCGCTGGCGCCGAGCGACAACACCGGCACCTGGCCGAGGGCGCCGGAGCATGCGGTGGAGGATACCGTTCCGGAGCTGCTGCGGCAGCTGCAGTGGCGGACGCAACAGCATCAGCTGTACGACGCCGTGCCATCCCCCGCACGGTAACAAAGCCTGCGACCCGACCGCTTATCCGGTTGGGTATTTATTAAGCGGTTCCGCTGTCAAATCGAGACGGCCGTCATGGCCGGGCTGGTCCCCATGCGCGTCCAGACAACGGGGTTGCGCATCCCGAATGCGGCGCAGCGCGAGCGCGGGACCGCTCGGACTTGAGACGGGACACAGGCGTTCAGGTCAGCGCCCATGGGGTTCGAAACCACGCCAACGGCTTTCGCTGCCGCAATGCGGACCGGCGAGCCGGCAACCTATCTGGTCGAGGGCAAGCACCTCACCGAACCGCAATGCCGCGCATTGTTTGCCGCGCTCCCCTTATTGGACCGCCACATCAAGGTCCTGGACCGCATCGAGGGCGATACGCTCGTGGATGTCGGTTGCTTCAGCGGCGCGTTCGTGCGCGAGGCGAGCCGCCGGTTTCCCGGCAAGACGATCACCGGCGTAGATTACTTCGAGGACAATATCCGCATCGCTCGCCTGCTCTACCCGGAGATACGGGACTGCTATCAGCAGATGAGCGTGTATCAGCTCGAATTTGCCGACGCGACGGTCGATTGCGTCACCCTGCAGGAGACGCTCGAGCACCTGGAGGGAGCGGCGCTCGCGATCAAGGAGATAAATCGCGTGCTCAAGACCGGAGGCGCGCTCATCGTGAGCGTCCCGAACCCGTTCTACATCCGGCGCGTGGCCGCTTTCGCGGCGAGCGAGATCGGCAACGCGTTGCGCCGGCTGCTGGGCCGGCCATCGCGGCTCGCGACGGAAGTGCTGTCCGCGAGCATCGAATGGGATCGTCATGTCTACGCCTGGACGCCGCAGACCTTGCTGACGCTGCTGGCGAGCAACGGCTTTGCCTACGTCGAGCATTGTTATGAGAGCAACGTCCCGGACCGGCTGCGGCGCTGGCTTCTGACAATGCTGCCGTTCATCGGTCCCACCCAGATCCTCAAGGTGCGCAAGGTCGCGCCGGCTCCGGCGAAGCTGGTGTGATCGCGCGCGGCTCGCAGGGCGGATCAGCGCAAGCGTAATCCGCCGAGGCCGTGCAGCGGGTTACGCGCCAAATCGGCATGGCCGGCCTGGCTTGTCAGCTCGCCCTGCTGCTCACAGTCCGGCGAGCTCGTAGCGGGAGAAATCGTAGCCCTCCTTGACCATGATCTCGAGCAGGAAGGGTGCGCCCGTCTCGGTAACCCGGACGGCATCCTTGACGGCCGGCACGATGTCGCCCGGCTTGGCGATCCGCATGGACGCGACGTTGAGCCCCTCCGCCACCTTGGCGCAGTTGCCGCTCACCGTCGGCGCGCCGTACTTGCTGGTCGAGAGCGGCGCCACGTCGCGCTCGGCCGCCATCACGCCGTTGTTGAAGACAATGGTGAGAATTGCGATGCGATTGCGCGCGGCGGTCTCGACGTCCATTCCGGTCATGCCGATCGGCGCATCCCCCATGATGTTGATGCAAAGCTTGCCGGGCTCGGCGAGCTTGGCACCCGCACCGTTCATGACCGCATACCTATATCCTTGTTGGTCATCGACCGTAGGCCACAAACACACAGCGAGGCGCAGATGATACGCAAACTGAAGTCCGGCGACTATCGTCTTTACTCACGCAAGATCAATCCCAAGACCGGCAAGCGCCGCAATCTCGGGACGTTCAGGACACGCGCGGCCGCTGAGAAGCACGAGCGCGCCGTGCAGCTCTTCAAGCGGGCCGGGTAAGGTCCGCACGACGGGACGTTCACGACTGATCCGGCTTGCGATCGCACCGGCAATTGCCCGGCAACGGCGTCAGTGCAGGTCTGCAATGCCTCGCCGGCCACTGGAATTGGCCGAGCATCCCGTTTTATGAGTACGAGAGAAGTCGCTCATAGCAACGCCGGGAGGTAAGGATGCTCACACGGCTCCTGCAGCTCGTGACGGCGGCAGCCGCGATCCTGCTGCTCCAATCGGCCGCGCCGCAGCTTGCGGCGGAGGGCCAAGCCCCTGCCGCGCTGACCGGCCAGGTGACCTCCGAGGCGGAGGGCGCCATGGAAGGAGTCGTGGTCAGCGCCAGGAAAGCGGACTCGATCGTCACCGTCAGCGTCGTGACCGACGCCCAAGGCCGCTACAGCTTCCCCGCCAACCGGCTCCCTGCGGGCAAATACACGCTCAAGATCCGCGCCATAGGTTACGAGCTTGCCGCACCGGCGAGCGCAGACGTCGCCGATGAGCAGCCGAGCACCGCCGATCTAAAGCTGCGCAAGACCAGGAGCCTGGTCGCGCAGATGAGCAATGCCGAATGGATGATGAGCCTTCCGGGCAGCGAGGAGGACAAGTCGTTCCTGCTCAATTGCGTGGGCTGCCACACGCTCGAGCGCATTGTCCGCTCGAGCCATGACGCAGACGAGTGGACACACGTCATCGTGCGGATGAGCGGCTATGGTCCGGTCAGCCAGCCCATCAAGCCGCAGCGCATGCTCGACCCCGGACGCTCGGGCACTCCCGATCAGTTCCGCAAGCAGGCGGCATACCTCGCCACCATCAATCTGAGCCAGGCCTCCCAGTGGGAGTACCCGCTCAGGACGCTGCCCCGGCCCACCGGCCGCGCAACCCGGGTCATCATCACCGAGTACGACATGCCGCGGCCCACCACCGAGCCGCACGACGTGCTCGTGGATAGGGACGGGACGGTCTGGTACTCGGACTTCGGCGAGCTCTTCATCTCCAAGTTCGACCCCAAGACGCTCAAGCTCACAGAATACCCGGTCAAGGAGTTCAAGCCGGGCGCGCCGGTAGGCAACCTGTCGCTCGAGCTCGACAAGCATGGCGCGCTCTGGTTCGACACCATGTTCCAGGGCTCGCTCGGCGCGCTCGATCCCAAAACCGGCGAGATCAAATATTACCCGCTGGCCCCCGAGTACAACGACAACCGCGTGCAGCTCAATTTCGTCGGCCTGCGCCATGACGTGGACGGCAAAGTATGGACCAAGAGCGTAGGCACGCAGGATATATTCCGCCTCGACCTCGCCAGCGGCAAGTGGGAGCGGTTCCAGCCGCTCAAGGAGCTGCCGGGTGGAAAATATTCGATGTACCAGGTCATCTCCGATTCCCAGAACAATCTCTGGATGTCCGAGTTCAGGCACGGCCACATCGGCAAGATCGACGCGAGGACCGGCAAGGCGACGTGGTATCCGCTTCCGACCGCCAACGGCCGGGCGCGGCGGATGAACATCGACGACCAGGACCGGATCGTGATCGCGGAATATCGCGGCAACAAGATCGCTGTGTTCGACACCAAGACCGAGAAATTTACCGAATACCCGGTGCCGCAACAGACCTGGCCCTATCGCGCCGCCATCGACAAGAACGGCGAGATATGGACCGGCGGCATGCACAGCGACCGCGCGGTACGGGTGAATCCGAAAACGGCAGAGACGGTGGAATATCTTTTACCGCGGGAAACCAACATGCGCACCGTGTTCATCGACAATTCGACCACGCCGGTGACCTTCTGGACCGGCAGCAATCACGGCGCCGCCCTGGTCAAAGTGGAGCCGCTGGACTAGCGGATCAATTTCACGAAACCGACCGCGCCGACCCGGCCCCCTCATCCTGAAAAGGTCGGGCGCAGCCTGTTGCGCGGCGGTAGTACCGGCGCGCAAAGCAGCCCGCTATCATCGGGTCTTTCAGATGCTGGAGGACCGGCCGATGCACCATCAGGAGAGAATAAGCGAGAGAATAAGCAGAGCGTGGCGAGCATTGCGGCTCTTGCCGCTCTTCTTCGCGCTCTTGGCCACACTCTTCGCCGCGCTCTTGGCCGCGCTCATGCCGGCACCATCTGCGGCGCAGGCGGTCGAGACCATTACCGCCGGCGCGGTCGGCTCTGCGTCGACGACCATATGGCCGGTCTATATCGGAATCGAGAAAGGGTTTTTCGCGCAGGCGCAGATCAAGGTCGATCCGGTCTTTGCACAGTCCTCCACCGCCATTGCGCAGCAGGTCGCGGCCGGATCGGTCAACCTGACGGTCGGCAGCGGTCTGGTCGATCCCATCCGTGCCATCGAGAAAGGCGCACCGATTGCGATCTGGCGCATCGACATGCAGGCGCCGCCCTACGCCCTTCTCGCCAAGCGCGACATCAAGGGCATCAAGGAGCTCAAGGGCAAGACGATCATCATCGGCGGCCCCAAGGACATCACCCGCATCTTCGTCGAGCGCATGCTCGCGCCAAACGGCATCGGCCCCGGCGATGTCGATTACGTCTTCGCCGGCGCGACATCCGCGCGTCTCTCCGCGCTGCAATCCGGGGCGGTGGACGCCGCCCTCCTGACCTCGCCGCATAATTTCCATGCCGAGGCCGCCGGATTCACCAATCTCGGCTGGACCATCGACTATGCCAAGGAGCTTCCGTTCTCGGGCGGTGCCGTCAATCGCGCCTGGGCGGGTGCGAGCAAGCCGACGCTGGACCGGTTTATCGCCGCCTATGACCGCAGCGTCGGCTGGTTCCAGGACGGCAGGAACCGGGACGAAGCGATCCGGATCATGGTGGGCGTGAGCAAGCTCGATCGCGACGATGTGGGCAAGAGCTACGATTTTCTGCAGCAGAAGAATTTCTACGAGCTCACGGGCAAGATCTCCAAATCCAAGCTGGACAAGCTCATCGCGGCGCTGCGCCAGCTCGGCGATCTGCCGCCGTCCTTTGCGGTCGAGCAGCTGGTGATGCCCGGGGTCGGGGAGCTGACGGAATAAGCAACCGTTCGCAGGGGCTAGGCACCGCCTCGCCCACGTGGGCACCTGCCTCGATCAGCGGGCGCATTGCGTCGCCTTCTCTCGGCCCCGATGCGGGGCACCCCAAAAAAACGCCGCGCGTTTTTTGGGACCCCGGGTCGCCCTTACGAAACGTTGTGCGCGCCTCTGCCTAATGCGGCATGCGCAATACCGGCTTGATGGTGGTGCCGTTGTTCGAATCCTCCGCCGCGCGGTTAATGTCGGCGAGCGGATAAAAGGTGATCAGCTTCTCGACCGGCATTTTCCCCTGCATCAGCAGGTCGACCAGCTGCGGAATGAATTCCTGCGGATGGCTTTCGCCCTGGATGACACCGTGGAGGGTGCGCCCGAACTGCAGGAACGGCATCTCCAGCGTGACTTCCGTTCCCGCACGCGCGCTCCCGAGCAGCACGCAGGTGCCCGCCGGCATCAACGACCGCACCGCTTCACGCAACGCGCTGGGTTGTGCCGAGGCTTCCAGCGCGTAACGCACCCCCTGCCCGGTAATCTCGCGAATCTTCGCCGCCACGTCGGTACGGCCGGCCTGGGTAATGCAATGGGTGGCGCCGAGCTCGCGCGCGAGAGCAAGGCGCCGCTCATGGACATCCACGGCGATGATGGGTGCGCATCCCGCGATCCTTGCCGCCATCAGGCCGGACAGGCCGACTGCGCCAACTCCGAATACTACGAACGGATCGCCGGGCTGCGGCCGCATGGAGTTGAGCACCGCGCCGGCGCCGGTCTGCCCGCTGCACGCGAACGGCCCCACCAGCTCGAGCGGCGCGTCCTTTCTTATCTTGACTGCGAAGCGCTCGTTGGCGATGGCGTAGGTCGCAAACGACGACTGCTGGAAGAAGGCGCTGTAAATGGGCGCGCCCTCCCTCCTCATCAGTGTCGATCCATCGGGGCGCGTGCCGCGCATCTTCAAGGCG
This sequence comes from Xanthobacteraceae bacterium, assembly GCA_036557665.1. Lineage (GTDB taxonomy): Bacteria > Pseudomonadota > Alphaproteobacteria > Rhizobiales > Xanthobacteraceae > VAZQ01. The sequence goes on along the minus strand of DATBHG010000092.1, from coordinate 22,149 downwards.
AAGTTGCTCTGACAGTGGGATTCCATGCGCCGGGTGCAGTTGGCGCACTGGCCGCACCACGGAAACGAGATGACCACGTGATCGCCCGGGGCAAACTGCGTGACCGCCTTGCCCACCTCGGCGACGATGCCCGCTCCCTCGTGGCCGAACACCGCAGGCAGCGGCGTATTGTAGTAGCCGTCACGGCCGTGCTGGTCGGTCTGGCACATCCCGCTGGCGATCACCTTGACCAGGAGCTCGTCAGGACGCGGCTCGGTCAGCTCCAGCTGCTCGATGCTGAACGGGCCGAAGCGCTCGTGTGCCACAGCCGCAGTGATCTGCATCGCACGACCTATTTCGCGAACGGATATTGCAGCTCGCCGTCCTTGTATTCCGGCGGATAGACGATCACCTGCTTGTGGCCGGTCAGGAATTGCTCGAGCCCGCTCCCCTGCACATTCTGGAACTGCACCATGATCGGCCGGGCCTGCGCCCATTCGCCCAGCGCGTTGAATTTGATCTCCCCGACAATGGTGTTGAAGCTGCTGTGGTGGATGTGTTGTGCGAGCTTCTCGTCGTTGAGGCTGCCTGTTGCGGTAATCGCCTGCTCCAGCACCTGCATGGCGGCATAGGCAAAAGGCGGCTGATAGAAGCCGAGCGGATCCACGCCCGCATCCTTCGCCTGGGCCTGGTATCTCTTCAAAAAGCTCTCGATGCCCGGGAAGCTCATTTTCGCACTGGGCACGAAGAAATGGTAATTCACCAGCCGATTGAGCTTCTCCGCGAGCTGGGTCATCAGGGAAGCGTACTGCATGCCTACCATCGCGCCGCCGAAGAGCTGCGTCCTCAATCCGATCTCGGTTGCGGCACGAACCATGCCGACGGAATCCGGCGGATAGGACGCGAGCAGCACGAGGTCGGGATTGGTCGCCTGGATCGCACGCACGATGGGGCTGTAATCGACGGTGGAAGGCGGGTAGCTGCGGTCGTAGACTATCTGCAGGCCAAATTTCCTGGCATTCTCGCGCGCGCCAACAAGAACGTTATTGGAGAACTCGGCGTCGGCACCGACCAGCGCCACCGTTTTCGGCGCCGGGGTGAGCGATTTTGCGACCTCGAAGAAGGCGTTGGACAGCACACCCTTGGAGTCCGGCCCGAACGGAGCACTCTGGAAATATCTGGAATACTTGAACTCGGCATTGGAGCCGAGCGCCAGGAGCACCATCACCAGCTTCTGACGCTCCATGATCAGGGGCATGGCGGCGACGATCAGATTGGTTGCGTGCCCCATGACGATATCGACCTTGTCCACGTCGATGAGCTTGGCGTAAATCCCCGGGATGTTGGCGGCGTTGGTCTGGTCGTCGTAATACACGAGCTTTACCGGACGGCCGAGAAGGCCGCCGCGGGCATTGATCTCCTCCGTCCAGATTTGTTTGGACAGAAGGTGAGCCTTGCCCGATGAAGCAAGCCCGCCTGTCAGCGCCACGCTGAAACCGATCTTGATCGGCTCCTGCGCGCGCGCGCCGACAATGAGGCCGGCGGCCATCGACGCGATCGTCAAGCAGCGCAATGCGCGCGTGCGCGCCGTTCCCATGATCTGCCTCCCCTCGCTGGCTCTGTCTATCTTGGGCTTTGTCTATCTTGGCAGCACGCGAACACGGCCGCCTTGCGCCGTCAAGGCCGTGCCAAGCTTCTCGCTTCGCGCCGCGATGTCGACCTTCATAAGATTGACGTCGCCGGTCAAAACAAGCGTGCCCGCCACCCGCTCGCCCTCATCGAAACGTCGCTTCGGCTTCTTGGCGCAGTTGCGACTACTTATCGCTCTGCCTGCACGCCGGTGCAAGCATCGCAACCGCCCGGCGCAGCCGCGCTCGGCGAAGGCGCATCCATGACGGCTGCTTTGCCGAGCATCAGCTGCTTTGCCCGCATTGCTGCGGTCAGCGCTTTGCGCTTTTGCTTGCAGTCGAGCACTGCACGTCCGCAGGCGCAAACGGTCCAGCCGCTGTCGGACTTCGATACAGTGTAGCACCCGTACTCCATGCCGCCTCCTTACTTTGCGCAAGGCGAAACGGAGATGACCCCGGCGCGTTCCATTATGGCTACAGAAAACCTGAACACATGGTTATGCCAAAGGAGTGCATACATGCGCTTTGCGGTACACGCATGCCGTGACGTGACAAATGCATCAACAAGCTGTACCGAAGTACCGCGTCGACTCGAGGACGACGAGTTTTCAGAACGCAATCCGACGGATTGACTCTGCATTCGCCGCTGTCGGACATCACCCGATCCGGTCGCTCTGTGCGGAATTCAGATGGGTCGCACATTCCCTCCGCAGTTCCTTGGTCGCATGGCGGTGGTGGCTGCGCTGGCCTTTCTCGCCATCTGGACCTTGTGGAGCTTCTTGCCCGCGCTTGGATGGGCTGCGGTGCTGGCGATCGCCACCTGGCCTGCGCGGCAATGGCTGACCCGCAATGGTCGAAGCGAAACCCGTGCGGCCATCTTGCTGACAGCAACGGCGGGCCTGCTGATCGTGGGACCGCTTCTCATCGTGGTGATCGAAGCGACCAGAGAATCTGTTGTCCTTCTGCATTGGCTGCGAGAGCTGCGGCAGACCGGAATACCTACGCCGGAAGGGCTCGCGCAGCTGCCGCTCGCAGGCAGCTATCTCGCGGCCTGGTGGCAGGAGCATCTCGCCGATCCGGCGGCTGCACGAGCGCTCCTGGGGCGGACCGAAACGCTGACCGTTACCGAGTGGACCCGGCACCTGGGCCATGAGCTGATCCACCGGCTGATCATCCTGGGCTTCACCCTGCTGACCTTGCTGTTCGTCTACCGCGACGGCCCGCGTCTCACCGCGCAGATCCGCAATGTATCCGATCGCCTTCTCGGTGTTCCGGCGCAGCGTCTCGGGCACGAAGCCATTGGCGCCGTGCGCGCCACGGTCAACGGTCTCGTTCTGGTCGGATTGGCCGAGGGCGCCGTGCTCGGCATCGCTTATCTCGCGGCAGGGCTCCCGCACGCTTTGATGTTCGCGTTTGCGACCGGCATCTTTGCCACCGTCCCATTCGGCGCCCCGGCAGTGTTCATCATCGCCTGCCTCATTCTGTTTGCGCAGTCGAAGGTCACGGCGGCAGTGCTGGTTCTGATATTTGCCACGCTCGTCGTCTTTGTCGCGGATCATTTCGTGCGCCCCGTGCTCATCGGGAGGTCGGCGCGGCTGCCGTTTCTCTGGGTGCTGCTCGGCATCTTCGGCGGCCTCGAGACATTCGGGCTCCTGGGTTTGTTTCTGGGGCCGGCCATTATGGCGGCCGCGCTGACGCTGTGGAGGGAAGCCGCCGAGCCGCGGGCGCTCGACGATCCGGCCGAGCACCAAGCCGCGGAACCGCAGACGGCGACCGAGCATTGATTTGCGCCGATGACGCCGCCTGCGCCAACGCGGGCGGCCGCTGAGGTCTTCATGCAGCTGAGCCAAACCGCCCGCGACATACTGGAGGTGCTGCGCCAGACGCATCGCCGTCCGGGCGCCCGCATGACCATCGCCAGGCTGGAGGCGCAAGTCGGCTCCGACCCCGCCGTTGCCGTCGCGCTCTCCGAGCTCGTGCGCGCGGGGTACCTTGCCGCTCCCGATGCCCGCACGATCGAGCTGACTGCGAGCGGATTCGACCACCTCCAGACAATGAGATGACCGGCCAAGGGCCGAAGTCAGGCCGCCGCGCTATCGCATATTGCCTGGCCGCAGGACGCGCGCTCCATGCCTGCCTGGAGCTACGCCGCGAGCATGTCGCGCAATTTGGGCCAGGGATCCGCCTGGATGCTCCTGAACGGCGCCCAGTCGCTCTCGGTCATGCGCTCAAGCGTCTGCTGCTCAACCGACGGTCTGCTGCGCACACGTTGCCACCATGCGCCGACCGCAGGATAGCGGTCCCAGAGAGGCGCCAGGCCAACCAGCTCAAGTCGCAGCACATAAGGGATCACCCCGATATCGGCGAGAGAGAACGTCTCGCCGGCCAGATAAGCGCCGCGCTTCATCGCGTCGTCGATCCAGTGCAGCAGCTTCTCGTGCGTTTCCAACGACTCACGCATGAATTCCGAATCGAGCCCGTGCGCAACCACGTCGCGTTTTATTTCGGCGCGCCTCTTGATCGGGGACTTCGAAAAGTGTGCCTCCCTCTCCTCCGGACTGAGCCGCAGCAGCGCAGGGCGGAAGGCCGTTCCGAAAGTCAGGATGATGCAGGCGTTGTGCACATATTCGTCCACGAGCTTGTTGAACAGGCGCACCTTCGCACGCGCCGTCGGCGCTTGCGGCATCAGGGGTTTTGGGGGAAAGGCCTCATCGAGATAATAGAGTATGACCGAGGACTCGACGATCACGTTGCCATCGTGAATGAGCGTGGGCACCACGGCATTCGGGTTGAGCTTCATATAAGCAGGATCGAACTGGTCGCCCCGGAGCGTCATCAGGTGCTCCTTGGCAGCCAACCCCTTTTCCGCAAGCGCAATGCGAATCTTCTGCGCACAGACCGAATTGATGCTGTGATAAAGCTCGAGCATGGGGAACCTCCTCACGTCCTCCGAGTAGACTTGCCGCATCCATTCTGCGCTCACGCGCCCAGCTGAACGGCCAGATCGTTCAGATCGGAAGCCGCCACATCGACGGGCGCCTGCGGTCTGGTCTCGCCCCGGCCTGGGCCGCGCTCGTTCGGCCGCGCAATATGCGCCGTGCGCAACCCGACCTTGGCCGCAGCGAGGAGGTCGCCGGTATGGGCGGCGACCATCATGCAGGAGGCGGGGGGCAGATCGAGCGCCTCGCAGGCGGAAAGATACACGCGCGGCTTGGGCTTGTAGTCGCCCGCGGTCTCCGACCCGAGCACCGTGTCCCAAGGCAGACCGTTGCGGCGCGCAAGGTCGACCATCAGCGAGATATTGCCGTTCGATACCGGAGCGAGCATGAAGCGCGACTTGAGCCGTGCCAAGCCGCCTGGCACATCCGGCCATGCGTCGAGGCGATGCCATGCCAGATTGAGATCGCGTGCTGCGTCCTCCGGCAAGCTCGAGATATCGAAGCGCGGCAGAATACGGTCAAGATTGCGCCGGTGCAGCAGGTCAAGCTTGCAGAACGCGATACGTCCGGCACGCACTTCCTCAATCGCAGGCTGATACTCGTCCCGCCATGCATCGGCAAAGACCGGCCAGTCGAGCCTGTAGCCCAGCGGTTGGAGTATGCGCTCGGCCTCGCGCGCCACACCGGAGCGAAAGTCAACGAGTGTGCCGAAGACGTCGAAGAACAGCGCGGCGACCGAGATCATGCAGGCTCCATGCCCTTTGCCTTGAGCACAGCGCGCGCCCCGGGGCCCGTGAGCGTCTCAAGCAGCGCCTTGGCGGCGGCAGGCTCCTTCGCCGCCGCCGAGAGCGCACCTGAGTAAATCGTATAGCTCTGAAGCTGTGGCGGCAGGGGACCTACCAGAACGACCCCCTTGACCGGGAGGATCTCGCTGATCTGATGAATGCCGAGCTCGGCCTCGTTCTTGGCGATGTGCTCGGCTACCGCCCCGCCCTGAATGAGCCTGCTCTTGCCTTTCAGCTCGGCGGCAATGCCCAGCTTCTCGAGCATGTGCGCCACATAGATCCCGCTCGAGCCGCCGGCAGCGGGGTCGATATAGGCGATTGACTGGGCGGCCAGCAGCGCTTTCTTGAAGGCTTCACCAGTGCTGATGTCGGGCTTCGCGGCACCTTCTTTCACAACTACTCCGATGCCGACCCGGGCGAGATCCTTGCGGCTGCCGGCAGCGAGCCTGCCATTCCCCACCAACCTGTCGATGGCTGCCGGGGTCAGCACGGCGAGATCGAAATCCTCGCCGGCATCGATCCGCTTGGCGAGCGCGCCGACCGTGTCGTTCTCAATCCGCACATGATGGCCGGTCTGCTTCTCAAAGTCGGGCAGCAGCGCCAGAAGCACCTGCTTGAACGCACCGGCGGTCAGCACCTTTATCTCCGCCGCAGCAGCGCCGCCTGGCGCGCCGGCCGCGGCCAGCACGATGGCCATTGTTACGAGCGTCATCCGCATTCCTCTTCTCCTGTTGACCCGCGTTGGCGGCAGGACGCGGGCATGCTAGCGCGCCCGGGATGCCGGCGTTGATCATTCCGCTTGCCGAAATGGCGTCTCATTTGCCTGGGCGCGGCGCCCTGCTCGGCCTTGATCTCGGCAGCAAGACTATCGGCGTCGCTACCAGCGACCCGGCACGGCGCGTTGCGACCGGGGTAGAAACGATCAGCCGCAGGAATTTCAGCAGCGATGCGATGCGTCTCCTTGCGCTCGCGGCAGAACGCAAGGCTGTGGGGTTTGTGCTCGGCCTCCCGTTCAATATGGATGGCAGCGAAGGTCCGCGGGCGCAGTCCACCCGCGCATTTGCCAGAAACCTCGCCCGCGTGACGGACCTCCCGATCGCGCTCTGGGACGAGCGGCTGTCTACCGCAGCCGTCGAGCGCACGCTTATCGCCGCCGACGTCAGCCGCTCGCGCCGTGCCAAGGTCATAGATCAGCACGCGGCCGTCTTCATCCTGCAGGGAGCACTGGACCGCTTGACCCGGCTCACGGTGTGAGGTCTGCTCGTCAGCAGCGATCCGGAACCGTCCGGCCAAGGAAACAGGACTCCACCGCCGCACCCGGTTTCACGCGCAGCTCCCGATAGCGACGCGAGCCGCTCCTTGGGTCAAAGCTGCCGGAGAACTCCCAAGAGGGTTCGATACGCAGCCGCGGGGTGTAGGCATATGCGGCATATGGGTCGATGTAGCCCTGCTGCGTACCGGCTACACCGGGCGCAACTTGAACGCTCTGGGCGGACACCGTAGCGGCGCCCATGACACAGATCGCCCCGATCAGGGCACCCGCGCTCAACATCTTCTGCAAAGCGTTGCTCATATGGATTCTCCTCTGTTCCGGCGGCAAGGAAATGCAGCTCCAAGGACCGGCCGGGATTTGAAGCTCTTGCACCGCAACTCGACCTATACTCGGCGGGAAATCTGATTCCCATTGTGCGCAACAAAGCCATCATAATGATGTGCTTGCTCCGCACAAGCACGGCTCGGAGCATCTTGCGAGCATCTGATCGGGGTGGAAACGCGATGCTCACCTCAGGCAGCGGGCAATGCGCGCTCCAGCAAGAGCCGGGCTTCGTCGGATTCTATCTTGCTCGTGCCCAGCATGCCTCCATGCACCTCTTGCAACCGCGTGCGTGCGAATATTTCCGCAACAGCCGGCGCACTTTCACGCAACGCAGCCGCCGCGGCCAAAAGAGCAAGCCGGCCCACCGCGAGCCGCGCCTCGGCTTCAGTCCGGTTACTGGAAAAGGACTCCTGAATGGACCTCGCAGTGCAACTACTTCCCGGAAGGTCCTGGGTTTCCCTCCCAAGCGCGTCGAGCACCGCAAACATAATGTCAGCCTCGCTCGCGAGTGCACGCAACACGTCCAGGCACATCACGTTGCCGGAGCCCTCCCAGATCGCATTGACCGGCGCTTCGCGATAAAGCCGGGGCAGCGAGTTTTCCTCGACATAACCGTTGCCGCCGAGGCATTCCATGGCCTCATAGATGATCGAAGGAGCGCTCTTGCACACCGAGTATTTGACAGCTGGCGTGAGCAGACGGGCCCGCGCTCCCTCCTGCCGATCGCCCGCGGCCAGATCGAAGGAGCGGGAGAGCCGCATCACCAGCGCGGTTGCTGCCTCGACCTCGAGCGCCATGTCGGCGAGCACCGCGCGCATCAAGGGCTGGTCGATGAGGAGCTTCCGAAAAACCATCCGGTAGCGGGCATGGTGAAGCGCCTGCACAAGGGCCATGCGCATGAGCCCGGAGGATGCAATAGCGCAATCCAGCCGCGTGAGCTGCACCATATCGATGATGGTCCGCACGCCCCTGCCCTCCTCGCCCACCCGCCAGGCAAATGCCCCCGCGAACTCCACCTCCGAGGACGCATTCGAGCGATTGCCGAGCTTGTCCTTCAGGCGCACGAGCCGAAGGGCATTGATGCTGCCGTCGGGGTGAAATCGCGGCATCAGAAAGCAGGTCAGCCCGCCCGCGGCTTGCGCCAGCACCAGGAAGGCATCGCACATGGGCGCCGACATGAACCACTTCTCTCCGGTGATCGCATAGCCGTCGCCCTCTCGCTGGGCACGACTGGTGTTTGTGCGTACATCGGTGCCACCTTGTCTCTCCGTCATGCCCATTCCGAGCGTGATGCCCGATTTCTTCCACCACGGCAGAAAGCGCCGATCGTACTCACGTGAAAGAACGGAGGGGACCAGCATGGTCGTGAGCAACGGCTCCGCTGCGAGTGCCGCAAGAGCCGCGCGCGTCATCGTGATGGGACACAAGTGTCCGGTTTCGATCTGTGCGGCCATGTAGAAGCGCGCGGCACGCAGAACCTGCGCGGGGCCTGCGGCCGGGCTCGCATCGCTGCACCAGGTCGAAGCGTGCAGCCCCGCGGCAATGCTTTGCCTCATGAAATGATGATAGGCGGGGTGGAACTCGACGACGTCGAGCCGATATCCCCTGGGGTCGAAGCGCCGGAGCCTGGGCGGATTCGCATTGGCTTCGCGGGCCAAATCGAACATCTCGCTCGCGCCCCAGCGGCGGCCGAGCTCCGCCAGCACCGTGCCGTGCTCTGCGCCTGCGTTTGCCGCTACGGCGTCCCGCAACGGCTGGTCGCTGCGGTAGAGATCCACGTCCACATAGGGCGGCGATTGGTTGAGGAGGTCGTCACGGTCGAAACGTATTGGCATCGCGCCTATCCATTGCCCTCATCTCGCCGCGCCGTTCAAGTCGCATCCCGGTCGCCAGCAGCCGAAATGCCATGTTCCCGCTGTGGACTGGCCGGGCGCAACCCTTGTCCAGAGGTAGAACTGATCCTATAGGTGACGCTTTAATGAACATCGCTCAAAACGCTTACGCCCTCGCCGGCCAAGCATGGCTGCGGCGGAGCGATTACTTGCGCGCGAGGATCGGGGCCTTCTCCTTCGGCCTAAAGACGCAGCTGAGCTCCCGGCTCGCGGCGAGCTGCCGATGAGGTCCGCTCAGTTGCCTGCGATCGACTTGCGCCGCCGATACTATCGCCAGCGCGCCGGAGCAGCCCCATGACAACAGCTCGTCCAGGCAAAAAACCGATCATCCGTCACGTCATCTCCATCAACGATCTCACGAACAAAGAGATCGAGCAAATCTTCGACCTCGCGCAATCCTATCTCGATGAGCTATCCGACAAGTCGCTTCCCTACCGGATCGGTCGCAGCACCACCCTTGGAGCCAAATCCATTCTTGCCACGCTGTTTTATGAGCCCAGCACGCGGACCCGGCTGTCGTTTGAAAGCGCGATGCTTCGTCTAGGCGGAGAGAACATCACCAGCGCCGATCCGAATACGAGCTCGGCCGCCAAGGGCGAGAGCCTGGCGGATTCGGTCAGAGTCATCTCGAATTATGCCGACATCATCGTGATACGTCACCCCAAGGACGGTGCGGCCCGTCTGGCAGCAGACTACGCCAGTGTTCCGGTCATAAACGGAGGCGACGGCAGTCACGAGCATCCCACCCAGACGCTGTGCGACCTGTTCACTCTGAAGACAAAAAAGAAGACCTTACGCAATTTGAGCGTTGCGATTTCCGGAGACCTGAAAGGAAGCCGGACAGTACACTCGTTCGTCTATGCGCTGGCGAGATTCGGCGCGCACATAGCGCCGCGGCCTGCTCCCGGAATGGATCTGCCCGCTCACGTCGACAAGCGGCTGCGCGAAGAGCTCAGGTGCATCATCGATCCCAATGGGCCGATCGGGGTCCTTTACCGCACGCCGCACGAGCCGCATCAACCGACGCTGTTTGCGGAGCCCGAGTACAAAATCGTCGCCGGCAAGCCGGCAATCGGTGCGGTCTACGTCACACGATTTCAGAAGGAGCGCTGGAACAACAAGGAACAGGCCTATCCGACGGTAGACGCCGCATTCTTGAAGCAGCCCGAATTCTCTCATGCCAGCGTCCTGCACCCGCTGCCTCGGGTGGGAGAGTTGGACGTGTCGGTGGATACCGACAGTCGTGCAGTCTACTTTCAGCAGGCAGCCTACGGTGTACCGATCCGGATGGCGCTGATCTCTCTGCTGTTGGGGCTGCGTAAAGGAAAATCACTGCAAAAGTTCGAGGCTGGCTTTCATCATGAGCGCGTCCCGAGCTACGATCAGCCTCGAAACGAGGGCCTCCAATGCACGAATGCGAATTGCATCGTGCATGATCCGTCTGAAAGGCCATACGTACGCAACAAGTTTCAGCTGATAAGGCTCAGTGCGCCGGCGATACAGAAATTGCGATGCACCTATTGTGAAACCGATGTCGAAGAGTTTGTGATTGCAAGCAAGAAGAACAAATGGTTCACCCTCGACATCGATTCGTTTCTCAGAGTCAACGGAGAGAATTTTCGGGATTTTCTTGCATTTTCGTCAGCACCGGATGCTTGCGCCGCCGGTTTTCATTTGCGCAAGCATTTTACCTCCCCGCCCGGACCGGATCGAGTCAAGGCTCGCGCACGAGGCGGTTGACCCGTGGCACTTTCGTATGCTGCCGCTCTGCTGCTCGGCTATCTCTGCGGCTCCATCCCATTCGGCCTGCTGCTGACACGGCTCGCCGGGACTGAGGACATTCGCGCCATCGGCTCCGGCAACATCGGGGCGACGAACGTGCTGCGAACTGGGCGCAAGGGCCTCGCCGCCGCCACCCTCATCGCCGACGCCCTCAAGGGCACCGTGGCAGTCCTTGCGAGCGAGCACGTCTGGGGGCGCAATGCTGCGCTTGTTGCTGGCGCTGCGGCCTTCCTCGGCCATGTTTTCCCGGTGTGGGTCGGCTTTCGCGGCGGCAAGGGGGTTGCCACCTACATCGGCGTTCTCCTCGCGCTTGCCTGGCCGACAGCGATTGGGTTTGGTGTGGTCTGGCTCGTGGTCGCAGCGCTCACCCGCTATTCCTCGCTCGCTGCCCTCATCGCAAGCGCACTGACCCCGATACTGCTCTGGATACTCGGCCGCCTGTCCGAAGCGGTGCTGTTTGGGCTTCTCACACTGATGACCTGGATCATGCATCGCGCAAACATCGAGAGGCTGTTGCAGGGGACCGAGGCGAAAATCGGCGGACGTAGCGCTCGTTCCTGACAGGCGGTGCGGGTCGTGAAGGGATGACTGTGAGCGGCGACGGCAATCTGCCTCGCATACTGGGCGATTCACAAAGGCTCGACTGGCTGTGCCTCATTCGCAGCCAGCACGTCGGTCCGCGCATTTTTCGGGCGCTGATCAATCGTTACGGAAGCGCGCGCGCAGCCCTTGATGCGCTCCCCGATTTGGCGCGACGCGGCGGCGCGTCCGCTCCTTCGCGCATCTACTCGCTGGATAATGCCAAGCGCGAGCTCGCCGCGATGAAAGCGCTTGGGGTGACCCTTATAGCGATGGGCGAAGCGGCTTATCCCCAACGGCTGCAAATGATCGACGACGCGCCGCCCCTCCTCGCTGTGCGGGGCAACATCACCGCGTTCGGGCCACCAATGATAGCGATCGTCGGCGCGCGCAATGCATCCGCTGCGGGGATACGCTTTGCCGAGCGCCTCGCGCGCGATCTCGGCCAGAGTGGTTTCATCACGGTCTCGGGCTTGGCGCGCGGCATCGACGGGGCCGCACACCGGGGAAGCCTCGATTCCGGCACCATCGCCGTATTGGCGGGAGGGCATGACCACATCTACCCACCCGAACACGCAAGCTTGGCCACTGCCATTCTCGCCCAAGGCCTCCTCGTCTCCGAGATGCCGCTTGGATGGCAACCGCGTGCCGCCGATTTCCCCCGCCGCAACCGCCTCATTTCCGGACTCGCGGCAGGCATCGTCGTGGTCGAGGCGGCGAAGCGCTCGGGTTCTCTCATCACCGCTCGGCTTGCGCTCGAGCAAGGCCGTGAAGTTTTCGCAGTCCCGGGCTCTCCTCTCGATCCCCGCGCTGAGGGGAGCAATGACCTTCTCAAACAGGGCGCGACTATCGTCACCACAGCAGAAGACGTGATCTCGGTGCTGGGCCCGATCCTGGGTCATCCCATCGACCTCCCCGCCGAGGAACCCGAACGCGCACAAGCCCGAGGGAGCGAGCCGGATTCCGGCGAGCGCTCGCGCATCGTTGACCTGCTCGGACCATCACCCACCTCCGTGGATGATCTCATTCGATTGTCGCGCTGCTCAGCGGGCGCAGTCCGGACGGTTTTGCTTGAGCTTGAGCTCGCCGGCCGGATCGAACGCCATGGCGCAGGCCTCGTGTCCCTGATCTGACGCCAGCTGGGCATTGGCTTGGCCCAAGGGTGGATCGTCAACCTTGACGACGGTATTCCGGGCGCGCGGCGCGCGCGAATTGCTTGCACTTTGGCAAAATTGGGGCAAAGTAGGGTGCCCCCGGAATCAGGGGTTCCGCGCGTTCTCGAGAACAAGATCGCTCCCCGTAGGCGACCTCGTCGGGCTCACGCGCGGACGAACAGAGGAGACGTTTCATGAGACGTTCTTGGCTGGGAGTCCTTGCTGCCTGCGTACTGGTCGGCGCTCTCGCACCGTCCGAGCCAGCGAAAGCGTGGTATAGAGCCCGCGCTGCCTATGCAGCGTACGGCTATCCCGTCGCGGTGCCATACACTGCGGTCGGCTACCGATCTGTCGCGGTCCCCTATACCGCGGTCGCCTATCGCACCACGGCTGTGCCGTACACTGCAGTCGGCTATCGCACCACCGCTGTGCCCTACACTGCCGTGACTTACCGGGCGACCCCGGTTGCCTACAGGGCCACAGCCTATCGCTCTGCGCTGGTGCCCTACACCGCGGTTGGATACCGCACTACCCGCGTCGCCTACCCGGCAACTGGCTATCGCGTCGCCGCTGTCCCCTATAGGACGGTCGGCTATCGTCTCGCGCGGGTGCGCGATCCGATCACCGGGCGATGGTACGTTACGCGGGTGCCATATGCCGCTGTGGGATACAGCTACGCTCGCGTGCCTTATACGACTGTGGCCCACGGGTTAGCCCGAACCCCCTACACCAGGGTCGGGTACCGGGTGGCCCAGGTGCCCTATACCACGGTTCGCTACGGTTACACACGGCAGGCGTACACCACGACTGGCTACCGTTTGGCGCGGGTGCCTTACACGACGGTCGGCTATCGCTTGGCGCGGACCGCGTACACGACCGTCGGTTACCGCGTCGCGCAGGTGCCGTATACGACGGTGGGCTATCGGCTTGCCTATGCGCGACCCTACAGCGCCTATGCCTATTACCCCGGCATGCGGCGCGTATGGATCAGGTCGCGATAGCTGGCCTTTTCCAAATTGCAAGTCTCGGCTGAGGGCGCCTTCGAGGCGCCCTCAGCGTTTGCGGCGAGTGCCCCCGCATGTCCAATTATGATTAATTTGTCAGCGCTGATGCCTGAAAGCGGTCGTTTCTTGCGGTTTTGGCTACGGGGGAATGTGCGATCCTCGCCAGCGTTTGACACATTGGGTTGACATTCCCATGTATGGCCGCGACAAACGCGGCCCCCGTTCCGCCTTCCGAGACCCAGTTCCTTCCTCTAACTGTTTGGCAATAAATGAATATTGTCGTCGTAGAGTCGCCGGCCAAGGCCAAAACCATCAACAAATACCTTGGCCCCGGCTACGAAGTATTGGCCTCCTTTGGCCATGTCCGGGATCTTCCGGCCAAGAATGGCTCGGTCGACCCCGAGCACAATTTCCGTATGGTTTGGGAGGTGGACGACAAGTCCCGCAAACGTGTCGATGACATTGCCAAGGCGGTGAAAGGCGCAAAAAAGCTCATTCTCGCCACTGACCCTGACCGCGAGGGAGAGGCCATCTCCTGGCACGTGCTCCAAGTCCTCAAGCAGAAAAACGCACTCAAGAAGCAGGCCATAGAGCGCGTCGTCTTCAATGCCATCACCAAGCAGGCCGTCCTCGATGCCATGAAGCATCCCCGAAGCATCGACGACGCCCTTGTCGATGCCTACCTCGCCCGCCGCGCGCTCGACTATCTTGTCGGATTCACCCTTTCGCCGGTGCTATGGCGCAAGCTCCCGGGCGCGCGCTCGGCAGGTCGTGTCCAGTCCGTCGCGCTGCGGCTGGTCTGCGACCGCGAGCTGGAGATCGAGAAATTCGTATCTCGGGAGTACTGGTCGCTGGTCGCCACCCTGGCTACGCCGCGCGGCGACACGTTTGAAGCACGGCTCGTAGGCGCTGACGGTCAAAAGATCCAGCGGCTCGACATCGGCTCCGGCGCGGAAGCCGAAGCGTTCAAGCAAGCCCTGGAAAACGCCGCCTTTGCGGTTGCGGCAGTCGAGGCCAAGCCAGCCAAGCGCAACCCGCCCCCCCCATTCACCACGTCTACGCTTCAGCAAGAGGCGAGCCGCAAGCTGGGCTTGGCACCGGCCCAGACCATGCGCACGGCGCAGCGTCTATACGAGGGGGTCGATATCGAAGGCGAGACCGTCGGCCTTATCACCTACATGCGAACGGATGGGGTCGAGATCGCTGACGAGGCGATCGCGGATGTTCGTCGCGTGATCGGCGCCGATTACGGCGTCAGCTACCTTCCGCACTCCCCGCGCAAGTACCAGACTCGGGCCAAAAACGCTCAGGAGGCGCACGAGGCGATAAGGCCCACGGAGCTGAGCCGGCGCCCCAGTGCGGTGAGATCCTATCTCGATGCCGATCAAGCCAGGCTTTACGAGCTGATTTGGCTGCGCACGATGGCCAGCCAGATGGAGTCGGCAGAGCTCGAGCGCACCACCGCCGAGATTGTTGCCCGGACGGGAGCACGCGTCTTTGATCTGCGTGCAACAGGTACGGTGGTTAAGTTCGACGGGTTTCTGACGCTCTATCAGGAGGGACGCGACGACGACCCTGATGACGAGGAAAACCGGCGGCTGCCCGAAATGCGCGCCGGGGAAAGGCTCAGCAAGCGCACGATCGAAGCGAGCCAGCATTTCACCGAGCCCCCGCCGCGCTACTCGGAAGCCTCGCTGGTCAAACGAATGGAGGAGCTCGGGATCGGGCGGCCATCGACCTATGCTTCCATTCTGCAGGTCCTCAAGGACCGCGGATATGTCCGCATCGACAAGAAGCGGCTCGTGCCCGAAGACAAAGGACGGGTTCTGACGGCATTTCTCGAGAGCTTTTTCTCTCGCTACGTGGAATATGGTTTTACCGCCGATCTCGAGGAGCAGCTCGATCGGATTTCCAACAACGAGATAGCATGGCGCGATCTTCTGCGTGACTTCTGGCGCGAGTTCACGGCCGCGGTCGGAGACATCAAGGAGCTTCGGGTCGCTGCGGTGATCGATGCTCTCGACGAGATGCTGGCGCCGCACCTGTTCCCGCCGCGCGAGGACGGGGCCGATCCGCGCAAGTGTCCGAGCTGCGAGACCGGGCGTCTCTCCCTCAAGCTCGGCAGATTCGGCGGCTTCATCGGCTGCTCGAATTTTCCGGAGTGCCGCTATACGCGCCAGCTCGCCCGCACTAACGGTGCAGGTCCCGAAGGAGGGATGAAAAAACTCGGCGAGGACCCGCGCACGGGGGAAGAAGTCACGCTGCGATCCGGCCGGTTCGGGCCCTATCTGCAACTCGGCGAAGCCGGCAATGGGGACGGTGCCAAGCCTAAGCGCGCCAGCGTGCCTAAAAGTGTGTCGCCTGACGACATCGAGCTTGCGCAGGCGCTCGCGCTGCTGTCGCTTCCGCGCGAGGTCGGCAGGGATCCGCAGGACGGCGAGCCGATCATGGCCGGCATTGGTCGCTTTGGACCTTACATCCAGCACGGCAAGACATTTGCTACGCTCGGTTCAGTTGATGATGTTCTCTCCATCGGTTTGAACCGCGCGGTTACGCTGATCGCTGAAAAACGTGCGCGGGCCCCGCGGGGCCCCCGCTTCGGCAGGGCTTCGGGGCGTGAACTGGGACAGCATCCGGAAAAGAGCGGTCCGGTCCTGGTGAAGAGCGGTCGGTACGGCCCCTACGTGACGCATGGCGGCGTGAATGCGACGCTTGGCTCCGACATGACCCCCGACACGGTCTCTCTCGAGCAGGCGCTCGAGCTTTTGCGGGCAAAGAGCACACGCCCCGCAGGGGCGAAATCCCGGAGCCCACTGCCTGCGAAGCCTCGCGGCTCCGCGCGCAAGGCCAAGCCGAGCCAAAGGCCTGTTGCAAAGACCAGCACGGCGGCGAAAAGCGAAAACAAGCCGACGCGCAAGGCAAAGGCGAGGTGAAGACCTATCGCGCGTTAGAGCGCTATGGCGCATTATGCCGTAAGGCGAGAGCTGGCAATCCTCTACTGATGTTCTTTTCGTGACTCTCGGTATGAAGCCCTCGCGGCGGAAGTCCCCTCTTCCGTCCAAAGACGAGCTTGTTGCCTTCATCAGCGGTCACGCCGGCAAAATCGGCACGCGCGAGATTGCGCGCGCCTTCAGCATGAAGAATGCCGACCGTGTCACGCTCAAGCGCATGCTGCGGGAGCTTGCGGACGAGGGCCGCATCGAACGCCGGCGCAAGAGGCTGCATCGGCCCGGACTATTGCCTCGAGTGGTCGTCGCTGACGTGACCGGACGCGACGCGGACGGGGAGCTCATAGCGATACCTAACGAGTGGGACGAGGCAGAACATGGGCCCGCCCCAAAAATCCGTCTTCGCATCGCGCGGCGCGCGCGACCTGCCGAAGTCGTAGGAATAGGCGACCGAGCGCTGTTGCGGGTCGAAGAAACGCCGGATGGCAACGATGCAGCTCGCCACGAAGGCCGCGTCATCAAGCTGATCGACAGGGCGAAGCAGCGTGTACTAGGAATATTTCGCTCCAGTGCGACCGGCGGTGGACGTCTGCAACCGATCGACAAGAAGCAACTCGGCCAGGAGCTGCTGATTCCCGCGGGATCAGAGGGAGAGGCCTCGGATGGCGATCTGGTCGCAGCCGAGGTGGTGCAGCGGCGCACCGGCTATGGTTTGTCAGGTGCCCGCGTAAAGGAAAGACTGGGCTCGGTCGCAAGCGAGCGGGCCATCAGCCTGATCGCGATCCATGCCCATTCCATTCCGCACGTTTTTCCGCCGGCAGCGCTGGAGCAGGCGCGGCGGATGCAGCCTGCCACCCTCGGATCGCGCGAGGACTGGCGCGACCTGCCACTCATCACAATCGACCCGACAGATGCCAAGGATCACGATGACGCCGTGCATGCGGCACATGATCACGATCCGCGGAACGCCGGGGGCTTCATCATCGCGGTCGCGATCGCTGATGTGGCTCATTATGTCCACCCCGGCTCGGGGCTGGACCGTGAAGCTCTGTTGCGTGGGAATTCGGTGTATTTCCCCGACCGAGTCGTTCCGATGCTGCCGGAGCGCATCTCAAACGACCTGTGCTCGCTCCTGCCGGGAAGGGACCGGCCCGCGCTCGGCGTGCGCATGGTGATCGGCGCGGATGGGCGCAAGCACTCTCATAGCTTCCACCGCGTGCTGATGCGCTCGGTTGCGCGCCTGAATTATGTACAGGCACAAGCAGCGATCGACGGTTGGCCGGACGAGACGACCGGCCCCCTGCTCGGATCCGTGCTCGAGCCGCTCTACGGCGCGTATCGGGCGCTTAAGCACGCGCGCGATGAACGTGCGCCGCTGGATCTCGATCTTCCGGAGCGCAAGATCGTGCTCAGCGCCCACAACACCGTGGACCACGTGGTCACGCCCGAGCGTCTGGACGCGCACCGCCTGATCGAGGAGCTGATGATCCTCGCCAATGTTGCGGCGGCCGAGTCACTCGAGCGCTGCCGCGTGCCGCTGGTTTATCGCGTGCACGACGAGCCCGATCCGCAACGCGTAAGCGCTCTGCGCGAGTTTCTGCAAAGCCTCGATATTTCCTTTCCGAAAGGAGGAGCGTTGCGCGCAGCCCAATTCAACCGCATCCTTCAGCGAGTGAAGGGTCGAGAGGTCGAGAAGCTCGTCAACGAAGTCGTTCTGCGGACGCAAGCGCAGGCCGAGTATGCGGCCCAAAATTACGGCCACTTTGGGCTTAACTTGCGCCGCTATGCCCACTTCACCTCTCCCATTCGGCGCTATGCCGATCTCGTCGTACATCGCGGGCTCATTCGTGCTTTCAAGCTCGGTGATGGAGCCCTGCCGGAAATGCATGATGCGGCAGCGCTGGCCGAGATCGGCGCACAGATCTCAGCCGCGGAACGGCGCGCCATGAAGGCGGAACGCGAGACGTTCGATCGCCTGCTCGCCCATTTTCTCGCCGACCGGATCGGCGCAATATTCGAAGGCCATATCTCGGGTGCCACCCGAGCCGGCCTGTTTGTGAAGCTGGATGATACCGGTGCTGATGGGTTCATCCCGGCGCGGACTCTGGGACCGGAGTATTTCCGGTATCATGAGGACCGTCATGCCTTGATCGGCGACCGCAGTGGCGAGACCCACCGTCTCGGTGACCGGGTGACCGTGCGGCTCGTCGAGGCGGCCCCGGTTGCGGGTGCCTTGCGGTTCGAGCTGTTGACGCAGGCCACTCCTGTCGAAGCGCGACGCAGCGTGGCCCGTTACCACAGGCCCAATCGGTCCGCACACGTCAAAGCCAAGGCCACGCGTCGCAGTAGATGACGTCCACTATCGCTCGCACAGACGCCACGGAACCGCACGCGACCGACAAACCGGTGCAGGGAGCCCCGCACCCTAAAGATGCGGCAACGCTGATCCTTCTCGACCGCTCCGGGCCGACACCCAAGGTCCTGCTTGGCAAACGCCACGCCAGTCACAAGTTCATGCCGGGAAAATTCGTCTTTCCCGGCGGGCGCGTCGATCCTGCAGACAGCCGCATGCCGGTTGCGAGGCGGCTCGACCCCGCGGCGCAGTCCAGGCTCATGAAGCGCGTTGCTCGGCCAAGTCCTGCCAGAGCGCATGCATTTGCGCTTGCCGCGATCCGGGAAACATTCGAAGAGACCGGCCTGCTGCTCGGCGTCCCGGTGACCGAGATTCCGCCGGCTCCGAAAGGTGCTTGGCAAGCCTTCGCCCAGGCCAAGATCCTGCCGGATCTTTCGAGCCTGTATTTCATCGGCCGTGCCATAACCCCGCCGGGCCGACCGCGCCGCTTTGACGCGCGGTTCTTCTCGCTCGACGCGACCGCGATAGCCCGCCGCATCGAGGGCCTAACCGGACCCGATGCCGAGCTGGTAGAGCTCATCTGGATGTCGTTGCCGGAGGCAAAACAGCTCGATCTGTCGGTGGTCACTGTCGTGATGCTGGAGGAGCTCGAGCTTCGCCTGGCCGAGGGGCTTTCTCATGATCCACCGGTGCCGTTCTATCGAATGCCGTTCCAGCGGTTCACACGTGAGATGCTTTGAACGCTTGCCAGCGAGCGTTCCTTGACATTGAGCCCTCGCGGGCTACGCTCCCGGCCAACCCAACTGGTTGAGGTTTGACATGGCGAAGGCCACCACCATCAAGGTAAAGCTTGTCTCGAGCGCGGACACGGGCTTTTACTACGTGACCCGCAAGAATTCGCGTACGATGACCGACAAGCTGGTGAAGAAAAAGTACGACCCGGTTGCCAAGAAGCACGTCGAGTTCCGCGAGGGCAAGATCAAATAGGCCGGCCGTGTCTTCTACTGCAGGTTGCAAGGTGCGTCAGGCACCGGTCGCAACTGCTGCCGAGATGTATCGGAGGCACGCTTGCAGCAGTCCGGAACAAGGTGGCCGGTCGGTAGCGGTGTCATGAGGAGGCCACTCGTTCCGCCTCCCGACCGGCCGAACCCCACGGGACCCAGGAGATGCGGCGGACCTGAGCATTCCGCAGGGTTTTCAAAAGCATAGCGCAAGTGATCCCCCGGCGGGCATCCGAAGGCGTTCTTGCGCCCAGGGCAAAATACCGCAACGGCCTCGGAAATCAACAATTTGCGTTGTGGATTACGACGGCAGTTCGTTCAAGCTAAAGGATTAGGGTTGACGTCTGGACCTAGGCAGCATCCGGCACGACGCGGTTGCGGCCGTCATGCTTTGCACGGTAGAGGGCCTGATCGGCGCGTTTGATCGCGGTTGCAGCGTTTTCGTGGCCGCTCACGCCGGCAATGCCAATTGAAATCGTCACCTGGACCGCACGCGCGCCCTGCTGGATGAAAAACGGCTCACTCGCAATCCGCCGGCGCAAACGCTCTGCGACCATGGTGGCTACGCCGACGTCCGTCTCCGGCATTACCACGACGAACTCCTCGCCGCCGTAGCGGCACGCGAGGTCAATGCCACGGATCGATTTTCGAATCCTCAAGGCGAATTCCCGCAGCACCTCGTCTCCGGCATCATGCCCATAGGTGTCGTTGATCGATTTGAAAAAATCGATGTCAAGCACCAGAACTGCCAGCGGCTTGCCGCGAGAGACAGCCTGCTCCACCAGAGTACCGATACGGGTTTCCATATAACGGCGATTGTGCAGCCCGGTGAGCGCATCCGTGATCGCCATCTCGATCGACATCTGCACATTGTCGCGCAGTCGTTCCGTATAGCGCTTCTTGCGGATCTGTGTGCGTACCCGGGCGAGCAACTCATTGCGGTCCATTGGATGAAAGAGGTAGTCATTGACCCCGATCTCCAAACCTCGAACAAGCCGCACATTATCTTGCGGGTCCGTAACAGCGAGAATCGGAGTGCCGCGTGTACGTTCCAGCGAGCGAATCTGGCTGCACAAACGCAAGCCGTCAAAATTCCTCAGGCCAAGGGAGACGATCAGCAGATCGTAGTCGCCTTCCGCAGCACGGAATAAAGCAGCATTCGGATTGGGCTCGACCTCGGTTGAATGCTCCCGAGCGAGGATGGAAGCAATGCGCTGATAGGCTGGCGGTCGATCCTCGACGACGAGGATACGTCCGTGCCGCCCGGCTTCCGCAAGCGCCTGTGGCTCAGCGCTTCTGATGCCGACCTCCCCCGAGGTTACGGCGCGCATGCGCAGCTCGTCCGTCATCAGCTTGAGCCGTGCAAGCGATCGCACGCGGGCGATGAGAGCCACATCAGAGACCGGCTTGGTCAGGAAATCATCGGCTCCAGCTTCCAATCCCTTCACGCGGTCGGATGGCTGGTCGAGGGCCGTCACCATGATCACTGGAATGTGGTGCGTCGTTACGCCGGCCTTGAGCCGGCGACACACCTCAAACCCGTCGATGTCGGGCATCATCACGTCGAGCAGCACGATGTCGCATTTCGCACGCTCGCAGGTCGCGAGCGCCTCCTCGCCGTTCATGGCGGTGATGACGTCAAAATATTCTGCCGAGAGCCGCGCCTCGAGGAGCTTGACGTTCGCGGGAACGTCATCGACGACAAGAACACGGGCGGTCACCGGCGAGCCTCACGCCGCGTTGAGAAAATGCCGAATGGTATCGATGAACTTGCCGACAGAAATGGGCTTTGACAAATAGGCCTCGCAGCCGCCCTCCCGAATACGCTCTTCATCGCCTTTCATTGCAAAGGCCGTCACCGCAACGACCGGGATCTCCTTGAGCTCAGGATCCTCCTTGAGCCATTTCGTCACTTCCAGTCCGGATACTTCGGGCAATTGGATATCCATCAGGATCAAGTCGGGCTGATGCCTGCGCGCGAGATCGAGAGCCTCGATGCCGTTGCGCGTGCCCACGGTGCGGAAGCCATGAGCCTCCAGCAGGTCGTGGAAGAGCTTCATGTTGAGCTCGTTGTCTTCCACGATCAGCACGGTCTTGGCGGCGAGGCGCGCCTGAGGCTGCCGGCCACCCGTGGACCTGATGCTCTCCTGATACGTCATGCGGCGGCCCGCTCTCCCGCTTCCGCGTACTCCCTGCACGATTCTACGCGGCTCTGGCAGCCGACTTTGCTTCAGAACACCTAACCAACTGTTTAAGATGTGCCCGACGCCGACCCGCCAAGAAGGGGAAAAGGCAATATGCTTAAAGCCGCTCAAAGCAAACAATCGGTCGATCGCGAAACGGCGGAAACGATTGCCGCGCAAGGGCTTGCCTTCGTGGCGGCAGACGCTCACCGGCTGCAGAACTTCCTGACGCTGACGGGCATCACGCCCGCCGAACTCAAGCGCCGCATCGGCACGGCCGAGGTTCTCCTCGCCGTCCTGAACTTCCTCGCCCAGGACGAATCAG
>DATBHG010000091.1:0-25417 GCA_036557665.1 Xanthobacteraceae bacterium | reverse complement strand
CCGCGCGCCACAGTGTCTTGCCAGCCGGCCGGCCGCCGCTCAGCTCGCCGCTCGCGATGTCGATCATGAGCTTGTAGCCCCACGCCCGGATCGGAAGCGAGGACCTGGGCCCCTGTTAACCCGCGATCCCGTCGTCCTTTTGGCTCTCGCCGGGATCTCGCCTCCGCTGCAATTTCGACACCCCTGGGCCCGAGCTTAAAGAGGCCCGCAGCGGCACGAACGAACAATCGCTTGCGCCCATGTGGTTACGCATCGACGTACTCGGCGATGCTGGTTGGAGCCGGGACCGGCAGCCCGTCAGCCTCGAGCCCATCGATGTGGAAACGAATTGCGCAACGGATTTCCTCTTCCACCGCCTCGACCGTCGGCCCGGCGGCGACGCAGCCTGGAAGATCCGGCACATAAGCCGAATAATTGCCGCCCGCCTTTTCGATCACAATCGCATATCGCACCCGTGTTGGTCCTTCAGGCCCGCCTGTTTCAGAACACCGTTCAACCTACCGGGGGCCAAATCGTCCGATAGCTTCCCTGCGATGGTGACCCGACCGGATCTTGTCGGGTGCTTGTATTGTCTGTGACTGCGCCGTGTTGCAACCAGGAGCAAGCCGTCCGCTTCGATCAATCGAATTGCCTCGCGCACTTTCATAGCTGTGCCGCCCGTTGCGGGAGAAAGTAAAGCCTACGGGCTCAGGCAGCAATGTTGTTACTCTCCGTTGGTCCTATCGACAGCGGCCCGTCTGGAGACGGCATTCAATCCATGCCCGAGCTTGCTGCTGTAGCTTTCCGGGGTAGTGCGGACATAGGCTCGGGCTCGGGGCCGGTCGGGGCCGCAGCTTATGACCCCGTAGCCGTCATTGTCGGCCTATTTTACTGTGCTGCACAACTCAGCTGCCTCCATGCTAGGGTGTGGTCCTTGGCCTGAGGACAAAACCCATGAAGCGGCGCGAGCTCATCACGCTTCTCGGTGGCACGGCGGTCGCGTGGCCGTTTGCGGTACGCGCGCAACAGCCGGCGATGCCGGCGATCGGATTCCTTCACAGCGGCTCAGCTACACCTCCTCACAAGGCGTTTGCGCGCGGCTTGACGGAAACCGGCTATGTCGACGGCGGCAACGTCAGGATCGATTATCGCTACGCAGGAGGCCATTATGACCGGTTGGCTGCGCTGGCGGCCGATCTCATTCAGCAACAAGTAGCCGTGCTTGTCGCTTGCGGTGGTGTGCATACTGCGATTGCAGCCAAGGCCGCGACCTCGACCATTCCTATCGTGTTTGCGAACGGCAGCGACCCGGTCAAATTCGGCCTAGTCGCCAGCCTCAACCGGCCGGGGGGGAATATCACGGGCGTGAGCTTTTTCACCGCCCAGCTCGAGGGCAAGCGACTCGGTTTGCTGCATGAGCTGGTCCCCAAGGGGCTCACGATTGCCGCACTCGTCAATCCCACGAATGCGAACGCCGATAACCAGACCAAAGATCTAGAGGCGAGTGCGCGCACGCTTGGGGTGCAACTCCACGTGCTGACCGCACACAGTGAGGACGAAATCGAAGGGGCCTTTGCGAATCTCGTGCAACTGCGCGCGAACGCGCTCGTCGTTGGCTCCGATCCGTTCTTCTTTGCCAGACGCCAGCAGCTTATCGCACTGGCGGCACGCCACGCGGTGCCGGCGATCTATGAATGGCGTGATTTCGTCGATGCCGGCGGCCTGATGAGCTACGGAACCAGCCTGACCGAGGCGTATCGCCAAGCCGGCATCTATGCCGGGCGGATTTTGAAGGGCGAGAAGCCGGCCGATCTCCCAGTCGTGCAAACTGTCAAGTTCGAGTTCGTGATCAACCTGACGGTCGCAAAGGTGCTCGGGGTCGACGTGCCGCCCGGCCTTTCAGCGCGCGCCGACGAGGTGATCGAGTAGGCCCGACCTCCGCGGTCTCTAGCTGCATCCGCTCACGACCGCTTATGGCACTGACCGGCGACGCAGAGCCGGCGGGAAGGTCGGATTGATCAGGGCGCCCAACGAGAGGGATGTTCGATCTTACGCATTAGAGCCGGACGCGGCGCAGGCGGAGCGAATTGCCGACAACACTAACCGAGGAGAGCGCCATCGCGGCTGCGGCAATGATCGGCGAGAGCAGTATTCCAAGGAACGGATACAGCACACCCGCGGCAATCGGAATGCCTGCCGCATTGTAGATGAAGGCGAAGAACAGATTTTGCCGGATGTTGCGCATCGTCGCCTCGGAGAGGCGGCGGGCGCGAACGATCCCCATCAGATCGCCTTTGAGCAAGGTGACACCGGCGCTTTCGATTGCGACATCGGTTCCGGTGCCCATCGCAATGCCGACTTCCGCGGCGGCGAGTGCCGGAGCATCGTTTACGCCGTCCCCCGCCATCGCCACGGCATGGCCCTGATCTCGAAGCTTCTCGACCACGGCGCTCTTTTGATCGGGGAGCACCTCGGATTCCACCTGCTCGATGCCGAGCCGCCGGGCGACGGCCTGTGCGGTCGTGCGATTGTCGCCGGTAAGCATGACGACACCCACTCCATCGCGCGCCAGCAATGCGAGCGCCTCCGGAGTGGTGGCTTTGACCGGATCGGCGATCGCGACCACGCAGCCGGCCTTGCCATCGACGGCCAGGAGGACCGCCGTTGCGCCATCCTGCCGCAGCTTGTCGGCTTCGCTCTCCAATAAGCCCGCATCGATTCCCAGCTCTTTCAGGAACCTCGCATTACCGAGGCTGATCCGCTGTCCGTTGACGACGCCGATCACCCCTTTGCCCGTGGGCGAGTCGAAATCGGATACGTCCGCGAGCAAGAGCCCGCGCTCCCGGGCAGCGGCGACGATGGCCGACGCCAATGGATGCTCGCTCGCTTGCTCCACGCTCGCCGCCAGCCGCAATGCCTCGCTCTCATCAATGCCCGAACCGGGGACTACGGCGACCACCTTCGGCTTGCCTTCGGTCAGCGTACCGGTCTTGTCCACAACGAGCGTGTCTATCCTTTCCATGCGCTCCAGCGCCTCGGCATTCTTGATCAGCACGCCCGCCTGGGCGCCGCGTCCGACCCCGACCATGATCGACATGGGCGTTGCGAGGCCGAGCGCACAAGGACACGCGATGATGAGCACTGTCACGGCGGCAATGAGCCCATAGGCGTAGCGCGGCTCCGGTCCGAGCCATGCCCAGGCACCAAACGCGATGATCGCGACGGCAATCACGGCTGGAACGAACCAGCCGGAGACCTGATCTGCCAGACGTTGGATAGGCGCGCGCGAGCGCTGGGCAGCAGCAACCATCTGTACGATCTGCGCGAGCATGGTGTCGCGCCCGACTTTCTCGGCGCGCATGACAAAGCTGCCGGTCGTGTTGAGAGTGCCCGCGATGACCTTCGCGCCGGCTTCTTTCGTGACCGGCATCGATTCGCCGGTGACCATGGATTCATCAAGCGACGAGCGGCCTTCGGTCACCTCGCCGTCGACCGGGACCTTATCGCCCGGGCGCACGCGCAGGCGATCGCCCGCCGCAATCACGTCGAGTGAGACCTCCTCCTCGGCTCCGTCCGTCCTTATTCGGCGCGCGATCTTGGGGGCAAGATCGAGCAGTGCGCGAATGGCACCGGAGGTCTGCTCGCGCGCGCGCAGCTCCAGGACCTGGCCCAGCAGGACGAGCACCGTGATGACCGCGGCGGCCTCGAAATAGACCGCGACAGCGCCATCCGGCCCGCGAAACCCTGGCGGGAAAATCCCGGGCAACAGGATTGCGGCAACGCTGTACAGCCATGCCACCCCGGTTCCCATCGCGATCAGGGTGAACATGTTGAGATTGCGGGTCAGCAACGATTGCCAGGCGCGAACGAAGAACGGCCAACCGCCCCAGAGCACGACCGGGGTCGCCAACAGAAACTGAATCCGATTGGACCACGTCTGTGCGAGCGCCATGTGCAGGCTCGCGATGTGTCCGCCCATCTCCAGAGCGAGCACCGGGACGGCCAACACGAGGCTGACCCAGAACCGGCGGCTCATGTCGGTGAGCTCGGGGCTGCGGCCGGGTGCCGCCCCCGCGAGCTCGGGCTCGAGAGCCATCCCGCAGATGGGACACGATCCTGGCCCAACCTGCCTCACCTGCGGATGCATCGGGCAGGTGTAGATCGTGCCCTCGGGGATCGGGGCGGAATGCGTACGCTGCGAGCTTGACGGCTCAATGTACTTGTCGGGATCGGCCGCGAATTTGCTGCGGCATGCGGCGGAACAGAAATAAAAAGTGCGCCCGGCGTGCTGGTGCCGATGCGCGCTGGAATGCGGATCGACGCTCATCCCGCAGACCGGATCACGCATCCTCCCCTCGTCAGCTGCGGCCGTGTTTTCCGCCGGCCCGCCGTGCTGATGACAATGAGCTTGCGTGGAAGCAGGGCCGGCAGGGCCGGCTTCCCGAGCGGCAACGGTGGCTGTCTGTCCCTTGTCCTTTGTCACCACGAACATCCTGTTGTGCGCCGATGAGCGGTATTGAAAGGTATACGGTGAGGGGGTATATAGCACGCATGCGGAACGACATCAAGAAAGCGTGCGCGAAACGGCTGAATCGGATCGAGGGCCAGGTCCGCGGCATCGGCCGCATGATCGGGGAAGACCGGTATTGCATCGACATCGTCACCCAGATTTCGGCGGTCCGCACCGCGCTGCGGCGGTTGGAGGAGGAAATCTTGCGCGACCATGTCGCTCACTGCGTGGAGCACGCGATCTCCTCGGGCGACAAGGCCGATCAACGCCGAAAGATCGAAGAGTTGATGAGTGTGGTCAGTCGGGCCGAACGCTGATCGCGGCCTGGCGGAAGGCCGGCGAAACAAGATAATCGTCGCGGGATGCGCCGGCCCGGCTCGCCCGGCCGGAACGACAGCCGGGATGTCTGCAGGCTGCCGCCCCTCCCCCTACGCGCAGGCATGATGTAGCCTGAGGAGCGCACGGAGTGCGCAGCTCGCGCGCCGATTGGAGAAAGCGCAGGGGAATCGGCCGATGAGACTTCCCCGCAGGCAATTTCTGCATCTCGCAGCGGGAGCTGCGGCGCTCCCGGTCAGCGTGCGCGCGCAGGCCTATCCGTCGCGGCCGGTGAAAATCATCGTCGGCCAGGCGGCAGGCAGCGCGTCGGACATCGTCGCGCGTCTGATCGCACAATTCCTGTCGGAACGGCTCGGCCAGCAATTCCTCGTGGAAGTCCGCCCCGGCGCAACCGGCAACATCGCAACGGAAGCCGTGAGCCACATGCCGCCGGACGGATATGCGCTGCTGCTGGTCAACTCGCAGAACGCGATCAACACCGCCCTCTACGAGAAGCTCAATTTCGACTTCGTCCGCGACATCGCGCCGGTCGGCATGGTGGAGAGCGTGCCGTTGGTGATGGAGATCCACCCGTCGCTGCCGGCCAGGACCATTCCCGAATTCATTGCCTACGCCAAGGCCAACCCCGGCAAGCTGAACATGGCCTCCGCCGGCATCGGCGGCCCGCAGCATATCGCGGGAGAGCTGTTCAAGTTCATGGCCGGCGTGGATCTCACCCACGTCCCGTATAAAGGCTCGACCCCGGCGGTCATCGATCTCGTGGCGGGGCAGGTGCAGGTGATGTTCGACGTGACGCCCACCGCGCTGCCGCAAATCAGGGCGGGAACGCTCCGCCCGCTCGGCGTGTCGACGACAGAGCGGCTTGCGTTCCTGCCGGACGTTCCGACGATCGACAGCTTTCTTCCCGGCTACGAGGCGTCAGGTTGGATCGGTTTCGGCGCGCCGCGGGGCACGCCCGCGGAGGTCATCGCGACGCTCAACCGAGGCACCAATGCGGCGGTGCTCGACCCGAATATCAGACAGCGGTTCGCCGATATCGGCGCCGTGGCGGTACCGCCGAGCTCGCCGGAGGAGTTCGGCAAGCTCATCGCCGAGAACATCGACAAATGGACGAAGGTGATCAAGCTCGCCGGCATCAAGCCGCAGTGAGCCGCCGGGAAACAGCCGCGCCCGGATGCGTCTCTCTGTCCGTAGGGGCGAGGCAATTGCCTCGCCCCTTTTTCAGCACAGCGTGGAGATAGAGGGCGACCCAATGGGTCGCCCCTACGCATGTACCTTAGCGCCTGTGCGCGCAGGCGGGGACGGGACCCGGTAATCCACGACCGATGTGAATGCACGAGCAGCGCCGATGCTGAAATCCGGCGCGCTCGGCCGGAATGACCCCATGTGCACTAAAGCGTGATCTCGATGTCGCAGCAAACCCCGGCTGGGGCGAACGCAAGCTCGACACGACCGTGCAGCTCATGCGGGATCAGGTCGCGAATGAGGGTGACACCGTATCTGCTGCGGGGCGAAGCTGCGACCGGCGGCCCGCCGATCTCACGCCATGCCATGGACAGGCCCGTCGCACCGTTGCCGGCCCCAGGCTTCCAGCTCACCTCCACGCGACCGTGCGGGGTCGACAGCGCGCCGTATTTTGCCGCGTTGGTCGCGAGCTCGTGCAGCACCATCGCGAGCGCCTGGGCGGTCTCGACCGTCAGAGTGACCGGCGGACCGTCGAGCAGCGCGTTCGCCTCGGTCGCATTGGGCGCGAGCTGACAGCGGACGAGCTCGGCAAGATCAACGCCGCCCCATCGGTTGCGGCTGAGCAGCGCGTGCGCATCGGCGATGGATTGAATGCGCTGGCCGAGCGCCTGGACATATCCGTCGACCGAATCGCCGCTCTGGCGCATGTCCTTGGTGAGGACGGAGATGCGCGCCAGCAGATTCTTGACCCGATCATCGAGCGTGGCGATGAGCAGGCTCTGCTGGTTTTCGGACAGCTTGCGCGCGGTGACGTCGAGAGTAAGGCCCTTGAGCCGCAGCAGCCGACCCACAGCGTCGAATTCGGCCTTTGCCGTTTCCTCGAGCCACACTTCCCGGCCGTCGCGGCGCCTGAAGCGAAAGGTGGCGGTGTAAGCAGGGCGTTCGGGGGTGACGCCGCGGACGAGCGACTTGAAGCCGGCGCGGTCATCAGGATGCACGCGCGAGAGAAAGCCGTTTGCGCTGAAGCTCTGCCGCGGCTCGAGCCCCAGGACCTGCGCAGCATTGGCGCTGCGCTGCGGGGAGCTCGCGCCTGCGTCCCATACGAATGTCGTGACCGCCCCCGCGGTGAGCGCCTCCTGCAACCGGGCTTCGCTTTCCGCGAGCGCAGTCTCGTCGCGCCGGCGCTCCGCGAACAGGGCAGCAAGCACATAGGCACAGAGCGCGACGGCAAGGATGCCGGCGCGAGCGGCAAGCACGCGGTCGCCCATGGGAAGGCCGGGATCGCCGAAATGGCCGATTCCGATGGTTGTCGTGACGACGATTGCAAGGGTCACGATGAAAACTGCCGCTGCTGCAAAAAGCGGCCGGCAGCGTGCCGCGATCCACAACAGGACCGGAAACAGCAGGCCGATGGGCACGGCCGTCATCCAAGGCTCCTGCGGCAAGGCAATGACGATGACGCTCATGACGACGAGCAGCATCAGCGCGGCGAGCCCCTCGACGCTCTCGCTGCGCGGCGGCAAATCATGCGGCAGGGACGCGAGCCCGATCACCAGCGGTGCGATAGTGACGATGCCGAGCGCGTCGGACGCAAACCAGTTCTGCCAGGTGACTAAGATCGGCTCGGTCGTGTGATGAAACAGGATGAATCCAAGCGTTCCGCCGACCCCCGAGACCGCGGTTGCGACGATGGCCGCCACGAGCAGCCCCAGCACGTGACGCAGCCGGTCGAGGCTGAAAGGCCAGCCGAAATAGCGGTCGATCAGTGCCGCTGCCAGCAGGGCCTCGACCGCATTGCACACGGCGAAGACGGCCGAGCTCAACAGGTTTCGATCGCCCAGGAGATTGGCCACCAGGGTCGCGACCATGGTCCCTGTCGCCACCCCCCAGCGCGCATTCGGGCCCAACGCGATCAGCGTGCCCGCAGCGACGCCGGCGGCCGGCCAGAATACGGCCACGCCGTCGGGAGTGAGCAGACCAAGGCTCATCTGCGCCGCCAGCGTGTAAATGCAGCCGACGACGACGGCGAGCCAGATCGAATGCATCAGACCGGGCGGCGGGTCACGCAGGGCTTGCACTCGTAAATTCTGCAACATGTCGAAGGCTACTACAGCGAACGCCGCTCAAATGGACATCGTAGGCGGGGTAGCGTCCTCCCGATCCGATTTCATGAAAACCGGCTCCAGCAACCGGGCGTATTCGCAACCCGAAAATCCCTACCTAAGCAGAAGAAGCAGCGCATACCTTCGCCGCTTCAACATTCTCGCTCGATCCTTCGCCGTCCGCAACCGCATAGAGATACAGATGAGCAATGCCAATGAAACGAGTGCCGTTCTCCTGGAGGTCGAGGGTTTTAAATTCGGATCTCAACGCGCAGTTCGACAAGGCGGCCAGCACGACATCGGCACAGATTGGTCGATTCGGCGTATATTCGAACTCGGCTCGCGAAAACGTCTCGGACGCTTAGTGGCGGGGGAGCTTAAAGCGGTCAGCATGCTCACGTCGCGAGCCGCCCCTAAAATACGGGGGGTGGGAGTTGATGGCGGCTCCGGATGCAGCCACCTCACCGCGCATTCGGCGCGGGCGGGATGGGCAGCGCCGTGGTTGCCTTGATCTTCTCCATGGCAAAGCGCGAGGTCACGTTGCGCAACGGCATCACCGCGATCAAGCGTTTGTAGAAGGCGTCATAGCTCTGCACGTCCGGGACGACGACGCGCAACATGTAATCGATGTCGCCGGCCATGCGATAGAGCTCCATCACTTCCGGCATGGCGCTGACGGCGCGCGCAAACCGGTCGAGCCACTCCACCGAGTGGTCGCCGGTCTCGACCGAGACGAAGACAGTGGTGGCCAGCCCCACCTTGCCCGCGTCAACCAGGGCAACGCGCCGCTCAATGACTCCCTCCGCCTCCAGACGCTGGAGCCGCTTCCAGCACGGGGTCGAGGAAAGCCCCACTGCATGCCCGATCTCCGCCACGGAGCGCGATGCATCCTGCTGGAGCAGCGCCAGTATGTTGCGGTCGATCTTGTCCATTGCAGCGTACCTGGCCGCTTGCCCGGTCACCTTGCGACAGCGATCGGCTTACGCTGATCGGGCAGACGTCCCCCGCCGCTGACCCATGCCAGGGGCTTCTGCGCCGCGCGCCGGCATCTCAGCTCTTGTCCACCGCGCCGCCGCCTTCAGCCCAATCCTTGAAGGCGCCGAGATTGTAGACCTGGTCGTAGCCCATCTCCTTGAGCAGATGGCCAGCCAAGGCCGAGCGGCCGCCGGAAGCGCAGTAGACGATCACGGTTTTATGCTTGGCAAAATTCTTGTCGTAGTAGGGCGACTCGGGATCGGCGCGGAATTCCAGCATGCCGCGCGAGACGTTCAGGGCACCGGCGACCTTGCCGCTTTTTTCCACTTCCGGAGCGTCACGCACATCGATCACCAGCGTGTTGCCCTTCGCCATCATCTCTCGCGCGTGCGCCGGCGTGATCCGCGCTACCGCCGCGTTCGCCGCCTCCATCATCTGCTTGACGCTCTTGGCCATGATCTGCTCCTGTCGGTATCACACCCTCACCTCTTACAGCACGACAAATCTACCACCCGAGCAGGTCGTCGATCCAGGAGCGGCGATGGTCGAAATCCGATGTGCCGCGCGCACGGATGACGTTCTCGGCGAGGTCCCGCGCTGGCATCCGGTCGAGCGGGCGCTCTACTGGATCGATGCGTTCAAGCCGGCCATTCATCGCCTCGACCCCGCGACCGGGAAGCTCGAAAGCTGGACACCGCCGGAAAAGCTCGGCTCGTTTGCGCCGCGAGCGGGCGGCGGGCTGTTGATTGCCGGGCGCGGAGGCCTCGCTCACTACGATCCGGCAAGCGGCCGGCTCGACCGGATCGCCGATCCCGAGGCAGGCGGCGCGGTCAACATCCTCAACGATGGGCGCTGTGACCGGCACGGGCGATTCTGGGTGGGCTCAATGAGCCGGACGATGCAGCGCGCGAGCGGCATTCTCTATCGGCTCGACCGCGGACATCTCGCGTCGGTCGATGACGGGATCTGGATCGCCAACGGCGTGACGCGGATTCCATTACGTGTTCCAGACCTCGGCGACCGGTGACCGCCAGTCCGAGCTCGCCTTGCCGGCGATCATGGACCTCGCTCTGAAGGTGACGGGAAAAAAGCCGACCACGACCGGTGTCATCCAGGACAATACCGCGGCACCGGTGAGCTTCATGAAGCCGATGCGCGCGGGCGGATTCGAGAAGGCCGGACTCAAGCTCGTGGTTGACGAGATCTACACCCCGCCCCTCTCCGACGCGACACCGCTCGTCTCCAAGGTGCGCACCTCGCGTCCCGACTTCATGTGGTTGATCTCGACCAACATTCCCGACGACTCGCTGCTGGTACAGAAGTTCGCCGAGATGGGCATCGGTCCCAACAAGCTGCCGATCGTAGGCAACGGCGCGCATTTCGGCGCTCCCGAGATCCTCAAGGTCGCCGGCGCCGACGTGCTCGAAGGAACCCTGATTACCGTCGCCAACTGGAGCAACGAGGGTCAGCGTCAGCTCATCGACGAGTTCAGGAAGCGCACCGGCGAGCCGTGGCTCACCCAGGACAGCCTGAGCGCCTACGGGCATGTATGGATCCTCAAGGAAGCGGTGGAGAAAGCCGGTATTGCCGATCGCCAAAAAGTGGCCGAGGCAATCCGCGCCATGGACACGAGCGAAGGCGCAGCGAGGTATTTCGCCGGCAACCACATCAAGTTCGATGACAAGGGCCGCCGCGTCGATGCGCCGCTCGTCATCTTCCAGTGGCAGCAGGGTGTGCCGGTGACCGTCTACCCGGCGGGACCGGGCAGCGCCACGGCGCGCTGGGCGATGAAGTGATCCGGTGTCGCCCATTTGGTGACGGCCGAGAGATGCTCAGCTCGATGGAAGGGGTTGGTCTCATCGCGCATCCGGTGCACGCGTTTGCTCCCGGAGACGGTTGATGAACGCGGCCAGGTTGAGATCGTTCGGCAGAATGCGTGCCAGTTGCTCGCCATATGCGAGGGCCGCCGCAGTATCTCCAGCGTCTCGGCTCAAGGTCATCAGTGCCTGCAGCGTGTCGCGATCGAGGGGGTGATGCGCCAAGCTTTGTTTCAGGACCATCAGTGCCTGGTCGCGGCGGCCCGCTGAATTGAGCGCAACGGCATAGACGTAAGCGTATCGCGCCTGCCGCGGCTCGAGCTCGGCCGCGCGCTCCAGCTCGACAAGCGCATCATCGGGCCGCTTGAGGCGCGTAAGCACGAGACCGAGCGCATGATGCAGCCCCGCCTCTCCGCCCGCCTCTCGGGGCGATGCGGCAAGCGCCGCCTGCAGCACGCGCTCTCCCTCGCCATCGCGATTGGTATGACGATAGAGGTCGGCGAGGTTGATCGCGGCGCCCGCAAATTGCGGGTTGAGCCGCAGTGCAGCTTTGTACTCCGCCTCCGCCTCGCTGGTGCGCCCGCGCCGGCCAAGAAAATTTCCCAGCGTGGTCCGCGCCTCCGGCCGGTCGGCATTGAGGCGCTGAGCCGCAACGAATTCTGCTGCGGCGTGCTCGAAGCGCTCGCGATCGGCGCCCGGCTGGATCGCGGTCGGAACGGCGGCAAGGAGCGCCGCGGCTCTGATGCGCACCCCTCGGCTCGAATCGGAGAGAAGCGGCGAGACTACCGGCCAGAGCTGCGCAGCCGGAAAGTTGGCCAGCATATCGAGGGCGCCGATGCGCACCATCGGGTCGGGATCGGAAAGCGCGCTGCGGGCGAGATCGATGCCCGCAGGGGATGAATGCGACGCGAGCGCGCCCAGAGCGCCGGCGCGGGCAAAAGCCGGTGTGTTGCGGTCTGCCACCACCGCCGACAGCAGCGCCTCCGCGTCTGCCTGGTCCGTCCACGCCGCATGGAAAGCCTGCGCGTATCTCTGAAAGCCCTTGCGCTCGGCACCGTACCAGCTCTCGATCGCTGAAGCCGCCCATTGTGGTGGTTTGTCCGCATGGCAGTCGTTGCAGGCGTTCGGGGTGCCGAGCTTTGCCGAAAGATCCGGGCGGGGAATCCGGAAGCTGTGATCGTGCCGCTGGTCCACCACCATGTAGCTGCGTGCAGGCATGTGGCAGGACGCACAGGCAAGCGGCGCCACCTCCCTTCCCTCCCCCGCCTGGGGAGGGTTGGTGGGGAAGGCGTGATGGTGATGGCTCGCCGCCGCATACTTTTCCGGCGCGTGGCATTGCTGGCAGACGGCGTCGCCGGAAGCGCGAAGCTTGCCGCTGTGCGGCTCGTGGCAGTCGCTGCAAGTGACGCCGGCTGCGAACATTTTGCTCTGCTTGAAAGAGCCGTAGTTGTAGACCTCGTCCCGCATCTGGCCGTCGGCCTCGTAGAGACCGTGAGCAAGCGGCGAGACCACGTGCGTGTCCGAGAGCCATCGCCCGGGCACCCAGTCCTCGGAAAATTCACTGCGGCGTGCGTGACAGAGTCCGCATGTCTCGACCTCCTTGCGCAGGAGCGCGGGCGCGAAGTTGCGTTGCGGATTCCCCGTGACCGGGTCGTGGCGCCAGACGATGCCTTGGCGCTCGTCAAAGCGCACGATGAGCCCCTTCATCGGGTCGTCCTCCTTCGCAAAGGGCCACCAGCTCTCGCGGCCGCGCGCCCAGGCCACATGGTTCGAGCCTTGGCCGTGGCAGGTCTCGCATCCGACACTGATCTCCGCGAACGTGGTGGCGAAGCGATCGTTTGCCGGATCGTAGCTCTTGCGCACGCCGGTCGAGTGGCACTCCGCGCACATGAAATTCCAGTTCTGGTTCAGCCTGGTCCAATGCAGCACGTCGTCGTGCTTGATCTCCTCGTTCGGATAAAGATGAAACCACCGTTGTCCGCCGGCTTGCTTCGGGCGGGTGTCCCACGCGATCGACAGCGCCTGGACGCGGCCGTCGGGAAGCTCGATCAGATATTGCTGCAGCGGATCAATACCGAAGGTGTATTTCACCTCGAAGGTGGCGAGCTTTCCGTCAGGCCCATCGGTCTCGATCAGAAACTTGCCGTCCTGACGGAAGAATCGGGAGCGTATGCCGAAATAATCAAAGCTTGCATTGTTGAAATCGCCGAGCACCGTTTGGTCGCTCGCGTGCTGCATCGCCTGCTTGTGCTGGGACGAGCGCCACAGTTGCGCCTGTGCCTGATGACAGCCCGCGCACATCTCGCTCCCGACGAACGCAGCAACGGAAACACCCGGCGCGCTTTCGTTCCATCCCCCGCCATGCACAAGCAGGAATCCAAGGCCGGTCGACAGTCCGATGAGCAACGAGGCGAATGCTGCAATAATCCACGCTGCAGGTGCCCGCCAGCCCGCCTTGCTGACGGGACCGGCAACATCCGGCGGCGTTTTGGCTTGCACCCCGGCGCGGGAGCTCTTTGGCGCCCCACCCTTCTTGGAGGACCTGCGTCGACTAGGCGCCATGATCGTCGGTGCTCAAGCACGCAACTGTGCCGAAGGCAACAGCGCGTCCGTGCGACATTGATGCACAACGGCACGAGCTCGGTTGGATTGCCCTGCTCCGAACGCTCGAAGGGGTCGGAGTCGCAGGTTGAGGTTGTGCCAGTTGCTGCGTATTACGCGGCTACCCTGTGCCTTGCCCTGTTTCCCAACCCTTCGCCCGGATGCTCGGCGTGATCTCCTGCGAGGCACTGGTAGACCGACGGCACCTTTGCGACCCGCTCCGGTGGCGGCGTCGGCTCTCGTTGCGGTGGCAACAGTTGCAGCTTTTTCTTTGCGGCTGGTTGCCCCAAAAGTTGCGCTCGGATCTCGCGGCCGATGACCTCCGCAACGAGCGATGGCACCGCGTTGCCGAGCATGCGCTGCACATCGTTGCGACCGCAGTCGAACTGCAGGTGGTCGGGGAACGTCTGGAGACGGCACAGCTCTTGTGATGAAAGCCGTCGATTTGTCCAGTGGAACGGCCCCGTTGCAGGTCCCGGCTGTGCCTGGATCGTCCATGAAGGACGGTTCTTTGCCAGCTTCAATAGGAAGCTCCAGTACCTCGTACGCCAACCGAACAGCGGCATGCCGCCGCCGCGGGCCGTATGCCAGAGATAGTTCTCCCCTTCGGGAATGCTCGGGAGAAGGTCGGCCCATTTACCACTCATCTTGAGCGCAGGATCGTTTCGCCGCTCTGGCAGGTCGCCGAGCGCATCCCACGTCGTGGAGTAGGGCTCGAGGCGCGTACGGAAAAGGTCATCGCATTTGCCGTGCGTCATCCTCGGAAAGTTGAATTTTTTGCCATCGCGGCTTGCGGCAATGAAGACCCGCTCGCGGTGCTGCGGAACGCCATAGCCTGCAGCGTCGATCACCTGCCAAACGGGACAATAACACGAGCCTGTCTCGCGATTGATCTCATGGACGCCTTTGAGGATACGGTCGAGCCCCTCGCTTTTGCCGCTATAGGCCAGGCCATAGACGTTCTCGAGCAGAAAACATCTTGGCTGCGCATCGCGCAGCACGCGCAAGTAGGCAGTGAGCGTTTCGGATCGGGGGTCAACGAGGCGCATAGCATCGCCACGCGCCCAATAGCCCGACTTGGAGAATGGCTGACACGGCGGACCACCGATCAGGACGTCAGCTTGGCCCTGTTTCAGCTTTGCCGTCTCCAGCAGCTCCGTCGACGTGACCTCGTGGATATCCCGCTCTATTACCGGCCAGTCGCGGTTGAGGCGCAGGGTTCGGCAGCATATGGCATTCACCTCGACAGCAACCGCCGTCTCGAATCCGGCAGCTTCAAAGCCGAAGTCCAGGCCCCCGATGCCTGTGAACAAGCTGACTGCCTTTGGCATTTGAATCGTACCATGGGCGTTAGAACAAAAGTAGAACAAACTGGCGCATGCGTCAAGGCGCTGGTCTGATGCCGCGGAGGAGAAAGCTGAGAATCAGCAATGCGGTCTCGTGAGTGATCACTCACGAGACCAAAGAAATTTCGCCAGTTTGTTGCTCAGCGTTTGATCCTTCGCAATCTGACATTCCCAGACTACCAGAACACGCCAGCCCAATTTGCGAAGCCGCACGATGCTCGCTTCATCTCGACGACGATTTCCTTCGAGCTTTGGTGCCCAGTACTCCGGTTTCGATCTCGGGAGCTTACGGCCATCTGCGCAGTGGTGACGATGCCAGAAACATCCATGCACGAGAATCACCTTTCGATGGCGAGTAAGCACAATATCGGGACTACCGGGCAAATCCGATTGATGCAGCCGGTACCGATAGCCCATGGCGTGGACGAGCCGGCGCACAATCATCTCGGGCTTGGTGTCCGTCTTGCGGATGCGTTGCATCCGCTCAGTCAGACTGAGCCTTGGCTGCGTTATCCTTGACATCCCTGGGACCCTATCGGCGCTTTTCAATACTACGGAAATGGCGCCATCCGCAGAAATGCAACACAATGCGTCGGCGCTACGAGCCCGGGGAGTGGCTTCATTCCGCCGCGAGCATGTGCCCGAGCTCGGGCAGGAGATAGCGCCGGAACTCGGGATAGTTCTCGACCATGGGGAAATGCCCCATGCGTGACATGAGGGTAAACCGCGCGCCGGGAATTTCCTTCGCCACCGCTTCCGTCATCGCCGGCGTGCAGGAGTAGTCGTATTCGCCGGTGAGCAGCGCCACGGGACAGCGGCGCGTGTCGATGCGGCGCACGTCCTCGCGCGCATCCCAGTCGTTGCTGTAGAAGTGCACGTCGCCCTGGTAGATGCCCGGCCCCGACTGGCTGTAGTACCACCAGTTCTCGCGCCGGCTCTCCTCCGGGCTGAACGGCGAGCACAGGCCGTAGGTATAGCATGCGCACAGCTCGCCGCCGTGAATTGCGGGGTGATGCAGGAGCTCGTTGTACCTTCCCGGCGCATAGGCGGCGCTCTCGAGCCCGATGACGCCCCGCAGCTCGTCCTGATACTCGGCGGCGAGCTTGAGCACGATGGCGCCGCCCATGGAGCATCCCATCACGACCGGTCGCTCTAGCCCGAGCGCCTGCCAGACTGCGCGCACGATCCCCAGATAGGTCCGGGTCGTAAGCCGATAGCGCATCAGCCACCACTGCGCCGGCGGGTTGGAGCGGCCATGCCAGGGAAAATCGAACGCGACGACGCGGCACCGGCTCGTCACCTCCGCGTCGTTGAGCACGTGGCGGTATTGGCGGCTGTCGGCCCCGGCAGTGTGCAGGCAGAGAAGCGGCATGCCCGCGCCCGCCTCCTCGACGAAGATGCGATAGTCCAGGCTGTCGAAGCCGACAGTCAGATAACGGCCGACAATCGCCTCGAGCTCAGCCATCGCTGACCTCCGTGCCGCGCATGAGATTCATCATCCTATGCAGCGCGCGCGCATTCTGCATGGCGAGCAGGCTGTCGCCCTCGATCACGAACTCGGGAACCCGCATCAGCATGGCGAAGAAGTCATGATAGAGCGGCGGCGGCGTGAGGCTGAGAAACTTGCGCCAGACCTCGAGCGGAGCGCGGAAGCCGAATGCCGCACGCACATCGATGCGCGGGCTCGGCACGATCTCCGCGATGCGTCCCTCCGCAATGTGCAGCACGTAACGCTGCTCTCCGAAGCTCAGCGACATCGGCGTGCAAAACCAGCGGCCGATGAGCTTCATCTCCGCATCCGCGTTGACACGATCCCGGAACGCTTCGAGCCAGGGGAGCTGGGGGAATGCGGACATGATGGCTGGGCTCCTCGCGCTATTTGGCGACCGCGCTGCCTCGCCCCTCCTCGGCTTGCGCCGTTGTCGACGCAGGGGCGACGAGGTGCGTCCCTCCTGCGTGAGACTTGCCGTATTTCCGATTTGCTCGCGGAGGAACGGGTTGAAACCCGCCCCTGCAGACAGCACACGCTGAGGTGTGCGGCTCGGAGCGCAATTCAAGCAAAACGCGGCTCAAACCCATTCTTCCCGACCTCGATATAGCCGGCGAACGGAAACCCGACGTGGCAGGGGAGGGTCAACGCGGACGCTGACGCGCAGTGGTCGAGCACCGTTCGGCGGCTTGCCCGCGCCGCTTCCGGATCGGAATTCTTCGGAAAATTCCAATGCGGATAGTAGACCTGCAGGAGATGATGAAAGACATCGCCGATGAACACCGCGCATTGTCCCTTGCTCTCGAGCTTGAAGACGACATGGCCGGCGGAATGGCCGGATGCCGGCATGATCTCGATATGCTCGTTCAGACGGTGAGGCCCGGCAACCAGGTCCGCGCGACCCGCATCCACCACCGGCAGCACACATTCGCGGAACGTGCCGAACTCGACCGGCGCAGTTGCCGGATCGACGTCAGCCTCGAGGTAATATTCGAAATCCGGTTTGGAGAAGACATAGCGCGCATTCGGAAAAGTAGGCACCCAGCGACCATCGACCAGCCGGGTGTTCCAGCCGACGTGGTCATGATGCAAATGGGTGCACATGACGAGATCGATCTGCTCCGGCCGCGTGTCGGCCGCTGCAAGCCGATCGAGATAGGGCGTGTCGAGCATGTTCCAGAACGGGCGGGTGGGGCGTGATTTGTTGTTGCCGCAGCATGTGTCGATGAGAATATTCTGCTTGCCGATCTGCAGGAGCCAGCTGTGGACGCTCAGCTTGACCAATCCGGCGGCGGCATCATAGTGGTGCGGCACGAGCCAATGCTTGTGCTGGGCGAGGATCGTATCGTTCCATTCGCGGAAGAGGTCGCCCGGCCGATAAACCGGGAGATACGTCTCCTCGATTCGCGTGATCCTGGCCTCGCCCACGGAAAACACGGTCATATGTCGGCTTTTCATCTATTTGATTCGGACCGCCAGGGGCTCAGAGCGTGCGGCTGCAGGGCAAGGCGCAATGATGAGGTCTAAGAGGTGAAAATCGTCATTCCTGATGATTATCAGGATATGGTTCATAGGCTTTCGGCATTCTCCCTGATCAGGCATCATGACATTGTCGGCTTTCGCGAGCCGGCGCGCAACCTCGATCAGCTGGCCGCACGATTGGCCGATGCGGATGTGGTCGTGGCGATTCGCGAGCGCGTCGCGTTTTCTCGTGCGCTGCTCGAGCGGTTACCGAAGCTCAAGCTGATCGCATTGGTGGGGCGCACCTCCCAGGCGCTGGACCTTGCTGCGGCCACCGAGCTCGGGATTCCGGTCTCGACCGGGGTCAGCAACTCGCCGGTTGCGCCGGCGGAGCTCACCCTGGCGCTGATCGTCGCGTCGCGCCGCAACGTCGCGCTCGAGGCCGAGCGCATGAAGCGCGGCGATTGGCCCTGCACCCTGTCACACCGGTTGCGCGGCTCGACCCTGGGAATTTTCGGCCTCGGGGCCATCGGCTCGCTTGTAGCCGAAGGCGGCAAAGGTCTCGGCATGCAGGTGCTGGCGTTCGGCCGGGAAACCACGCTGAAGAAGGCCGGCACTGCCGGCTATGAGGTCGCCAAGAGCAAGGCCGAGCTGTTCGAGCGCTCCGACGTTCTTTCGCTGAGCCTGCGGCTGCGGCCTGAGACCGTGGGCCTCGTGGGTCCTGATGATTTTGCGCGCATGAAGCCGACGGCGCTGTTCGTCAACGTCGCGCGTGCGGAGCTCGTAGCGCCCGGCGCGCTGCTCGACGCCCTGAAAAAGGGCCGGCCCGGCTATGCTGCCGTCGATGTGTACGAGCAGGAGCCGATCGTGAACGGCGACCACCCCCTGATCAAGATGCCGAACGTCCTGTGCACGCCCCATCTCGGCTGGGCCGAATGGGACAATTTCGAGCTGTACTTTCGCGAATGCTTCGAGCAGATCGTCAAGTTCGAGAAGGGCGAGCCGCTGCGGCTCGGCAATCCCGGCGTCAAGCCGCGTGTCTGTTCGAGCCCATGAGATTTCTGGTCTTCCAGCATGCGGCCGTCGAGCATCCGGGTGTGCTCCGCGATTTTTTGCGTGCCGATGCCATCGCATGGGATGCCGTCGAGCTCGACCACGGCGCTGTCATCCCGCCGCTCGAAGGCTACGATGCGCTGATGGTGTTCGGCGGACCTATGGATGTCTGGCAAGAGAATCGGCATCCGTGGCTCGCTCGCGAGAAAGCCGCCATCCGGCGGTGGGTGAGCGAAAAAAGAGCGCCGTTCCTTGGCGTCTGTCTCGGGCATCAGCTTCTGGCAGATGCATTTGGTGGAAAGGTAGAGCTCATGCCCAAGCCGGAGATCGGCGTGCTCGATGTCAAGCTCACTGATGCCGGCCGCGCGGCACCCTTGTTCGAAGGAATGCCCGCGACGTTTCCGGTGCTGCAATGGCACGGTGCGGAGGTCGCGGAGCTTCCAGCCGGCGCAGTCAAGCTCGCCGAAAGCGAGCAATGCTCGATCCAGGCATTTCAGCTCGGCGAGAAGGCCTACGGCATTCAATACCATGTCGAGCAGGACGAGCACACGGTGTCGCAATGGGGCGAGATCCCCGAATACCGTCGCGCGCTGGAAAGCATGCTGGGAGCGGACGGGCAGGATCGTCTGCAGCATGCCACGAGCAAGTGCATGGAGACGTTCGGTGCCAGTGCGAAAATTCTCTACCGCAACTTTCGCCGGATCGTGGCTTCCGGTTAGGGCTTATGCCGGCTGCTGCAACACGGCTGCGCTGCTGTTGCAGAAGTGTGGCTTGGACGTCGTGCTCGTTGCGCGCAAGCTG
The DNA here is from genome assembly GCA_036557665.1 of Xanthobacteraceae bacterium. Taxonomy (GTDB): domain Bacteria; phylum Pseudomonadota; class Alphaproteobacteria; order Rhizobiales; family Xanthobacteraceae; genus VAZQ01. The sequence continues at coordinate 5,762 of DATBHG010000091.1, read as the reverse complement.
CCCATACGTATGGCCGATGCTCAACCGGGGCTGGCGCCGGAGTGCTTCACCACCTTGGCCCATTTGTCGGTCTCTTCGGCGATCAACCTCGCGAAGTCGGCTGCCGATCCGCCAATCGCGGTTTCGCCCAGAGCCGCGAGCCGTGCTTGCATCGCCGGGTCGACCAGGATGCTGTTGGCCTCCGCGTTGAGCTTCCCGATTATTTCAGCAGGCGTGCCCTTGGGGGCGGCAAGGCCGTATGACTGGCTCGACTCGTAGCCCGGGACGAATTCGCTCACGCTTGGAACAGCCGGCATCGCGGTCGAGCGCTCCCTCGTGGTCACCGCGAGCGCACGCAATCTGCCCGCCCTGATATGCTCGACTGCCGATGACATCGGGCAGAAGTAGATCTGCACTTCCCCGCCGAGCAAACCAGCCAGCGCGGGCCCCGCTCCACGATAAGGCACATGCACCATCTTGATGCCGGTCAACATCTTGAACAGCTCGCCGGATACATGGGACGAGGCGCCAGTGCCGCCCGAGGCCATGGCGATTATTCCCGGATTGGCTTTGGCATATGCAATGAGCTCCGGAATCGAATTGGCAGGAACGGAAGGATGCACGACGACGACATTGGGCTCGCGGCTGAGGCTGAGGACCGGCGAGGTATCATGAATGAAGTTGAAGGCGAGCTTTTCATAGAGGGTCGCGTTGATGAAGTTTGCCGCGGAGACCAGGAGAAGCGTATAGCCGTCCGCCGGCGCGCGTATGACGGCTTCGGTCGCGATGTTGGTGCCGGCCCCCGGCCGATTCTCTACGATAAATTGTTGGCCGAGCCGTTCCGACAGCCATTGCCCCATCAGCCGCGCCAGGATGTCGGCTGACCCACCCGGCGCATAGCCGACAAGCACGCGCACGGGGCGCGCCGGATAGGCTTGCGCCCGTCCGACACAGGGGTGGGCGAGGAGAGCTGCGGCACTTCCCGCCAACTCCAGAAATGTGCGGCGCGCGACGTTCACTGCACCCTCGAGCTGATCTGGTGGGTCTTGCCTCAATCGTCCGGCAAACAAGCGGGATTGCCGGAGACCGGAGGTCGCGACGATATTTTCCTCGATATAGTAGTTGCTTCCAAATGCGTGAAAAAGGGGGGCAAACTCTTTCCATGCCCGGCACTCCTCTGTCATCTTGCCTCTCCATTCGGCCGCAACCCACGTGAGAGCCGACATGCATTTCCGGGAGACGAGCCCATGTTCGAATTCAAGACTATCAGATGGTCGGTGCGTCCTGCGCAAGAAACGGGAGCAACCGCCATTGGATTGCTTACCCTCGCGCGGCCCGAGGCACTCAACGCAATCGACGTTCGTATGCGAGTGGAGCTCGACCTCCTGCTCGACCGGATCAGTCGAGACGACAGCATTCGGGTCGTCGTCATTACCGGCGAGGGCCGGGCTTTCAGCGCAGGCGGAGACCTGCGAACGGAAGCGGCACCGCTCGGAGCCTTGGACGAGGAGAACGATTTCGGGAATTTCGGAGCTTACAAAGAGCTCGTAAACTACTTTTTCAACGACCTGCGGCACGTCGTTATCCAACGCGTGATCAGAAAGCTCGAATCGCTACAGGCGGTGACGATCGCAGCGATCAACGGTACGGCCGTCGGTATCGGGCTCGAATTGGTGACGGCCTGCGACATGCGTTACGCATCGGAGCAAGCACGCCTGGGAGAGGTTGCGGTCCCCGCCGGCTTCGTGCCCGAGTCGGGAGGAGCCCGAAATCTGCCGAAGCTGGTAGGGCTGGGGCGCGCGATGGAGATGATCCTTACCGGCACGATCATAGATGCCGCGGAGGCGCAACGGATAGGCCTCGTCGAGCGGGTTTTTCCGCATGACAAGCTGATGGAGGAGGTGCTCAAGATAGCCGAACGGATTGCATCAGCCCCGTTCCTCTCGGTCCGGCACGCCAAATCCCTGGTTCGACGATACTGGGATCACAATCGCAGTGACGAAGGCGCACGCGCCGAGCTGGATGCGGTCATGGAGATCACGCGGAGCCAGGATTGCCGGGAAGGAATTCGGGCCTTTCTCGAGAAGCGTGCGCCGCAATATCGAGGTCCAAGCTATGCTCGGTAGAGCATGTTGCGCAAAAGCAGAAACCGGTTTTACGAAAGGACTTGCTCAAAGAAGGAGCTGGAGCGGGATGACGAGGAAGTCATCCCGCTTCAGGCGCGGCGAATGAATCTTGCCGAGGAAGCTCTGCGCGGCAATCCAAGCTGGGACGGCGCCGGCGCCCCGGTCCTGCTCACATCCGCCGGCCCGGTCACGCGCGCCGAGCTGCAACAGGCCGTGTTGGCGGTTGCGAGCGGCATCAAGGCGCTCGGCATAGGCCCAGGCGACAAGATCCTCCTCAGGATGACCAATTCGGTAGAGCTCGTGGCCGCCTTGCTCGGCTCGATTTGGGTGGGTGCGGTGCCGGTCCTGCAAAACTCGCAACTGGGGTCGAGTGAGCTCGAATACATCCTGACGTTATCGCAGCCCGCCGCTGTTCTGTACGGCTCCGAGCCGGAGCGCGACGAGCCTGCACGCCAGCTTGCGCCGGCGGCGGCTCGTGCCGTGGTGACGCGTACTGGGCTGACGCCCGGCCATCCCGCTCTCGACATGCGGGCCGGAGAGCTGCCGCCCTTCCAGGCGCGAGCCGATGACGTCGCGTTCGTCGTGTTCACCTCGGGGACCACGGGCAAGCCGAAAGGGGTCGTGCATGCCCATCGCTGGCTGGCCGCGCTCGGCGACAGCAACAATGCGCGCCTTCCGCCGAGGCCGGGCGACGTCGTCCTGGCGACAGGGGAATGGAGCTTCATCAGCGCGCTCGGCCACAACGTGCTGTTTCCGCTGCGCAACGGCGTTGCCGGTTCGATCATGCGGGAACGCGCCAGTCCGGAGCGTATTCTCTCGGCCATCGCGCAGGACAAGGTGACATTGCTGTACAGTGTCGCCACGCTCTACCGACGCATTCTGGCGATGCCGGGGATAGAGAAGCGATACGATCTGTCGTCCCTGCGCGGCGCAAACTCGACCGGCGAGCCGCTCGAAGCTTCCGTCCGTAACGAGTGGCACAGCCGCATCGGCTGCCCGATCTGGGAGCATTACGGTGTGTCCGAGGCTCAGATGGTTCTCGGCAACGGTCCGGGAACGCCGCAGCGCGAGGGCTCCGTCGGCAAATCCTGGGGCGCACGGGCGGAAATCCTTGCTCCGGATTTATCGGCTCTGTCCACAGGCGAAGTCGGCACATTGGCGTTCGACACAAGCTACCCTGGTTTTTTTCTCGAATACCTCGGTGATGTGGAGAAGACCCGCGCCGCCCTTCGCAACGGCTGGTTCGTGACCAGCGATCTTGCACGCATGGATGCTGACGGATACGTGTACATCCTCGGGCGGTCTGATGATTGCTTCAAGAGCAAGGGCGTGCTGATCGTTCCCAGCGAGCTCGAAAACGCAATTCTCGCCCTGGGAGCTTTCGCGGAGGCATGTGTTTTCGCGATCCCCGACCAGGAGATCGGCAACCGGATCGGCGTGGCAATCGTGCCGCGCGCCGGCACCCCGCCTGCCTTGTTGGAGCGCGGCGGCTTGAGCGATGCGCTCGCCGGATCGATTGCTCCGTTCAAGCTCCCTCACCTTCTCGCAGCGTTGGACCAATTGCCGAAAAATGCGAACGGCAAGACGCAGCGCAGTGAAGTGGCGCGTCGGGTGCTGAATCGAGGTATGATATGATGCGACGGCCGCGAGCATGTGACATTTAGAGAAGATCGCGCAGCCAAATCATGATGGCCGCGAGGCTGAGCTTCGAAGAAAATTTCGCAGGACGCGCGTTCCCGAACCCGGCGAAAGCCGCAAACGGACGAGTGAGGCGCCTGCTCGCTTCAACGCGGCCAACAGGAATATCAGTTTCGAGGAGATCGGATGCAATTTGGAAGAACAAGACGCCGCGAATTCATGAAGTTTCTGGCCGGCGCTGCAGCAGCGCTTCTCGTCCCCGCGGGCGGCAAGGCAGAGCAGCGGATGCCGCTCGTCGGTCTTCTGCGGACCACGCCGGCAGCGCCCTTCATGAACCTGGTTATCGCGCTGCGCGAGGGGCTCAGGATGGAGGGTTTTATCGAGGGCGAGAGCTTTGCACTCGAGCAGCGATGGGCCGACAACCAGTTGGAGCGCCTGCCCGCGATGGCCGCCGATCTCGTGCAGCGCAAAGTTGCTGTCATCGTCGGCAATGTGGGCGCGGTGGAGGTGGCGCGGGCCGCTACTACAACTGTCCCCATCGTCTTTGTGACCGGCGAGGACCCGGTGAGAACCGGTCTCGTCACGAGCTTGAATCGACCGGAAGGCAATCTCACCGGAGTGACTTTTTTTGGCGGCGCGCAGCTTGACGTGAAGCGCCTCGAGCTGCTGCGCGAGCTCGTCCCCGCAGCGACCATTATCGCCGTCCTGGGCGATCCCACGTATCCGGGATTCGACCCGAATTTTACCGATGTGACGGCGGCTGGCCGCACCCTTGGTTGCAAGATCGTGGCTCTGCAGGCGGAGAACGAGGTCGAGTTGGAGCCCGCCTTCAACAAGCTCGCGCAGGCCGGCGCCGGCGCCCTTCTTGTGAGCGGGAGCCCCCTCTTCACAAGCTTGCGGCAGAAGCTGATCGCGCTTGCTGCACGACATTCCTTGCCGGCGATCTATGACCTGCGGGAATTTGTTGTCGATGGCGGTCTCATAAGCTATTCCGCAAGCATATCCAGTGCTTATCGACAGGCGGGAGTCTATGCGGGTCGCATCCTGAAGGGAGCGAGGCCCTCCGAGCTGCCGGTGCTGCAGCCGACCACTTTCGAGCTTGCCATCAACTTGAAGACTGCGAGAGCGCTCGGCCTCACTGTGCCGTTGACTCTGCAGGCCAGTGCCGATGAGGTGATCGAGTGAAGCGCTATTTTGAGATGATGAGGCAACTGGAATGCCCTGCCCGGTCATCATGAGGCGCGGGCCTGATTCGGGGCGCCCTTCTTACCTCGCGCCAGCGACGGCGCTCGCGGCGGCTCTGTTGACGGCTGCGCTCACTGCATCGGCCGCCATCGCGCAGGCGCAGGAATGGCCGGCCCGCTTCGTGAAGGTCATCGTGCCTTATGGCCCGGGCGGCATCTCCGATGTGCTCGCGCGAATTAGCGCCGACCGCCTGAGCACGACGTTCGGCCAGCAGTTCATCGTCGAGACGCATCCCGGTGCCAATGGCGCGATCGGCACCGAAATCGCGGTACGCGCGCCGGCGGACGGTTACACGCTCTACGAAGGCGGCGGTGCACAGCTTTCCGTCGTTCCCCTGATGCAGAAACTTTCCTACGATCCGGTGAAGGATCTGGCACCGATCAGCATGCTGGCGAGCAACGGCATGGCGTTCGCGGTCACCCGCGACCTGCCGGTGCATTCGCTGCGCGAGTTCATCGACTATGCACGCGCCAATCCCGGCAAAATCAACTACGGCTCGGTCGGTCGCGGCTCCAGCAGCGATCTCACCCCCGCGGCGTTCGCCGCTCGCGAGGGTCTCAACCTGGTGGACGTGCCTTACACGGCAGCGCCGCCGGCGATCCTGGCGCTCGTCAACGGCACGATCCATCTGTTCTTCGGGAATATCTCCGATATCATCGGACCGGTGGCGTCGGGCCAGGTCCGCCTGTTGGCCGTATCGACGGCAAAGCGCTTGCCGCAGCTACCCGACGTCCCAACCGTATCGGAAACGGTGCCCGGCTTCGTCATGACTGC
>DATBHG010000090.1:0-19139 GCA_036557665.1 Xanthobacteraceae bacterium | reverse complement strand
CGGGTCGTCCATGGCGGTAGAAATGAGGTCGTCGAGATTGATGTCCTCGATGTCGAAGGCCTTGCGGATATGGGTGCAGCCCGCGCGCAACAGCGCGGCCACCTTGGCCTGGTCCTTGTCCCGATCGAAGCTGGTGGTAATAGCGTCCGGCGCCGTCGTCACTTGGCTCAGCGTGAGCGCTGTCGCGAAGATCTTGACGAGGAGGGTTTCCATAGGCGGGGGCCCTTCGGAGTGGGGTGAACGTGATGTCCTCCCCTGAGCTTTTCCCCTGACCTTCTTTCCCCTGACCTCGCCCCTCCGACTTCACACAGTCTTACAAAGTGTGGTTTTGTCAACGCCGATGTGATCGGTCCTGCTGCATAAGTGCAGGCGGCGTTAATTGCACGCGTTCACAATTTGTTACAATGCGCGCAACATTGGGCGAATGATTTCCGCAGAGCTGTAATCCCGCACCGGCGGTTATCCTTACCGCTACTCTCGCACCCGGCGGTCGTCGTTCCAAGCGAGCCCCGGCCGCCAAGCTCGCGCGCGCCTCAAATCTCGACCACCCTGTCGGGCAATTCATCGGGATTGAGCTCGCCGGGCGGAAAGTGCCGGGCGAGCTCCGCCCCGCACAGCTCGACAGCGGCAATGAAGCCGTCGCCCGGACGCCCGGCCTTGATCGCCGCGACCATCGCGGCGACGGCGTAGGCCCATGCGTCGGGCGCCACCTTGGCGTTGATTCCGCTGTCCGCCACGATCTCGGCGTAGCGCTCCGCAGCCGAGGCAAAAATCAGCACGCCGGTGCGCTTTTCCGTGAGATGGATGCCTTGCGCCAGAAACTGCTGCATCGCCACGACATGCGCACGGCCGCGCAGCGTGCGCTTCGGCACGATGCCGAACCGGATCGCCGGCAGGGACAATATGGCCGCCGCCGCGATGAAGACGGCAAGCTGGATGAGATAGATCATCCCCGCGGGCCATCGCGTGAAATGAATCAAAGGCCATGGCACGGCCAGCGCCAGCAAAGCCGCCCACGCGATGGGCACCAGGTGATAACCGGCGCAGGCGCGGGCGATGACGCAGTAGATCTCGCCCGAGGTCCTCGCTTCGGCCGCCCGGATGGCCTCGACGATGCGATGATTGTCGGCTTCCGTGATCATCGCATCACCAGCTTCCCGAAGCGCCGCCGCCGCCGAAGGAGCCGCCTCCACCGGAAAAGCCGCCCCCTCCGGAGAAGCCGCCGCCCCAGTCCGAGCCGGAACCTGAGCCGCCCCACGAGCCGGGCATTGGCAGGATGATCGGTCCGCGGCGCCCGCGAGGACCGGCTTGCGCCTGCTGCCGGCCGCGGCTTGCGATGCTGCCGACAATTATGAGGATCACCACCATCAGGAACAGGAATGTGAGCACATCGGCCAGGTCGGTCTGATCGTCGGGGCGCTGCTTGGCGCGCGTTTTCCATTCCTCGGAATCGACGGAGACCGCCTGGATGATGTCATCCACCCCGCGATTGATGCCCCCGGCGAAGTCGTTCGCCCGGAAGCGGGGGAGGATGGAATTCTCGATAATGAGCCGCGATACCGCATCGGTGAGCGTGCCTTCGAAGCCGTAGCCGACCTCGATGCGCACCTTGCGCTCGTTCGGCGCCACGATCAGGAGCGCACCGGTGTTTTTCTCCTTCTGTCCGATCCCCCAGTGTCGCCCGAGCTGATAGCCGTAGTCCTCGATCGAGGTGCCTTGCAGCGACTTGAGGGTGACGACGACAAGCTGCCCTGTGGTGTTGGCCTCGAACTCCGCGAGCTTGCGCTCGAGCGCGGCCTTGGTCGCAGGATCGAGAATTCCGGCGTCGTCGACGACGCGCCCGCTGAGCTCGGGAAAGGTCAGCGCACAGGCCGTGCACCACGCCGCCAGGGACATGAGCAGTGCGAGGACGGCGCGATACCACGCCGCCAGAAATATACGACGCATCATCGTGAAATTGATATGCAAACGGTGCCGAACGCACGGCGCACTCCCTCGCCGCTCATGTGGACGGTAGAGCATGAGGGGGCTGCACTGTTGCAGTGGTGAATCTGCGAAGCGCACCACCCCGCTGTCCCCACAAGGGGCCGGCGGAATCGCATCCTGCTTCAACGGCGGCGCTCCCGTGCCTTGCCATGAATTGCCTCCGCGTCATTCCGGCCGAGCAAGCCGGCTTTGCCCGGGCACGGTCGAGCCGGAACCCGGTTATTGGCGCGGTCCATGCATTCACATCGGCCGTGGATTGCCGGATCCCGTCCCCTGTGAGAGCACGACCGGCACACCGGGCGCGCGAAAGGTCAGAACTTCACCGTCGGCGGCTTTTGTAATTCTTCCGCCACCGTAAAGGTCTGCATCGGTTTATAGCTGCGGTAGAGCGTCGATGCCCACAGCACACCGGGAAACGTCTTGAGCTCCGTGTTGTAGACGCGCACCCCGTCGATGTAATCGCGGCGAGCAACCGCAATGCGGTTCTCGGTGCCTTCCAGCTGCGACTGCAGCGCGAGGAAATTCTGGTTCGATTTCAAGTCCGGATAACGCTCGACCGTAACCAGCAGCCGTCCGAGCGCGCCGGTAAGCGCGCTCTGCGCGTCCTGGTACTGCTTGAACTTGGCCGGATCGGTGATGGTCGAGGCATCAACCTTGATCTGACTGACCTTGGCGCGTGCCTCCGTCACCTGGGTGAGCACTTCGCGTTCCTGCGCGGCATACCCCTTCACCGTCTCGACCAGATTCGGGATCAGGTCGGCGCGGCGCTGGTACTGATTCTGCACGTCCGACCATTTTGCCTTGGCATTCTCGTCATAGCTCGGGATGTTGTTGATGCCGCAGCCCGAGAGCAGCAGGCCGGCCAGCAGCGTGAACGGCAGGATGCGTGCGAGACGAGGCATGCGAGAAGCGTGGCTCATACGATCACTCCTATGGCTCCTGGAGCACGACATCCACCGGCGCCCTCAGGCGCTCGATGCACAATCTTGCCGTCGACGTGAGACAATCAACAATGAGGCGTGCGATCCTCCGACCAGTCGCGCCCGAATGTACCACCTTTGTGACAACACAAGAATACAGTGGATTGCAGGCATGCAATAACGCACGTTTCTCGATCATACCAACGTTGACAATGTCCCCGGGTGTCATCAAGGTATTTGCGGCAGAGATGACGCCAGCGCTCTGCGCGACGTGCGCGGGTGGCTGCCACGGAACGGACGGATCTGCGCCTGGTCGAGGCTCGCGTTCTTCTCTACCTTTTTACCGGACCGGGCAAAAAAATCCGACCACTGTTTATTCGGCGACGCACTGATCAGCACTCAGGAGGGCATGCAATGGGCATCATCAGCTGGATCATACTCGGCCTGATCGCCGGGTTCATCGGGAGCAAGTTGGTGGACAGGAGGGGGCAGGGTTTCTGGCTCGACATTGTGCTCGGAATCATCGGTGCGCTCGTCGGCGGATTTTTATTCAGCCTGTTCGGGGCGTCGGGGGTAACCGGCTTGAACATCTACAGCATGATTGTCGCAATCGTCGGCGCGGTCGTGGTGCTGCTGATCTACAACGCACTCACGGGTCGCAGAGCCGCCTGATCAGGCACGGGGGAGGAACCACCCGAAGCAAAAGGAACGAACGCAATGGCAGGATTGGAAGATACGCTGCGAAATGCAGTTCCGGGCGGCAACATCGGCAAGCCGCTGATGCTGGCGCTGCTCGCCCTGCTGGCCTCGGGCGCCTTGCTTGCGAAACGCGATGCAGGCCCCCCGGCAAGCGCCGGCGCACAACCGAGCTCCGACCAGGGCTTGGGCGGCCTCCTCGGGGGGTTGGGCGGATTGGTGGAAAAGCTGCAGAAGGGCGGCTTGGCCAACGCGATCAATTCCTGGATCGGTCCGGGCCAAAACCATCCGGTGTCACCCGGTCAGCTCGGTTCCGCGCTCGGCCCCGACCTCATCAAGGTGCTGGCGCAGCGCTCGGGCATGTCCGAGGAGGAGCTCACCAAGCAGCTCTCGCAGGTTCTGCCGGGGCTGGTCGATAAGCTCACTCCGCAAGGCCGCTTGCCGACCCCGGCCGAGCTGCCGCACACGACGTGAAAACCGACTATAACAGCAGCCAACTTCAGGAGGTAAACCATGAGCATCTTCGGCAGTATTGCATCGGCCATCTTCGGCAAGAAGACACCCGGCGCGACCCCCTTGGCGCCGGGCGCACCGGCTTCGGCGGGCACTGCAACCGCGGGCGGAGCTCCCGCCACCGGCAAGGCGATGACCCAGGCAGAGGTCGAAGCGATGATCAAGAAGATCGCCGACGGCCAGAGCGAAAGGCTCGACTGGCAGCGGTCGATCGTCGACCTGATGAAGCTCTTGAAGCTCGACTCGAGCCTCACCGCCCGCAAGCAGCTGGCACAGGAGCTCGGCTATAAAGGCAGCCTCGACGGCTCGGCCGAGATGAATGTCTGGCTGCATCAGCGGGTCATGACCAAGCTTGCCGAGAGCGGCGGCGTCGTCCCGGAAAGCCTCAAGCACGCCTGACCCGTCCCCTTCTCCAGCCCGTTCGTAGGGGCGAGGCATTGCCTCGCCCTCCTGCCACACGGCAGGTGGATGGAGGGCGACCCACTGGGTCGCCCCTACGCAACTGACAATTGAGCCCGCGCCCTGCGGTACCGCACGTAGGGGCGACGCATGCCTCGCCCTCTTGCCGCACGACGTGACGGATCGAGCGCGACCCGGTGGGTCGCCCCTCCGCAAAATTCTTCTGCGTACGGGCGAGGCACGTGTCCTCGCCCGTACGCATTTCATGGACGCAAAATCCGGGCTACGCTCCCGCCGGCATGACCACGCTGTTGATCACCCACCCGGCCTGCCTCAATCACCTCACCCCGTCGGGGCATCCGGAGCGGCCCGACCGGCTGCGGGCGATCGAGCGGGCCCTCGAGGCGGAGAAATTCCAGGACCTCGCGCGGGTCGAGGCGCCCTTGGCCGAGCTCGACACCATCGCCCTCTGCCACCCCATGGACTACGTCACCGCCCTCCGCGACGCGACCCCGAAGGACAGCCTGGTGCAACTCGATGCCGACACCAGCATGTCGCCGGGAAGCTTCGAGGCGGCGCTGCGCGCCGCGGGCGGCGCCGGTCTTGCCGTGGACGAGGTCATGACGGGGAAGGCGCGCAATGCCTTTGTCGCCACGCGTCCGCCCGGCCACCACACCGAGACCTCCCGCCCGATGGGCTTCTGCCTGTTCAACAACGCGGCGATCGCAGCGCGCTACGCGCAGAAGCGCTACGGCATCGACCACGTTGCCGTCGTCGATTTCGACGTGCACCACGGCAACGGCTCCCAGGACATCTTCTGGGCTGACGGCACGGTGATGTACGGCTCGACCCATCAGATGCCGCTCTATCCCGGCACCGGCGCCAAGGACGAGCGCGGCGAGCACGACACCATCGTCAATGCGCCGCTGCGACCAGGGGACGCGGGCGATCATTTCCGCGAGGCGTTCGAGAGCGTGCTCCTGCCGCGCTTGCGCGACTTCGCGCCGCAGCTCGTCATCATCTCGGCGGGCTTCGATGCGCACATGCGCGATCCGCTCGCCAACCTGAACCTGGTCGAGGCCGACTTTGCCTGGGCCACGCGCAAGCTCATTGAGGTAGCCCGCAAGACCGCCGAGGGCCGCATCGTCTCGGTGCTGGAAGGCGGCTACGATCTCACGGCGCTTGCCAACTCGGTCGCCGCCCATGTCGCCACCCTGATGCAGGGCTGAGCGCGGAACCCGTAGGACGGATCAGCGAGCGGCCCAACCCGCGAGCGTAATCCGCCGCCACGCTTTGCCCACCCAGCCGCTGCGCATATATAGAGTGTCCGCAAGCAAGCGGGGCGCACGGGAAGCAGCATGGCCGACGAACCCCACCACGACGTCACGCGGCTGCCGTTCGAGCGCGCGATCGAGGAGCTCGAGACCATCGTCAAGCGGCTGGAGGACGGCAAGGTGCCGCTCGAGGAGTCGGTCGCGATCTACGAGCGCGGCGAGGCGCTCAAGCGCCGCTGCGAGGAGCTGTTGCGCGCGGCCGAAGCCCGCGTCGAGAAGATCACGCTCAATGCCGCCGGCAAGCCCACCGGCACCGAGCCGCTTGATGTGCGCTGAGGATGTGCGCTGAGGATGTGCGCTGACCTCGTTGCGGTTTCGCTGGGGCGAGGCGTGCCAACAAGGAGATTGTGCCAGTGAGCTTCTTTCCCGGCAAGGATCCCGCGCCCGGCGATGCGCCTGCGGCCGACGCCATCGACCTCGTGATCGTGCCGCGCAGCGTCGATGTGGGGCATTTCGCGGTGCGCCGGGCGCTGCCCCATGCGCGCCGGCGCATGGTCGGTCCGTTCATCTTCCTCGACCATTTCGGCCCGGCGGAATTCCATTCCGGAGGGGGGATCGACGTGCGCCCGCATCCGCATATCGGGCTTGCGACCGTCACCTATCTGTTCGACGGCGAGATCATGCACCGCGACAGCCTCGGTACCGCCGCCGCGATCCGGCCGGGCGAGGTCAACTGGATGACCGCCGGGCGCGGCATCGTGCACTCCGAGCGCACGCCGGGGGAGCGCCGGCGCGAGGGCGAGCCGATCCATGGGCTGCAATGCTGGGTTGCATTGCCCGCGACCGAGGAGGAAGGCGCGCCCGGCTTTGCCCATCACGATGCGGCGGCGCTGCCGCTCGTTGCCGAGAACGGCACATCGGCGCGCGTGGTCGCCGGCGAGATTTTCGGCGTGCGCTCCCCGGTCGAGACGCTGTGGGAGACGCTCCTCGTCGATGTGACGCTTGCGGCGGGAGCCTCGCTCCCGCTCGATGCGGCGACCGAGGAGCGCGCCGCCTATCTCGTCTCGGGCGCGGTCGAGGTTGCGGGCGAGCGCTTCACGCCGGGCCAGCTCCTCATCTTTCGCCCCGGCGATGCGATCACGATCGCGGCGGCGAGCGACGCGCACCTCGTGCTCCTCGGCGGCGCAACCATGGACGGCCCGCGCCATATCTGGTGGAACTTCGTCTCCTCGCGCAAGGAGCGCATCGAGCAGGCCAAGACCGACTGGAAGCAGTCGCGCTTCGATACCGTGCCGGGCGACGAGACCGAGTTCATTCCGCTGCCCGAGGGCAGCTGACCGGCGGGAAACAAAAACCGGTATTTTTCGTGCAAGCCGCTGAGTGCGGCCGATGTTTTCAAATATCCTTCAGTTGCGGCGCAGCGCGTCCATGGCGGGAAGCCGCTGCTTGATCCGCCCCATCTCCTGCCACGGATCCTGCTTGAGGCCGGAAAGCCGCTTGCCGAGAGTGAGAACGGTGTACTGCGCCCCGCCCCTGGTGCGGCCGAGCTCCTCCCAGCTCACCGGCACCGAGACCGGCGCGCCGGGTCGCGCGCGGGTCGAATAGGCCGCAACCGACGTCTGCTCGAGCGAGTTGCGGAAATAGTCGATGAACAGCTTTCCCCGCCGCAGCGACTTGGTCATCTTCACCACGTAGCGCTCGGGGTTGTCGGCGCCCATCGCGAGCGCGACCGCCTGCGCAAAGGCCTTGGTCGTCTCCCAATCGGCGCCGGCGGTGGGCAGGACCACATGCAGGCCCTTGCCGCCGGAAAGCTTCACGAACGACACGAGCTCGATCGCCGCCAGGCGCGCCCGCACGTCGCGCGCTGCGGCGACCACGTCCCTCCACGCCACGTCCGGGCCGGGATCGATGTCGAACACGATGCGATCGCAGATGTCGAGCCGATCGATGCGCGAGCCGCGCACGTGCACTTCCAGCACGCCGGCCTGCACCAGCGAGAGCAGCCCGTCGAGATCCTCGACCGCGAGCACCTGGCGGCGGTTCTTGTCGATGATCATCTTGAGATACTTGTCGTCGAGCCCGGCGGAGGCGTGCTTCTGAAAGAAGCACTCGCCTTTGGTGCCGTCGGGGCAGCGCAGAAGCGCAAGCGGCCGGTCTATGAGGTGGGGCGCCATCAACGGCCAGGCCGCGCGATAATAGTCGGCGAGATCCTGCTTGGTGGTGCCCACATCGACCCAATAGACGCGATCGGGATGGGTGAAGCGCACCTCGCTCCTCTGCAGTCCTTCAGAGGAGCTGCCGGCGCGGCTCGCCGCCGATGACCTTGTCCTTGCGCTCGACGTGCTGGAACGAGGGTGGCCCGCTCCGCGCGCCCGGGACTTGGTCGCGACCGAGGCGGAGGCTGCCGCCACACGCTTGTTTGCAGCCGTATCGCTCTCGCTGGGAGCCGGAATTTCCCGCACCACCTCCTGCGGCGGCTTGTCCTCGCGCACGCCCTTGAACGCCGCCTGGCGCACCAGCCGATCCGCGGTCCAGCCGCGAAACTCGGATTCGATCACCGTCCTCGGCTCGACCCATCTGATGTCGCGCCGGCGCGCCTCCTCGCGCGGGATCGCGTCGAACGGCGGCTTGTCTCGCTCCAGCGGATTGAGCCGCTGCCACAGGTCCGCAGCGACCGCACGGCTGTAGCCGGTGCCGATGCGGCCGGCATAGATGAGCTTGCCGCGCTCATAATAGCCCACCACCAAAGCGCCGATCGACCTCGGCAGCACGGTCGATAGCGTGTAGCCTCCTACCACGAATTCCTGGGCGTTGGCGCATTTCGTCTTGATGAAGGCCTCCGAGCGGCCGGCGCGATAAGGCGCGTCCGCGCGTTTCGAGACGATACCCTCGAGCCCCATCTTGCAAGCATGATCGAGCACCAGCGGACCCGCTTCCTCGAAATGCTCGCTGTACCTGATCGCTCCGTTCGCCCTCTCCCCGATCGATCGCTTGAGCGCCTGCTTGCGCTCGATCAGCGGCAGCCCGCTGAGATCGCGGCCGTCAAGATGAAGCAGATCGAAGACGTAATAGATGAAGGCGCCGCTCTCGCCGGCCTTGAGCGCCGCCTGCAGGCCGGAGAAGCTGGCAATCCCGCGCGCATCCTCGACCACGATCTCGCCGTCGATGAGCGCACTGCGCACGCGCAATTTGCCGAGTGCGGCGGCGACGTTGGGAAACTTGTCGGTCCAGTCGAGCCCTTTGCGCGTGAGCAGCTGCACCTGCCCGTGCTCGATGCGCGCCTGGATGCGGTAGCCGTCGAACTTGATCTCGTGCACCCAGCCCGCCCCGCTCGGCGCCTCCGCGCGCAAGGTCGCAAGCGACGGCGGCACGAAGTCGGGCAGCGCCGCTGATCCCGAGGGCGCCTGCGCCTTGCGCTTTCCAATGCTCGCAGCCTTCTCACTGCGCCGACTTTGCCGTGTCCGAGCCTGCGCGCGCTCGGGCGTAGGCGCACGCAGGCCACTGGTTGCGCCGGATTTGACGTTCTCTGCGACGCTGCGGTTCGAGTGCCACACGCGCTTGCGGCCCTTGCCCTCCGCAATCTCCGCCAGCGAGCGGCCGCTTGCGACCGAGAGCGGCTCTTCCTCCAGGATGTCCGGATCGTTCGCCTCGCGCGCTTCGTCATCCCGCGCCTTGATCAGGAGCCACGCGTCCTTGCTCTCGCCGGCCCTGCGGCGCATGCGAACGAGATGCCAGCGGCCGTGCAGCTTTTCCCCTTCCAGGGCGAAGTCGAGATGCCCTTTGCTCAAGCCCTTGTGCGGATCGCCGTCGGGCTGCCAATGGCCGCGGTCCCAGATCATGACGGTGCCGCCGCCGTACTCTCCCTGGGGGATGGTCCCCTCGAACGAGTTGTATTCGATCGGGTGATCCTCGGTCTGCACCGCAAGCCGCTTCTCTCCGGGAATGAGGCTCGGACCCTTGGTCACCGCCCAGCTCTTCATCACCCCGTCGAGCTCGAGCCTGAAATCGTAATGCAGGCGTCGCGCCGCATGCTTCTGGATGACGAACCGGTTGCCCCTGGTCCGCCCGGAATGTCCACGCGGCTCCGGCGTCACGTTGAATTTGCGCTTGCGGCGGTAGACCTCCAGTCCCATCAGGGAGTCTCCGAAACGTGTCTACACGGAAGCGTGATAACGCGGTTGAGCCGCATGCGTTCCGTCAGGCTCGAGGCAACAATACCAGCCGCGAGGACGTTTGCATGCCGGATATGCCCATTGCGGGTGGGTTTACCGCCGCCACCCTCCCCGGCTAAATTGTGGCAACTGCGTACTTCTTGATAGTCGGCTGGAGTGTCCAATGTCGGAAGCTTCCAAGACCCCGCTGCTCGACACCGTGAAAACGCCGGCCGACGTGCGCCGGCTGGAGGTAAAGCAGCTGCGCCAGCTCGCGGACGAGCTGCGGCGGGAAACCATAGACGCGGTGGCATCCACGGGCGGTCATCTCGGTGCCGGGCTGGGAGTGGTCGAGCTCACGGTCGCGCTGCACCATGTCTTCAACACGCCGGAGGACCGCATCGTCTGGGACGTCGGTCACCAGGCCTATCCGCACAAGATCCTCACCGGCCGGCGCGATCGCATCCGCACTCTGCGCCAAGGCGGCGGCCTTTCCGGGTTTACCAAGCGCGCCGAGAGCGAATACGACCCTTTCGGCGCCGCGCATTCTTCCACCTCGATCTCGGCGGCGCTCGGAATGGCGGTGGCGCGCGACCTCGCCGGCAAGTCCAACAACGTGATTGCGGTGATCGGCGACGGCGCCATGTCCGCCGGCATGGCCTATGAAGCGATGAACAATGCGGGAGCAATGAGCTCCCGGCTGATCGTCATCCTCAACGACAACGACATGTCGATCGCCCCTCCGGTCGGAGCGCTGTCGGGCTACCTGGCGCGGCTCGTCTCCGGCCGGACCTATCGCTCGGTCCGCCATACCGTGAAAAAGCTCGCCAAGGTGCTGCCGAAATTTCTCGAGCAGCGCGCCGTTGCGATGGAGGAATATGCGCGCGGCCTGGTGACCGGCGGCACATTGTTCGACGAGCTCGGCTTCTTCTACATCGGGCCGATCGATGGCCACAACATCGACCACCTTCTGCCGGTGCTCAAGAACGTGCGCGATGCGAAGAACGGCCCGTTCCTCGTCCACGTGGTCACGCAGAAGGGCAAGGGCTATGCACCCGCCGAGCAGTCGGCCGACAAATACCACGGGGTGGTCAAGTTCGATGTTGCAACCGGCGCACAGGCCAAATCCAAGGCGGCAGCCCCCGCCTATACGAAGGTATTCGCCGAAGCTCTGATCAAGGAAGCGCGCAAGGACGAAAAGATTGTCGCGATCACCGCAGCCATGCCCTCCGGGACCGGGCTCGACCTCTTCGCCAAGGAGCTCCCCGACCGCTGTTTCGATGTCGGGATCGCCGAGCAGCACGGCGTGACCTTCTGCGCCGGACTGGCGACCGAGGGTCTCAAGCCGTTTGCCACTATTTATTCCACGTTCCTGCAGCGTGCTTACGACCAGGTGGTCCACGACGTCGCCATCCAGAGGCTGCCGGTGCGGTTTGCGATGGACCGCGCCGGGCTCGTGGGCGCGGACGGCCCCACTCATGCCGGCGCGTTCGATGTCGCCTATCTCGGATGTCTGCCGGGCTTCGTCCTCATGGCCGCGGCGGACGAGGTCGAGCTCGTGCACATGGTGGCGACCGCCGCGGCCATCGACGATGGCCCGTCTGCCCTGCGCTATCCGCGCGGAGAAGGCATGGGCCTGCCGCTGCCGGCCGAA
This sequence comes from Xanthobacteraceae bacterium, assembly GCA_036557665.1. GTDB lineage: Bacteria > Pseudomonadota > Alphaproteobacteria > Rhizobiales > Xanthobacteraceae > VAZQ01. The sequence continues at coordinate 7,546 of DATBHG010000090.1, read as the reverse complement.
GGCAAGCCGCTCGAGATCGGCAAGGGACGCATCGTGCGCGAGGGTACCAAGGTCGCGCTGCTCTCGTTCGGCGCGCGCCTTTCGGAATGTCTCAAGGCAGCGGATGAGCTCGCGGCGCACGGCTTGTCGACCACGGTTGCCGACGCGCGTTTCGCCAAGCCGTTGGACCTCGACCTTCTCCTGCGTCTTGCGCGTGAGCACGAGCTCCTCATCACCATCGAGGAAGGCGCGATCGGCGGATTCGCCGCGCACGTGCTGCAGGCTCTCGCCGAGCACGGCGTGCTCGACGGCGGCCTCAAAGTGCGATCCATGGTGCTGCCCGATGTCTTCATCGATCAGGATTCGCCGGTCGCGATGTATGCCCGGGCCGGGCTCGACGCCAAAGGCATCGTAACCAAGGCTTTCGCCGCGCTTGGCCAGAATCTGCGCGGCGAAGCCGTGCGGCTCGGGCGAGCGTAATAGCTCGCTGGATTCCGGCTCTCCCCCGGCAAGCCCGGGGTCGGCCGGAATGTCACGAAGGGAATTCGCGCGTCACGCGCAGGAATTACCGGCATTAGTCCAGAGTACGGCGGAAGCTGGCGACTGCGATCGCCATCGCAACCAGCGTCAGCGCGGCGAGCCAGAGCACATCTGCCTGAAGGTCTGCAAAATCCGATCCCTTCAGCATGATCGCGCGCACGATCCGCAGATAATGGGTCAAGGGCAGCCCTTCACTGATCCACTGGGCCCAGGTCGGCATGCCGGCGAACGGGAACATAAACCCGGAAAGCAGCAGGTTCGGCAAAAAGAACAGCATCACCATCTGCATCGACTGCAACTGCGTCTGCCCGAAAGTGGAGAACGTAAAACCAATGGACAGATTGGCGGTGATGAACAGGACAGTAAGCGTGCCGAGAAGCGCGAGGCTGCCGAGAATCGGCACGCCAAACAAAACCACGCCCGCAGCGAGAACCAATACGCCCTGCACAAAACCGACTGCGACGAAAGGGGCGACCTTGCCCATCATGATCTCGAGTGGCGAGACCGGCATCGCAAGCAGGCTTTCCAAGGTGCCGCGCTCAGCCTCACGTGTGAGCGACAGGCCAGCAAACACCAGCATGCTTGTGGTCAAAATGGTGCCAAGCAGGCCGGGCACGATGTTGAGCTGCGATACGCCCGCGGGATTGTACCGCCGGTGTTGGCGAATCTCGAACGCCTCGACCGATGCTTCGGGAACCGCATGCGCGGCCTTCAGAGCCGAGCGTACCAGGCCATCCAGCGCGGCCATGGCGGAGGCGATCGCAACCGGATCGGTCCCATCGGAGATCGCGAGCAGAGCAGGATGATCGCCTCGTCGCAACGCGCGCTCGAAACCTGTCGGGATCTCGATTGCGAACAAAACCTCACCCGACGCCAGCAGCCGATCAAGCATGTCTACCTGATAGACCTGACGGGTCACGGTAAAGTATTCGGTATTCTGCAATGCAGCGAGAATGGAGCGGCCGACGTCGCTCGTTTCCTGGACCAGCAGCGCGGTGGGGAGATGCTTCGGGGTCGTGTTGATCGCGTAGCCGTACAACGTCAATTGAAACACGGGAATCGCAATCATGGTGGCGAGCGTGACACGGTCCCGCCGCAACTGAACGATCTCCTTTACAATCATCGCCCAGATGCGCCGGCAGCGGCCAACTGGATCGTATTCCAGCGCAATCATTGCGGTCTCCCCCGTCTCCCTCTCCTCAGCTCGATGAATACGTCCTCGAGCGAGGCGGTGGAGCGCACCCAGGCAAGACGCGGGTCGTCCCGGTAGGGAGCGATGGCTGTTTCCAGCACGCTGCCGTCGCGACCGCAGACATGCAGGTTGGCGCCGAATGGCGCAACGCTGTCCACACCTGGGCTCTCGGCCAGCCTGTCGGCAAGTGCCGGTAAATTTGGCCCGCTCACTACGAAGGTCGTCAGCGCCGCGCGGCTGAGCATCTCATCGACGGTGCCATGGGCCAGCAACTCGCCATCGGAGAGATAGGCGATCTCATGACAGCGCTCCGCCTCGTCCATGTAATGGGTCGATACCAGCACGGTGAGACCTTCTTCCGCGAAAGCATGAATCTCCCGCCAGAACTCGCGCCGCGACGTCGGGTCGACGCCCGCAGTCGGCTCATCCAGCAACAGCAGTTGCGGGCTCGGCAGCGTGCACGCACCGAGCGCGAGACGCTGCTTCCATCCCCCTGAAAGCGACCCCGCCAACTGCTCGCTCCGCGCGTCCAATCCCAGGCGCGCGATCATGGCTTGGGCGGCCTCAACCGCGTTTGGGACACCGTACATCCGGCCGGTAAATTCGAGGTTCTCGCGCACGGAAAGGTCGTGATAAAGGCTGAAGCGCTGCGTCATGTAGCCCACCCGCCGCTTGATGCTGTTCGCCTGCGTGCGGATATCGAAACCAAGACAGGTACCGCGACCCGCGTCTGGCGTGAGCAGCCCGCATAGCATCCGGATCGTCGTGGTCTTGCCCGACCCGTTCGGGCCGAGGAAGCCGTAAATGGTCCCGAGCCTCACTTGCATGGAGAGGTTCCGCACCACCTGGTGGCCGGCGAAAGATTTGGTGAGGTTCTCGACCTCGATGGCAATCTCTTCTGCGGGCATTATCGCGCCGCTTCCTGCTTCGAGATGGTGACGCGTATGGGCTGCCCGACCCGCAGCGCTTCGGGGTGCTCCGGCCGCGCCTCGACGAGGAACACGAGCTTGGCGCGCTCCTCCAGGCTGTAAATGACGGGTGGCGTGTATTCCGCCGTCTCTGAGATAAAACTGATGCGTGCGTAGATCCCCGGCGCGCAGCCGTCACATTTGACACTGACCGCATCGCCGAGCGTGATATCTGGCAGCATCGCTTGAGGCACGAAGAAACGCAGTTTGATGTTGCCAGGCGGCAGAAGGGACACTACCGGGCGGCCCGCCGCGACGACTTCGCCTGGACGGAAATAAATCTGCTGGATCGTGCCGCTCGAAGGGCTGAAAACTGCGCGCCGCGCAAGCTTGGTCTGCAGCGAGTTGAGCCGCGCCTCGGCCTCAGTGAGAGACGCCTGGGCCGCGTCGAACTCTTTCCTGGTGCCGCTGCCCGTCTTCAGGAGCTGCTGGGCCCGGTTGAAGGTCTCGCGGGCATTGGCGAGCGTCGCTTCGTTCTGCGCTACCGCCGCCTTCTGAAGATCGGCATCCACCATGAACAGGGACGCTCCTTCGGCGACTGCGTCGCCTTCACGCACGGATAGCTTTTCGATTCGCCCTGTCTCATCCGGTCCAATGAACACAAAGTTCGCCTCGACCCATCCCTGATATGTCGGCTCGATCGGCTCGCTGCTCCAAGCCGTGACCACCATGGCCCCCGCCACTCCGAGCACCTTCGCTGCGAATATCGCCGTCCGCGTCATGTAATCGATGGTCACGTTCCCCTTCTCTGATTGCGATCTGCAAAGTAATGGCGTTTACGAGGGGTTGTATCTGCAAGCTGCAAGCTGGCCAGTGACGGCGATCACAAAAATGTCGAATCTGATACATCGACTGCACGTAGCCGATCGAGCCAACCCACCGATCTCATCCTGAGGAGGTCACGCGCAGCTTGCCGCGCGTGATCTCTCGAAGCATGGCCACACGGGGATAATTTCGTCTGTGGCCGTCCTTCGTGACGGTGCGCGCCGAAGAAGCGCGCGCCCCTCACGACGAGGATCACGACGTGCGATTCGAAGCTCGGCTAGTCGGCCCTAGCCTGGGATCAGCTCGCGCGCGCCGTGTCGTTTGTCCTGCGGCCTGGCCGTTTGCAGATGGACCGGCGCTCGATATCCGAACCGCTCCATGTACCAGCCCCACCGCCGGCTCACCTCGGACCGTTGCTGATCGGAAATCCTGTGCTGATTGGCTTTATAGCCCCCGAGCTCGCGCAGGTGCGCCTCGAGCTTTGGCCGAAACTGCTCGAATAAACCAAGCCCGAGCTGCCGGTAGATTCGACTGATTTCAGGCCCGGGCGCCCGGACGAGGTCCTCGTACCGCAGCTGGCAGAAATTCTCCACAGGGATCTTCGCAACCTCCGTAAAAAAATCGCGGTACAGCAAGTCCATGTTTTTGAATATGTACTCCTCGATATCAGAGGCGATACCCGCGCCGCCTTCGAATTGCGGTTTCTGACAACCTTGCGTGTCGAAGAGCGCGCGCCAAAGACGGAAGGTGGACGAAAACACCTCGCAGGGATCGCGCACGATGTGAATGAATTTCGCTTCGGGGAACATTTCCCGCAGGACGTGCAGGCGAGCAGTGTGGGTCGGCGACTTCAGCACGATCCGTCGCGCTCTGCCGCGATACTTCTGCTCCCTCCTGCTCCGGAGATTCACCTGCTGAAGGAAGCTCAGGAACCCGTGCTTCCACGCTGCGAGCTCCTGCGGGGTCAGGGCGGTCATGTTCAGGTAGCGCTGGCGAGCTCGACGGTGATTGGGAAAAATCATGGCTTCATAGGGCGAGCCCAACCCCAGGTTCATGAGTGCAAACTCGTCCTCCTGCGGGTGGTCCCAGCCAACCCGTACGTTGTCCATGGGTCGATTGGCCGGGAGAAAGAAAGTAAGCCGGCGCAGCAGCCAGCCCAAGGCGAGGCACAGCGCCGGGGCGAAGCATTCAATCGTGCTGGGAGCGGTGAAGCGGTCGTCCAACGTGAGCAACTCGTGCAACATGGTCGTTCCGGTACGCCAATGACCAATGATGAAGATCGGCGGCGCATCGAGCACGCAGCTCCGAATCCGCTTACCAAAAACCAGCTTCTGAACGATATTTACGCTCGAATTGACGAGCGAGCAGATGAAACCTCTCAATGCGAACGCGACCCGCGACGGCGAAACAGCAAAGTGGTTGCGCGCGAGGAGGGACAGCAATACCGAAAGGCGCATGCCGAACCAGATTCTGTACGCAAAAAAAGGGTAGCTGTTGTCGGCACCCGAGGCGGATGCACATTCGCCTCCCGCAATGGCTGGCCGTCCGTTCACGAGCGGGACCCGCTTGGCCCTATCGTGACCGCATTGAAGGGGTACGTCGTGCTGGCGCGTTCCTCCAGATGTCTGAGCTGCTCCCTCTTCAACAGAACCATGGTCCCTGCGAGCCTTACGCGTTCGAGGCCGGCTTGATGGATCACGAGCGTCGTATGCATCCTCACGAGGCGCCCTCTGCGATACACGTGAGCGCTCACGGTCTGGTCTGCGATCAACGGCTCGTCGATGTTGGCCACGCTCAGGAACTTTGCCGAGCAATCGGTTGCGACGAACTCCACATCCAGCGGCACACCATAGAACAGGTGTGCGACCGCTATGGCAGTCTGCTGCGCCGCCTCCATGAAGCAAATGGCATGCACGTGACCGCGATCGCGATCGAAGAAAAGCGGATGATCGCGGTCGATGCAAAGAACCGCGCGAAAATGATCGGCCGTATCCCGCGCGACATCTTTTTCACTGCGTGCAAAGGCGTCAGGAGAAGGTTGCACTGCATCGATGCGAGATACGAGCACGTTTTCATCGTACGACTTGTGAACGAGATGCTTGTCCAGCCGCGTTACGACGGATTCGAGAGATGCTGCCGGGATTCCGAGACCCGGCTCGGATGCTCCTGATGCATTTAGGTCGTTGCTCATGTTTCAAGGTATCCTGAGTGTCGGACGTGGCGCCACCTCATCGCATGCATTCTGTCGAATTCCTGTGACCAAGGTCACAGATTGTATGATTGGCGCTGATCGTTCTCAGGAGCTAAAACAAATAAAAGTCCGTTTGACGGTAAAATTCCTACTTTAGTGATGGCCGTCACAGCCCGCGGAGCTCAATAGACGTAGTACAAGCTGATAATTCCGTGGTGGGCGGAGACCTGACGATGATTGCCTCGCTTGCACCTGTACTGGACGGTTGGAGCGGTGCTCCCGCCCTGCCTTCGGGTGCGCCGCTCACCGGAATGTTCGAATGCCTGCCCGATCCGGTTCAGTTGCACGCGGAAGGTATCGCGCTCCAATCACAAGACACCGCGCCGCACGCAACAATATCGGAATGGTGCGAGCGCGCGCACGAATGCTTGCAATTCCTCGCGAGCACTGATCCCGCACGAATCTGGATCTGGCAGGAGCAAGTGTTTCCCCTGCTGCTGGCACTCGCATCGAAGCTGTCGGCGAAACACGCCCTCGAAAATTCGGCTACACACGGCAGGTCGGTACGTGGTGCGTTTCTGGATCCACATCCGCCGTGATCGCTGGGCGCCGTCCCCGCTTACGAGCGCCAGCGGAGCCGGGCTCGCCTAGCGGGACGGCACCGGTATGAGCAGTAAAAAAGAGCGAGCCCGCGCGCGTCTCGGCCGATGACGGCGCGGGCTCTGCGATGCCGGCTTTCATTGCGTCACGACCTGACCCGCGCGGGTTGGATCGCTCCTGCAACTCCAAGGCCGGCATCGGTCCGCAATAATTGCCAAGGGTGCGATGTCGGAATTGGCCTACATCGCAGTATCACTTAAGCCGATCAGCGTCGATCGCGCTACTCATCGACCTTTGTCACCAGGTTGGCATCACGCGTGAGCAGCCATTTTCCGTTCGGCTCTCGGCGGAGGATGGTGAGCGTGTACCCGGCATGCCGCATGGGCTCGCCGCCGGGTGAGGTCAAGGTGACCGTGAGATAGTTGCGCAGATAGGCCCAGTCGCCGAGCACCTTAAGCTCGCGGACATCGCTGGTTCCTTCCATTCGCATGCTCTTCATCCCTTCTGACGCAGCGGCAAATGCCTCCTTTCCGAACGGCTCGCGACCTGGAACCATGAAGATAACGTCATCGGCCATCAGGCTCAGCACCGTGCGCAAATCGCCATTCCGGCTTGCTGTCATCCAGGTCGTGATCAGGTCACGAATGGCGCGCTCGTCCGAGGTCATGGATTACGAATCTCCTTGATGATCGCCATGCGATAGCCAGCGGCCCGCCCGTGTCTGACGGACAAGCATTATCCCCATGCGAGAGATCGTAGATAGCAGGGGAAGCGCCCTGTCTTGAGTATGTCTACAACCTCATCCAACAGGAGTTGCCTATGACAACCGAGGCTGTCACCACGCTGCGTCAGCGTATGATCGAGGACATGAGCTCGACGCCGATCGGTTTGCCGTCTTCAAGCCCGAGCGCGCTCCGCGCCTACTTGGCGCCTACTTGGCGCCTACTTGGCGGCGGCCGGAAACGCCGGCAGTTTCTCGACGTCGCGCGCGTCGTGCTGGATGATCACGGTCGCCTTGGAGTTCGCCGCGATCTTCTTGAGGCGCTCGAGGGACGCGATCGTCTGCGCACGATCATAATTGAACCAGGGCACGCCCACCGTATCGTAATTCTCCCGGAAGTGCGCGGCATCGCCGGTGAGGATCACGGCGCCCGTCTGCGGCAGTCTGACCAGCAGGCTGTGATGGCCCGGCGTGTGCCCGGGCGTGTTGAGCACGATTACGCTGCCGTCGCCGAACACGTCCTTGTCGTTCACGAGCGGCTCGACCCTGTTCTCGCCCTTGGTCCAGCCCTCGAATGGCTTATAGTTCAC
>DATBHG010000089.1:0-7268 GCA_036557665.1 Xanthobacteraceae bacterium | reverse complement strand
TCTGGGTTGCTGGCCAGCACGGCATGGTCGGCGCGGCACTGATGCGCCGGCTCCGGCACGAAACCTGCCAGCTGTTGCTCGATCCAGGCCGAGCGGCACTGGATCTGCGACGGCAATCCGAGGTGGAAGAATGGGTGGCGTCGCACCGTCCGCAGGTCGTCCTGCTGACAGCGGGTCGCGTGGGCGGCATTTACGCTAACGATACTTTTCCAGCCGACTTCCTCTATGACAACCTGCTCATCGAAGCCAACATCATCCGCGCCGCATACCGCACAGGTGTGGAAAAGCTGATGTTCTTCGGCTCGTCCTGCATCTATCCGCGTGAAGCTCCCCAGCCCATTCCCGAACACGCGTTGTTGGCGGGACCGTTGGAGCCGACCAACGAAGCGTATGCCGTGGCCAAAATTGCCGGTATCAAGCTTTGTCAGGCGTACCGCCGCCAACATGGCTGTGATTTCATATCGGCTATGCCGACCAACCTTTACGGCCCGGGCGACAACTTTCATGCCGAGACTTGCCACGTACCGGCAGCGTTATTGCGACGCTTCCACGAAGCAAAGGTGGGAGGGGTTTCTGAGGTCGTTGTCTGGGGTAGCGGCACGCCGCGCCGTGAGTTCCTCTACGTTGATGATCTCGCGGATGCGAGCGTCCATCTTCTGAAGCACTATTCCGACGATTCGCATGTGAACATCGGCGCTGGCTACGACGTCACGATTGCGACGTTCGCCCAGCACATTGCACGTTGCGTTGGCTTCGCGGGGCGAATTGTTTATGACCGGTCGCGGCCGGATGGAATGCCGCGCAAGTTGCTCGACAGTAGCCGCATCCAAGCGTTAGGCTGGACACCGATAACCTCACTCGAGGAAGGCCTGAAGCTCTACTACGACTGGTTTCTGTCGAATCAACGCAAGTTGCGGCAAACGGTCATCGCGGGCGCCGCGATACCCGATTGAACCGAAGGCCAGGATTGTGGTGATGCCTGGCCTTGCAGAACAACGTACTCGATGCCCCCGTAGTACAATGGCGCGGAGATCTTGCAGGTGGTGAACCCAAGTTCCCCCCTGCTGCCGCCCCACAAGGCTACTTTGGCCTCCGGTTCAGATCGGCTAAGGACTTGTTCTTACAACATCGGCCGTTCGCCCGACTGGGTAAAATGGTCACGGGAACCTCGCTCGTTTATGCCGCTTTCCCTGCCTGCGGAGAACCACCGCCCCCCGCGGCAGCGGCAATGCTATTGAGGCTTCAATGAATTCCCAGCCTGTACACGTGCTGTTGGGCGATATCGGGGCCACAAATGCTAGATTCGCACTCCTGTCGAAGGGCGTCCTTGGTCCGATTGAGTGGTTCACAGTCGCGGAGTTCGCTCAGTTTACGGATGCCGTGGACGCCTTTTGTAGGCGTCATTGCGGGCACATACTGGTATCGGATGCGCTGCTCGCGGTTGCTGGGCCGGTCGCCCAAGATCGGTGTATGCTCACCAATTGCCCCTGGATAATCGATGCGTCCGAGCTTCGTGTAGGATTCGGCTTTACAAGAGTTCGTGTCTTGAATGACTTCGAGGCCATCGCATTGTCATTGCCGCAGCTGACACCGGTGGATTTGTATCAGCTTGGAGGCGGCGCGGCCGTAACGGGAGCGCCCATGGCCGTGCTCGGGCCCGGCACTGGTCTGGGCGTTGCTTGCTTTGTACCGGCGTCGCCAAACTCGATCGTGATTGCGAGCGAGGGGGGGCATGTGACCATGGCGGCGTGCTCCCCCCGGGAGGATGCGATCATCGACCACCTACGCCGGGAGTTCGGGCACGTATCGGCGGAGAGGGTTGTCTCGGGGACGGGGCTGGAAAACCTCTACCGCGCGGTTATCGCGGTCGACAAAGTTGAGGCGCCCGAGCGCAATGCCGCCGAGATTACGAAGGCGGCTCTTGAAGGCGATAGCCCCATCGCACGCGCGGCCCTGGAACTGTTCTGCGCCATGCTAGGGAGCATCGCCGGAAACGCTGCGCTGATGTTTGGTGCACGGGGCGGCGTCTACGTCGCAGGCGGCATTGCACCGCGAATTACCGAGTTCATGGCGCGATCGGAATTTCGGGCGCGATTCGAAAGCAAGGGACGCTTTGCAACATATCTTGCATCGGTCCCGACCAGCGTGATCGTGCACCCGGCTGCGACGTTCGTGGGGCTGAGTTCGGTGGTACCCTGCACGGCCATCTAGGCAAATCCGTGCGGTGAAGAGGCGATCATGGCTAAGAAACGCGTCGGCATCCTGACGGGTGGCGGTGACGTTGCCGGCCTTAACGCCGTAATAAAAACGGTTGTCTACCGCAGCAGCGAAAACGATATCGATGTCGTCGGGCTGCGCCGCGGCTGGGAGGCCCTCACGCACCTGAACTTCGGCGATCCCGACAGCCGGCGCCGCTACGTTGTCGCGCTTGATCGCGAAAACACGCGCACCATCGACCGGCGGGGCGGGACGGTTCTGCACTCGACCCGTACGAATCCAGCCAAGATTCAGAAACTACCCGAACACCTCGCTGGCGAGGACTTTCCTATTTCGGTGAGCAGCAACGATCCCACATCTTGGGACTTGTCGGCCCAGGTGCTGGCGAACCTATCCGCGCTCGGTATCGACCACCTCATCGCCATTGGCGGCGACGATACGCTCGGTTACGCCGCCAAGCTCAACAACCTTGGCGTGAACATCGTCGCCATTCCAAAGACGATGGATAATGATGTGCGCAACACCGAGTACTGCATCGGGTTCTCGACCGCGATCACCCGCGCGTCGGACGCGATCCAGCGCCAGCGGACCACCGTCGCGTCGCATGAGCGGATCGGCATCTTCCGCGTCTTTGGACGCGACGCGGGGTTTACCGCGCTCTCCACGGCCTATGTCACCTCCATCCGCTGTCTCATACCCGAATACAGGGCCAATCTCGACAAGCTTATCCAGCTGCTCATGGAGGAAAAGCAGGCGAACCCGAGCAACTATGCCATGATCGTGGCCAGCGAGGGGGCCGAGTGGGAAGGATACGAAGTCCAACACTACGGCGATGCCGATGCCTATGGCCACCGCAAGAAGGCCAGTGTGGCCGAGTCGCTTGCCGAAGAGATCAAGTGCCGCACCGGCGAGGAGGCGATCGCATCGGACCTCACCTACGACCTGCGCTCAGGTGACCCCGACTTCGTCGACAAGCTTGTGGGCTTAACCTTCGGCAACTTGGCCTACGATGCCGTCCTCGCTGGCAAGACCGGGGTCATGACGGCCCTGATTAAGGGTTGCTACGAACTGGTGCCGATCCCCGACCCCAAGCTTGGGCCGCGTAAGGTGGACGTCGCCAGCGCGTACAACACCGAGCGGTATCGGCCCATGTACGAGAATAAGCTGGGGCTGCCGGTCTTTCTGCAACGCGCGCCGTAGTCCAATGAGCACTGACATGTTCCACACGCTCGATGAGGCCGACGTGAGGGGCAAGCGCGTGCTCGTGCGCGTCGATCTCAACGTGCCCGTCGAGAACGGCAAGGTCGCGGACACCACCCGCATCGAGCGCGTCGCCCCCACTATCAGGGAGATTGCGGACAAGGGCGGCAAGGTGATCTTGCTTTCCCATTTCGGGCGGCCGAAAGGGGCCGATCCGGCACAGTCGCTCAGGCTCTTGGCGCCGGCGATCGCCGCCGTTCTCAAGCGGCCGGTCGCGTTCGCGGAAGATTGCATCGGCGAGGCGGCGGCGGCTGCGGTTAACGCCATGAAATCGGGCGACATCCTGTGTCTGGAGAACACCCGCTTTCATCCAGGCGAGGTACGCAACGATCCCACATTTGTCGCCGAACTGGCCGCGCTCGGCGACATCTTCGTCAGCGACGCTTTCTCGGTGGCGCACCGCGCTCATGCCTCGGTCGAAGGCATCGCCCGAAGATTGCCGACCTATGCCGGCCGGACTATGCAAGATGAGCTCGAGGCGCTCACGAAGGTCTTGCAAACCCCGATGCGCCCTCTCGCAGCGATCATCGGCGGCGCCAAGGTATCGACCAAGCTCGACCTGCTCGGCAGCCTTCTCGCCAAGGTGGATATTCTCATCATCGGCGGCGGCATGGCCAACACCTTTCTCGCCGCACAGGGACATTCCGTAGGCAAATCGTTGTGCGAAGGTGATCTCATGCCGACCGCACGCGAGATCATGGACAAGGCGAGGACCAAAGGCCGTGAAATGGTGCTGCCGGTCGATGTCGTAGTAGCCAAAACGTTTGCGGCGAACGCGCCCTCGCGCGTGGTCGCAGTGGACAGCGTGGCTGACGACGACATGATCCTCGACATCGGCTCGCGCAGCATCGAGCATGTCTGTTCCGTGCTCGCTCGCGTGAAGACGCTTGTCTGGAATGGGCCGTTCGGCGCCTTCGAGTTCGAGCCTTTCGACATCGGCACGGCCGAGATCGCGGAAGCGGCGGCGGAACTCACTGGCGCTGGGAAGCTCGTAACGGTGGCCGGCGGCGGTGACACGGTCGCGGCGCTCAATGCCGCCAGCGCGGCCGACCGTTTCACCTATGTCTCCACTGCCGGAGGCGCTTTCCTCGAATGGCTGGAGGGCAAGCCTTTGCCGGGAGTGGAGGTGCTAAGGGTAAGATAACAGTGAGCCGGCAACCTCGCGGCGTCTGCGTGAGCAGGAACGCAATTATACGAACGCGGCGGAGGTCATTGAGGGACCGGAACGTGGCTGCGGTCGCCCTTCGGTCTATATTGAGCATCGAGGATCACCGCGCTAGCTGATCGGTTTAAGCCTGAGGCTCGCCATAGGACTGACTGGGTTATGCATCGCAACCGTCGCGCCAAGATCGTCGCCACCGTCGGCCCCGCCAGCGCCTCCCCGGACATGCTCAAAGCGCTATTTATGGCTGGCGTCGACACCTTCCGTATGAATTTCAGTCACGGCACGCAGGATGACCACGCCAAAGTTCATGCTGCGATCCGCGCGCTGGAGGATGACGTCGGCCGGCCAGTCGGCATCCTGCAGGACCTCCAGGGCCCTAAGATCCGCGTCGGTACGATACGGAACGGAAAGATCGCGGTCGCGGCCGGAGAGACGATCCGCTTCGTTTGCTCGGGCACCGACGGCGACAAGTCGTCCATTCCGCTGCCCCATCCCGAAATTTTCGCGGCCGTTGCGCCAGGTCAAGACCTATTGATCGACGACGGGCGTGTCAGGGTTCGTGTTACCGGCGTCGGCAGCGATCATATCGAAACTATGGTGATCGTTGGCGGGGCGATCTCAAATCGCAAGGGCGTCAATCTTCCCGGAACGGTTCTCGCTTTGTCGCCGCTCACGCCCAAGGATCACGATGACCTTGAGTTTGGCCTGAAACTCGGCGTCGATTGGGTCGCTCTGTCGTTCGTCCAAAAGCCTGGTGACCTGATCGAAGCGCGCGGCCTCATCGGCGGCCGCGCCGGCGTCATGGCGAAGATCGAGAAACCGTCAGCTCTGGCGCACATCGATGATATCATCCGTCTCTCAGATGCCATCATGGTTGCGCGCGGTGATCTTGGCGTCGAGATCCCGCATGAGGAAGTGCCCGGCCGGCAAAAGGAGCTGGTTCGCGCATGCCGGCTTGCGGCCAAACCGGTGATCGTGGCAACGCAGATGCTGGACTCGATGGTGGCGGCCCCGACACCGACGCGAGCCGAGGCGTCGGACGTGGCAACAGCCATCTATGATGGCGCCGACGCAGTGATGTTGTCCGCCGAGTCGGCAACGGGGCAATACCCGCGTGAGGCAGTGGCGATGATGGATCGCATCATCCACAGCACCGAGCAGCACAAGCTCTACCGCTCGATGCTGGTAGTTCCATCTGTTGACGAGGAACATTCACCACCCCACGCCGTCGCGGCAGCGGCTGCGGGGCTAGCTGAAAATATCGGGGCCTCCGCCGTAGTAGCATTTACGTCGAGCGGGACGACGGCGGCACGCGTCGCGCGCAAGAGACCTTTTCTGCCGATCCTGGCCATAACTCCTAACCTGCAGGTTGCGCGGCAGATGGCCCTGCTATGGGGTGCGCACAGCGTGCAGTCGGCAAACGTACATTCCTACGAGGAAATGGTCACAGTCGCTGAGACGATGGTGAAGCAGGAGGTTTTTGCGCGCGAGGGTGACAGTGTGGTTGTTGTTGCCGGCGTTCCTTTCGGCCAAGCGGGGAGCACCAACAACCTGCGCGTCGCTCGAATTCCATGACCGTGGCGATGGGAGCCACCAAAGAATGCGGTCGATCGGTCGCGTTGAGTGCCTTTTGGCGTGCACCCTCACATGCTTCGCCACGCTTGCGGGTTCAAGCTCGCCAATGATGGTCACGACAGACGCGCGAGCGGTGTTCCGCCCGCTAATATATAAACCCGATTGAATCGGCACTCGTTCAGATCACCACGTGGTCGAGGTTTGGCGCGACGCCCATAAGCTGGGCATCAGAAACAGCATTGGAGGCAATCGGCGGGGAATTACTAGACCCTTGGAATGGCGCGTGCGTCGGCTGGCTCTCGAGCGAGGCCGAGTAAATTGCCGTGCCCTGCGCGGCATTCTCAAGAAAGTTCGTCGCCTGTCCGATCAATGGCCCAAGGTGATTGCCAAGCGCGGTGCCGACCGCGTCGCCCCAGGCGGCGCCGCGCGCTGCAAGATCGATTTGGTCTGAACTCGGGTCCGCGATTCCGGGGATGCCGTTACTGGTATAAAGAGCCTTCCAGTTGGCGACCCAGGTCTCCATCACATTGACGATGTTTGGGGTTGACGCCGACGCGAAGATGGCGGTGGCGGCTGCCGCCGCGTAGGCTGCATCTCCAGCCGTTGAGTTGGGCATTGCGGCATTCGAGGGACCGAAGGCGATCGCGAAAGCGGTGCTGCCCGTCTCGTTACCAAATGCAAAGGTCAAGCCCAGCGCCTCGCTTGCATAAATCTGCGGGTTCAAACCGTTTTGCATCGCGAACGCCACCTGTGGCGGAAGGACTTGAGTCGTGAGCAGGGTGATCTCCGCCGATGTTCCAACCGCCCCATACATTAAGCCTTCGACGGCAACGGCGGGGAGGGCCGTATTCTGCACCTGAGCGAGCAGATCATTGACATATTGCGCTTCGGTTTGTGTGCCCGCGATGATTGCGTTGACTGTCGCCGTAGCCTCGTCCGATGACAGAGGAAGTCGCGTAATTCCGAGATGATCGTTCTGAATCGTGGCCACCTCAGGCACGAGACCGACGCTCGATCCACCGTTTGCGTCGGGTGTGACGGCAAAAAAATA
>DATBHG010000088.1:0-6641 GCA_036557665.1 Xanthobacteraceae bacterium | reverse complement strand
GTAGCGGGGGCCGGGATCGAACCGGCGACCTACGGATTATGATTCCGCCGCTCTGACCAGCTGAGCTACCCCGCCAGTGTGGTGCCGCGAGGAGAGTGCTCGCGAGCGCGCGATCAGAGATAAGGCATCGCGGGCGCCTTTCCAAGCGCGCGGATTGCGGCCGCTTCCCACCGTCGCTCGGTCCCTGGGACGAGGTGATGCTCGTCCCTACAGCGTTGCGCCTCCAGGCTTGCCGTCGCCGCCGGCCGCGGCCGCGCGCACCCGCGCGAACCGGATCAGCGAGAAATGGCCAAGCGGCGGCATGGGACGGCGCTCAATGAGCCGTACGTCGGGATGCCCCGCAGCCCATTGGGCGAGACGCTCCCAGCGGAATTCCGGCCGCCATCCGAGCCGGCGCGCGATCGGCGCAAAGCCCTGCTCGACCGCGCGCCGCAGGCCCGCCTCGGCGCCGAGATGGTTGACCAGGATGATCTCGCCGCCCGGTCTGGTTACCCGCGCAATCTCGTCAAGGGCGCGCTCAGGGTCCGGCACGGTGGTGATGACATATTGCGCCACCACGACATCGAAGAAAGCATCGGCGAAAGCAAGCTGCTGCGCGTCCATGACGGCAAGCGCCTCGACGTGCGGCAGATCGTGCGCGGCGACGCGCGCATGCGCCTTGCGCAGCATCGGCTCGCAGTAGTCGATCCCGACCACCCGATTTGCTTGCGAGTAGTCGGTAAGTGAAATCCCCGTGCCGATGCCTACCTCGAGAATGCGACCGCCTACCCGCTCGGCAGCCGCGATCGACGCCTTGCGGCCCGCGTCGAACACCGCTCCGAAAACGAGATCATAGAACGGCGCCCAGCGGGAATATGCTTTGGCAACTGTGTCGATGTCGATCTCGCCCGCCATGCCCCCCCGCAGCGCTGCCTGTACACTCAGCCGTGGACAAGCCCCGCCGCGCTCCGCCTCTTCTGGGGGGCAGGGAGTGCCGCGGCCGCAATCGCGCTATGGATGAAGCCGCCGCCGAGCACCCGCGCCTGGCCTTCCGGCGCGTCGTAGAAGACGCAGGCCTGTCCCGGCGATACGCCCTCCTCGCTGTCCACGAGATCGACCTCGATCCCGGCCGCACCCCGGCTGAGCCAAGCCGGCTGTGGGGGACGGGTCGAGCGCACCTTGATGAAGACTTCATGCCAGCCCGCGCATAGCGCCTGCTCGATCGGGCCTTCGCCCAGCCAGTTCACTGCACGCAGCCGGATGCGGCTGGTGCGCAGCGCCTCGCGCGGCCCGACAACCACGCGGCGCGAGGGTGCGTCGAGCCGTACCACGTATAGCGGGTGGCTGGCGGCGATGCCGAGCCCGCGCCGCTGCCCCACCGTGAAATGGATGATCCCGGGATGCGAGCCGAGCACGCGCCCCTCGGTATCGACGATCTCGCCCGGCTCCGCAGCGCCGGGCTTGAGCTGCTCGATGACCGCGCTATAGCGCCCCGAAGGGACGAAGCAGATGTCCTGGCTGTCGTGTTTGTCGGCAACGGGCAGGCCGAAGCGTCGCGCCAGCTCGCGCGTCTGCGCCTTGGTCATGTCGCCCAGGGGAAAGCGGACGAGCTCGAGCTGGTCGCGGGTGGTGGCAAACAGGAAATAGCTCTGGTCGCGCTCGGGGTCGCGCGCACGATAAAGGGCGCGCCCGCCTCCCGGCACGCGGCGCGAGGCCACGTAATGGCCGGTCGCCAGCACCTTGGCACCGAGCTCGCGCGCCGTTTCCAGCAGATCGCGGAACTTGATGGACTGGTTGCACTCGACGCAGGGCACGGGGGTTTCGCCGGCAACATAGCTGTCGGCAAAGCGGTCGATCACTGCTTGCTTGAAGCGGTCCTCGTAGTCGAGCACGTAGTGGGGAATGCCGATGCGCGCCGCCACCGCGCGGGCGTCGTAGATGTCCTGCCCCGCGCAACAGGCGCCGGGCCGATGGGTTGCGGCGCCATGGTCGTAGAGCTGCAGGGTGACCCCGACGACGTCAAAGCCCTCGGCCTTGAGCAGCGCCGCCGTCACCGAGGAATCGACCCCGCCCGACATGGCCACGACCACGCGGGTGTCCGCCGGGCGAGCTTCTATATCCAGGCTGTTGCGCAGCTCGTACCGTCCATCACGCAGTGCCGGGCCAATGCGCCCGAGCCTCACAGGGCGTCAGTATATGTATTGCCGCGCAAGCTTGCCATGCGGCGATCAGATCACGGT
Organism: Xanthobacteraceae bacterium; assembly: GCA_036557665.1. Lineage (GTDB taxonomy): Bacteria > Pseudomonadota > Alphaproteobacteria > Rhizobiales > Xanthobacteraceae > VAZQ01. The sequence goes on along the minus strand of DATBHG010000088.1, from coordinate 4,422 downwards.
GCGGAGCCGGTTTTCACCCCGGCCCCCGCATGCACTGCCTACCGGGGAGCTAAGGCGCAATTTACCCGATTGAAACGAATGGCTTAGCCAAATTTTAAGCCGCCAGCGGTAGAGTTGTCCCTGAGTTGGTCAGTCCGAGTGCGTGAGTTGCAAATGACGGAGCCCCTTCGCCCGAGGGCCAAATACGTCATCGGTCCTGACGGCAGTCCGCTGACCATTGCGGATCTGCCGGCGCCGGGAACGAAGCGCTGGGTCATCCGCCGCAAGGCGGAGGTGGTCGCCGCGGTACGCGGCGGGCTGCTTTCGCTGGAGGAGGCCTGCAGCCGCTATACGCTCACCGTCGAGGAATTCCTCTCCTGGCAGTATTCCATCGACCAGCACGGCCTTGCCGGCCTGCGCACCACGCGCATTCAGCAATACCGGCAATAACCGATCCGCTCTGCGCTTTCGAAGATTACGTAGAGTGACTCCCGGCCAAGCGAGCCGGTACCCGGGAATCCGCGGCCGACGACTGGATTCCGCTCTCGTGCGCCGGGCAAAGCCCGGCTCGCTCAGCCGGAATGACGTCCAAGAACGCTGTTTGCATCGGCTTCGGCGTTGATGCAAAACTCTGCGCCATGGCATCTGCGCATTTCAACAGCGCGCTCATCGTGGGCGCGGGAGCAGGACTCAGCGCCTCGCTTGCGCGCGCGCTGGCGGCCGAAGGCGTGAAGGTCGCACTTGCCGCGCGCAGCACCGAGGATCTTGCATCGCTGGCAAAGGAGACCGGAGCCCGCACGTTCGCCTGCGATGCGAGCGAGCCCGCGCAGGTGGCCAAGCTTTTTGCCGAGATGGACGATCAGCTCGGAGCGCCCGAGATTGCCGTCTACAACGCGAGCTTTCGCACCCGGGGCGCCCTGATCGAGCTCGATGCCGGCGAGGTGCGGAAGGCACTGCTGGTGAGCGCCTTCGGCGGGTTTCTCGTCGCCCAGCAGGCGGCACGGCGCATGTTGGCGAAGGGCCGCGGCGTCATTCTGTTTACCGGCGCGTCCGCGAGCGTGAAGGGCTATGCCCAGTCCGCACCCTTTGCCATGGGCAAGTTCGCGTTGCGCGGGCTGGCGCAAAGCATGGCGCGGGAGCTTGCGCCTTCCGGTATCCACGTTGCGCATGTGGTCGTCGACGGCGGCATCAGGAGCGCGCGGCGCGCCGAGAGCGCGGAGCGGCCCGACAGTCTTCTCGACCCTGACGCCATCGCGCAGACCTACCTGCACCTCATCCATCAGCCGCGCAGCGCCTGGGCATGGGAGGTGGAGCTTCGCCCTTGGGTGGAGAAGTTTTAGTTAGTTTGTTGTTTTCGTGTCCCGGGCGCAGGGTATCATGGAGCGAAGCGGAATGATGCGCTGCAGACCCGGGATCGCCCAGAGCGCGGTGGTACCGGGGTGGGCGCTAGGGCGGTGCGCTTCGCCCAGGGTCACGTTCAGAGCGCGAGCTCGTGAGCTAGATCCCGCCACCCCGGATCGAGACTTTCAATCAATTGAATCCTCCGAGCGCGTCGCCACCGCGTGAGACTTGCCTCGCGTGCGCGAGCCCTGGGAATGGACGAGTACGTCTTGAAGTAGACCAGTAGATTGATCCGTATTTGGGAGGCGCGTCCAGCTGCACTCCAGCCGGGACCCGATGCCCAGGCGCTACGATGCGATCCCCATGGCCTCCTCGAACGCGCGGCGCACCTTGGGCGGCTGACCGAAGCAGTGGCGGAACGCTTTGAGCCGCGCCTTGAGCAAGGGGTATTTGTCGAAATCCTCGAGCGGGATGCCTTCCGCGCTTTCGCGCTTGTGAAAGAACGGCAACTCGACGCAGGTTGCGACATTCGGGTTGCGGATCACGCCTTTGGGATCGCGCCCCTGCGCAACCGCGTCGAGCTCCTCGAACAGGCGCTTGCGGATCATGACGATGCCGAGGTCGCTCGCGCCGAGATTCTCCTGGGTGCGATCGGCGATCTTGCCCTGGCCTACCCAGGCGATGATGTCCTGGTTGATGACGTGGCTGGTGATCCAGTTGCCGTTCGCATCCTTGATCGGGCTCACCCAGGTGGGGACGTCGGCCTGCACATAGGGCTCGCGGCCTTTCGGCACACGCATGAAGAACCACGCCACGCTCAGCGTGTTCTCGTCATCGACCGGCACCCGCCATTCGAAATGGTTGCCGAGATAGAAACCGTTCGGCCACAGCGCGACGCGGCCCACCGTCCAGTACGGGTTGCTCTCGTCGGAGTCCTCGCGCACGCGCTTGTAGACAAAGCCGTAATCGAACTCATCGAACCTGAGCTTGAGATGCTTGCCCGAATAGGGCTCGTTGTTGCCGGCAAGCCGCCGCGTCCAATTGTCGTGCATCCATTCGAAATGCACGGGATCGCAGGAGTTCTCCTGGCACTGAAACCAGTTGCACGGAACGTCCGAGAGCACGACCTCGCGGAATCCGTTCTCCCAGGTGAACGGCTCCCACACCGGCAGGTCGGGCACGGGCTGCGGCCCCAGATAGGCGAACAGGAGTCCCGCGCATTGCCGGACGGGGTAGGCTTTGACCCCGCAGCGCTCCTTGGCGCGCGTCTGGGGGTTGACGGTGTCGTCATAGGGCTGCTCGATGCAGCGGCCGGCCTCGTCCATGAGCCAGCCGTGATAGTTGCAGCGGATGCCCCGCTCCTCGACGAAGCCGTAGGACAGGTCGGCGCGTCGGTGCGGGCAATGGCGGTCGATGAGGCCGACGCGGCCGCCGATATCCTTGTAGAGCACGAGATCCTCGCCCAGAAGACGCATGGGCTTGATCGGAGTGTTGTCGAGCTCGCTCGCGCCGCCGATCGGCTGCCAGTAGCGCCGCAGCAACTCACCCATCGGCGTTCCCGGCCCCACCTGGGTGAGCACCCGGTTCTTCTCGGCAGACAGCACGTCGTTTCTCCCGTCACCCGAGTTTTACAACGACGCGCGTGTAGCGGCGAGGCATGCCTCGCTCCTACGAGCTCTCAGATTGAGGATGCGTTATCAGCTCTCCAACCCCGTCGGTACGTTCTTGTTCTCGCTTGCGAGCTTCATTCCGGCGGTGAGTGCCATTGTCTCCAGCAGCGCTGCGAAATCCTTCTGCAGGTACTCGGCCGGGTTGGGCCTGCGCGTTGCCGCACCGAAATGCGTTTGCAGCACTTCGCGGGTCGCCGCCGTCACCGGCATCGGCACGTCCCATTCGCGCCCGAGCGCAAGGCCGAGGTCGATGTCCTTGCGCAGCAACTCGGGAGTGAAGGTGGTGGTCCAGTCGAGGTTGACCAGCGCCGGCGATTTGTAGCGGGTGAACATGGAGCCCATGACACTGTTGTTGATGAAGGCGAGGAATGCATGCCGGGGGACGCCCATCTTGTTGGCGAGAAGCGTGATCTCGATCAGGTTCTCGATCACGACGCCGAGCATCACGTTGTGGGCGATCTTGCAGATGCGCGCGAGCTCGCCGCCGCCGACATAGGAGACGCCCTGCGGGGCGATTTCCGCCAGCATCGGCATCACCGTCTTGCATGCGGCCTCGTTGCCGGAGACGACGGCGGAAAGCTTGCCCGCCTTGATGACCTTGGCGTTGCCGCTCACCGGCGCCGCGACGAACTCGCTCCCGAGCTGATGCAGCCGGTCGCGAATGGACGCCGACTCCTCGACCGAGATGGTGGAGCAATCGACGAAGATCCTCGGCAGCTTGCCGCCGTGCCCGCTTACGCTGTTGCGGCCGAAATAGACCTGATCGAGATCCTTGCCCGTCGACACGATGGAGAACAGCACGTCCACGTCTTTGATTTCGAGCAAGTTGTCCGCCACCTTTGCACCGAGCTTTGCGAGCGGCTCGGCCTTCGAGCGTGTGCGATTCCAGACGGAGACATCGTAGCCGGCCTTGATGAGCCGCTCGGCCATGGGGGCGCCCATGCGCCCCGCGCCGATCCAGCCGATCTTCTTGTTCTCCGCCATGCGGTTTCTCCTGTTTGCGATCGGACTCTACGTAGCACGCAGGGGCGGATTTGAAACCAGGCTGGCGCGGCACGATGCGCGCGCGATCTGAAACCGGCGAATATGGCGGCAGCGTCGCCTTGCTCGCGACGAAAGACAGAATATCTATCCGACGCGAAACGCCCGAGCTCCCGATGCCCGCTCCGTAGCCGCGGCGGGATCAGCGGCGCCACAGCCCGACTGGTCATCCGCGACCTTGTAGCCATGCGATTATCGGGAAAAAGTAGCGCGTATTCCTGCGGGGGCTGAAGCTGGTATGATATGACGGCAAGCCAGATGTTGTGATTGTCGTGCTCGTTTCTGGAGCGCCATGGCTACGAGTCGGATGAGGGTCTTGGGACCGGTCGCGATCTCGACCCTCCTGCTGATCGGCGGAATGGTATGGATGCTCGTCCCGCAGGCCGACCGC
>DATBHG010000087.1:0-67815 GCA_036557665.1 Xanthobacteraceae bacterium | reverse complement strand
GGGATCAAGCCGCGGCACCGAGCGGCTTGGCGCGTTCGATCCGCTCGCGCTGCCGCGGGCTGTTCATCGCCTCCCACAGATCGCTCCGGCGCTGCACGTTGAGCCAGAAATCCGGGCTGTTGCCGAATACGCGGGCGAGGATGAGCGCGGTCGCCGCCGTCACATTCCGGCGGTTGTTGCAAAGCTCGTTGACGTGCTTGCGCTGAACGCCCATCGCCTCAGCCAACGCGGCCTGGGTCAGCCCCATCGGCTGCATGAACTCCTCGATCAGAATCTCGCCGGCCGTCGCCGGCTTGCGCTTCGTCGTCAGCATGGCTCGCCTCATCTGTAGCTGTGGTCGTCGAGATAGACGCCCTCTGCCTCACCACGGCTGGCTTCCCACCGGAAGACCAGCCGCCACTGGTTGTTGACGCGGATCGAGTGAAAACCCACCCGGTTGCCGCGCAGCTTCTCGAAATGATTGCTCGGCGGCACCCGCAAGTCCCGATCCGTCATCGCGTCATCGATCATCTGGAGCTTGCGGAAAAGCCGGCTTTCAAGATCGGACGGAATGTGCCGCGAGCGCTTATCCTCGAGAAAGAAGTCACGCGGCCACGCGTCCCGAAAGCTCACGATCATGCATCGGCCCCACCTTGTGTCTATGTTCCACTCTCAGGGACAAAGCGCAATCGTTGCGACGGCAACCCGGACCGCGCCAGGGTCGATCTTCGCGCCGCCGAAAGCGTGGCGGCGCTGACTGATCCGCTCGACCAAATGATCGCGCAAGGGTGCACGAGATCCTCGACCGGCGACGCATTATCTGAGCTTCAATCATCGGCGATATTCGATCACAGAGGATCAGGTCAGGGCTCCCTGCGGGAAACTGTAAGGAACCGCGCCGCGCGGCTGCGCGTTGTCCGTTTGTTGATTTCACAGGTTTTTTCATGTCGCCCCGCTCCGCGCGCCATACCGTGCTGTCCGAAATCTCGCCCTTTGACGACGACGGCGAGCTGCGGGTCGTGATCGAGACGCCGCGCGGCAGCCGCAGCAAATACAGCTACGACCCGGAATGCGATTGCATGCAGCTCTCGACCGTGCTGCCGGAAGGCTTGGTCTTTCCGTATGATTTCGGGTTCATCCCCTCGACCGTCGGCGAGGACGGCGACCCGCTCGACATCCTCGTGCTCATGGAAGCCTCGGTGATCCCGGGCTGCGTGGTGCACGCGCGGCTCGTCGGCGCGATCGAGGCCGAGCAGAAGGAAAAGGGCCAAAGCTGGATGCGCAACGACCGCTTGATCGCGATCGCGACCCACGCGCAGACGCACGACAACGCACGGAAGCTGACCGACCTGCGCCCGCACCTACTCGAGGAGATCAAGGAATTTTTTGTGACCTACAACAAGCTGCGGGACCGCAAATTCCGGGCAAAGCACGACGCCGATCCGGACCAGGCGCGCAAGCTCATCGAGGAGGGAGTGAAGGCCTTCAAGAAAAAGCGGCGCAAGGCCGCGTGACGCGCGTCAAGTGCAGCGCGAAGGACGTGGAGCGCGTTCGCCATTGCCCACATCCTCCGCCCCAATGCACATGGCAAAGCTGATCGAGGATTATGGTCTGATCGGCGACGGTGAAACCGCCGCGCTCGTACACCGCAACGGCTCCATCGACTGGCTCTGCTGGCCACGTTTCGATTCGGATGCGTGCTTTGCAGCGCTGCTGGGCGGCTCCGAGCACGGCTTCTGGAAAATCGCCCCTACCTGCTTTACCGGCAGCGAGCGCCGCTATCAGACCGACACGCTCGTGCTGGAGACGGATTTCGAGGCCGCAGAGGGCGCGGTTCGCCTCGTGGACTTCATGCCCGCGCGGGAGGCAACGTCCGTGCTCGTGCGCGTGCTCAAGGGGCTCCGGGGCCATGTCCATGTGCGCAGCGAGATCGAGCTGCGCTTCGATTACGGCTCCATGCGACCGTGGATCGAGAGCGACGGCAAAAGGGCGATCGCGCGCGCCGGTCCTGATCTGGTCGTTCATCATTCGGCGCGACCGATCAGATGCGACGCAAGCTCGATCGTCGCGGAAACCGATGTGAGCGAGGGCGACGAGCTGGTCTTTACCCTGGCGTATGGTTCATCCGTGCAAGCCCCTCCCGATCCTATCGACGCCAAGAAGGCGCTTGCCGCAACCCAGCGCTACTGGCGCGACTGGATCGGGAGCTTCCAGAGGCCCACGGACTGGCCGCAAGCCGTGCGCCGCTCCCTGATTACCATCAAGGCGCTGATCCATCGCCCCGGCGGCGGCATCATCGCGGCGCCGACGACATCGTTGCCGGAAGTGGCAGGCGGCGAGAAGAATTGGGATTATCGTTTCGCATGGCTGCGCGACGCCACCTTCACGCTCTCGGCGCTTCTCAACGCGGGCTACCGGCAGGAGGCTCTCGAATGGCGCAATTGGCTTCTGCGCACGCTCGCCGGCGACCCCGAAAAAATGCGCATCGTATATCGCGTCGACGGCTCGCGCCGGCTCGAGGACTGGACAGCGCCTTGGCTTCCGGGATTTCGCTTCGCCTCGCCCGTGCGCATCGGCAATGCGGCGGCGGCCCAGCGGCAACTCGATGTCTTCGGTGAGCTGATTGATACCATCCACCTCGCAACGCAGGCCGGAATCCATCCCTCGGCGCAGGAGCTGACCGTGGTGGAAATGGTCGTGCGGCACGTCGAATCGGTCTGGCGGCTTCCGGACCACGGCCTATGGGAAGTGCGCGGCAAGCCGCGGCATTACGTTTATTCCAAGGCATCGGCGTGGGTCGCCGTAGACCGCTTCGTCAGAGGCGAGGCACTCCACAAGGCAGCCGGCGAGAATGCCTACGCACGCGCACAGAGGCTGTCCGGGGAAATGCACGCGGAGATCTGCCGAGAAGGTTACGATGCGGGACTCGGCAGGTTCGTGGAATATTACGGCGGAGAGAAGCTCGATGCGAGCTTGCTGCTGCTGCCCCTCATCGGGTTCCTGCCGATCAACGATGAACGTATCGCCCGCACGATCGCGGCTGTCGAGCGCGAGCTCATGGATGACGGTCTGGTGTATCGCTGGAGGCCGTCCGACCATGGGGACTCAGAAGGCGCGTTCCTCGCCTGCACGTGCTGGCTTGCCGACTGCCAGCACCTGCAGGGCCGGCGCGATACGGCGCGCAGGACATTCGAGCGCCTGCTCTTGATTGCCAATGATCTCGGTCTGCTCGCGGAAGAATATGACGTGAGGGCGCGACATCTCTGCGGCAACTTTCCCCAGGGCCTCAGCCACGTCGCGCTCGTGAACACGGCCCTGCGGTTGTGTGGATCGGTGACCGAGCGCGGCGGCGGTCCTTGGCCGGAGAGCGCCGCAATCGAACAGGATCGTTGAATCCGCGCACGCGCCAACCTACCGACCATGGCACAAACATGGTTTGGCGTGGACGGCCTGCTCATCGGCGCCAAAGTGCCGAGAGCATCGCCCGGGATCGCCTGCGACACCGTATAGACATTCATCATGCCTTGGCGGTGTCTTATTCTGCTTCAATACGGTGAGAAATATCCGCCATGCGAGCACCCGATCCCGCGTCGCTGCAATGGGAGCCGGAGCTCAGGCCGGCGCCTGCGCTCTACCTCGCCGTCGGGCTCCAAGCCGGCGCGGTCATCGCGCTGCAGATCTGCATCATGCGCATCTTCGCGGTCGGAAGCTGGGCGCATTTCGGCTCGCTGGTGGTGAGCCTCGCCATGCTGGGCTTCGGACTGGTCAGCGCGGTCATGTGCATCGGCACGCCCTGGTTCGAGCGTCACTGGCGGGGCGTCGCCACCGCGGCGCTCATCGCCTTCGGCCCGCTCACCGTCGCCTGCAATCTTCTGGCGCAGCAGATTCCCTTCAACGCCATCTTCCTCGTTGCCGATCCCATGCAGAAATGGCGCCTGCTCGGGAGCTTCGTGCTCTACATGCTGCCGTTCCTGTCCGGCGCGCTGTTTCTCGGCAGCGTCTTTCTCAAAGCCAGGAAGATGTTCGCGCGCGTCTATTTCGCCGACCTCTGCGGGGCCGGCCTGTGCGGGCTGGCATTCCTGCTGGCGATGTACCTGTTGCGGCCCGAGAATCTGATAGTCGTGCCGCTGCTCCTGTGGCTCGCCGGAAGCCTGCTGTGGTTTCACGCGATCGCGAGCCGGCGGGGCATGGCCTGGGCCGCGGCGGCGGGGCTGGCGGCGATCGGCGCGCATCTCGCGCTGCCGCCCCTGCTCGATATCCCGAAGCTCGCGGTCTCCGACTACAAGGGCGTCTCCTACGCGCGCAAATTCCCCGACAGCACGCGCGTGTACGAAAGCTCGTCGCCGTTCGGATATCTGGAGATCTACGCCAGCTCGTATCTGCATTTTGCCCCGGGGCTTTCCGACAACGCGGCATTCACGCTGCCGCAGATGCCGGCCAACGCCTATCTCGGCATGTACATCGACGGCGAGGGTCCGAGCGGCATCATTCGCGATCTGCCGACGCAACAGACCGCCTATTATCGCTTTCTGCCGATGATCTATCCGTACCTGATCAAGCCGGCGCCGGACACCTTCGTGGTCCAGCTCGGCGGCGGCATCTCCACGTCGGTGGCGTTGCGCAATTCCAGGAGCGTCACCGTCGCCGAGGGCAACCCGGCGGTGCTCGCGGCTTTTCGCACCGATACAGGCCTGCGCGCGTTCACCGGCGACATCCTGCACGATCCCAGACTGCGGGTGATCGATTATGACGGACGGCTGTACCTCGCGCACACCGGCGAGCGCTACGACGTCATCGATCTGAGCCTTGCCGATTCCGCGGGCCTCTCCAGCCCCGGCGGTTTCGCCATCGTCGAGAAGCTCGCCTATACGCGCGAGGCGATGGCGAGCTGCATGCGCGCGCTCAAGGACGGCGGGGTGCTCTCGGTCACGCTGTGGAACAAGGAGGAGCCGCCGAAATCGGTGCTCAAGCTCTACACCACCATCGCCGCGGCGGCGCGCGACGCGGAGCCGGGCGACATCGCCAGTCGTTTCTTCGTGGTTGCGAGCTACCTGTCGACCGCGACGGTGCTCTACAAGCGCGGCGGCTTCTCTGTCGAGGAGATCGACAAGCTGCGCGCGCATACGCGGGCCATGTCGTTCGACGAGATCTATTTTCCGGGCATCGCCTACGACGAGACGCTGACGGCCAAGGTGCTGCAGGATTATCGGGATCAAATCTTCTCCAACGCCGCCTCCGAGACCGGGCTGAACGAAGGGCCGCCGCATGCAGCGACGGCCGCGGCGGAGCCGGCGCCCGAGGCGGACGAGCCGGACGCCGAGCAGCCGGCAGCGCCGGTGCCCGCAACCGTCATGGGCCGGCTCGCCTGGCAGCATCTCGTGCATGGTGACTGGAACGAGATCGCGCGAGGCTATGTGTTCGACAGCCGGCCGCTCACCAATGCGCGCCCGTATTTCGCCGCCTACATCAAACCCGGCGATCTTCCGCGCGTGACCGACCGGCTCGAGCTCCTCCAGGACGAGTGGGGCTACCTCCTCATCTGGGCCACCTTCGCCATTGCCTGCCTCGCGGCGCTGTCGCTGGTTGCGATCCCGCTGATCTTCGGCTGGCGCACGCTGTTCCTGCGCAACCCGGGCAAGCTCCGAACCATCGTTTATTTCGCCTGCCTCGGCGGCGGCTACATCATGGTGGAGGTCGGGCTCATCTCCGAGTTCATGCTGGCGCTGAGCAATGCGACTGTGTCCGCCTCGGTCCTGATCACCGGCATGCTGGTGTTTTCCGGCCTTGGCGCGCTCCTGTCCGAGCGGTATCTCGACCGGGCGCGCAGCATCATGCCGCGCATTTTCGCGGCCATCGCCGTCATCCTGATCGGTTACGGCCTTTTCCTCGGTTATGCGCTCGATCGCATCGGCATCTACCCCTATCCGCTGCGCCTCCTGCTCTGTTTCGCACTCATCTTCCCGCCCGCCTTCCTGATGGGCTTCCCCATGCCTACGGCGATGACCTTGCTCGCGCGCCTGGGCAAGGACCACATGTTCCTGTGGGCCTGGGGAATCAACGGCTGCTTCTCCGTGGTCGGTGCCGCCATGGTGCCGATCATCGCCACGTCGTTCGGGCTCGACGCCGTGCTCGCGCTCGCGGGCGCGGCTTATCTGCTGGCGCTGCCCACGTTCTTCGCCGTGCTGCTGCCGCTGCGCTCGGCACCGGGGATCGCCCAAAGCTGCAGCACCTCGTAGGGGCGGGTTTGAAACCCGCCCCTACAGACGGGTGAGCTCGAGCGCGTGGGGGCACTTGACCCGGCCATGGATCTTTTCGAAGAAGAGACCGATGCCTGTGGCACTTCTAAAGTCACCGCCGCTCGCCCTGGGCGCCCTGCTTTGGGCCGCGGCGCTCGGCGCGCCGGCGCTGGCACAGGCGGATTACCCCAACCGCCCGGTGCAACTGATCGTGCCTTACGGCGCCGGCGGGGTGGCGGATACCGGCATGCGCATCCTGACCGAGCAGCTCACCGGGCTGCTCAAGCAGCCGTTCGTGGTGGAGAACCGGCCGGGAGCGGGCGGCATCGTCGCCGCCAAGGCGGCCGCCGCCGCGGCTTCCGACGGATACACCCTGCTGATGACCGGCAACAACAACGCGATCAGCGCCGGGCTGTTCAAGGCGCTGCCCTATGACATCCTCGCCGACTTCGCCTCGACCTGCACCGTATCCTTTTTCGATCTCCTGATCGTGACCCGGGCAGGCTCGCCGCTCGCCTCGGTAGAGGACGTGGTGAAAGCCGCGCGGGCCAGTCCCGGACGCCTGAACATCGCCACGACCAATCCCGGCAGCACTCAGAACCTGGCCGCCGAGTTGTTCAGAAGCGTGAGCGGGATCGCGGTGACCATCGTGCCGTTCCGCACCTCGCCGGACATGGCGACGGCGCTGCTGCGCGGCGACGTGGACCTGGCGTTCGAGTTCTATGCGGCCATGCAGGGCCTGATCGACGACAGGAAGGTGCGCGTGCTGGCCTCGACCGGACCGCACCGCGCCTCCTATCTGCCCGACGCGCCGACGGTCGAGGAGAGCGGGATCAAGGATTTCGAGGTCGTGAGCTGGAACGGGATCTCGGTCCCCGCAGCAACGCCCAAGCCTGTCATCGAAGCTCTCACCATCGCCATCAACGCGGTTCTGCCCCGGCCCGAGGTGCAGGCGAAGGCGGCGAGGCTCGGCATGGAAATGCGCGGGAGCACCCCCGAAGCGATGACGGCGCGCCTGAGGAGCGACATCGCCAAGTGGACGGCGGTGATCGAGAAGGCCGGCATCCCGAAGCACGATTGACGTTCCATTCCCCGTCATGCGCGGGCCCGACCTGCGCATCCACGTCCAAGCCCTGTGAAACACCTGGACGGCCGAGTAAAGCCGCCCATGACGAGAGCGAGCGAGCGGATATGCCCCTCTCCCGGTCGCTGATGCTGCTGAGCCTGCTCGTCGGCTGGACCATCCCGGCGCCGCAGACCGCGGCCGCGGAGAGCTATCCCAGCCGGCCGATCACGCTGGTCATCCCGTTCGCTCCAGGCGGCAGCTCCAGCACGGCCGCGCGCAGCATCGCCGACAAGATGAGCGAAACGCTGGGACAGCAGATCGTGATCGAGAATCGTCCCGGCGCCGGCGGGACCATTGCGACCCGCGCCGCGGCCAGGGCCGCGCCCGACGGCTACACCATTCTGCTGGTCACGAGCGCCACCCTGGGGACCGCGCCCAGCCTGTTCGACGATCTCGGCTATGATCCGCGCGCCGACTTCGCGCCGATCGGGCTCATTGCCGCGACCCCTAACGTGATCGCCGTGCATCCGAGCTTTCCTGCCCGCTCGCTGCAGGAGCTCATCACGCTCGGCCGGCAAACCACGACCCCGATCGCGTACGGATCGCCCGGGACCGGCACCCTCAACCATCTGACCATGGAGCTCCTGGCGCATCGCACCGGGATGAAGCTCACCCATGTCCCCTACAAGGGCGCAGGCCCCGCACTCAACGACCTGCTCGGCGGCCACATCCGCCTCCTCATCAGCGCCGTTCCCAACGCCCACGCGCACATTGCTGCCGGGACGATGCGTGCGCTTGCGGTGACGGGGGCGAGGCGCTCGCCGCTCATCCCGGAGGTGCCGACATTGGCGGAGGCCGGGCTCGACGGCTATGAGATCCCGCTGCGCTGGGGCCTTGCCGCCCCCGCCGGCACGCCCGCTGCCGCGATCGAGACGCTCAACCGTGCGCTCAACACGACGCTGTCGAGCGCAGAGGCTCGCCGGCGCCTTGCACTGGAAGGCGCGGACCCCGAGCCGACCACGCCCGCGGAATACGCCAGGCTTATCGACCGCGAGCTCGCGATGTGGTCCGATCTGGTGCGGGCGGCCGGCATCAAGCCGCAGTGAGCAGGGGAAGCCGTGAGCTAATGCACAAACGATGCAGCAAACACCGGCCAGCTCCCTTTCCCCGCGCTTGGCGCGGGCCGAGCGCGGGGGTGAGGGGCACAACTCTCGCATCGGCCTCCAGCGCCCCTCACCCCAACCCTCTCCCCGTAAGAACGGGGAGAGGGAGCAGACCGAGCTTGCCGCACTGCTGCCTTCTCCTCGCGCTGGCACCATGCGTTCTGTTTGATGGCGCACCGGCGGGCGCGCAGCCTTATCCCAGCCGGCCGATCACGCTCGTCGTTCCGCTGCCTCCCGGCGGCAGCAACGACATCATGGCGCGCGCGGTCGCGGACAAGCTCGGTGCATCGCTGGGCCAGCAGGTGGTGGTCGAGAACCGCGCGGCCGGCGGCAGCGGCACCGTCGGCACCCGCCAGGTGGCGAAGAGCCCGCCCGACGGCTACACGCTCCTCCTCGGCTACACGTCGACGCTCGCCACCGGCCCGAGCATGCACCGCGATGTGGGCTACGATCCGCGCAAGGACTTCGCCCCGATCGGACTGATCGCCGCAGCGCCGTCATTGCTGCTGCTGCATCCCGATCTGAAGATCCGCAGCGTGCGCGAGCTGATCGCGACGATGAGGACGGCGAACCCGCCGTTCCAGGTCGGGGTGCCGGGCATCGGCACCGTCAATCATCTCGCCTCGGTGCTGTTCGCGCAGCAGGCCGGGGTGAGCGTTCAGCAGATTCCCTACAAGGGCTCGAATGCGCTGATCACCGACCTCGCCGGCGGCTTTGTGAAGGTCGGCTTCAATCCCATCCCGGTCTCGCGCGCGGCGCTCGAGTCCAAACTGATCGTTGCGCTAGCCGCCACCTCCTTGCGCCGCTCGAGCGCGCTGCCCGACGTTCCGACCGTCGCGGAATCGGGACTGCCCGGCTTCGACGCCGTCCTGAGCTACGGCCTGCTCGCTCCGGCCGGCACTGCGCGGGCCATCATCGATCTCCTCAACCGGGACCTGCGCGCAGCGCTCGCAACCGGGGAGGTCAGGCAGCGGCTGCTGCAGGAAGGGGCCGAGCCCAAGCCCACTACGCCCGAGGAGCATGCGGCCGTCATCGACCGCGAGGAGAGCAAGTGGTCGGCGCTCATCCACTCGGTCGGCCTTAAACCGGAGTGATCATGCAGGTAGACTGGTCCGCCATCGTGAACGTGCCGGGCGAAGCGGATTGAGCTGACAATGGATGCCGTCGTCGAAACGCAGCCGGCCATCGGGTGGCAGGATGAAGTGTACGTCCTGCTGCGCCGCAACGGCATCACGCAGATCGCCTACGTGCCCGACGCCGGTCACAGCATCCTCATCGATCGATCGCTCGCCGACCCGGACGTGCAGTCCATTGCGCTGACCACGGAGGAGGAGGGCGTGGCGCTCATCGCCGGCGCCGATCTCGGCGGCGCGCGCGCGGTATTGCTGATGCAGTCGAGCGGGGTCGGCAACTGCGTCAACATGTTGTCGCTGATCAAAGGCGGTCGGTTTCCGTTCCTCACGCTCGTGAGCATGCGCGGCGATTTCGGCGAGGGAAATCCATGGCAGTTCGCGATGGGACAAGCGACCGAGGCGGTGCTCGCAGCCATGGGCGTCATCTGCATGCGGATCGAGCACCCCGCCGATGTCGTTGCGACCATGAATGCCGCGCTCACCATGGTGTTCAAGAGCGGGCAGGCCGTGGCGGTGCTGCTCTCCCAGCGCCTGATCGGCGCAAAGCCGTTCTGACCGGAGCTGTGAGGCGATCATGCCGCGCAAGCCGCCGCTTTCCCCGACCGTGACGGCCGGCGTGGCGTTGGAGCGCAGCGAGGCCGTGCCCGCGCTCATCGGCCGGCACGAGGACTTTCTGATCATCGCCGGCCTGGGCGGCACCGCCTGCGATGTCGGCGCCGTCACCGGCGACAGCCCCCATGTCTATTCGCTCAGCGGCGCCATGGGCGCAGCGTGCATGATGGGGCTCGGGCTCGCGCTCGCGCGACCGCAACAACGCGTGCTCGTTGTCACCGGCGACGGCGAGCTGCTCATGAGCATCGGCGCGCTCGCCACGATCGCGGTGATCGACCCGCCAAATCTCGCGATCCTGTGCGTCGACAACGGACACTACGGGGAGACCGGCTGGCAGAAGAGCCATACCAGCCTGGGCGTCGATCTGGAAAAGATCGCGGCCGGCTGCGGAATCAAGCACACCCACACGGTCTCGGGCGCAAGCGAGATCGCAGCGGGAGCGCGACTGCTGCACGAAAGCAACGGCGCATCCTTCGTGGTGGCGCGCGTCAAGCCGACCGAGCCGCCCGCGTTCAAGCGCAATCTCGACGCCGCCTTCTGCCGCGACCGCTTCCGTGCCGCGCTGACGCCAGTATGACATCGTCACCGCTGGCGCAATATCTGTTCGCGCCGCGCGCGGTCGCCATCGTGGGACAGTCCGACGACGCGACCAAGGCCGCGGGGCGACCGCTGAAATTCCTCCGCCAGATGGGCTACGCCGGCCGCGTCTACCCGATAAATTCCCGGCGCCAGACGGTGCTCGGCGAGCGTGCCTGGCCGCGCGTGTCCGCGCTGCCCGAGGCCCCGGAGCATGCCTACATCGTGCTGCCGACCGATGCCGCCGTGGACGCGGTGGAAGAGTGCGCGCAGCACGGAGTGAAGGTCGCAACCGTGCTCGCGGACGGCTTCGCGGAGGTGGGCAGCGAGGGTCTGGCGCGCGAGGCGCGGCTGCGCGCAGCCTGCGCGCGCACCGGCATCCGCATTGTCGGACCATCGAGCCTCGGCGTGGTCGATCTGCGAACCAGATCGATGCTCACCGCCAATGCCGCATTGGACGAGCGGGAGCTGCCGGCAGGCCGCACCTTAGTTGCCTCCCACAGCGGCAGCATGATCGGCGCGCTGCTTTCGCGCGGCAAGGCGCGCGGGGTGCGGTTCGCCGCGCTGGCGTCGGTGGGCAACGAGATCGATCTCTCTCTGGGGGAGATTTGCGAGGTCGCCCTCGATGATCCTGATATCGACGGCTACATGCTGTTTCTCGAGACCCTGCGCCATGCCGATGCCCTGCGCCGGTTCGCGCTGGCGGCGGCGCAAGCCGGCAAGCCGGTGATCGCCTACAAGCTCGGCCGCTCGGCCGCGGCGCGCGAGCTCGCGGTCTCCCACACGGGCGCGCTCGCAGGCGAGGACGACATCGCGGATGCGTTTCTCAAGGCGTGCGGCATCGCCCGGGTCGATACCCTCGAAGGGCTGATCGAGGGCGCCTTGCTGCTCGCGCAGGTGCCCGCCGCGCACGAACGCGCCCGGCGTGCAAACGTCGGCGTGGTCACCACCACGGCCGGCGGCGCAACCATGGTGGTCGACCCTCTCGCGCGCCGGGGCGTCAACATCGAGCCCCCGAGCCCCGCGACCCTGGCAAGGTTTGCTGCCGCGGGAATAGAGGTCAAACCGGCGCGCATCATCGATCTCACCATCGCCGGCGCGCGTTACGAGAGCATGAAGGCGGCGCTCGACATCCTGGTGACTGCGCCGGAATTCGACCTCGTGCTCGCCGCCATCGGCTCCTCGGCGCGGCATTATCCGCAGGCCACCGTGCGCCCGCTGATCGAGTGCGCCGGAAGAGGCAGTCCCCTCGCGGTCTTCCTGGTGCCCGAAGCTCTGGACGCCTTGGCCGCGCTGAGCCGGGCGGGGGTGCCGAATTTCCACACCCCCGAGGCGTGCGCCGATGCCGTCGCGGCGGCCCTTGCGCGGCACGCCCCGGTGCCCGTCACCGTCTCGGTCACCCCTACACATACAGGAGAGAGCCCGCGCGCTCTCGACGAGCTGGCATCCGGCGAGCTGCTCGGACGCCTCGGGATTGCGCGCGCGCCGTCCATTGCGCTCGATGCCGGCATCAGTGTCGCGCCTTGCCTGCCGTTTCCATATCCCGTCGCGGTCAAGGCTCTCTCGGCGGACATCGTCCACAAAAGCGACGTCGGCGGCGTGGCGCTCGATGTAGCTGACTCGGCCGGCTTGCTTGCCGCCATCGCCGAGATCCGGGGCAATCTCGAGCGGCACCGGCCCGGGATGTCGCCAGGCCGCGTGCTGGTCCAGCCGATGGTGTCCGGGGTCGGCGAGGCGCTGATCGGCTATCGCGTCGACCGCGATGTGGGCCCGCTGGTCATGGTGGCTGCCGGCGGCCTGCTCGCCGAGATCGAGCGCGACCGCAGCCTGCGTCTCGCGCCCATCGACATGGCCGTTGCCGGGGAGATGCTCGCAGAACTGCGCAGCCTGCCGGTACTGTGCGGCTATCGTGGCCGGGCAAAAGGCGACGTCGCCGCGCTGGCGAGGGCTCTGGTTGCGCTCTCCCAGCTTGCCCATGACGAGTCGATCGCCGAGGCCGAGATCAATCCCTTGCTGGTGCTGCCCGAGGGCGAAGGAGCTATCGCACTCGATGCACTGGTCCGGCTGAAATAAACACGGAGGCGAGGGATAACGCGGCCAGCTCCCGGCGAATGCGCTATGTTCAAAAATGTGCGATGATCCATCGCCGCAGATGAGGTTTGCCCATGTCGCACGCCGAAGCCTTCGAGCCGCGGCATCCCGCGCTCGGCGCCAGCGAGGCCATCGTAAGCTTCGTGCGCGAGCTGCGCTTCGCGGGGTTGAGCGAGGAGGTGCGCCATTACGCGCGCCGTCATTTGCTCGATACGGTCGGAGTCATGATCGCGGGCGCCGGCGGAGAAGTCGCCAGCCGCACCGAGGCGATGCTCGCGGCACTTCGCCCGCCGGGCCGGGTCCCGGTACCGGGGCGTTCACGCCGCGCCGACCTTCTGGATGCGAGCTTCCTCGGCGGCACCGCCGCCCACGGCATCGAGCTCGACGACGGCTTCCGGCAGGGCTCGGTGCATCCGGGCTGCGTCGTGGTGCCGGCGGTGCTCGCGCTGGCCTATGAGCGCCGCCTCGACGGAGCCAAGCTGATCGAGGCGCTGGTCGCGGGCTATGAAGCCGAGATTGCCGTCGGCCGCGCCTGCCATCCCGATCTGCGCCAGCGCGGATTCCATCCGGCTGCCGCGGTGGGCGTATTCGGTGCGGTCATGGCTGCCGGCAAGCTGCGGGGTCTCTCCCACGATCAGCTCGCCAACGCGCTCGGCATTGCGGCTTCGAGCGCCGCGGGACTATTCGCCTTCGTCAATGGCGGCGCCGACATCAAGCGGCTGCACGCCGGGCATGCGTCGCGCGAGGGCCTGCAGGCGGCGCTCCTCGCCGAGCAGGGAATCGAGGGACCGCCCGGGGTCATCGAGGCGCATGACGGCTTCCTGCAGGCTTTCGCCTTCGGCCGCGACCGCAAGCCGCGCGCCGTCGCGCTCCCGCCCAAGGTCCCGTTCGGCATCACCGACTGCTACATCAAGCCGTATCCGTGCTGCCGCCATATCCAACCGGCCGTGGAAGCCCTGATCGGCATCCTGCGGGAGGAAAACCTCGCGCCCGAGCAGGTCGAGCGGATCGATGTCGCGACCTATCGCATAGCCGCAGAGCATGCCGGGACCGGCTGGGATGACTTCGCCAGCGCGCAGCTGAGCTTTCCCTATCTGCTCGGACTCGCGCTCAAATTCCGCGCGATCGAGTTCAAGCATTTCGATGCGGCGGTGCGCGCCAGTCCGGAATTCGCGGCGATTGCCCGCAAGATCAGCATCTCGGCGCCGCCCGAGATCGACAAGCTCTATCCGCAGCTGCGGCCGGCGCGGGTGACGGTGACCAGCGCCCGTGGCATCTTCACGCGCCAGGCCGATGAGGCGCTGGGCTCGCGCATCGTGCCGCTCGACGACGCGGGGCTGCGGGCAAAGTTTGCAGGTCTCGTCGCTCCGGTTCACGGCGCGGATGCAGCCGACGAGCTTGCCGATCGGCTGTGGTCGATCGAGCAGAGCGAGGACGTTGCGCCGCTGATCGAGGCAATGGCAAAATAGGACCGCCTGTGGGGCGGGGCCCCAATGATTCGCAAGATCGAAACTCTCGCCAGGATCGGCTTGTTTCGCTCGCTCACCCCGGCGAGCATCGAGCTTCTCGACAGCCAATGCTCCTGGCATCGCGCCACGCATAACCACTGGGTCATCGATTATGAGGATCCCAGCAACGACGTGTTCTTCGTCGTGAGCGGAACGCTGCAGGTCAAGATCCAGTCGGTCCCCGGCCGCGAGGTCCTCCTGCGGGAGATCAACCCCGGCGAGTTCTTCGGCGAGATCGCGGCAATCGACAACAAGCCGCGCTCCTCCGGAATACTTGCCGTGACCGATGTGAGCTATGCGCGCATGTCCGCCTCGGTCTTCCGCAAGGCCGTCCACACCCATACCGACGTCTGCGACCAGCTGCTCGAGCTGCTGGCGTCGTACGTGCGCAGCATGTCGAACCGGGTCAACGAGTTCAGCACACTGGACGCGCGACACCGCATCTATGCCGAGCTGTTGCGCCTGTCGCGGCCCGATACGGCCAAGCCGGCGCAAGCCCTCGTCTCACCGCCGCCGGTGCACGCGGACCTCGCGGCGCGCGTGAGCATAAGACGCGAATCGGTCACGCGGGAGCTCAAGGCGCTGGAGCGTGCCGGGCTGCTGGAGAAGCGCCGCGGTGCCATGGTGCTGACGGACACCGCGCGGCTGCGCAAGATGATCGCGGAAGCTTCCGAGGTGGAGTGAAGGGCATCCCCGCTCCCAGCAGCTGCGAGGCGACCGCCGGGCCATGTCTGTCGCCATGTTTATCACATGTCTTGCGGCAGGCCGGCGAAACGTGCAGCCTGCATGGAGCTGCCCAACTACCGAGGACGGCGTGCGCGTTGAATTCTGGGGCACTCGCGGGTCGATCGCCACCCCTGGACCGGGCACCATCCGGTACGGGGGCAACACGGCATGCGTCGAGATACGGTCCGCGCGCGGAACGCTCGTGGTCCTCGATTGTGGAACGGGCGCGCATCCGCTTGGCCACAAGCTCATCGGCTCGGGCAGCTCGGGCCTGCACGGGCACGTGCTGATCAGCCATACTCATTGGGATCACATCCAGGGCATCCCGTTTTTTGCTCCGCTGTTTGCCGCCGGCAGCAAGTGGGACCTCTATGGTCCCAAGGGGCTCGGCCAGTCCCTGCGGGAGACGCTCGCGGGGCAGATGCAGTACACCTATTTTCCGGTCACGCTCGACCAGTTCGAGGCCTCGGTTCGCTATCACGATCTGGTCGAAGGCAGTTTCGTCATCGACGATATCAGGATCTCAACCCAGTATCTGAACCATTCCGCGTTGACCTTCGGCTATCGGCTGGAGGCGGACGGGATCACCGTGGTTTATTGCTGCGATCACGAGCCCTACGCGCGCGCGCTGGCAAGCGGACAAGGCGAGATCACCGGCCAGGATCTGCGGCATGCCCAATTCATAAGAGGAGCCGACCTCCTCATCCACGACGCGCAGTACACCGCGCATGAATATCTGGACAAGATCGGCTGGGGGCACAGCTCGATCGAGTATGCGTTGCGGCTGGCGCAACAGGCGGGAGTGAAGCGGCTTGCCCTCATGCACCACGATCCCTTCAGGGACGATGCCGCGCTCGACCATCTCGTTGAAGATGCGCGGACAAAGCTGCAAACGGGATCACGGCTCGAGGTCTTTGCCGCCGCCGAGGGGCAGGTCGTCGATCTCAAAGCGGCACACGCCGCTGCGCACGAGGATGCACCCCGGCAGTTTGCGGCCACGGCAGCGGTTGAGCCGGCGCTGGTAGAACGCTCGGTGCTTCTCCACATTGCCGATGCCGCTACCGCCGGCGCGCTATCGAATGCGATCCGGGCCGAGGGACTGCGTCCGCAGTTCGCCTCGGACATCCACGAGCTCGAACGGCTGGTCCGCGAGGATCCGCCCTCGCTTGCCCTCATCGAGCACGACCCTCCGCGGATCGACGGCATGGCCGCATGCCGGGCGATCCGGATGGAAGGGCAGGATTCCGGGCTGCCGTTGGTGATCGTCGCCTCCCGGCAGGATGCGGCATCCGGGGAGGCGGCGGGGGTTACCGACTGGCTGATCAAACCTTTCTCGGAAAGCTTCATTCGCACCAAGGTACGCGCCTGGGTGTTGCGAACCGCGTGTCACTGGACGCGGGCCGTGGTCCCGGAGGACGAGGAGCCTCGGTTAGCCGCGCTGCGCGCGCTCAACGTCCTCGATACTCCGCTCGAGGACAGGTTTGACCGGATCACGCGGATCGCCGCCGCGCTCTTCAACGTCCCGATCGCACTGGTCAGCCTGGTGGACGAGGACCGCCAGTGGTTCAAATCACGTCACGGCCTCGACATCGCGGAGACTCCGCGGGATTCCTCGTTTTGCGCTCACGTGGTCGGCGAGCGCCAACCGATGATCGTGGCCGATACTTTCAAGGATCCGCGTTTTGCCGACAACCCGCTGGTGCTGAACGAGCCGCGGATCCGCTTCTATGCCGGCGCCCCGCTCATTTTGGAGGATGGAAGCTGCATCGGGTCGCTGTGCCTGATCGATACGCGGCCTCGCCTGGTCGGGGAAGCCGATCTCGCGCGGTTGCACGATCTGACCGATCTCGCCGTGCAGGAGCTCGAGCGCGGATAACGCAAGGGGCAAACGAAATGAGTGCTCTGATTGGCATCCTGATCACCTTCGTGGTGATCATTCTCGTGCTTTATCTCATCAACCTGCTGCCGCTCGACGGGCGCGCCAAGCAGATCGTGCGCGCAATCGTGATCATCATCGGCATCATCTCGCTGCTGAAATATCTGGCGGTGCTTTAAACCGTAGCTTGCAACGGCGCGGGGCGACGGCGGTTCCGGCGCTCCAGCGCCGAGACTGCGAAATTGCCGGCCGCCGCGACGACCAGAGCCAGGGATTGCCCCGCAGCATCGGGTTTATCGGCGCCGCGCTCCCGCCCGCTCACTCTCATTCCAGCCGCAGCCCCGACTGCGCTCATTCCGCGGCTTCCTGCAGGTCTGCGACCGGCGGGCAGGAGCAGAACAGATTGCGGTCGCCGTAGACGTTGTCGACGCGGTTCACCGGGCACCAATACTTGTCCGCCTCCAGCGCTTGGACGGGGAAGCAGGCTTGCGCCCGGGTGTAGGGTCGGTCCCATTTCTCGTCCGCAAGATCCAGGACCGAATGCGGCGCGTTGCGCAGCGGGTTGCTCTCGCGCGGCATTCTCCCGTCCTCGATTGCCCGGATCTCGTTGCGGATGGAGATCATCGCGTCGCAGAACCGATCCAGCTCGCTCCTCGACTCCGATTCCGTCGGCTCGATCATCAACGTGCCGGCAACGGGAAAGCTCATGGTCGGCGCGTGAAAGCCGTAATCGATCAGCCGCTTCGCAATGTCCTCGACCGACACGCCCGCGGCCTCTTTGAGCGGGCGCGTATCGAGGATGCACTCGTGCGCGACGCGACCGTGCGCGCCGGTGAAGAGCAGGGGATAGTGCGGCTCGAGCCGGGCAGCAATGTAGTTGGCATTGAGGATTGCCGCTGCCGTTGCAGCGGTAAGCCCTTCGCCCCCCATCAGCGCGATGTACATCCAGGAGATGGAGAGGATCGAGGCCGAGCCGAACGGCGCCGCCGCTACCGGCCCCACTCGCGCCGGGCCGCCGCCCCTATCCTCGGCGGATGCGTCGCCGCGCCCCGGCAGGAACGGGACAAGATGCACCTTCACGCCGATCGGGCCGACCCCCGGCCCGCCGCCGCCATGGGGGATGCAGAAAGTCTTGTGCAGGTTGATATGGCTCACGTCCGCGCCGTAGTCGCCCGGCCGCGCCAGTCCGACCTGTGCGTTGAGATTGGCGCCGTCGAGATAAACCTGTCCCCCGCACCGGTGCACGATATCGCACATCGCGCGGATCTGCGGCTCGAACACCCCGTGCGTCGACGGGTAGGTGATCATCAGCACGGCCAGATTTTGGGTGTGCTTCTCGGCCTTGGCGCGCAGGTCGGCGAGATCCACGTCACCGCGCGCGTTGCAGCCCACGACCACGACCTCCATGCCGGCCATGTGCGCGGACGCCGGATTGGTGCCGTGGGCGGATGACGGGATGAGACATACGTTGCGCTGTGGCTCCCCCTTGCTGCTGTGATACGCGCGAATGGCAAGGAGCCCTGCATATTCGCCCTGCGCGCCGGAGTTGGGCTGCAAGGAGACCGCATCGAAGCCGGTGATCGCGCAGAGCTTGGCCGAGAGATCGGCAATCATCTCCGCATAGCCTTGCGCCTGGTCCGCCGGTGCGAAGGGATGCAGCCCGGAAAATTCCGGCCAGCTGAGCGGGATCATCTCGGCGGTCGCATTGAGCTTCATGGTGCAGGAGCCCAGGGGAATCATGCTGCGGTCGAGCGCGAGATCGCGACCGGCAAGACGGCGCATGTAGCGCAGCATCTCGGTCTCGGAGCGATGCCGATGAAAAACGGGATGTGTGAGAAACGCGCTCTGCCGTTGCAATGCCGCCGGCAGCGCATCGAAGTCTTGCCGTGCGAGACTCGCGCAGGAGATTTCCGCAGCCGCGCGCCCCCCGGCAAAGCTCCCGAACGAGCGCCAGACCGCCTCGATCACGGCAGGAGTGGTCGTCTCATCGCAGCTCATGCCGATGCAACGCTCACCGTCCGTGGTGGCGATACGGCGCAGATTGATTCCGTTTTCGACCGCGCGTCTTTGGATCTGATCCTGACGCTCGCCCACGCCTACCGTGATGGTGTCGAAGAAATGCCCCGGTGCGACCGTCCAGCCCAGCGCCTTCAATCCGCCGGCCAGTGTCGACGCGCTGTGGTGCACGCGCCGCGCAATTTTTTTCAGTCCTTCCGGCCCATGATAGACCGCGTACATGGAGGCCATCACCGCGAGCAGGACCTGGGCGGTGCAGATGTTCGAGGTCGCTTTCTCCCGGCGGATGTGCTGCTCGCGCGTCTGCAGCGCGAGCCGGTAAGCGGGACGCCCGCGGCTGTCCACCGACACTCCGACCAGCCGGCCGGGCAGCGAGCGCTGATATGCCGGCCGCGTTGCGATGTAGGCCGCGTGCGGTCCGCCGTAGCCCATCGGCACACCGAAGCGCTGGGTCGAGCCGACCGCGATGTCGGCGCCAAGCTCGCCGGGCGGAGTTATCAGGGTGAGCGCCAGGGGATCGGCCGCCATCACCGCAACCGCAGCCGCGGAATGCAGGGCAGCAATTGCCGGCCGGAAATCGCGGATTTCCCCGGAGCATCCGGGATACTGCAACAGCGCCCCGAATACCGCGTTCGGATCGAGATCGATGAACGGATCGCCCACGATGATGCGCCAGCCCAGCGGCGCGGCGCGGGTGCGCACCACCGCAATGGTTTGCGGCAGGCAATCGCGATCGACGAAGAAAGCCTGCCCCTGCGAGCGCGCCACGCGCCGCGCCATGGCCATCGCCTCGGCCGCGGCGGTGGCCTCGTCGAGCAGCGACGCATTGGCGATCTCGAGACCGGTGAGATCCGCGATCATCGTCTGAAAATTGAGCAGGGCCTCGAGCCGGCCCTGGCTGATCTCGGATTGATACGGCGTGTAGGCCGTGTACCACGCCGGATTGTCCAGAATGTTGCGCGCGATCACGGCGGGCGTGATCGTGCCGTAGTATCCCTGACCGATCATCGAGATCAGCACCTTGTTCTTGCCGGCAATGGAGCGCAGCTTGTGCAAGGCCTCGTGCTCGGAGAGCGCCCCGCCGAGATCGAGGGCTTCGCGCTGCCGGAGGTCCTTTGGAACCGTCTCCGCGATCAGTTGATCGAGGCTCGCTGCTCCGATTGCGTTGAGCATCTCAGGGAGGTCGGCAGCGGACACTCCGATGTGACGCGCGGCAAATCCGTTCTCTTCGAGCACCTGGACAAAAGTTCTATCGCGCATCGTCGCCAGAACCTGTTGAAACCTGCAGCGTCATCGTTTGCACCGTCACGTCCGGCCGTGACGACGCAGCCGAACCATCAGCCGGTGAGCTGCTGATACGCATCCTCGCCCATGAGCGTGTCGATCTCGGCAGCATTTTTGATCCGCAGCTTGAACAGCCAGCCCTTTCCCATGGGATCGGAATTGACCAGGCTCGGCTCCTTCACGGTCTCCGCATTGCCTTCGATCACCTCGCCGCTGATCGGGGCATACACATCGGAGGCGGCCTTCACTGATTCGACCACCGCCGCCGCGGCGCCGCGCTCCACGGCGCGCCCCGCCTCCGGCACTTCCACGAATACGAGATCCCCCAGCTGCTCCTGCGCGAACGGCGTGATCCCCACCGTGGCAACGTCGCCGTCGATGCGCACCCACTCGTGGTCCTCGGTGAATCTCAGCATCTCATGCTCCATTTCACTCCGGTCCGCCTGCATGCAGGGGCGGGTTTGAAACCCGCCCCTACGATTGCCGACGCTTGTAGTCGAGACTGACGAAAGGCAGCTCGGTGACGTCTACGGGCACGCGTTTTCCCCTGACGTCTGCGAAGACCACGGTACCGGGCGCGGACGCTGCGCGCGGCACATAGCCCATGGCGACGGGCGAATTGACGCTCGGGCCGAAGCCGCCGGAGGTCACGCATCCGAGCGGAGTCTGGTCCTGCGCGCCACCGTAAAGCTTGCTCCCGCCGCGCACGGGCGTTCGCTCCTGCGAGCGCAGGCCGACGCGCCGGCGCGCGCTTCCGCGGGCGAGCTCATGCAGGATCGGCTCGCTGCCGGGAAAGCCGCCGGCGCGAGCGCCGCCCGAGCGCCGGCTTTTCTGGATCGCCCATTCCAGGCCCGCCTCGACCGGCGTGGTGCTTGCATCGAGATCGGAGCCGTAGAGGCACAGGCCCGCTTCGAGGCGCAGGCTGTCGCGCGCGCCGAGCCCGATCGGCGCCACGCGGCGGTCCTCCAGGAGCTTGCGTGCAAATGCCTCCGCTTGCGCCGAAGGAATGCTGATCTCGAATCCGTCCTCGCCGGTATAGCCGGAGCGCGAGACGATGCAGTCAGCGCCGGTGATGGTTTCGTGCCGCACGTCCATGAAGCGCATGCCGGCGACAGCGGGAGCAAATCCGGCAAGCACGCTCTCCGCCAGCGGCCCCTGCAGTGCGAGCAGCGCGCGCGCGTCCCGGCGCTCGATGATGCAGCGCCCGGACAGCGTTGCGCGAAGGTGCGCCTCGTCCGCCCGCTTGCACGCGGCATTGACGACAAGCAAAAAATGCTCGCCGGAATTGGCGACCATGCAGTCGTCGAGGATGCCGCCCGAGGCATTGGTGAAGAAGCCGTAGCGCTGGCGCCCAGGCTCGAGACCCAGGACGTCAATGGGCATCAGACTTTCGAGCGCAAGCGCGGCGTCCTCGGGGGAGCGGCGCGCATAAATCGCAAGCTGGCCCATATGCGATACGTCGAACAGGCCTGCCGCGGCGCGGGTGTGAAGGTGCTCTTTCAGTATGCCCGTGGGGAACTGGACCGGCATCTCGTAGCCGGCGAACGGGACGAAACGCGCGCCGAGCTCCCGATGCAGGGAATAAAGCGGCGTGCGCCGCAATGGCGGGCCGGCGGGGGAAGGCTGAAGCGACATCGGAGCACCTCCAATCGACCTTGGTCGACCGCTGGTGCCCCCTCTGTCTTTTTGCCTGAGAACGTTATCCCGTCGGCGGGCGTGTCACACGCCTCTTTCCAGAGTCTCCTGCGCTATGCCGGGTTCGTCTGCCTGAGAGTTTCCGGGGCGGTTGCTCCTTCGGCGCCGGCACAAGCCGATCTCTCCCGCGGCGATAGCCTTGCCACTCTAGGCGAGGCAGCCACGAAATGCCAGCGGGTTTAAGACATGGCGGTAGAATTTGGGTCGATGGTTCGCCAAGCAACATGGCGCGGGAGAGCGTCATTGTTGACTTTGGCCAGCCCACAGCGGGCAGAACTGGGTGGCGACCAGCGCATCGTACCCCACCGGAGCATCGAGCAGGCCGGTGGCCCGCGCGAAGCGATCGAGTCCCGCAATCGCCGCCGGCGAGATCGTCGCGTCATAAAACGGCAGATCGCGCTCCACCACGGCGGCGATCGCTTCGGCCTCGGCCGGTGGGAACAGGGCACGACCCACCTTGGTGGCGAGTCCGACATCCGCCTTGATCGTGCGTTGCGCGCTCACCACCGCGCGCACGGCCGCGGCCGCGATCTCAGGACTTTGCTGGACCAGCCGCGCGGACGTGGCCAACACCGGCATGGTGTAGTGGAAAGCCGCAACGGGGCCGAGCCCGCGGCGCACGTCCAACACGACCTTACCGATGCCGCGGCGGATCGCATTCTCCGCACCCATGGCGTTCGCCCAAAAGCCATCGAGCTTTCCCTCCTCGAGAGCCTTGGCGGCGGCGACCCCGGAGGAGACCCCGGGCTCGCTGGTGCCCGGCACGCCGACGATGCGCACCTTGTCGCGTTCAAGGTCGAGGCCGGCATCGATAAGGAGGCGCTCGAGGCCTTCGCTGACCAGCGGGGCCGCGCCGATGGTTCGTCCCTTGACGGCATTCACATCTCCCGGGGTGACCGCAAGCTCCGCCCGCATGACCAGGAGCCAGTACATGCCCTGGGACAGTGCCGCCACGAGCATGGCGCCGCGGCCCTGCGGGAATGCGCGGAACAGCACGTGCGCCGGCCCCGCGACGAAGTCGACCCGTCCGTCGCGCAGGGCCTCGTAGGCCTTGTAGTTGGGAAAGATCAGCTCATGCGAAGCTGTCAGGCCCTCTTTGGTGAAGAGGCCCAGCTCGATCGCGGCAATCGCTGGAAAATACGAGTTGGAAACAAGGTCCGGGACCGCGACTCTTGCATCCGTCACGAACCCTTCCCCACGAAGCCCGGTACAAAGACGTCCTCGACGCTCACGGGGTGCTTGAGTGTGAACACGCTCTTGATCACGTCGATGGTCTCCGCCATGCGCGCCGGATCGACCAGCCCCAGCTCGCGGCCTTGGACCTGGGCCAGCTCCGCCACCGCCTCGGTTTCGCCCTTTGCCACCGCGACCTCAACGGTCGGGTGGTATTTGTGCATGATCGCTCCGGCCTCCTCGGGACTGGCAAAGGCGTCGCGCATGCCATGAATGGTCGCCGCCACGAACCGGCGGACCACATCCGGCTTGGCGGCGATAGTGGCGTCGGTCGCAACGATGCCATTGCCGTAGTAGCTCACCCCGGCATCGGCAAAGGCGAAGCGCACCAGTTTTGCCGGGGCGGCCTGCATGCGCAGGAGCGGCTCGCCGACGGTGAACTGCCCGACGCACGGCACCCGATTGCTCGCGAGCAGCCCGGGGAGCGAGTCGCTCCCCGCGACGATCCATTTGACCTTGCTGGCATCGAAGCCGGCCGCCTTGGCATAGACCGGAAACATGTCGACAGTCGCGCCTCCCGCCGGATTGGCGATGGACGCACCTTCGAGATCCTTGGGTTTTTTGAGGCCCGAGTCCTCCCGGCAGAACACCGCCTGCGGGGGCTTGGCATAGACGATCGCGACCAGCTTGACCGGAATCTGATCGTTGGCGCGCGAGAGCACCAGCGATCCCGCGTCGGCAAAGCCGACTGTCGCGTTGTTGGCGCCGACCTGGCGGATGGCATCGACCGAGCCCTGGCCGCGGACGATCTTCACGTCTAGATCCGCAGCCTTGTAGTAGCCCTTGTCCAGGGCGACAAAGAAATACGCGTGCCGGCCGTTGAACCCGAAGTCCGTGATCAGGGTGACGTTCTCGGCGGCCTGCGCGCCCGTCCCGGCAACGAGCGCACACGCTGCTACGAACGACCCGCATACCGCGGTGCGTAATCCAGAGCTCATCATCACCCTTCCAACAACGCCTCGACTGTCTCCGCAGGCAGGGGCGGGTGCGAAACCCGCCCCTACGAGCTCTCGTCCGTGGCAGCGAGTATACAAGCGTGGATTCGCTTTGGTATACCGCCCCGCAGCAGGGGCGGCGTTGCACAATGCCGCATGCTGCAAGTCAAACCTGTCGGGTGATGTGATGTCCGGCGCGGAACTGCAACGCCCGCATGGGCGACGGGGAGACGACTCCTTGACGACCGGCTTCGACCGCCGGGATCCGCGCGCGGCGCGGCACGCCATCCGCTCCGGTCGCTACCGCGGCTATACCGCGGGCATCGCGCCGGGACGCGTGCAGGCCAACATCTGCATCCTGCCCCGCGCCTTCGCCGAGGACTTTTTGCTCTACTGCCAGCGCAATCCCAAGCCCTGCCCGCTGCTGGCGCGCTCCGACCCCGGCGATCCGCATCTGCCCACGCTTGCCGAGGATCTCGATATCCGCAGCGATATCGTACGCTATCATGTGTTCGAGCACGGCGAGCTCGTAAAAGAGGTCACCGACATCAGCGCGTATTGGCGCGACGACCTCGTCACGTTTGCGCTCGGCTGCTCGTTCTCCTTCGAGGAGGCCCTCGTCCAGGCCGGGCTGCGGCTGCGGTTTCTGGAGCGCAACAACGTGGCGGCGGTCTATCAAACCACCATCGAGACGGTAGCGGCCGGGCCGTTCCGGGGGCCGCTCATGGTCACCATGCGCGCGTTCCAACCGGCCGATGCCATCCGCGCCGTGCAGATCACGTCGCGTTTTCCCAACGTGCACGGCGCCCCGATCCATATCGGCAACCCCGAGGCGATCGGGGTCGATCTGAGCCAGCGCTACCAGGACGTCGGCGACCCCGAAGTTGCCGCCGACGAGCTGCCGGTGTTCTGGGCCTGTGGGCTCACCCCCCAGCTCGCGCTCAAGAACGCCAAGCCGCCGCTGTGCATTACGCACGCGCCCTCGTGCATGCTCATCACCGACCTGCGCAGCTCCACGCTTGCAATCGTTTGACAGCAGGCCGGGTTCGTAGCCCGGATGGCGCTCTTCGCGCCATCCGGGAAGGCTCTCCCCGGATTGCGCAGGCGCGATCCGGGCTACGCATGACGTGAAATGCTGAACTCCACGGGGCTCCACTGTGTCCTCAATCAGCGCGCGGCACGCGCGCGCGCCTTCGGCGAGGACGGCCGCGAAAAAATCCTGAGCCTTGCCGCCTTCGCCCAGGCCAAGCGCGAGATCACGTCCTGGCCGGGCCATGCGCCAACTCCGTTGCGCTGCCTGTCGAGGCTTGCCGCCCGGGCGGGGCTAGGCGAGATCCTCTACAAGGACGAAGGCAAGCGCTTCGGCATCGGCAGCTTCAAGGCGCTGGGGGGTGCCTATGCCGTGCTCGAGGTCCTGCGGCGCCACATCCTCGCAACGACGCACGCCGCGGTTTCCTCGCGCGATCTCGCTTGCGGCGGGAGCTCCGATGTCACCTCGCGCGTGACCGTCACTTGCGCGACCGACGGCAACCACGGGCGCTCGGTCGCCTGGGGCGCCCGCACTTTCCGTTGTGCCTGCGTGATCTACATGCCCGGCGTGGTGAGCGAAGGACGCTCCCGCGCCATCGAGGCTTACGGCGCGCAGGTGCGCCGCATCGACGGCACCTTCGACGACGCGGTACGCAAAGCCGCGTCGGACGCCGCGGCGCAGGGCTGGCACGTGGTGTCCGACACCTCCGCTGACGGCAGCTTCGAGGCGCCGCGCGACGTGATGCAAGGTTATTGTCTGATCGCTGATGAGGCCCTGTCGCAGTGCGCCGGCGTGCCGTCACACGTGTTCGTGCAGGGCGGCGTTGGCGGCCTCGCGGCTGCCACTTGCGCGTATCTCTGGGAGCGCTGCGGCAGCGCGCGCCCGCGCCTCGTCGTGGTCGAGCCGCATTCTGCCGACTGCATCCTGCGCAGTGTGCATGCAGGTCGCCCGACTCCGGCGGAAGGGGCGCTCGACACCATCATGGGTGGGCTCGCCTGTGGCGAGGTCTCCCCCCTCGCCTGGG
Source organism: Xanthobacteraceae bacterium (assembly GCA_036557665.1). Classification (GTDB taxonomy): domain Bacteria; phylum Pseudomonadota; class Alphaproteobacteria; order Rhizobiales; family Xanthobacteraceae; genus VAZQ01. The sequence goes on along the minus strand of DATBHG010000087.1, from coordinate 41,632 downwards.
CAATTCTCGGCCCCGGCGCCGACGCTTGCGTAAGCATCGACGATGCGGCCGCCGCGGATTGCATGCGCCTCCTGGCGGAAGGGCGCTGCGGCGATGCTCCGATCGTCGCCGGAGAATCGGGGGTGGCAGGATTGGCCGCGCTGTTGCTCGCGTGCGCCGACACCAGGGCGCGCGTCGATCTGGGCCTCGACGGCGAAAGCCGTGTCCTCGTCATCGGCACGGAAGGCGCCACGGATCCCGATACCTGGCGCGCCATAGTCGGGCGTCGGCCCGATGATGTTCTTTCATGAGATGTCGGCTGATGTCGAAATCCGCGGGTCGTCATGGCCGGGCATCCCGGTGTAAAACGCCGCGGCATCATCCGATCAAAGGTTTCCCGGACATATGAACAAGGTCTCGGATCTCGCCGCGACCGTATCTGCCGAGATCGACGCCGCGCGCGAGGAGCTCATCTCCCTGTGCGGAGCGCTCGTAGCCGCCGAAAGCGTCAATCCTCCGGGCCGCACCGCCCAAGTGACCGAGGTCGTGCGCCGCTACCTCGGCGCGAACGGCGTGGCGAGCGAGCTCATCCAAGCGGACGACGAGGCGCCGAATGTGCTGGCGCAGATTGCGGGTGCGTCCGGCGGACGCCACGTCGTCTTCAACGCCCACATGGACACCATGGAGGCGGGCGACGAGGGCGCCTGGAGCGTGCCGGTGTTCCGCCTCACCCGCCGCGGCGGCCGCCTCTACGGCCTGGGTCTCGGCAACATGAAGGGCGCGCTCGCCGCCATGTGCGTGACGAGCGCGGTCCTGCACCGACATCGCAATGTCTGGAGCGGGCGGCTGAGCATGACCGCCGTCTCCGACGAGGTCATGTTCGGCGAGCGCGGCACCGTGTTTCTGCTGCGCGCGCGCCCCGACCTTGCCGGCGATTTCCTCGTCAGCGGCGAGGGGCCGGGTTTCATGGGCCTTGCGGCGGCCGAGAAAGGACTCCTTTGGCTCGACATCGAGGCACGTGCGCCCGGCGGGCATGCCTCGCGCGCCATGCGCGGGCAGACGGCTGTCATGCGGCTTGCGTCCCTGCTGGCCCGCCTCGATGCCATGAACGACATCTACGCGACGCTGCCGCGCGAGCTCGAAGGCGTCAGCGGCGGCGAGGGCAACCTCGGCCTGCGCCTGTCGCTCAATGCCGGGACCATTGCGGCGGGCACCGTGCGCAGCCAGGTGGCGCCGGACGCGCGGGCGGCGCTCGATGTTCGGCTCCCGCCGGGAATCAGCGCGGAGACCTGCGAGGCGATGATCCGCAAGCACGCCGCGGAAGCGGATGCCGGCGGCAACATGAACATCAGAGTCGTGAAGTCCTGGGACGCCAATTGGACCGCGCTGGACAATCCGCTGACGCTCGCTCTCGGCCAAGCTGTGCAAAACGTGCGCGGAGAGAGGCCCGCGCTCGTCGTGCGCCTTCCAGGCAGCGATGCGCGCCGCTGGCGCGACCTCGGCGTTCCAGCCGTCTGCTACGGCCCGCAGCCTACGCTCTCAGCGGGCATAGACGACTACGTGAACGAGCAGGACGTGATCGACTGCGCCAAGATATATGCCCGCACTGCCTTGGCGCTGATGCAGGCATCATCGGCCGGTAGCTTGTAGGGGCGGGTTTCAAACCCGCCGCTACAACGTCGCACTGCTCGGACGTTTGCGGAATTATGCGTCCACCAAAATCAGCGCGCGCGACGCGCTCGCGTGCGCGCGGCTTTGTGTGCGGCGCTGGAGCGGCCGCGCGCGCCCTTGGTGCGTACCGCTTTGCGCGCCGCGGTGCGGCGGTCGGAGCGGCTGCGGTGCGCGGCCGCGCGCCTGGCATGACGTGAAAGCGGCCCGCGCGAGACTGTGCTGCGCGGCTCATGCTCGAGCACCCGCTTGACCGCGCGAGCTACCCGCGGCCGCCGCTGGGTCTCTCTCTTGTGCTGGCCGGCTTCATAGGCGTATTTGGCGCTCCTGCGGGTGCGCGCCTTGACCCGGCCCCTCTTCGGCGAAGGCAGGCCAACGCCCGCGCGCCGTGCCTTGGAGAGGCCGATCGCTATCGCCTGCTCCGGCGACCTGGCGCCATGCTCGCCGCGGCGGATTTTGCGGATCTCCTCGTGCACGAATTCACCTGCCTGGGTGCTCGGCGCCTTGCCTGCGCGCTTGTCCTTGCGCGCCTTCTCGATGATGCGCTTCTCCGGCATGCTTGCTCCTCCTGGCGGCGGGTAGTCTTGAAGCACGCGTGACCAGAGCCGCCGGACCTGGTGCACGCGTGCCCTCCCCAAGTCGCACACCAAACAAACGCACGTGCAAACAGATCGATCCCATAGCCTGTAGGGCGGAACTGTTCCTGCAATTGCCGGCCCGCAGATTACCGGCTCACCCCCTTGCCGGGTGCGGCGCCTCTTCATCCATCCCGATCCGCGTCAGAATCTCCGCCGTGTGCTCGCCCAGAAGCGGCTCGCGCAAGACCGGCTCAGCCGGCTCGTCGCGAAAGCGGATGGCCGGCGCGATGTGGCGGCGTCCGGCTTCGTCGGCAAGCAGCATCGCGCGCGCGCGCAGATTGGGATCGTCGAATGCTTCCGGCAGCGTGTTCAGCGGGGCGAAGCAGACATCCAGTCCCGAGAGGTAATTCATCCATTCGGGAAGGCTGCGCTTGCGAAACGTCTCGCGCAAGAACTCGATGACGGGCTGCTGGTGCGGGCCAGGACCGCGCAAGCAGAGTGGCGCGAGATCAACGCGGCCGAGTGCCTGCAGCAGGTTGTGCACGAACTTGGGCTCCTGTCCCGCCAGCACGAGCTGCCGGCCGTCGCGCGTGTCATAGATGTAGTAGAAAGCGGAGCCCCCGGTATTGCGCTGATGCTTGACCACGGGCTGGCAGCCGTCCGTCACCCATCCCATCACATTGGCGGATGCGGCGAGCAGACAATCGTGCATGGCGATGTCGAGGTAGTCCCCACGTCCGGTCTGTTGCCGTCGCAACAGGGCCATCAGCACGCCCGAGAGGCTTTGCAGCGCGCTCACCTGGTCGGCGATCGGAATGCCGGGAACGGCGGGCCGGCCGTCCTCGCCCAAGGTCAGGCCAAGCACGCCGGTCATTGCTTCGAGCGCAAGGTCATGCGCCGGCCGCGCAGCGTACACGCCGTCCTGGCCGAACGCGCTGATGGAGCAATAGATGATGCGGGGATTGCGGGCGCGCACCGCCTCGGAGTCGATGCCGAGCCGGCGCGCCACGCCGGGCCGAAACGACTCCACCACCACGTCTGCACGGTCACACAGGCGGAGCAGCGCCTCGCACCCAGCGGTGGTTTTCAGATCGACGACCACGCTTTTCTTGCCGCGATTGAGATTGCGGAAGAACGCGCTCGTGCGCGCGTCCATGGGGGCGATCCGGCGGCCGGGATCTCCGTCCGGCGGCTCGACCTTGATCACCTCGGCGCCGTGATCGGCAAGCGTCATGGTGAGGAAGGGCCCGGGCAGAAACCAGGCCAAGTCGATGACATTGAGGCCATCGAGCTTCATGGGCTCGCGGCCTCCGGCGACGGAAGAAGCGCGTTGTCCGCGCCTAGAGACGCGCAGGCGCGCTGTTGCGGACGAACCCCGTCGAGCTTCAGCGGATTGGCGAGGACGCGCAGCTCGGGTCGCGCCGGATGCGCGACGCTGCGCAGCATGCCGGTGCGCCTGGTGAACGGCGCATCCAGCGCCTGGGCGAGGTCGTAGACCGGCGCGATCGGGATCTTGCCGGCGAGCCGCGCGAGCCAGTGGTCGGTCGGTTGCCTGCGCAGCTCCGCGTCAAGGAACGCGCTCAGCGTCTCGCGGTTCTCGCGGCGGCTTTCCGGCGTCGCGAAACGAGAATCGTGCGGCAGGTCCGCCCGCCCGATCGCGTCGCATAAAATGCGCCAGAACTTCTCGGTCATGCACATCACGAAAACCCACCCGTCGGCGGTCGGAAACGTCTGCACGGGAGAGAGCGAGAGATGCGCACTGCGCGGCAAGCGCTCCGAGACCTGCCCTTCGTTGAGGTACCACAGCGCGGAGTAGGTGAGCTGGTGCATGGCGACATCGAACAGACAGGTGTCGACGTCGCAGCCGCGGCCGGTCCGACGCGCCTGCATTACGCAGCTGAGCAGACCGACGATGCCGGTGAGCCCCGTGAGCGAATCGACGATCGAGGCACCCACCCGTGCCGGCGGCCCTTCCGGCTCGCCGGTGAGGCTCATCAGCCCCGCTTCGGCCTGCATCAGATAATCGTAGCCCGGCCAGTCCGCGCGCTCGTTGTCGCGGCCGTAGGCCGAGATGTGCAGGCAGACCACCGCCGGGTTGATGCGGCCGAGGGCCGCGTAGTCGAGGCCGAGAGGCGCCGCGAGGCTGCCGCGCAGATTGTTCACCACCGCTTCGGCCCGGCGGACCAGCGCGTGCAATTGCCGCTGTCCTTCGTCCGATTTGATGTCGAGCGTGATGCTGCGCTTGCCGAGATTCCAGGCCTGGAAATAGTGGCTGTCATCAGGCCCGAGCCGATGCGGGCCGACGTGACGCGCCGGGTCGCCGCCGGTCGCCCCGTGCTCGACCTTGATCACCTCGGCTCCGAGCTCCGCCAGGAACATGGTGCCATAGGGTGCCGCGCCATACTGCTCCACGGCGATCACCCGCATGCCGGCGAGCGGCCTCATGGCTCGCCGCTCCGCTCGAGCCACTGCCTGGCAATGATCAGACGCTGGATCTCATTGGTGCCCTCGCCGATGCAGGTAAGCGGCGCGTTGCGATAGAGCCGCTCGATGTCGTATTCCTTGGAATAGCCATAGGCGCCATGGATCCGCAGCGATTCGATGCTGTTGGTGAGCGCCGCCTCCGAGGCGAAATACTTGGCCATGCCCGCTTCCATGTCGCAGCGCTTGCCGCGATCGAATGCGGCCGCGGCATCGAGCGTGAGCAGGCGCGCGGCGCGGGCGCGCGTCACCATTTCGCCGAGCTTGAGCGCGATCGCCTGATGCTCGCCGATCGGCTTGCCGAAGGTGCGGCGGATCTGCGCGTACCGGGTCGCGAGCCGCAGCGCTCCTTCGGCGATGCCCACTCCGCGCGCGGCGACGTTGATGCGTCCGAGCTCGAGCCCGCTGGTCGCCTGGTAGAAGCCTTGCCCGTCCACCTCGCCGATGAGGTGGTCGGCAGGAACGCGATAGTCCTCGAAGACCAACTCCGCGGAATCGATCGCCTTGTAGCCGAGCTTCTCCAGCTTGCGCCCCACCCGCAAGCCGGCCTGCTTCGGTGCGATGAAAAGGCCCATTCCCTTGTGGCGCGGCTCCGCCTTGGGATCGGTCTTCACCAGGAGCGCGAAGCAGGAGCCTTCGACCCCGTTGGAGATCCACGTCTTGGTGCCGTTGATGACATAGTGCCCGCCCTCGCGCCGCGCGGTCATGCGGATGGCCTGGAGGTCGGTGCCGGCATCGGGCTCGGTGAGCGCGAGCCCGCCGCGGATTTCGCCGCTCGCAAGCTTTGGCAACCACTCTCGCTTCTGCCGCTCGGTCCCGAACCTCTCGATGGCAAGCGCCAGCATCAGGTGGGAATTGAAGATGCCGGTGATCGCCATCCACACCGCGGAAATGCGCATGACGATTTCCGCATACGCGGCGGCGGGCAGACCCAGTCCCCCATAGGCGGTGCCGATGGTCGCGCCGAACAGACCGAGCTCCCGCATCTCGCCGACGATCTTGGCGGGCCAGCGATCGGCATGGTCGTGCTCCTTCACCACCGGCTCGACCTCGCGCTCCAGCCAGCGGTCGATCGTCGCGAGCAGGGCATCCTGCTCGCCCTGCTCCACCATGGGCGGGGTGGTGATCACGTTCATCGCGGGTCTCTCCCACGGATTGGCGCTACTTTGTCCGCACAACAACCTCAAAGCAATCCTACGCCTCCCATGGACACGCAGGCGTAGCTCACCGCAAAGGGGAACGCGTCCGAACCCGAACGGCGGGTTACACCATCGAGCTGGGCTGAAACCGCTCGATGGCTGACCCGCGGTACCCAGTCAGGTTGCAGCAAATGCGCGCCATGCCCCGGACGCGTCGAATGGAAGGAAAGGCAGTGACCGACATCTCGCTGTTCGAAGTCATGTATTCGGCGCGTGCGCTGCGTCGCCTCAAGCCGGATCCCGTGCCGAAAGAGTTGCTCACAAAGGTTCTCGACGCCGCCATTCGCGCGCCGTCGGCGGGCAACGCGCAGAGCTGGTCGTTCGTGGTGGTGCGTGACGCCGGCCTGCGCGCGCAGCTCGGCGCTGTCTACCGCAAGGCTTCCGATATCGCGAGCGCGATCTATGCAAGCCGCGCGCGGCCCGCGCACATGAGCGAACAGCAGTATCAGCGCTTCATGTCCTCCGGATCTCATCTGTGGGACCACATGGGAGAAGCGCCTGTCCTGCTCATCCCCTGCATGCAGCGGGTGCCGTTGCCGCCACGCGCTGCGCTGCCGACGCACGTGCAGGCGCGCTACGCCGACGAGGAGGCCTATGTCGCGCGCATTCGAGGGGCCAGCATCTATCCAGCGGTGCAGAACATCATTCTCGCATGCCGCGCGGTGGGTCTGGCGACGCTGATCACCACCAATCACATCCGCTACGAGAGCGAGCTCAAAGCTCTCCTCGGCATCCCCGCCGACATAGACACCTATGCCCTCATGCCCATCGGCTATCCCGTGGGGAAGTTCGGTCCGCTGGCGCGCCGCCCCGTCACCGAGGTCGCCTACGCCGACCGTTGGTCCAACCCCTGGCCAGAATCGTAGCCGGGCTCTCGCCCGGCGCCGGCCGTGATGCGCGGGTCAAGCCCGGCATGACGAAGTCAGCCTCCTACCTAGGCTGAAAAATCCCGGCAATTTCCTGTCGTTTGGAGAGCCCTATTTTGCCGGGCCTTTGACTTGGACGCGACTTGGGCATCATCCCAACGCGCGAAGATATCGGATCGGCCGCCCCGGGGTAAGCGCCGCAACGGCGCTGACGATCGCATCGGCGTCGATGCCGTAATGGCGGTAAAGGTCGGGGATCGAGCCGGTCTGACCGAAATGCTCCACACCGAGCGGCCGCGTGCGGTGACCGTGCACGGCACCGAGCCAGGCGAGCGTCGCCGGATGACCGTCGAGAACCGAGACGATGCCGCAATGCGACGGCACGCCGGCGAGCAGGCGCTCGATATGGGAGCGGGCGTGCACGAGGCCGCGCTCCCGCGCACGCTGCGCCGCGGTCCAGCCGGCGTTGAGGCGGTCAGCGGAGGTGATGGCGAGAAGACCGACGTCGCGGCGATCCTCCGCCAGGAGCCCCACTGCCTGGATGGCCTCGGGCGCAACCGCACCGGCATAGGCAACCACCACCTGGCAGTTCGGTCCAGGCTTGCGCAGCCAATAGGCTCCATCGACGATGGCCTGACGCAAGTCGGGGCTCATCGCGCGTTTGATCTGCTCGATGGGCCGCGTGGAAAGCCGCAGATATACCGAGCCGCCGGTCTCGTCGCGCAGCCAGTTGCGCTCGGACGGCTCGGCCTCCGCGTCGCGCTGGATATAATCGAAGGCAAACGCGAGAATGACGGCGAGCTCGTCCACGAAAGCGGGCTCGAAGGCAGCGAGGCCGTCCTGTCCGAGGCCGATGAGAGGGGTTGCCACGGACTGATGCGCTCCGCCCTCCGGAGCGAGTGTTATCCCAGCAGGCGTCCCCACCAGAATGAAGCGCGCATCCTGATAACAGGCATAATTGAGCGCATCGAGACCGCGTTGGATGAACGGGTCGTACAGCGTCCCGACCGGAATGAGCCGCTCGCCGTTGATCACGTGCGAAAGTCCGAGCGCCGAGAGCAGGATGAACAGATTCATCTCGGCGATGCCAAGCTCAATGTGCTGTCCCTTGGGCGAAAAGTCCCAAGTGAAGGTGGAAGGTATCCGCTCGCTCTTGAAGGTGTCGGCAAGCGCCTCGCGTGCGAACAGGCCCCGCCGGTTCACCCACGCGCCCAGGTTGGTGGATACCGTCACGTCGGGCGATGTGGTGACGATGCGCTTGGCAATCTCGGACGTGCCGCGGGCGAGCTCATTGAGCAGCGCGCCGAACCCGGCTTGGGTCGAGACGACCGGCGCAACGCTGGCAGAGAGCTCGGCCGGCGCGGCGATGTGCGGAGCCTCGATCCGGCGTGGCGCCGCCGCGAACGGCAGGTCTCGCAGGAATGCCTCGATCCGCGGGCGCGGCAGGCGGAGCCCTTCATACCGGTCCCACTCGTGGCCGGCCCGAATGTTCATCGACGCCCGCAGGGTCTCCATTTGCTTGGGCGTCATCAAGCCGGCATGGTTGTCCTTGTGACCGGCGAACGGCAGCCCGTAGCCCTTGATGGTGTAGCAGATGAAACAAACGGGCCGGTCCTGATCCGCTTTCGCGAAGGCTTCGATCAGCGAGGGCAGATCATGCCCGGCGAGGTTCGTCATCAGCCGCGCAAGCTCTTCGTCCGATCGGCGCTCGATCAGGCGCGTAACGGGGCCCTGGTCGCCGATCTCGTCCAGGAGCCGCTTGCGCCAGGCGGCCCCGCCGCGAAACACCAGCGCCGAGTAGAGCTGATTGGGGCATGCGTCGATCCAGGCGCGCAGCCTCTCGCCACCCTCCTCGCCGAAGGCTTCGTTGAGCAGCGAGCCATATTTCAGGATCACTACCCGCCAGCCGAAGGCCGCGAAAAGCGCTTCATAGCGTGCCCACAGGCCCTCGCGGATCACCGCATCGAGGCTCTGGCGGTTGTAATCGATGATCCACCAGCAATTGCGCAGGCCCTGCTTCCAGCCCTCGAGGATCGCTTCGAAGATGTTGCCCTCATCGAGCTCGGCATCGCCGACGAGCGCGATCATGCGGCCTTCGGGTCGGTTAAGTCCCCAGCCGTGAGCGCGCACGTAATCCTGCACCAGGCTGGAGAATAAAGTCTGCGCCACGCCAAGACCGACAGACCCGGTGGAGAAATCGACGTCATCGTTGTCCTTGGTGCGCGACGGATAGCTCTGCGCGCCCTTGTAGCCGCGAAAGGCCTCGAGCTTCTCGCGACTCTGCCGGCCGAGCAGATACTGGATCGCGTGATAGATCGGGCTTGCGTGCGGCTTCACCGCCACGCGATCCTGGGGACGCAGAGCGTGGAAATAGAGCGCGGTCATGATGCTGGCGAGCGAGGCGGAGGATGCCTGGTGTCCCCCGACCTTGAGGCCGTCCACATTCTCGCGCACATGGTTGGCATAATGAATGGTCCAGCTTGCAAGCCAGAGCACCTTGCGCTCGAGCTCGCGCAGGAGCTCGAGCTCGCTCGCTGAAATCGTTGCGTCCGGTTTGCTCATGATGCCACGATGCATAGCATGCAGCCGCGGGCGATACCTCCCCCTGCAAGGGGGAGGCCGCCAGCAATTGCTTCGCAATTGCTTGGCGGGTGGGGGTGACTGTCTTGCCATCCCGCTCTGTTGAGCGTTGCCAGCAACGGCTGGACCCCCACCCGGCTCGCCCCGATAAGATCGGCGCGAGCCGACCTCCCCCTTTCAGACCCCTTTCTGGAGGAGGTACAGCAGGGGGAGGTATTACGGCGCGAGCAGCACGTGACGACAGGCGGCAGGCAAGTCGGCCATGCGCAGCGGAGGCTTGGGCTTGGGCGGAATGGGCGCTGGCCGCGGGTGCAAAATCTCGTCCGTAAACCAGTGGTCGAGGTCCTTGCCGCTGCAGCCGTCGTCCGCGCCTACCGGCTCCTGTGGCTCACACTCGGGGCTGTCCGCCGGACAACGGATCCGCACATGGAAGTGATAGTCGTGCCCCCACCACGGCCGAACCTTGCTCAGCCAGGCCCGGTCGTGCCCCGCATCCCGACACAACGCGCGCTTGATGGCGGGATTCACGAAGATGCGAAGGACCTCCGGATCTTGCGCCGCGGCTTTGATCACCGCAACGTGCGCGGGCGTCCAGACATTGGGGTCCACGTCCAACCGGTCTTCCGCCACTACCATGGTCGCAGACATCTCCTCGCGCTCGGCCCGGGTAAGCTCGCGCGCGGGCATCGGCGTCAGCCAGATATCCGCATCCAGCCCCACCTGGTGACTCGCATGGCCCGTGCGCATCGGGCCGCCGCGCGGCTGCGACATGTCGCCGACGAGGAGGCCGCGCCAACCGGTCTTCGGCGCCTGGCTGGCCAGGCGCTCGAGAAATTTCACGAGGTTCGGGTGGCCCCAGTTGCGGTTGCGGGAGAGCCGCATCACCTGCCACGTCTTGCCGTTAATGGGGAGCGCCTTTGCGCCGGCAATACAGCCGTGGGAATAAAAGCCGATGGTGCGGGCGGCGGCTGGGAGGGGCGCAGTCTTGCGGCCGAAGAGCTCCTTGGCCGGTGTGCTCGCGTCATCGGCGTGAGCAAGCGGAGGCAGCGGCTCGGGTTTGAGTGCTCCTTTGTCCTGCGCAAGCGCAGAGCTTGCAGCCATGATCAGCGCGGACGCGGTGAGCACAGCAGCGCCCCAGGCAGGGCTGGGCACCAAAGCGTGCCGAGGTATCATGCTTATCCCCGATGTACAGATTAATTGCTGAAGCAAGTAATTGGGGGATTTGGCCCAAAGAAGGGCGGTGCTCTTCGAGTAGCCTTCGGTCCTCATACTCTTACTCTCGCATCCGGGGTGCCCTCGGCAGTTTGGAAAGCGCATAATCAATCAGCGCAGTGGGTTGCGTCGGGTGGAACTCCGGAACGCGCGCGGCTTCAAACCGTTAACCGTCCGACAAGCGTTCGGGAGAACACCATGCCAAGAGGCACCCAAGACAAGACGCTCGATACTCGCGAAACCGCGACTCTGATCGGCAGCGACAAAGTGGAGGGCACGTCGGTCTACCGCTCGAACGGCGACCGCGTCGGGCAGATCGAGCGCATCATGATCGACAAGATCAGCGGGAAGGTGGCTTATGCCGTGATGAGCTTCGGCGGCTTCATGGGGATCGGCGAGGACTATTACCCCCTGCCGTGGTCGCTGCTGACCTACAACCCCAAGCTCGAAGGCTATGAGGTCAATGTGGGCGAGCAGCAGCTCAAGGGCGCGCCGCGCTACAGCAAGCACGAACACTGGGATTGGTCGGACCGCGCGCGCGACAAGCAGGTTTACGACTATTACGGCGTGCTTCCGTACTGGGGCTCATAGCTCCCGCTCATCAGGCCGCGCTGCTGGGGCCGGTTTGCAACCGGCCCCTTTGCGTCGCGCTCACACGTCCACCTTGAGCGCGGCGATGAACGCCTCCTGCGGAATTTCCACCTTCCCGAACTGGCGCATGCGCTTCTTGCCTTCTTTTTGCTTCTCCAGGAGCTTGCGCTTGCGTGTCACGTCCCCGCCATAGCATTTGGCGGTCACATCCTTGCGAAACGCGCGCACGGTCTCGCGCGCGATGATCTTGCCGCCGATGGCAGCCTGGATCGGCACCTGAAACATATGCGGCGGAATGAACTCCTTGAGCTTCTCCACCATGGCGCGGCCGCGGCTCTCCGCACGGGTGCGGTGCACCAGCATCGACAGCGCATCGACGGGCTCCCCGTTCACCAGGATCTGCATCTTGACCAGGTCGGCCGGCTTGAAATCGGTGAGCTGATAATCGAACGACGCGTAGCCCCGCGAGACGGATTTCAGGCGATCGTAGAAATCGAACACCACCTCATTGAGCGGCAGGTCGTATTTCACCATCGCGCGGTTTCCGACATAGGTGAGCTCGACCTGAACGCCGCGCCGGTCCTGGCATAGCTTGAGCACGCTGCCGAGATACTCGTCCGGAGTGAGAATGGTGGCGCGAATCCAGGGCTCGTGCACCTCCTCGACCTGCACCGGATCGGGCATGTCGACCGGATTGTGGATCTCGATCCATTTCCCGTTGGTCAGCAGGATCTTGTAGATGACCGATGGTGCCGTGGCGATCAGATCGAGGTTGAATTCGCGCTCGAGCCGCTCCTGGATGATTTCCAGATGCAGCAGACCCAGAAAGCCGCAGCGAAAGCCAAACCCGAGTGCAGCCGAGGTTTCCATCTCGAACGTGAAGCTCGCATCGTTGAGACGCAGCCTGCCCATGGCGGCGCGCAGATCCTCGAACTGCGCAGCATCCACCGGAAAGAGCCCGCAGAAGACGACCGGGACGGCGGGGCGAAAACCGGGCAGCGGCTCTGCGACCGCCTTCCTGTCGTCGGTAATCGTGTCGCCGACGCGGGTATCGGCGACCTGCTTGATCGAGGCGGTCAGAAAGCCGATCTCGCCGGGGCCGAGCTCCTCCGCATCGATCATCTTCGGGGTGAACACCCCGATGCGGTCGACCTCATACGCGGCGCCCGTCCCCATCAGGCGTATGCGCTGGCCCTTGCGCAGCACGCCGTCGACGACACGCAGGAGCACGACCACTCCAAGATACGAATCGTACCAGCTGTCGACGAGCAATGCCTTGAGCGTGGCATGGCGATCGCCGCGCGGGGGCGGCAGCCGGTGCACGATGCCCTCTAGCACCTCCGGCACGTTCTCGCCGGTCTTTGCCGAGATGAGAATGGCATTGGAAGCGTCAAGCCCGATCACGTCCTCGATCTGTTGCTTCACCTTGTCGGGCTCGGCCGCCGGCAGGTCGACCTTGTTGAGCACCGGCACGACCTCGTGGTTGTTCTCGAGCGCCTGGTAGACGTTGGCGAGGGTCTGCGCTTCGACCCCTTGCGAAGCGTCCACTACAAGCAGCGAGCCTTCGCACGCGGCGAGGCTGCGGTTGACCTCATAGGCGAAATCCACATGGCCGGGCGTGTCGATCAGGTTGAGCACGTAGTCCTTGCCGTCGCAGGCGCGATAATTGAGGCGGACAGTCTGCGCCTTGATGGTGATGCCGCGCTCCCGCTCGATATCCATGGAATCGAGCACCTGATCGACCATTTCGCGATCCGCGAGCGCCCCGGTCGCCTGGATCAAGCGATCGGCGAGCGTGGACTTGCCATGGTCGATGTGCGCAATGATCGAGAAATTGCGGATGTTTTCGATGGCCGCTTGCATGCGCCAGCGCACTAGCACTCGACTTGTGAACCGGCAAGATTTGCGTTTATTCCGCGGCCGCGCGCTGCTCGATGCAGAAGGGCTCGAGTCTCAACGGTTTTTCCGCTTGGGCGATCACGGCATAGCCGGGCGGCACCGGTTTCCAGTTGGCGTGCTCCTCGTCGAGCGGCTCGGACACGATGACTACGCTGCCGGCGGACTCGCGGTAGTACAGCGAATTGGCCTGATCGTTGGCAGAGTAGCGAAATGCATAGAGATCGCTGCCATTGGCCAGCGCCGCCGTAAAGCGCAGAGGCTCCTTGTAATCCTTGGTGGTCACCATATCGGTCAGGGTCGCAAGAACCTGGTTGGCGGCACCGATCGGATCCCGCTCGCCCCCTGCACCCATGATGGCGAGAAAGACCGCCTCGGAGTCGGTGGTGCCGATGCGCGAGCCGTAGACGTGGTCGGGGATGAGGCTTTCCACCTTGCGGCGCAGGCGCGACCAGTTCCCGATGACGCCATTATGCATGAACAGCCAGCGGCCGCAGGCGAACGGATGGCAGTTTGGGCGCATGACCGGCGTGCCGGTGGCCGCGCGCACATGCGCAAAGTAAAGATGCGAACGGATGTGCCGGCAGAGATAACGCAGGTTCTCGTCCGACCAGGCCGGCCGCACCTCGCGGTAAAGTCCGGGCTCCGGATGCTCGCCGTACCAGCCCATTCCGAAACCGTCGCCGTTGGTGGCGGCGGTGGATTCCAGCGCCCTCTGGCTCTGCACCACGAGCGAGCGCGCCGGCGCGGTCACGTACTCTTCCAGCGGAATGGTCTCGCCGCGATAGGCAATCCAGCGGCACATCGGCTGCTCCCGGATCGGCCCGCAACATCGCGCGGCGATGCGGCAAACCAATGGCAAACAGGGTTCCGCGGTAATATGGCGCTGTCCGGCTCCTCACGCCATAGGCGCTTCCAAATGCTCACTTGCTGCTGACCTCGGAAACCCTGCCGAGGTCGCTCCAGCGGCGGGGACTCAGTACCGATACTGATCGGGCTTGTACGGCCCCTCGACCGGCACGCCGATATAGCTCGCCTGCCGATCCGACATTCTGGTCAGCTTCACGCCGATCTTGGCGAGATGCAGCCGGGCAACCTTCTCGTCGAGCTGCTTGGGAAGAGTGTAGACCTTCTTCTCGTATTTGCCCGGGTTTCCCCACAGCTCAATCTGCGCCAGCACCTGGTTGGTGAAGGAGGACGACATCACGAAACTCGGGTGGCCCATGGCATTGCCGAGATTCACCAGCCGTCCCTCGGAGAGCAGGATGATCCTCTTCCGATCCGGGAACTCGATCTCATCGACCTGCGGCTTGACATTGTGCCATTTCAGATTGCGCAGTGCCGCTACCTGAATCTCGCTGTCGAAATGGCCGATGTTTGCGACAATGGCCCGGTCCTTCATCTTGCGCATGTGCTCGATGGTGATCACGTCGAGATTGCCGGTGGCCGTCACGAAGATGTCGGCGCGCGGGGATGCATCCTCCATCGTCGTCACCTCGTAGCCCTCCATCGCGGCCTGGAGTGCGCAGATGGGATCGATCTCGGCGACCATGACGCGACAGCCGGCCTGGCGCAGGGAGGCGGCGGAGCCCTTGCCCACGTCGCCGAACCCGCACACCATGGCCACCTTTCCCGCCATCATCACATCCGTGCCGCGGCGTATCCCGTCGACCAGGGACTCGCGGCAGCCGTAGAGATTGTCGAATTTCGACTTGGTGACGCTGTCGTTGACGTTGATTGCCGGCCACAGCAATGTGCCCTTCCTCTGCATCTCATAGAGGCGGTGCACGCCGGTTGTGGTCTCCTCGGTCACGCCGCGAATGGCTTCGGCATTCCTCTTGTACCAACCCGGCTTGTCCTTCAGCCGCTGCCTGATCGCTGCAAACAACACTTCCTCTTCTTCATTCGCCGGCTTGCCGATCAAGCCGGTCTCGCCTCGCTCCGCACGCAGGCCGAGATGGATAAGCAGGGTTGCGTCGCCGCCATCGTCGAGAACCATGTTTGGCGCGCCGCCGTCCCCCCATTCGAAAATGCGGTGCTGGTACTCCCAGTAGTCCTCGAGAGTTTCGCCCTTGATTGCAAATACCGGAGTGCCGCTCGCCGCAACGGCCGCGGCCGCGTGGTCCTGGGTGGAGTAGATGTTGCACGAGGCCCATCGCACATCGGCCCCGAGCGAGCTGAGCGTCTCGATGAGCACCGCGGTCTGGATCGTCATGTGCAGCGAGCCGCAAATGCGCGCGCCGCGCAACGGCTGCTCCGGCCCGAATTCCTCGCGCGTCGCCATCAGGCCCGGCATCTCGGTTTCGGCAATGGCTATTTCCTTGCCACCCCATTCCGCGAGGCCGATGTCCTTGACCACATAGTCGGTGGCGGGCTTCGATCCGGCCGCGGTTCCGGCTTTCGGTGCAGCTTTCATGGCCGTCCTTGAGGTGGAAAGGGAGGGTGCCGAAGGGATTCGCGTTGCGTGCTCGGGCTATAGCAGGGCGCGCTCCCCCGCGCAACGAGGGCATAAAGATTGCTTTATGTGCGCGCGATGAACCGGGAAAGCAACCCGGACGTTGATGTGGGGTCAGCCAAGCGGATTCCTACCATGGCGGCGACGCTATCACTCGGCATCGAAGCGACTCCCGCCATCACCTCGTTGCGCGAGCTTGCCAAGGCCGAGCACGCGTGTACGCGCTGCCCGCTCTATCAGAAGGCCACCCAGGCGGTTCCCGGAGAAGGGCGAAGGCATGCCCGGCTGATGCTGGTGGGGGAGCAGCCGGGGGACCAGGAGGACATTGCCGGAAAGCCGTTCGTCGGACCAGCGGGACGGGTTCTGGATCGAGCCTTGGCCGAGGCGGCCATCCCGCGGGAAGAAGTGTTCGTGACCAATGCGGTGAAGCATTTCAAGCACGAGATGCGGGGGAAGCGGCGCCTGCACAAGCGCCCGAACAATTACGAGATCGAGCGATGCAAAGTGTGGCTCGACCTCGAACGTGCAATCGTGCGGCCGGCAGTGGTCGTGGCGCTCGGTGTCACTGCCGCACGCAGCTTGATCGGCCGCGCCGTTACGATCATGAAGGTGCGCGGACGCGCCTTGCAGCTCGCGGACGGCACCGCGGCCTTTGTCACCATTCACCCGTCGCTTCTACTGCGTATCGAGGATCACGCTGACAAGGAGCAGCAGTATCGCGCGTTCGTAGCCGATTTGAAGCTTGCCGCAAACTTGCTTGCACAGGCCGCGTGAGCGAAGGCTCAATCCCGCTCGGTAAATCTTCCGCTGACCAGCGCCGCCAAGGCTTCGATCACCTCGTTTGCGTCTCTGCCTGTCGCTTCCACCGTGATGGTCGTGCCCGGGCCGGCACCGAGCATCATGAGGCCCATGATCGAAGTGCCGCCGACCACTTCCTGCCCGCGCCTCACCTTCACATCGGCCTCGAATTTCTCCACGGTCTGCACGAATTTGGCCGAGGCGCGCGCGTGCAATCCGCGCTTGTTGCAGATTTCGAGCACACGGGTAACCGCGGCGCCGCCGTCGTTCCCACTCGCAGAGGATCCGTCGAAGCCCGCACTCTCCGTCATTTGCCGGTCAGGACCCGGCTGGCGATCGTGATGTATTTGCGGCCGGAGTCCTGGGCAGCGGCGACCGCGTCCGGCAGCGGACACTCGCCGCGAACCTTGGCCAGCTTGACCAGCATGGGCAGATTGATGCCCGCCAGCACCTCGACCTTGGGGCGGCCCATCACCGAGATTGCAAGGTTCGAGGGCGTACCGCCGAACATGTCGGTCAGAATAGCGACGCCGTCACCGCTGTCGACGCGATCGACCGCCTCGATGATATCCTTGCGCCGCTGCTCTACGTCGTCGTCCGGGCCGATGGTGACAGCCTCGATCTGGGATTGCGGGCCCACGACATGCTCCAGCGCGGAGCGGAACTCGATGGCCAGCCGCCCATGGGTGACCAGAACGAGACCAATCATCGCCGTCGCCCCCGACCGATGCACGCTGCACCGCACGAAAGGGCGCCCATGATCAGCATCCGCAAGGCCTGCGCAAGGCCCGTTTGGCGATTATAAGGAAGTGTTGCATTGCAGTCAGAGGGGGCCGCCTCGCGGGCCGCAGAGGGCAGGTAACCACTCCCGGCTGGCGGATTACTTCTGTACCTTCAGCTCGTTGTGCAAGCTTGGTGACCGGTATTTAAGGTTAAAGCGTATGAATTGAAGCCACCAGCAGTTGCAGGGGGTTTGCGTCCGGGGCGATCGCGAGCCGCGGCACGGTAACTCCCTCCATGACGGCAGTAGCCGGGCTCGGGAGCCGCTCGGCATCACCGGCGCACAGATCGACTACCACCCCGACAACCGCACGCATCTCATACTCCACCTTGCGCACGCCCAACCCCCGCACCTCGATCAGTCCGGCCAACGCTGCCGCCGGCCGCACCAGGAGCTGCCCGTTGCAGGCCGCAAGATGCAGGCGATCATCCCCCACCAGACGTGCAAACCGCAGCAAGCCTGTGCGCGCGGCATGAATCAGGCAAAGCGCCAAGCTCGACTTGCCTGACCCGGATGGCCCGCGAATGAGCACCGCGCGGGCACCCGTAAGCACGGCCGAGCCGTGCACCGTCGGCGCCTCGGCGGACATCACATGGCCGGCAAGCGCACCGTAAATCGAGCCCCTCTGATTTCCGGCAGCTCATCTGTTGCCGCGGTCAGCACCCGGCAGTTCTCTACCCAGATGTGGCCATCGTGCGCCTCGACGATTTGTTTGGAGATCGAGAGGCCAAGTCCAGAGTTCTGCCCGAAGGCCTGATGCGGTCGATGCGTGTAGAACCGCTCGAAGATCTTCTCCATCGACTCCGGCGGCACTCCCGGACCGTCGTCCTCGACGATGATGTCGATGTCGTTCTTGGCTCGCCGGCAAAGGACGTTTACGGCGCTGCCCGGCGAGGAAAACGACCGCGCATTGTCGATGAGATTATCGACCACTTGGCCCAACCGGGAGTCATGGCCCAATACGAATAAACCGTCCGGCCGCGCTCCCTCAAATCGCAGATCGACGCTCACCCCGTCGTCGTGGCGCTCGTTGGTCACGTTGACCACGGTCGTGAGCAGCCTTGCCAGATCGACCGGCTGCGCCTCGTGGCGCTGCATTTCCGCATCGAGGCGGCTTGCGTCCGAGATGTCCGAGATGAGGCGATCAAGCCGCTTCACATCGTGCTGGATCACGGCAAGCAGTCGGCCGCGGCTCTCGTCGCTCCTGGCGAGCGGCAGCGTTTCGACTGCCGAGCGCAGCGATGTCAGCGGATTCTTCAGCTCGTGAGCGACGTCTGCGGCAAAGCGCTCGATCGCCTCGATTCGGTTGTAGAGCGCGTCGGTCATATCCCGGAGCGAGCCTGAGAGGTGCCCGATCTCATCACGCCGGTGACTGAGATCCGGTATCTCTACGCGGGTGCGAATGCGGCGGCGAACGAGCTGGGCGCTTTCAGCGAGCCGCCGTACCGGGCCCGCGATGGTTCCCGCCAGCAAGAACGAGAGAACCACCATCACCCCTGCTGCAATGAGGAAGAGCTTGAAGATGGCCAGGCGCTCGCTGCCGACCATGTTATCGATGTCGGCGCCCTGGGTCGAAAGCATCAGCGCGCCGCGGACCGCACGGAAGCGTTGCACCGGGACGGCGACCGATACGATCACCTCGCCGCGCTCATTGATTCGGACCATGTTGGATTTGAACCCCATGAGCGCCCGCTGCACCTCCTCGTAGCTCTTGCCGTTCTGGGAGCCGACCTCGTGATAGAGCGGCAGAGTGCCGCGGGTGAACCAGGTGCGAACGGTTATATAGGCGCGGTCCAGGAATCTCGGCCGCGAAGGGGGCGGGAGATCGAATCGCAAAACGTCGTAGAGATTGCGGCTGTCGAGAACGAGCCCTCCGTCGCGATCATAGATGCGTGCACGCGTGTTGGTCGGCGAGACGAGCTTGCGCAATACCGGCGCAATCCGCTCGGGGTTGATGGGGAATTCGAGGCCTGAAAGCGCCTCCTCGGGCGGCCCGTAGCTCTCGCCCGCCTGCAGCTCGAGCAGCCGTTCGGGATCGATGGTTATCGTATCGGGCTCGGCGGTTGCCGAGGCCGCAACCGCTCCGGCTATGATCTCGCCCTGCACCAGCAGGCTCTGGATGCGTGCGTCGATCAGTCCGGCGCGGAATTGCGAGAGGTAAAGCACCCCGATGACGAGCGCGAGCAGACCGGTGACATTGAGAAAAATGATCCGGCGCGTCAGGCTGGAAAAGCTGATGCGGACAAAAAGATACCACCCTTGGCGCAAGAGCTCGACGAGCCGACCGCCTTTCTCGGCAATTGGAACGGCCCGGTCGAGCGGTTGCACCTCCGCCAAGCTCATCAGATTCTGTGGCGTTCGATTAAGCACGACCAGTCTGCTGATTGCGCCCCTAGTGACCGCCGGGACCGAAGTCCGGCGGAACAGCCCGTCCCGTATGCCGGCGCCAACTCGTCGCGGTCTTACATCTCCTTGAACCGATAGCCGACGCCGTAGAGCGTTTCGATCATGTCGAAATCATCGTCCGTTGCTTTGAATTTCTTGCGCAGGCGTTTGATGTGGCTGTCGATCGTGCGGTCGTCGACATAAACCTGGTCGTCGTACGCCGCGTCCATCAGGGCATTGCGGCTCTTGACCACCCCTGGCCTGCTGGCAAGCGCCTGCAGGATGAGGAACTCGGTGACGGTAAGCGTCACCGGCTCGTTCTTCCAGGTGCAGGTGTGACGCTCAGGATCCATGCGCAACAGCCCGCGCTCCAGCACTTTCGCAGCATCGGTCTCCTTCGGTGCGCTGCCATCTTTCGGTGTCGCACGGCGCAAAATGGCCTTGACCCTTTCGACCAGGAGCCGCTGCGAGAAGGGCTTACGGATGAAATCGTCGGCGCCCATCTTGAGGCCGAACAACTCGTCGATCTCCTCGTCCTTGGAGGTCAGAAAGATCACCGGCATATCGGACTTCTGCCGCAGCCGCCGCAGCGTCTCCATCCCGTCCATGCGCGGCATCTTGATGTCGAGAATCGCAAGATCCGGCGGACTCGTCTTGAATCCATCCAGCGCAGAGGCTCCGTCCGTGTAAGTCATGATACGGTAACCTTCGGCCTCGAGAGCGATGGATACCGAAGTCAGGATATTGCGGTCGTCGTCGACGAGAGCGATGGTTGGCATGAGCCCCTGTGTCCTGGCAGCGTTCGCGCCCCGCGACTCTGAAGCCCCCAAAGCAAGGCCTAAATGTGGCCGATCCCCGACAAACACGTGATTCGTCAATGGATTGTGAGCATAGCTGGTCCGGCGTTCCAGCGCAAATGCGGCTTTCCCGCGCAAATCCTGGGATGCCCCACCACAGGATACCGTGCACCCAGGCCTGTGCTCCGGGCAGCTCTTGGGCCATCGCGACCGGAGTTGCTACTACATCGGCCTGCAGTCGAGGGCATTCATGCGACCAACCCCTGATTTCGTCCCTAGCACGGCGGCGAAGAAGCTCATGCGCGAGAGCCGATCCGGCGCTCTGGCGACGCTCATGCCGGGCTCCGGCGACCCCTATTGCTCTCTGGTCAATGTCGCGAGCGCGGCCGACGGTGCGCCGCTGCTGCTGATCTCGAGATTAGCGTTGCACACCAAGAACATTCTCGCCGATCCGCGGGTCTCGCTCATGCTCGACGAGCGCCGCGAAGGCGACCCGCTCGAAGGGGCGCGGGTCATGCTGATGGGCACAACAGCGCCGACCGAGAACTCGGGCGCTCGCCGGCGCTACCTCGCGCGCCAGCCTGAGGCAGAAATGTTTGCAGGTTTTAAAGATTTCGCACTCTACCGTATCGCCGTCAAAGGCGCGCACCTGGTTGCGGGTTTCGGCCGCATCGTCGACCTCAAGCCGGCGGAGATCCTGACCGACATCAGCGATGCGGCAGAGCTCATTGCCGCCGAGCCCGGGATCGTGTCGCGCATCAATGCGGATCACGCCGATGCGATCCGGCTCTCGGCGCGCAAGCAACTCGGGGGACAAGATGGCTCTTGGCGGTGCGTGGGCTGCGATCCTGAAGGACTGGAGCTGCAGCTTGGCCGGAC
Organism: Xanthobacteraceae bacterium; assembly: GCA_036557665.1. Lineage (GTDB taxonomy): Bacteria > Pseudomonadota > Alphaproteobacteria > Rhizobiales > Xanthobacteraceae > VAZQ01. Next base: position 20,487 of record DATBHG010000087.1, on the reverse strand, counting down.
CGCCCTGCGGCTCCCTTTTCGCGCGCGCGTGCGCTCGCCTGCCGAGCTAGAGGCCGCGCTCGAAGAAATGGCTGGCGCGACCTAGCACACGGAGCGGATGCTCGCGGCCGTGCTGCGGCGCAGTATGGAACCGGAGCCGGCCGCCCGGTCTTGTTGGGTGCAGACGGAGGCTTGGCAGCATAAACCGTCATGCTGCGTTGCGCTTGGCAGGGTGGGTGATCCCCACTATAGGTCGCTACGCGGGATTTGAACGCCGAGCTCACGCTGTCGCCGATCTCTGGGGAGGATCGCCGGCGCCAGCCGGTGAGAGCTGGAGGAGTTGCGTGCAGGAAACCGGCCTGAGGAACAGCAGCTACGGCGCCGACAAGTTCGGGTTTGACGATCTCGCCGCCGTTCATTGGAATCTTAGCGCGCCTGCGCTCTACGAGCATGCGATCGCTGCGCGCGAGGCATCGGTTGTGGAAGGTGGGGCGCTGTGTGCAGAAACCGGCGTGCACACCGGCCGCTCGCCCAAGGACAAGCACACCGTCGCCGACGAGCTCACCGAGGGGTCGGTCTGGTGGGAGGGCAACCGCAAGATCAGCCAAACGAATTTCCAGCGGCTCTACGAGGATTTCATCGCCCACGCGCGCGGCAAGAAGCTGTTCGCGCAAGACCTCTATGGTGGCGCGGATCCCGCCTACCGCATCAAGACTCGGGTATTTACCGAGCTCGCCTGGCACTCTCTGTTCATCCGTCAGCTGCTGATCCGTCCCGAACGCTTGGATCTGCTGATGTTCGTTCCCGACCTGACCATCGTGGATATGCCTTCGTTCAAGGCCGATCCAAAGCGGCACGGGGTGCGCAGCGAGACGGTCATCGCCATCGATTTCAGCAAAAAGATCATCCTGATCGGCGGCTCGTCCTATGCCGGCGAAATCAAGAAGTCGGTTTTCACCACGCTCAATTTCTATCTGCCGGCGCAAGGGATCATGCCCATGCATTGCTCGGCCAATGTCGGCAAGGACGGCGATGTTGCGCTGTTCTTCGGCCTCTCGGGTACCGGCAAGACGACGCTCTCCGCCGATCCGGATCGCATTTTGATCGGCGACGACGAGCACGGCTGGGGCCCGGATGGGGTCTTCAATTTCGAGGGCGGCTGTTACGCCAAATGCATCAAGCTGTCGAAGGAAGCCGAGCCTGAAATCTACGCCGCGACCAATCGCTTCGGCGCGGTTCTGGAAAACGTGGTGTTCGATCCGCAGACGCGCGTTCCCGACTTCAATGACGACTCGAGGACCGAGAATACGCGCGCTGCCTATCCGCTCGAGCTCATGCCCCGCGCTTCGTCCACCGGCCGCGCCGGCCATCCCAGGAACATCATCTTTCTCACCGCGGACGCGTTCGGCGTGATCCCTCCGATTGCCAAGCTCACGCCGGCGCAGGCCATGTATCACTTCCTGTCCGGCTACACGGCCAAGGTGGCGGGCACCGAGAAAGGGCTGGTCGGCGTCGAGCCGGAGTTCTCCACCTGCTTCGGCGCTCCGTTTCTGCCGCGTCCACCCGCCGAGTATGGCGCGGTGATGCGCGACTACATCTCCAAGCACAAGGTCGATTGCTGGCTGGTCAACAGCGGGTGGACGGGGGGCATTTACGGGGTGGGCCGGCGGATGCCGATCAAGGCAACGCGCGCCCTGGTAACGGGCGCTCTCGACGGGTCGCTCAAGACGGTGAGCTTCCGCACCGATCCCTATTTCGGTTTTGCAGTGCCGACATCGGTGCCCGGGATCGAGCCGCACCTGCTCTATCCGATGAAGACCTGGAAGGATAAGGCGGCGTTTGACGACACCGCGCGCAAGCTCGTCGGCATGTTCCAGAAGAATTTTACGAAGTACGAGGAGGATGTCGATGCGGAGGTGCGCTCGGCCGCGCCCGAGATCCGCATCGCCGCGGAGTGACCACACCCTCCGGTTGAAAAGCCGCAGCGCGACACGAGATCAGCCCGCAGTGGGCGCCAACAGGTCGAAGCGCTCTTTCTGCTCCGAGCTCAGCAACTCGTAGAATTCGTGCAGCGCAGGTTGCACGATTTCGACCGCGCCCAGCATGGCAATAAGGCATCGCTTAACCAGGACAACGACCGCACGCTGCGGTGGCTCAGCGCGTCAGCAGCGTGCCTGCGCCATGGTCGGTGAGGAGCTCGAGCAGCACGGCATGGAGCACCTTGCCGTCGAGAATCACGACCCCCTCCACTCCCCCCTCCAGTGCGTAGATGCAGGTTTCCACTTTCGGGATCATGCCGCCGGAGATGGTACCGTCGGCGATCAGGCGGCGGGCATCGTTGGCGGAGAGTTGCTTGATCAGGTTCTGCGATTTGTCGAGCACGCCGGGCACATCGGTGAGGAGCAGCAGCCGCTTGGCCTTGAGCGCCCCGGCTATCGCGCCGGCGAAGGTATCGGCATTCACGTTGTAGGTGATGCCTTCGCTGGAGGTCGCCAGCGGCGCCAGCACCGGGATGAGATCGCGGCCCAGGATCTGGGTGAGCACGGTCGTGTCCACCACCTCCGGCTCGCCCACGAAACCGAGGTCGACGATCTTCTCCATCTTGGACTGAGGATCCACCATGCTGCGGCTTGCCTTGCGCGCAAGCACCATGTTCCCGTCCTTCCCGCAGAGCCCGATGGCCTTGCCCCCCGCCTCGTTGATGAAGCCGACGATCTGCTTGTTGATGGAGCCGGCAAGCACCATCTCGACGATCTCAATGGTGGCAGCATCGGTGATGCGCAGCCCGTCGGCAAATTGCGATTTGATGCCGAGCCGCGCCAGCATGTCGCCGATCTGCGGCCCGCCGCCATGCACTACCACGGGATTGATGGCGGTCTGTTCCATCAGGACGATGTCGCGGGCGAAGCTGCGCGCCAGATCCTCCTCCCCCATGGCATGACCGCCGTATTTCACGACCACGGTCGCTTCGTCGTAGCGCTGCATATGCGGCAGCGCCTCTGACAGGACGCGGGCGATTTCGTGCGGCGAAACGGTCATGGCGAAACGGTCATGGCGAAACGATCATGGCGAATTCCAGGTGTGGTGCCTTCTAGCGCATGCCGCTTCGACCGTCATGCCCATGTTCACGCCCGGCGCTCGGCAAGAAGCCGGGCGATGGCTGCGCGCAGCTCCGGGATTCCCGCACCGCTGCGGGCGGAAGTGATCAGGAGCTCCGGATGTGCCGCCGCGTGTTGCGCCATGGCCGTGCTGGCGCGGCCGAGTAGCGCGTTCTCGGCGGCCTGATCGATCTGATCCGCTTTGCTGAAAACCAGTTGATAGCTCACCGCCGCGTCGTCGAGCGTCCTCAGCACCGCCACGTCGGCCTCTTTCAGCCCATGGCGCGCATCGATCAGGAGATAGACCCGCGCGAGATTGGCGCGTCCTCTTAGAAAATCGTGAATGAGCGCAGTCCAGGCCTTCACCTTGAAATTGGCGGCGGCCGCATAGCCGTAGCCCGGCATGTCGACCAGCGTGAGCCCGCGCGGCCCGGTGAAGAATATGAGCTCCTGCGTGCGGCCCGGCGTGTGCGAGGTGCGCGCAAGCGCGCGTCGTCCTGTCAGTGCGTTGATCAGGCTCGATTTGCCGACGTTGGAGCGGCCGGCAAACGCGATCTCCATTCCCCGCATCGCAGGCAGCGATGCGATCGATCCTGCTGCGCTGGCGAATTGCCACTGCGCCGCAAACAACTTGCGGCCGGCCTCGATCTCGGCGCGGGTGGGGTGCGAGCCGCTCATCGTGTCCCGAGCGCGGCATCAGCCGCAGCCGCATCCGTGGTCCGCATCCGTGGCCCGCATCCGTGGTCCGCATCCGTGGTCCGCATCCGTGGTCCTGGGTCCCGCGCGAAAGCGCACCGGAGCAATGCTCCAACGCGCACGCAGGAGCGTGAGACCCGGCCGGCGGCGCGGGCTTACACCTCTATGCTTTTTCCTTCTTGGCAAACAGCGCCTTGACGTTGTCGAGGAGCTCGACCTTGGCGCCGTGCTTGCGCATGATCACGCTCTGCTGAATGACGGACAGCGTGTTGTTCCAGGCCCAGTAGATCACCAGCCCGGCGGAGAAGTTCGCGAGCATGAAGGTGAAGATGATCGGCATGTAGTCGAAGATCATCTTCTGCGCAGGGTCCGGCGGAGGCGGGTTGAGCTTCATCTGCGCCCACATGGTAACACCCATGATCAGCGGCCACGGACCGAGATGCAGGAACGGGCCGATGACCGGAACGATCGTCGGCTCCCACGGGATCAACCCGAACAGGTTGAAGACCGTGAGCGGATCGGGCGCCGAAAGGTCCCTGATCCAGCCGAAGAACGGGGCGTGGCGCAGGTCGATGGTGACGAACAGCACCTTGTAGAGCGAAAAGAACACCGGGATCTGGATGAGCATCGGCAGGCAGCCGGCGACCGGATTCACCTTCTCCTTCTTGTAGAGCTCCATCATCGCCTGCTGCTGCTTCATCTTGTCGTCCGCGAAGCGCTCGCGGATGGCCATCATCTCCGGCTGCACGGCCTTCATCTTGGCCATCGAGGCATACGACTTGTTGGCGAGCGGGAAGAAGATCGCCTTGATGATGACGGTGACGATCAGAATGGCCACGCCGAAATTGCCGACCACGTGATAGATCCAGTCGAGCGCGAAGAACATCGGCTTGGTGATGAAATAGAACCAGCCCCAATCGATCAGCAGATCGAATTTATTCAGCCCGAGTTGCTGATTGTAGCCGTCCACAATGGAGACTTCCTTGGCGCCTGCAAACAGCCGGGTATCGGCCGCGCCGGTCGCGCCGGGAGCGACCGTCACCGGGTCCAGGTTGTAGTACGCCTGGTAGCGCTTCATGCCGTTCTGAAAGAACGAGAACCGGGCATAAATCTTCGCGGTGGTAGGCGGGAGCAGCGTCGCCGCCCAGTACTTCTCGGTGATCCCGAGCCAGGCATTGGTCGAGGCGAAGGACATCTCCTTCTTTTTCTCGATGTCCGCGTAGCTCGGCTCCTGCAGCTTGTCCTCGATCATGCCGATCGGGCCTTCGTGCAGGATGTAATAGCCGCTTGTCGTCGGGGTGCCGTGAAGCGAGATCAGCGCATAGGGATAGACCGTGACGGCGGCGCTCCCCTTGTTCACGACCTCGTCCTTCACGGTGAAGAGGTATTTGTCGTCGACGGCAATGGTCCGTCGGAACTCGAGCCCCTCGTCATTGTCATAGACGAGCGTCACCGGCCGTCCGACAGAGAGCGCGCCCCCTCCTTGCTGCCGCCACAGCGTATCCGGACCGGGCAGCTTTACGCTGGTGCCGCTCGCAGCGGTCCAGCCGAGCTCTGAATAGAACGGGTTGGGGCTGCCCGAGGGCGCGAGCAGCACGATGGGCGGCGAGCCGGGATCGACCGTCTCGTGATATTTGATCAGGGAAAGATCGTCGATCCGCGCGCCCTTGAGCGAGATCGACCCGGAGACGCTCGGCGTCTCGATGCGCACGCGCGGGGAGGCGGCGAGCGCCTCCTCCCGCGTCATCGCCCTGCCCATAACCGTACTTGGTTGCGCAGGGGATTGCGGCGCGGCGGCGGGGGGAGCCGCTTGCCGTGCCGGCGCGCCGGGAACCGGTTGTGCGTGCTCCTGCGCGTGCTCTTGCGCCTGCTGCTCCTGGATTTGTTTTTGCTTCTGGACCTGAGGGAGCCCGAAATAAAGCTGCCACGCGATCAGGACGAGTGCGGACAGGACGATCGCAAGAATGGTGTTCTTCTGGTCGGTCATCGATGAGCCACTCGCAGCCGTCCTAGCGCGCGTTTGAAATCATTGAGGATTTGCTCGAACGGCAGCGACAGGGCGGCGCGCCGTCCGATCAGCACATAATCATTGCCGGCGGGAAGACCAGTTGCGGCGGCAAGCCTCACGACCTCCTTCAGCCGGCGCCGCACCCGGTTGCGTTCAACCGCGGTCCCGACCTTTCTGGCGACCGTGAAACCGACGCGTCCAGGGCTCTCGTCCTCGCGCCGGCGGACCTGCAAAACGAAACCCGCGGTCGGCGCCTTGATCCCGGTCGCGGCGGCGAGAAAATCGGCTCGCCGTCTCAACCGCTCCACCGCGGCTCAGGCGCTCAGGCGCTTGCGGCCGTGCGCGCGACGGCCTGCTATCACCTTGCGGCCGCCCTTGGTAGCCATGCGGGCGCGGAAACCGTGGCGGCGCTTGCGCACCAGCTTGCTCGGCTGATAGGTCCGTTTCACGTCGCTGTCTCCGGTCTGGCCGATACCGCCGGACGCGCAAGCGCGGCGTCCGCCGATCGCCTCAATCAGGTTTTACTGCCGTTTGAAAATCGAGCGGCTTATAAGGAGCCGGCCGTTTGCCGTCAATTCCGGCGCGCTCGCTGCGCTCGGCGTCCTCGCGCTCCTTCCGGCACTAGCGCGGGCGCGTGCGAGACACGACCAATCTCGCATCCCGCATGTAGGCGGTTTCAAGCACGTCTCTACGATTTGCTCTATATGCGCCCGGGCGAGCCATACCGCGCCCCTGCAACCCTACAATCTACAATTAAGAGGCTCTATGCGCACGCGTCGACACGGTCCGGTACGGAGGTTGGTACATGGTCGAGACATTGACCCCCGACATCTGCGTCATCGGCGCGGGCTCGGGCGGCCTCAGCGTTGCGGCGGCGGCGGCGGCGTTCGGGGTTCCTGTGGTGCTCGTCGAGAAAGGCAAAATGGGAGGCGAGTGCCTCAATGCCGGCTGCGTGCCCTCGAAATCGCTGATCGCGGCCGCCAGGCACGCCCATGCGATCACAGAAGCGAAGGCGTTCGGGATCTCGACGCAAGGTTTCGAGGTCGACTTTGCCGGCGTGCACAAGCACGTGCACGACGTCATCGCGGCCATCGCGCCGAACGATTCAAAGGCGCGCTTCACCGGGCTCGGCGTGCGCGTGATCGCGGGCGCCGCGCGCTTTCAGGATGCCGGCACCGTTGTCGTAGGCGAGATCGCGATCAAGGCTCGCCGCTTCGTCATTGCAACCGGCTCCTCGCCGGCACTGCCCTCCATTCCGGGCATCGAGGAGACGCCGCACCTCACCAACGAGACGGTGTTTGATATTACCCGAAGACCGGAGCATCTCATTGTGATCGGGGCCGGCCCGGTGGGGCTCGAGCTGGCGCAGGCGTTCCGGCGCCTGGGCGCCGCCGTCACGGTGCTCGAGGCAGGGCAGCCGCTTGCGCGCGAGGATCCGGAATGCGTGCAGGTCGTGCTTGCCGCACTCGCGCGCGAAGGCATCGAGCTGCACGCGAATTCCAGCGTTGTCCGCCTGGAGCGGGCCGGCGGCCAGGTGAAGGTGGTCGTTCGCACCGAGGATGGGGAGAAGACGATCGCCGGCAGCCATCTCCTCATTGCAACCGGCCGGCGCCCCAATGTCGACGGCCTGGGCCTTTATGCGGCAGGCATTCGCCACGACCGCGCGGGCATCGTGATCGATCGGGGCCTCAAGACCACGAACAGGCGCGTCTATGCCATCGGCGATGTGGCCGGCCGAGCCCAGCTCACTCATTTTGCCAACCACCAAGCGAGCCTGGTGATCCGCAATGCGCTCTTTCGCCTGCCGATACGGATCAACGAGGACATCATCCCGCGGGTGACCTTCACCGATCCGGAGCTTGCGCATGTGGGCTTGACGGAGCGCCAGGCGCGCGATCGCGGGACGGCTTTTCGCGTGCTGCGCTGGCCGTTTCACGAGAACGATCGCGCCCAGACCGAGCGAACGACCGACGGGCACATCAAGGTCATCACCACGCAGAGGGGCAGGATTCTGGGCGCAACCATCGTCGGGGCAGGCGCCGGCGAGCTGATTCTGCCCTGGACCCTGGCGGTAACCAGCAAGCTGAACATCCGTGACTTCGCAGGGATGGTGGTGCCTTACCCCACGCTCGCGGAAGTTGGAAAACGCGCCGCGATGACATATTTCACCACCGTTCTGACCAGCCGTCTGATGCGGCGCGCGATCATCCTGCTTCGACGGTTTGGATAAGGCACGGGACAGGGAATGGCCGAAAGTACCGCCTCACCGGTCGCAGCCGAGCACGTGCGGGCGCCCCGATCGGGGCTCTCCGGCAAGCTCCTCGTGCTCACCGTGCTGTTCGTGATGATGGCCGAGGTGCTGATCTATGTTCCCTCGGTCGCCAATTTTCGCCTGAACTGGCTGCACGATCGGCTTTCCGCCGCCTACACCGCGACCCTGGTTTTCCAGACCGCGCCCGACGGGGTGGTGCCCGAGCAGGTCAGGCGGCAGCTGCTCGACAGCATCGGGGCGCGTGCGGTAGCGCTGAAAATGGGCCACCGGCGCCGGCTGCTTGCCGCCTCCGACATGCCGCCGGAAATCAATCAGGACATCGACATGCGCGACATGTCCTGGCACCGCGCCATCATCGAGGCGTTCCAGACGCTGCTCTCCTCGAAGACCGACGTGATGCGCGTCCTGGGCCCCGCGCCCATGGGCGAGTTCGTCGAGATCGTCGCCGACGAGGCGCCGCTGCGCACCGCCATGTTGGAGTTTTCCATCCACATCCTGATCCTGTCGCTGATCATCTCCGGGTTTTCCGCGACCCTCGTCTATGTTTCCCTGCATCGGCTGCTGGTGCGGCCGATGCGGCGCATGACCCAGAACATGGTCGCGTTCCGCGCCGACCCGGAAAACCCGGCCCGCATCATCGCGGCGTCCGACCGGCGCGACGAGATCGGCACCGCCGAGCGCGAGCTTGCCGCCATGCAAGGCGATCTTGCCGCCCTGCTCGCGCAGAAGAATCATCTCGCCGCGCTCGGGCTTGCGGTTTCCAAGATCAACCATGACCTGCGCAACCTGCTGACCTCCGCGCAGCTCTTCTCCGAGCGCCTTGCCAAGGTCGCCGACCCGCGCGTGCAGCGCTTTGCGCCGCAGCTCATGCGCGCGCTGGAGCGCGCCATCGCGTTCTGCCAGTCGACATTGTCCTACGGCCGCATGCAGGAGCCGCCGCCGGAGCGCCGCATCGTGGAGCTCGATTCGCTGGTGGAGGACGTACGCGAGACGTTGGGGCTCGATGCAGGCTCGCCGGTGCGCTGGATCGGCGCGGTCGAGCGGGGGCTCACGGTGGACGCCGACCCGGAGCAGCTCTTTCGCATCCTGCTCAATCTCGCCCGCAACGCGATGCAGGCACTGGAAGGGCGCGACCCGCGCGATCCCGGCCGCGACCAGATCCGCATCACCGGCCGGCGCGAGGGCGCCGTGGTGGTGATCGAGGTTGCCGACACCGGTCCCGGGCTGCCGGAGCGCGCGCGCGCGCATCTGTTCGAAGCGTTCCAGGGCTCGACGCGGGCCGGCAGCGCCGGGCTCGGCCTCGCCATTGTCGCCGAGCTGGTGCGCGCCCACGGCGGCGAGATCCGCCTGGTCGAAGGCACCATCGGGGCGACTTTCCGTCTCACCATCCCCGATCGCGCGGTCGATCTCCGCAGCCGGCGGGGCGAGCGCGCCAGCGCCTGAAGAAGGGACGGCGCGTGGACGGGAGGCGCGGGGGCGGACGCTCGAGTGGAGACGGACTATGCACGCGCCGCCAGCTATTTCATCGGCACAATGGGCGCACCACGGCCGATGAAGATGCGCACTATTGCTTCGCCGTGGCGCCATGATGTCGCAGCCCTCCACGCGCTCCAATCGGCACGTCTGCGACGCCCCGCGATCTTGCACTACGCGTGGGTGGGCCTGGGCTGCTTCCCGATATCGCAACGTGGTCCGCTGACCCTTCGATAGCGGCTGTGCCGATCAATCCTGGGATGGACGTAAGGTGTCGGGACCAGACGCCGGCCTCGTCAATTTTGATTGCGGGACCAAAATCTTAGGTCAGGGTCGAATCCGACCGAAGGTTAGCCCATGACCGGTGCCATCGGGTAGGGTTGACGCCAATATGATCATGTAATATGACTATCATGTAAAATGACTATCCTATGGGATGATCAAAGCTTCTGGCGGAATCAATGAAAGCCTCAAAGGAAACCTTCCACACTGCCTCGGCACCGCGCGTTGCTGGAAACGAAGATCCGCCTTGGCATGGCGTGCCGACCGCCCTCGCGCGGCGCTTTCACCAGTTATGCGCCGCCAAGACTTCTGAGGTTGTCGGGCCCGCCGGACTCACGCCGCTACAATACGGAGCGCTGATGCGCCTGAGCACGCTGACCGGTAAGCCGAGTATCGATCAGGGCACTTTTGCCAATCTGCTGAATGTCGACCGCAACACCGCAAGCCTGCTGGTCGAGCAGCTTGTGAAAAAGGAATTGGTCGAGCGCCGCGTGAACGGGGCCGACCGCCGCGCGCGGCTTCTGAGCCTGACTCCCAAAGGCGAGAAGCTTTACGCGCAGCTGCGACCGGCACACCTCGTTGCCAACGAAAGCATTCTCGCGCCGATTACGTCTCGCGAACGGAAACTTCTGATCAGTCTGCTCATCCGGGTGATCGAGGGCAATCTCGCCCGACAAAACAGCGGTTCGCATGGAGGCAGCCATCGCCGGCGCCGGTAGCGTTTCAACACGCGGAAGGAGGTTAGGTTGTCATGTCCCAGATCAGGCGTCATAGAGGAATTTGCGCCGCAGCCATCATTGCTGTTCTCCACTCGTCGTCTCCATCGGATGCACAGCCCTGGCCGCAACGAACGGTCCGGGCGATCGTCCCGTTTCCACCCGGCAGTTCACCGGACATCGTTGCCCGCGTGTTTGCGGAACGATTGGCTGCGCGCTGGGGACAAGCGGTCGTAGTCGAAAATCTCCCCGGAGCTGAGGGGTTTACCGGCACGACGACTTTTGCGGCGGCGCGAGACGATCACGCGCTTCTATTCGCGCCTGCCGCGCCGATCGCGGTGTATCCACTCCTTCACGAGAAACTGTCCTATGATCCAGCTCGCGACATCGTTCCCGTCGCAGCGATAACGAATACCTTCGGCGCAATTGCTGTGCCGGCATCCCTGCAGGCCGCGACCTTGCCGGAGCTTGTCGAATATGCGCGCGCCCGGCCCGGCAAACTGAATTGGGCGACCGGCGGCGGCGCATTTCCGGTATTGATGTCCGGATTCGTCAAGGCCGCCGGTCTCGAGATAACCCAGGTCCCCTATCGCAATCAGAATCTGGCACTACAGGACCTGGCGGAAGCGCGAATTCAGGTCGTCGCGACTGCGATGACAGTGTTGTCTCCACTGGCACAAGCGGGGAAGATTCGGGTTCTGACCGTGACCAACAAGGCACGCTCGGCGCTTTGGCCGGACATTCCGACCGTTGCCGAATCCGGATATCCCGACTTCACGTTTGAAGGCCTCATCGGCGTATTCGCACCGGGCGGTACTCCGGACGACCGTCGGAATCGCATCTCGATCGAAATTCGGCAGATCGCTGCCGGTGAAGCCGTGGACCAGCGGCTCCGTGCGACGGGCCAGTTGCTTCGCCCAAGCGCGCCCTCCGAGTTCACTGCAGCCATAGAGGAACAGCGATCAAAGCTCGCTGCCATCATCCGGATTGTCGGCAAACCTACGAACTGACAACAATCAGGGCAGGCGATGTTCTATGAGCCCGACAAGGACGACCACGGTCTTCCGTTCAATCCGTACAAGTCGATCGTGGTCCCGCGGCCGATCGGTTGGATTTCGACCACCAGCCGGGACGGCGTTGTCAATCTCGCGCCGTACAGCCAATTCAACAATCTTGGATACGATCCGCCCTATGTGATGTTCTCCGGGAACTGCTTCCCTGGGACCGGGCGTCGCAAGGACAGCATCAAAAATGCGACCGATACCGGCGAGTTCGTGGTGAACATGGCAACCTACGAACTGCGCGAGGCAATCAATATCACCTCGCAGTTCCTCTCGCCCGATACCGACGAAGCGGCGCTGGCCAGCCTCGATATGGTCCCCTCTCGCATCATCATGCCGCCGCGCGTCGCCGCATCGCCGGTGCATCTGGAGTGCAGATTCCATTGCTCGCTGGCACTACCTGGCAATGCTCCGGATCAGGTTCATCATGTGGTTGTCGGCCGTGTCGTAGGCATACACATTCGCGATGATGTCATCACTTCCGATGGCAAGGTCGACGTGGTGAAAATTCGCCCCCTCGCTCGGCTCGGATATTTCGACTACACGACAGTCGATTCCGTGTTCACAATGCCTCCCGAAGGACCCCACATCAGCGCACGCCAAGCCGGATTGGAGGGGCGACCGCGTCGCAAAGCGAATGTGATCTGACGTTCGTACTCCTGTGCAGTTCTGTTGCCAACGCGAATTTGTGCTGGCTCAAAGGGTTGGACGAATCGGCAGGCTGTCGCGTTGTTTCGCACCTCGTGTGAAGTGCTTGATAGTCTGCGTCCCTTGCCACCCGACTGCCGCGCACCTCGCGCCTTTTATCTTGCATCGTGCGGTCGGCGGTTGGCACCCGCCGTTCGCGCACGGTGCTTCGCCAGATTGCGATCCGACAAAAATCAGGCGAAGCGCCGAGGCAGCAGTTTCGGTGCGGACTCGTTCAGGGCTGCGCGGAACCCTTGGCGGCCGCACAGCACGTCACGTTGGCCAGATCGAGCGAAGCCAGGCGTAGGAACTGCGCCCGGTCGTGCCCGTTATTTGCAGATCGGGCGTCGGCGGCAGCGAGCCGTTCCAGAAGCCCTGACGCGCGACACGAAAGAAGTTCGCATCATGGGATCGAAGAGCGTACTCCTGCGTACGCTCGTCGCCGCTTCGAGCGCGGAAACGGCGGTTTTTGGCGTTACCAGTTTTGTACCGAAGTGGCGCGCCCGAAGAGATTCGAACTCCTGACCCCCAGATTCGTAGTCTGGTGCTCTATCCAGCTGAGCTACGGGCGCGTCCTGCGCGATGCGCGGGAGATGTGCCGCCGCAGATCGGGCGGGCCGGGTAACCCGCCGTAGCTATAGGCTGCCGCCTGCATTGGCAAGTTTCGCGAACCGCAGGGGGACGCTACTCCAAAATGCCCCGGCAACGCAGACTTGGCGAGGCATCCCCACGGCACAGTGCGCAACTCAGAGCGTTGCGGTCATCTGCCGCCCGAAAGCTTATCGGGTCGGGTAATGGGCACCGGCAGAACAGCTCAACCGGCAATGGTGATGGTAGCAAGCAGTGTTCGCCGCTTAGAAGCCCGGCGGCCACTTGGTGCAGCCCGCGACGTTGATGAGCGCGTTGGGTGTTACTGGAATACGCTCCACCTTGAAGCCCCGAGATGGATCGCCGCCGCGATCTGCATCTGCTGCGAGGCTTGTTCCAAACCTTAGGCTGAAATGCAATAAAGACCATAAGGGAAAAGGACGCCAATGAAACTTCCGCGCCGTGAGTTAATGCATCTGGCCGCGGGCGCTGCCGGGCTCCTGGCCATGTCGCACACCGCAAGGGCGCAACCCTTTCCAGCGCGCCCGATCACGATGATCGTACCCTTCGCACCCGGCGGACTGACGGATGTGCTTGGCCGCGTTCTCGCCGCGGGGATGCAGACCGTACTCGGTCAATCCGTCGTCGTCGAGAATGTTGGTGGTGCGGATGGCAGCATCGGCACCGGCCGGGTCGCTCGTGCGGCGCCCGACGGTTATACGATGGTGCTGGGGATCTGGAATACTCACGTTGCCAACGCTGTCACATATAGGCTCGATTACGACGTGGTGAAGGATTTTGCGCCGATCGCGCTGTGCGCCGAGGCTCCGCTGGTGTTTGTTGCGAAAAAGAGCGCACCGGCGGGCGATCTGCAGGACTACATCGCTTGGCTGAAGGCGAATCCCGACAAAGCTTCAATGGCGACCGTCGGCGTCGGCAGCCCAGTGCAGCTCCTCGCCATCCTGATGGCAAAGGAAACCCACACGCGATTTACCTTGGTGCCCTATCGCGGTGCCGGACCGGCCGTGCAGGACGTTGTGGCCGGACGGATCGACATGACGTTCGCCAACACCGCAACCGTACTGCCGTTCGCGCGAGCCGGCAGCGTAAAAGCTCTCGGCCTGACCTCCCCGAAACGAATCGCGGCGGCACCTGAAATTCCAACAATGGACGAAGCGGGGCTGCGCGGATTGTCCTTTTCATTGTGGGCGGCGCTGTTTGCCCCTCGCGATACGCCGACAGACATCATCGCCAAGCTCAACAGTGCGGCTGTGAATACGCTGCACGATCCAGACATTCGCCGGAAGCTCGAAGCTCAAGGCTTTGTAATTCCGTCACGCGAACGGCAGACGCCGGAAGTGCTCGCCGCCTACCAGAAGGTTGAAATCGAGAAATGGTGGCCGATCATCAAAGCGGCGGGCATTCAGGCGCAGTGAACTGGAGACTAGCCGGGTAACCCCTGAGATTCTGTGTTGCCCAACGTCGTCATTGGTGTAGCGGAAAGCCGTCTTCTAGGTCTCCGCGCGGGCCGGCTGCGGCCGGCGCCCGAACGTGACGCTTTCAGGTGTCCACGAAGTGCTCGCGCAGCACCTGATCAATGGCATCATGACCGGTTGGCAGCGATGCCTCGTCTACCTGCGCGCCCGCGTCGAGTAGCAGGCGCGCACACTCGCCGTGCCGTCCGGCCGAGAATCCCCATGGGTTGAGCGCGCCATGTGTCAGCCAGCCCATCGGAGTTACTTTGAATTGGCGATCTTGCACGTTGATCGGCGGATTGTACTTCAAGACGTCCTCCAGCATGTCGGGGTTGCCGTGGAATGCCGCCCAATGCAGAGGCGTTGCGCCGTGCTGTGACAGCGCCGTCACCGGAAAGCCGCGGCTGAGCATTGCGTTCACGGCCGCAACGTTGTTGTTGCGGGCCGCATCGGCAACCTGGCGCAAAGCCTTGTCAGGTGCACGATCCACGAGGTGCGGATCGACGGCGAGGGCCGCGTCGGCGCGCGCATCGTCGCCGCACCAAAGGGCGTCAAGAAGTCGATCAAGCGAACCTGCTCGTTGCAGCAACAGCTCCAATACCTCAGTGTGGCCGCGCTTGCGGGCTATGTCGAACGCCGAGACGTGGAAGCCCAGCGTCCACTGGTAGATATGTCCGCCGTTGCGAGCGGTATCAATCATTGGAAACCAGTCCTGATCGACCCGCATGGCAATCGAGCCTGGATCTGCATCGAGATGGCTTCGCACGAGCGCGAGATCGCCAAGCGCCGCCGCTAAGAGCAGGTCCGAGCGGGCACCCTTCGAGATCAAGAATCTGGCGACGTCCGGGTGATCGCCGATAAGGTGCTGAGCGGGGGTCGAATCGTGATCATCATCGAGCGCGTCGATCTCTGCACCACGCTCGATCAGAAAGCGGGCGATCTCGACCGTGCGGGCGAAGTGCAGCGGCCGCTTGCCGTCGCCACCCTTGGCGTGGACGAGTGCCGGACCCCTCGCAATCAAGGTTGCGAGCTCCGCCATCATGCCGAGATTGGCCGCCGCCCACACGTCGATCCGGGCCCCGCGGGCAATGAGCGGAGCCGCCTCGTCAGGCCTCACCTGCTCCAGCACGCCGAACCCGCCCTTTTCCCAGCTGGTCCGCGCGTTGAGATCAGCGCCGTGAGCGAGCAGGACGTCCAGCAGGTCAAGATTGGTCCGCGCGACATGCACGGCCGGCCGGTTGAAGCCAAACATCGGGTCGTTGATCTTGGAGACCAAATCGTGGTGTAAGCGGAGCAGCCGCCGCACCTGATTGACATCTTCCGCCTCGACAGCGGCTTTGAAGAGATCGACCGGTGACTTCGTCAATGAATCGATCTTGCGCTTCAATTGCGGCCACCCGGTGAACCCGTATCCGCGCGCGATCACGACTTGGGCATCGCCCAGAGTGAAAGAGTCCGGTGCCGGAGGCTTCGGGTGTAACGCGCGCACGCGCCCGACTGCGTCAGGTTTGCCACGCCAGTAGTCGCGCGCCAGCGTCTTCGCGAGCTTTTGCTGTTTTTCGAGGTTCGGATGAGGCGGAAGCGGTCGAACAAAGCGATTGGTTACGTGGCCCGCAGAATCGTCGGACATGATAGACCTCTTTCGTTATGCCCGTTGTCCACGAGACGGGCGGAAAGAGGCTCGTCATTAGTCGCCAGCAAGGCCATTCAGGTGGGAGGTTCCCTTCCCGTGGACGGGACGCGCCCTGACGCGCTGCGCTTGAACGTAGCATTCTTGCGGCCCCTTTTCCAGTCACCCCTCAAACCGACGGACGTCCAAGGGGCCGGCATGTCTCTCTGTAGCCCTTCTTAAGATTAATCGTGAGGGCCGCTTGCGAAGGGTAACCGGACCAGCCCGCGAAATCGGGAAGACAGCTGCCGATGTGGCGTAGTGCAAGATCGTGGCGCGTCGCAGACTTCCCGATCGGGGCGCGTAGCGGACTGCGACATCATAGGGGAACAGCGAACGAGTAGTGCCCATCTTCGTCGGCCGCGGCGCGCCACAAACAAGTCTCGATAATATCGACTTTTGCATGGATTTTTTCGTCGCAACTTCTAAATGTGCCGGGTAAATTTCCCGGCAAACAATCCCTTCCCATGGTCGGCTGAATCAAGGATTGGACGGGCAGCTTCAAGAGTGGATTCCTCCTCGTCGCAGGCCTGCTGGTGCTCTCGGCCGTTTTTGACGCTCGTCCTTTCGCGCTCCCCCGGCGCGCCCCGCGCGATCGTTGGCCGCTGCTCACATTTGAGGTTCATTCTGTGAACAACACGGGAGATCCGACCATGAAAGCCTACAAGATCGCCGCCGTCGGTGGCGATGGAATCGGCCCTGAAGTCGTGAAGTCCGGCGTGCAGGCTCTGAACGTCTGCGCCGAGCGCGACGGCGGTTTCAAGATGGAGCTCACGGATTTCGACTGGGGGTCGGACTATTACAAGAAGCATGGCGTCATGATGCCGGCAGATGGCGCCGACCAGTTGCGCAAATTCGACGCCATCCTGTTCGGCGCCGTCGGAGCGCCGGACATCCCCGATCACATAACGCTTTGGGGCTTGCGTCTCGCGATCTGCCAACCGCTCGATCAATACGCCAACGTTCGCCCGACCCGCATCCTGCCCGGCATCACCAGCCCGCTGCGCAACGTCTCCGGTCCCGAGCTCGACTGGGTGATCGTGCGCGAGAACTCGGAAGGTGAATATTCCGGGGTCGGCGGGCGCGTGCACAAGGGTCTGCCCGAGGAGGTCGCCTCCGACGTCACGATCATGACGCGGCCCGGTGTGACCCGGATCATGCGGTTTGCGTTCAAGCTCGCGCAATCTCGACCGCGCAAGCTGCTGACGGTGGTCACCAAGAGCAACGCGCAGCGCCATGCGATGGTGATGTGGGACGAAATCGCCGCCGAGGTAGCGAAGGACTTCCCTGACGTGACCTGGGACAAGATGCTGGTCGATGCCATGACCATGCGCATGATCATGAGGCCGCAGACGCTGGACACGATCGTGGCCACCAATCTGCACGCGGATATTCTCTCCGATCTCGCCGCGGCGCTTGCCGGATCGCTTGGCATCGCGCCGACCGCAAATCTCAATCCGGAACGGAAGACCCCGTCGATGTTTGAGCCGATCCATGGCTCGGCTTTCGACATTACCGGAAAAGGCATCGCCAACCCGGTGGCCACGTTCTGGACGGCGGCGATGTTGCTGGAACATCTTGGAGAAAAGCCCGCAGCTGACCGGTTGATGAAAGCCGTCGAGCGGGTAACAGTCGACAAATCGCTGCACACGCCGGACCTCGGCGGCAAGGCAACGACCAAACAGGTCACCGATGCGGTCTGTGAGGTTTTACGGAGCGCCAACGATTAAAACCTCTCTAAAGGCGCAGAAAAGCTCCCCCTGATGCTCGACCGACCACGCCGCTTGCTAAGCAGCATGTTCGATGCGGCGGTCGCCGCCGTATCGCCAGGGCGTCATATTCCGGCCCATCTGCCTGCGCCTGCGAAAGGCAAGACAATTGTAATTGGAGCGGGCAAGGCATCCGCGGCAATGGCCAAGGCCGTCGAAAATGCATGGCCGGCGCCGCTCAGCGGACTCGTGATTACGCGATACGGCCACACCGTTCCCTGCGACCGGATCGAGATTGTCGAAGCCTCGCACCCCGTGCCCGATGAAAACGGGCATCGTGCCGCTCAACGCATCCTCGAAATGGTGAAGGGGTTGGGACCCGATGACCTTGTTCTTGCGCTGATCTCGGGCGGTGGATCCGCATTGCTTAGCCTGCCGGCCGCAGGATTGAGCTTTCAGGATAAGCAGGCGGTCAATGCCGCGCTCCTGCGATCCGGTGCAACGATCCGTGAAATGAATACCGTGCGAAAGCATCTTAGCGCAATCAAGGGCGGCCGGCTCGCGGCAGCTGCCTTCCCAGCCCGAATCGCGACGCTCGTGATCTCTGATGTACCCGGAGACGATCCGGCTGACATCGCCTCCGGGCCCACCGTCGCGGACAATTCGACGTTCGCCGATGCGCGCGCTGTGCTCACAAAGTATCAGATTTCCGAACCGCGATCCGTAATCGCTCACCTGGAGCGCGCTGCGGATGAGACGCCAAAGCCGGGCTCACCGCGGCTCGTCAACACCTCAGTCAGTTTGGTCGCGACGCCCCAACTGGCTTTGGAAGCAGCAGCGGAAGTTGCGCGTAAGGCCGGCGTCCTGCCGTTGATCTTGGGCAATGCGCTGGAAGGAGAAGCCCGGGAGCTCGGCAAGGTGATGGCCGGCATTGCGCGCCAGGTCGCAATCCATGGCCAGCCGGCAGCGCCACCTCTCGTCCTACTGTCGGGAGGCGAAACGACGGTGACGGTGAGAGGGAAAGGACGGGGCGGGCGCAATGTCGAATTCCTCCTTTCTCTTGCTGTCACGCTGGAAGGACTGCCAGGCGTATTTGCATTGGCAGCCGATACGGATGGTGTGGATGGTGCCGAGGAAATCGCCGGAGCCATTGTTGCGCCCGACACGCTCGCTCGCGCGGCGCAACTCGGCATCAGCCCGAAAGAGCACCTGGCGGATAACGATGCGCACAGTTTTTTCGAGGTTCTGGGAGACCAGGTGATCACGGGCCCGACCCGGACAAACGTCAATGATTTCCGCGCGATCCTGATTCTCGGAGGAAACTCATGACAGCGCTCGTTGCTGAACCGCTTGGCGGGGAGCGCACGTTGGCCCTGAGCTATTGCATCATCTGGCCGATCTTCGCGGCTATTGCCTTCGGCAGGCGTAGCGTCTCGCGAGCAATCTCATCGATTTCTTCCCCGGCCGCCCCATCAACCATCAAGTTACGCTTTTCGCAGGCTTCGAGGAAAGCCGGGTCGTTGAGCATGGCGTGGAATGCGCTTCGCAGAGCCGCGAGCCTCTCAGTCGGCACACCCGGCGTGCCGATTATGGAACGACCAATCTCGGCGGTGCTGGCGATGGCGTACAGCACCTGCTGACCTTCTTCCGATTGCGCGAGTTCCGGAAGAGTTGGGACGTTCGCGAGAAGGCGATGTCTTTTCAGCGAAGCCTGGTAAAGTATCGTGGCTTCACCGTTGCGCACCCAGCCGGGGCGGCTCGCCAGAATTCCGGGAAGGCCGTACGCACCGACAATATCCACCTCGCCTCTTTCCATCGCCAGCAGAATATCGTTCGTCCCGCTGTAGCCTCGGACCAGCTTGAACCGCGCGCCGGCATAGGTGTTCAAGGCGATGGGGTATAATGTCGTAGTGGAGCCGCCGCCGGAGGCGCCGACGCTGTATTGCTTTCTCCGGACATCGTCGAATGACTTGATGCCAACTTTTGGCAGTGCCGCACCGACATCGATATTGCTCACCACGCGGCCGATATAGGGCATCCTCGAGACATCTATCTTCGCATTGGCGTTGGTGATGCTGTCAAGCGCCAGCGTCTGCGCAAGACTCCCGAAGACCGTTCCATCCTTCGGCGCGGCCTCGTAGATGTATCGAGCGGCGACGAAGCTTCCCGCGCCGGGCATGTTCTGGGTAATGATGGTCGGATTACCCGGCAGGTAGCGGGGCAAGAACTCGGCCACGAGCCGACCGTAGATATCGTAGCCGCCTCCCGGGCCGTAGCCGATCAGCATGCGGAGAGTCTTGCCGCGATAAAAATCGGCAACGGGGTCAGCTTGCGCCGGCAATATGGTGACCGAGAGCGCCGCGGCAGCGATCAGGACGCCGCAACTTTGGAGCACTCGGCCCATTGCACTGCCTCGCAATTCGTCGAACGTGATCTCCACTCAGCTCGCCGTAGCGCAAATCTTCTCACACTCCGCCTTGAACACGTTGTTGAGGCACCACTCGGCCAGCTCGATACCCGTCGGGAACCAGATTTGTCCTGCATTTTTCATGTGCTGGATGATTCCGCGCAGCGCGACCGAGGCTCGACCGGGCCGACCGATGATGTACGGATGCATCGTGAACGGTATGTACTTCGGGTGCTCCGGGCTGCTCTCGGCATGGAGCTCATCGAAATATGCCTTCCAACTGTCAAGCCCGTGATAGGGGTTGCCATATTCGCCATGGCGATGCCCGAACAGCGTACCATCCCCGAACGGCTGCCTCGGCAGTTCT
>DATBHG010000086.1:0-8062 GCA_036557665.1 Xanthobacteraceae bacterium | reverse complement strand
GCTCTTTGGGGCGGCCCGTTACGGGTTCAGCTCGCCCCAGGCGCGCACCATGGCCTTCGGCAGTCTGGCCAGCGCCCAGCTTCTGCATGCGCTCACCTACCGTTCCTCGGACCGGAGCGTGCTCGAGCCCGGCGGGCTTTCAGGCAGCCCACGGCTTGTCGGGATCGTCGGCGGCTCGCTGGTCGCGCAGCTCGCTGCCATGCTGGTCCCGGGCGTGCGCAACGCGCTGGGCGTGGCGCCTATCGGCCTGCTGGACGCCGTAGCCGTGGCGGCAGGCGGAATCGCGCCGTTCCTCATCAGCGAGACGGCACGAGCCGAAACCTTGGCGCCGGCAAGCCTCCAGGGCCTGCACTTCCGCCGGGCGGCGCCGGTAGGGGCGGGTTTCAAACCCGCCCCTTCCGACGACAGCAGACGATACGCGCCGTCTGCGGTATCGGTAGGGGCGGGTTTCAAACCCGCCCCTACGGAGGACAAGCTCCAGACAGGCGAGGCATGCCTCGCCCCTATGGCGGACCAGGGAACCCCTGCTCCGCCAGCGCCACCAGAATCATCGGCGGCGGAGGCGGTCGCTGTGGTACAGCCAGCCGGCTCGCCTCGCCGCTCAGGGCCCAGGCAACGGCGGCGAATGCCCACTCGGTGAGTTGCGCGCCGAGCTGTTTGGTCACGAGCGCGCCGTTTGCCTACTGGCCTGGCGGTGCCGACACGCAGATTTGCAGGGCAAATCACCCGGATGCACCAGTTTTCGCAGCCGGTTTGTCCACACCGCGCTTCTTTCGTGGCGGCTTCGGCGGCTCACCTGGCGGCTTGGGCGGCTCGCTCAAGGCTGGCATCGTGCCCGCCGCACGATCAAAAGCCGCCAGCTGGCGCGCAATGAGCGCGTAGAAAAAGAGCGAGGAGGCCGAGCCAAGCCATTGTCCCTGCAACAGCTGGTAAAGCCCGAGGAGCACAAAACCGGCTGCGATCTCCTTGCGCGCAAGGATGCGCTGGGCGCCATACGCGTTCCAGAAATTCTCGGCGGCGCTGCCCGTTACCTGACCCTGCGCCACTTGAAACAGCGCCAGCCCGGACAGTCCGGTGGAGATCGAGTCGAGCATCCCGGCGTCGCCCTGGGAAGCACCGGTGCCGGAGTCCGGCTGCTTTGGTTTTTTCGACTTCGCCTCCTCGCGCTCCCCGATCTCGAACAGCCCCTCTTTGAGGGCCGCGGCGGTGATCGTCTCGAGCGCGCCCGAATGGCGGATCCGGATGCTCGCGGTGAGAGGGCTCCCGTCGAGTTGGGTGACGTCTGAGAGCTGGGACAGGACGCCGACGACGCGCTCGAAGAACGCGACGTCCCCCCGCCTCTCCGGGACGCGCAGGCGCAACCGCCCCGGTATCCGATGCTCGATATACGCAACCGGCAGCACGCGCACGCCTCCTGTGGCCGAACGGCAGCATAACAGCTTCGCAGCCGGTTTGTGCCGCTCTCAAACCGCCAGTTACTGGCTCGTTCCCTCCGGACGCATGGCCTCTCCCACGTCCTTTGTTCGTGCGAGAAGGATCATGGGGTCGAGAGGCGATTCGCGAAAGCCGCAGCCCACGTAGAATTGCTTTGCTCTCTCCGAGAGCGCGTGCACGAGGATAAGGGCAATACCAATGTGCTCGGCCGCCCGAAGGATGCGCTCGAGTGCATCGCGCAGGAGCGCGCGCCCAAGCCCATGCCCCTGTTCGGAGCGCGCGACTGCCAGCCGTCCCAATACCGCGACCGGAATAGGATCAGGCATGTTGCGCCGCAGCCGTCCCGGAGCGGCATCAATGTCGATGCTGCCGCTCGCGATAGCGCAGTAGCCCACCACAACGGCGCCGCGCCGGACGACATAGGTGCGTGACGCACCGCTGACCTGATTAGCCTTGGCACGGCGGACCAGCCAATAATCAAGGCTCCGCTCCCCACTGTCGAAGTCTCCGATCCGATGGTCCTCGCGCAAAGCCTCCGGAGGGGAGAGCGGCGCTCCGGAGACTAGCGCTCCCATGCAGCCTTGGTCTGCATCAGTTTGCGCAAACCCGCATTGGCGCGAGGCGGCCTCTCGAGCTCCGCGAGGAGGTTGGCATGAGTCTTGGCGTCGACGCGAAACAGCACCTTGTCGAGGAGAGTTTCCTCCGCCGCGTGTCGCGCGGCCTCGAGCATGAACTCAGAACGGTTCTTGCCCGCAGCCGAAGCTGCTCGGTCGATGAGCCGGAGGTCACCGGGCGTAACCCGCAGATTGATCAGCGATCGGCGCACTGTGGCGTTCTTTCTGCGGGTTACGGACATGATCTTGCTCCAGATCGGCATATGACCTCATGTAAAGACATTGTAAAGCTCAGGTCAGAGCTATCAGCATCGACCGATGATGCTCCGGCTGCACCTACTGCAGCTGCGAGCAACTTACAGCAGCGCGTTCGCTATACGCCCGGCTGTGCCGCCGGCACCGCGGCTGAAACCAACGCTCGCTCCCGGGCAAAGCGTCGCTGGCGCCAGGCGTCGATCGGACGATCGACCAACCGATAAAGCATCCAGGAGAGCGCGACCGTAATTGCCAGGATGGTGAAGCCCCGGAGAACGCCCGCACCGGGTGCCAGAACGCGGTCAAGCCACCAGATCACCAGCACGTGGCAGATGTAGATCGGGTACGACAGCTCTCCCAGCAGCCGATCGAGCTCCCACTTTCCGGTGGCGCGGAACAGGAGGGGAATTGCGAGAACCGCGAGCACGAAAAACGCCACCGAGGCGACCCGGCTCAGCCCGTTCCACCGGTTGATCAGCAGCGCCGCCCCGACGCACAGAGCTGCAAGCACGAACATGCGTGCCAGCTGGGGCTCGAGGCCACGCCACACGAAAAGCCGACTTCCCTCTCCCTTGCGGGGTGGGGGTCGTGAGGCGGTTTCGTCCGGCGTCGCTCCACAAGGAGGGCGAGAGCCAGACGACTGGCTGGCGTGGGTGCGTTCGAGCTGCGAAGTTGAAGTCGACCTGTACACGCAGTAGCCCAGCGCACCCAGCAAAAACACGGCGAGCTCCGAGGGGAAGAAGCGGTAGGACCAGGGATCGCCGCTCAGCCCGGCAAGTTGCAGGAGGAGGCGCAGCACAAGGCTCGCCGCCAGCACGGTGACGATCGCAGCCCCCGGGCGGCGCACGATGAAGGGCGCGATCAGATAGAACGAGAATTCCAACCCGAGCGTCCAGCCCTGCGGGATGACGAGCAGAGGGATGATCGGCTCGGGAGCGGTGTGAAAATCGGGCCAGAAGGCGAGCGCGCCCGCCTTAAGCGTGAGATAGAAATAGAGATCCTGTCCCCACATCAGGATCTGCGAGCCGATGAGAAAGGCAGCGCTCCACCAATCGAGCGCAGGCAGCGAATGCCACCGCGCGAGGAAGGGAAGCTCCGGCGAACTCACCGCGGCAAACAGGAGCGTCAGGCACAGCACGGTGGCATAGGCGGGAAACAGCCGTGCAAATCGATTGGAGATGAACAAGAAATAGCTCGACGATTCCGGGCGATATTTCTCGTTGAGAACGAGCGCCATGTAGAAGCCGGACACGGCATAGAAGCACTGCACCGCGGTATCGCCGGGGATGAGAGGAAAGCCGAGGAAGTCGCCGGCATGGCCGTAGGCGACGGACATCGCAAGGATGAAGCGCAACGCGCCCATCAGGGAGGCGTCACGCCGCTTGTCCGCCGAAGTCCGGCACCGCGTCGCGCAACACGCCGTAGATCACCGAGCGATCCTCGCGCGCGAGACCCTGGTCGAGCGCGGCAAGCCAGCCGCGCATGGCTTCGAGCGGGGGGCTCACGGGTCTGGCGGCAACGATCCCCTCGATGCCGATCGGCGCGCTCGGCTCCTCGCGCGCGAAAAGGATCTCGTGCAGGCGCTCGCCCGGCCGCATGCCGGTAAAGGCGATGTCGATGTCCTGCCCGGGCTCGAGACCGGAAAGCCGGATCATGCGCTCGGCGAGGTCCACGATCCTCACCGGCTGGCCCATGTTGAGCACATAGACCGCAACCCGCTTCTGGCTCGGCGCGAGCGCGTGGCTCGCGGCGGTGACGACGAGGTCGCAGGCCTCGCGGATCGTCATGAAATAGCGCACCATATCGGGATGGGTCACGGTCAACGGGCCGCCGGCCTCGATCTGCGCCTTGAACTTGGGCACGACCGAGCCGTTCGAGGCGAGAACATTGCCGAAACGCACCGCGATCAGCCGCATGCCGCGCCTCGCCGCGTCCTGCCGGCGGGCAAGATCGCTGTCGAGCGCCTGACAGTACATCTCGGCGAGCCGCTTGCTCGCGCCGAGCACGGAGACGGGCTCGATCGCCTTGTCGGTCGAGATCACCACCATGGCCTTGGCGCCCGCAGCGAGCGCGGCATCGGCCACGTTGACGGACCCGAAGACATTGGTCTTGACCGCCTCGCCCCAATCGCGCTCCAGCAGCGGCACATGCTTGAGGGCGGCGGCATGGAACACGATGTCGGGCCGGAACTGCGTCGTGAGACGCAAGATGCGCTCGCGGTCGCGCACATCGGCGAGACGGCCCTCGATGCTCGCATCCGTCTGCTTTGTCGCCAGCATTTCCAGGACCGCGTGCAGCGCCGGCTCCGAGTTCTCGATCACCAGCACGCGGCCGGCGCCGAAGGTCACGATCCGGTCGCAGATTTCGGCTCCGATCGAGCCGCCGCCGCCGGTCACGACGATGGCCTGGCCGCGCACGAATGCTTCCAGCCGGCCGTAGTCGATCTTCACGCCGGGGCGCAGGAGCAGATCCTCGACCTTGACCGGCGCAAGGCGCAGCGCCTCGCCGCCCTCGTGCAAGGCCGGAAGCCGGCTGGTGGGAAGCCCGAGCCGGCGCGCGCGCATCAGGATGGTCTCGGGCTTGGCCTCGGGCTCGATGGCGCTGGGCATGAGCACGAGCCGGGTCACCTTGACGCCGCGGTCGGCGAGATCGGCGACGATGTGCTCGAGGTCGTCCATGTCCCCCAGCACGGACACGCCGCGGATCGACTGGTTCCGGTCGGCGGGGGATGAGGAGAGAATGCCGACGGGGCGGACCTTGGTGACGGCGCCACTTTCGATCGCGCGCAGCAGCACGTCCGCATCGGCGGCGCGGCCGAGCACCAGGGTGGGTGCGGCCTCCGTCGCCTTGGCGTGGTGGAGCGCGCGGGTGTAGCGGAAATAGCGGTAGGCGATGCGCGGTCCGCTGAGAAACGAAATCTGCAGCAGCCAATAGAGCAGGATCGTGATCTTGCCGAAAAAGAACGTGCCGTAGATGTTCGGGGCGACCAGCACGTAATCGAGCGCGAGCAAGCTCACCGCCAGCACGGTGCTTGCGCGCACGAGGTTGTAAAGCTCAGGCAGCGAGGTGAACCGCCACTTGGCCTTGTAGATGTCGAAGAAGGCGTAGACGAAGCCAGCAAAGAGGACGAAGAGGGGCAGCACCAGCAACAGCAGGTGCCAGCGCTCGACCAGCCCGTGCTCCTCGAACCGGATGAAGAAGCTCGCGAGCACCGCCGCCGCGGTAACGAGCAGGTCATGGGCCAGAATAAGCCACAGTCGCGGCGTGAAGCTGGAAAGGGAGGTCATTGCCCTCAGTGCACGGGCCTGGATGCGGCCTTGAGCCCTACCCTACTCAGCTTTGGCGATCTGCGCCACTTCCCGCCGATGGAAAACCCAGTAAGTTTCGTGCAAAGGATTGAAGTCGTGCGCGTTTTTGTGTTGGGCCTCAGTCTGGGCTTGGCCGGTTGCACCACCGGCCATCTGGCCGAGAGCTTGCCCGAGGCTCCGGTTGCGGCGGATCTGTCGGAGCCGAATTATCGGCAAATCGTCGCCGACAACATCGCATCGGTGTTCCCCAGCCCCGATTCGCTGGGAAACCTGGAGATCTCGGCAGCGCGGCCGGTAAACCACCTGCGCGGCCCCGCCTGGCTCGCCTGCCTGCGGATCCATGCGGAGGCGACCGCGCAGGAATACGCGCTGTTCATTCAAGGCGACAAGGTCATCGACCAGCGCACCGGCGTGGCGCTCGATCGCTGCAAGCAGCAGGCCTACGAGCCGTTCGACCTTGCAAGCTTCAAGCAGCAAAAGGAGGCCGCGAGCCTGACGCCGCAAAAGCCGCAAAAGAAGGCGGGCCGCTGAGCGGCAAGCCCCCCTCATGCGCGGGTCTGCGCGAGCCCGGCCTTCTTCAACACCCGATCTGCCACGGCCAGCACTTGTGCCGCCGGCAGCTCATCCATGCACCGGCTGAAGCTGGCGAGGTGGCCTTCGCAGCCCAGCTTCTCGCATGGCAAACAGGGCAGCGGGTTCTGTACCACCCACACATTGCCGCGGTTCTGCACCCTGCCCGCGTGATCCCAGGGCTGCGCGAGACCGCCTACCGGCCACGGGCCGATCAGCCGCGGGCTGGTCGGCCCGTAGAGAGCGATCGTCGGACACCCCGAGGCCGCCGCAAGATGCGTGGTTGAGGTGTCCGGTCCAACATAAACGGCGGCCCCCTCGAGCAGGACCGCAAGTGCGCTCCACTCCAGCGCGAGCCGGGTGACCGGGGTGGCGGCTGCGCCCCACAGCCGATCGAGATAGGCCGTCTCCGCCGGATCTGGCCCCTCGGTAGCGACCACGCTCAGTCCGCGTTGGCCGAGGCCGCGAGCGAGCTCGCGCCAGCCGGCATCGGTCCATCTTTTATACGGATAAAGCGGGCTTGCATGCAGGACCGCATACGGCCGCCGCGGAGCCTGCTCCAGAGTATCGGCGCCGCGCGGAGGCACGAGCTCCGCCTGCGACTTAAGGTCGAGCGCGCCCGCAATCGTCATCAACTGCGTCACCCGATGAATATCGGGCTCGGGAACGACCGCAATGTGATGGACCTGCCGCTTCCAAGAGGCGCCCGTCTCCCGCGGCCGCGGCACGAGCCCGATCCGCAGCCGTCCGCAGAGCAGCGCCAGGAGCGTCGGTCGATCTCCCGCCTGGGTCGATACGGCGAGATCGTAGCGGCGAAAGAGTTTGCCGACCAAACGAGCGGTCTCGCCCACAGCTGAGCGCTCCGCAACCGTGATGACTGCGTCGACATCGGGATTTCCCCCGAGCATGGCCTCGCTGCCGCGAAATACAAGCACGTCGATTGTCGCGCCTGGAAATCCGCGTCGAATGCTGCGGATGAGAGGTGTCGTGAGCAGGACGTCGCCGAGACGGCGCAACGTGATGACGAGGATGCGCGGATGCGCGGGTAGGTTTATTTTGCCGGTCATGCGCTCCCGCAACGGCATTTCCTCGTCGTGCTGTTGCCTTGCTCGCGGCCGTGATAGCGTATGCCGCTTCCTTCAACAATGACACCTCATGTCGACAGTTTCAGCTTACATCCTCGCGTATAACGAGGCGGAGAAGATCGCCGACGCGATATCGAGCGTCCTGTGGGCGGACGAGATCCTGGTTGCGGATTCCGGCAGCACCGATCGCACCGTGGAGATTGCCGAGAAGTCCGGCGCACGGGTGGTGCAAATCCCGTTCTGTGGATTTGGCGAGCTGCGCAACAAGGCCATTGCGCAATGCCGCTGCGACTGGATCTTCAGCCTGGATTCGGACGAGCGCTGCACGGCGGAAGTCCGCGACGAGATCCTTTCCATCGTCTCGAGCGTGCCGGCGCATGATGCGTATCTGGTGCCGCGCCGCAACTACATGATGGGCCGCTGGATCAAGGGGTCCGGCTGGTACCCGAACTTCCGGCAGCCTCAGCTCTTTCGCAAGGGCTCACTGCGGTACCGCAACGAGCCGGTGCACGAAGGCTACGAGATGTTGGGCGCGCGGAAGCTGGGAACGCTGCAAAACGCCATCTGGCAGTGTCCCTTCCGCAATCTGGAGGAGGTCATCCGCAAGATGAATCGCTACTCCTCGCTCGGAGCCGCCAAGCTCGCAAGCAAACGGGTCGGCATGGGGACGGCCCTGGCTCATGCTGTCTGGTCCTTCATCAAACACTATGTGCTCAAGCACGGCTATCGCGACGGCTGGGCCGGCTTTGTGATCGCATTCGGAAATTTCGAGGGCACATTCTACCGTTACGCCAAA
>DATBHG010000085.1:0-40971 GCA_036557665.1 Xanthobacteraceae bacterium | reverse complement strand
GCCCCCGCTACTTCCTTGGTCGGAGAATAGAGATTATGAGCGAAGGGCGTCTCTATCTATCGTTCAATGCATTCCATGACGTCGATGCAGGTCTATGGGTCGCAAGGAGCGAGGAAGGCCGGGTCACGACCGAGGCGCCATCCCGCGATGTGCTGTTAGAGCGTCTGAAGGTGATCGTGCCGGACGTCCTCGAATCGACGCTCGCTCACGCTTCGCACGACGTTTCAATCACGATCAACTGGCAGGAACTGCGCACGTTTGACCAAACAGAATTGATGGTCGCCTAGCGGCAGACTTCTCCCGCGAAGTGCGGCGCATTCTCCGCGACGCGGGATGCTATTTTGTCCCCCGCTACCAAATATCGCAATTTGCGTGGGGTCGTTGGTACACATTCACGGCAATGGTGAGTATTTGACGCGCTTCCCCATGCCGAGCCCCATGGTAGTCGTCAGGTTCACTTCACTGAACAATTCTGCAGCACTTCGACGATTTCGAGGAGCTCATCAGCCAACTGCCCTGGCCATCTTTTGCGAAACTTCTCAGCAAGGGCGCGATAATACCAAATCATCCTCTCGCGCGGCTGGCTGAAACGAGACCAGATGCTTTCGCCTACGTCCGGCTTTCTCAGATCGCGAAGAATTGCGCGGGCGTTGTGGACCTTGTCGGCAAGCGAGACTCGCAGAACGTCTTCATCGGCGGTGTCGAGATGTGCGAGATAAGCCTCCTTTCGCTTCTGCCAATCCGCCTTGCGCTCGCCTTTGGCTGTGTCGGCAAGGCTGTCCGAGCACGCCGCAACCACGCCCGCGACACGATCGCCGAACCGATTGCGGACATCCTCCAGCCGTCCCTTCCCGCCTTGATCCTCGACGCTGTCGTGAAGAAGAGCCGCTATCGCCAGATCTTCGTCGCCGCCGTACTCTAAGACAGTCGCCGACACCGCCAGCAAATGCGCAACATACGGCGTCGACGTCCCCTTTCGAACCTGGCCACCATGCACATGTGTCGCATACAGAAGCGCGCGGTCAAATCGATCTGTCAAAATCGTTGCGCGGTCCATCTTTTACCTCCCCGCCATTAGCAGAGCAGCGGAGTCGGGGTTGCCCCACGGGCTCGATTCCCCAATCGAACCTTTCGCCAGGCCCCTCGACAAGCGTCGTCAAACGAGCGCAGTCTACTCCCACGCCAGCACGCCCGAAGGGTCGCGGGCCGAGAGCCTACGGGCCGAAATGCCAGCTTTCACGCTGAAATCTGGCACCCGAATGAATATAGGAGAACGCTCCCATGATGCCGGAGGACACAGGAAGTACCGAAACACGGGTCTCTACTGAAATTCCGAGCAGCCCTGCAGGGAACGCGACCGAGCAGGCCAAAGACACGCGCGATAAGCTTGCCTTGGAGCTGGTTGATCGCTTGTCCCTGTGGTCCGGGGCTGCCGGCTTTATCCCGGTTCCGATCGTTGATATCGCTGCCGTGGGCGGGGTGCAGATCCATATGTTACGTCGTCTGTCCCAAATCTACGGTATTCCCTTTTCCGAAAATCGGGGCAAATCGGTTCTGACCAGCGTAGCGGGCGCGGTGATGCCGGCGACTACTGCCACGGCCGCGACCAGCCTCATAAAGGGCGTGCCCATCCTAGGGACGGCAATTGGGTCGCTGACAATGCCAGCGGCGGCCGCTTGCGCTACGTGGGTGATTGGAAGGGTTTTCATCAAGCATTTTTCCTCGGGCGGAACCCTTCTCGACTTTAATCCGCCGGACTATCGAGAATTTATCAAGTCGCAAAAATCGAAGTTTGCTGCTCGATCGAAGTCGCCAGAGTCTGGTTCCGGGCCGGCCTTGCAAACTTCCTCCGAGACGGCAACTACAAGCGAGACGATTTGATGCATTTGTGGATGCCCTTGGCGATCACGGGAATTGCCAAGTCGGACTTTGCTGCGCGCCGAGGGGAGTGTGCGGCTAATCTGCGCAATGTGCATTTCTGCCAAGCGAACGGATACTCAATGCGGCGAACGAGAAGCGCCTGACGTCTCGCAGGCTTGAGGCGATGCAGATGACTTACGAATCGATGATGATCTTTGCGGAAGCTTGGATCGCTGCCTGGAATCGCCGCGACGTCGACGCTGTGCTGGCACATTTCGCAGACGAGGCGCAGTTCGTAAGCCCGGCGGCACACAGGATCGTCGGGTATCCGGTGCTTCGGAGCAAGAAAGAGATTGAGCATTACTGGCGGACGGCGCTCGCCCGGATCTCGACTTTGGAATTCAAGCTCGACCATGCAACCTGGGACGAGCGGCGCCGCGAATTGAATGTGGTCTACGACGCCAATCGCAATGGCGAGCGCAAACGTGCCTGCGAGTTCATGCAGTTCGGGCCGCACGGACGGCAGATCAGAGGCGAGGCGCTCTACGGGGCGGAGATCTGAAGGAAGTGCGCGCTCAGGGATCGCGAGGCGTAGCTCAAGTCGCCGCGCCTGGCACCATCATTGCAACAGCCGCATGACATCTCCTTGGACGGGCTGTTTGTACAGACAACCACTCGATCGTAGAACGGGCAACAGCGCCGCTCGCGCTGCGCTCCGGCACCGCGACGGCGAGCTTAATCCGGGAGAAGCACGATGTTTATTGCAATGAACCGGTTCCGTGTGAAGAAAGGCTCCGAAAAGGCCTTCGAGCAGGTATGGCTGAGCCGCGACACCCACCTGACCAAGGTATCCGGATTTATCGAGTTCCATTTGCTCAAGGGACCCGAGCACGCGGATCATACGCTCTATTCCTCGCACTCGGTATGGCAGAGCAAGGCGAGATTCGAAGCCTGGACCAGGTCGGAAGCATTCCGTCTTGCCCACCAAGGCGCTGGCCAGAACAAGCCGCTTTACCTCGACCATCCGCAGCTCGAAGGATTTGAGGTTCTCCAGACCGTGCGTCGCGGTGGAGATGCAGGCAGCTAATCAGGCCCGCCGCCTCACCTGTCTCAAAATAGAGCATCTGCCTTGGCAGCAGTTTTGCTCCTCGCAGGTGGGGTGACGCTTCGAGAGTCCAGGCGAGGTGGGAGGATGAAAGCCGGTATGCTGGCAGAGCGCGCCCGTATCGAAACCGAAGCTCGCAAGCTCGGCTGGTCGGGCGAGTACGGAGGCTGGCGGTCAATCGAGCGGGCTCTCTTGGGCCAAGGCCGTTTCACCCAAGTCCCCTACGTTTTTGCCAATCTCTGGACCCGTTCCGAATTGGATCGGGTGTGCCGGGAAGCGCGGCTGCGCCGCAAACAGCGCGTATGACGATGGATGTGCGGATCAACCAGCGGCCCGAAGGCATCGGCATCAGTTCATCCGCGGAAAGGAGAATGGGCTCATCTCGTCGGCGGTGCGCCCCAGCGGGTCCCAGCTCGCCCAGCCGCTCCATATGCGCTCCCCGGCCGCCTGGGCGCGCGCGCGCAAATCGGCGAAGTCCACACCCGGGATATGCCCCTCCTCCATGCATACTTTTCCGTCGATGATCACGGTCTCCACATCGTCGCCGATGCCGCAATCGATCAGGCTCTTGATCGGATCGCGCACCGGACCGAACCGCAAGGTGCCGCGGCCGTCGAGCGCAATGACGATGATGTCCGCCTTGGCGCCGGGCGCGAGCCGGCCGATATCGTCGCGTCCGAGCGAGCGTGCGCCGCCCAACGTCGCGGCCTCGAGCACCTCTCCGGCAGTCGCCGCTTTCAGATTCCGGCTCGCGACCTTGCCGAAATAGGACGCGTTGCGCATCTGCAGGATCATGTCACGCGGATAGGTGTCGGTGCCTAAAGCGATGTTCACCCCGGCGTTGCGGTACGACTGCCAGCTGTCGAGGAAGCGCGCGCGCCGAGCGATGTTGACGGGGCAATGGGAGATCGAGCAGCGGTGGCTGCCCATGATCTCGAGATCGTGCCCGCCGGAATAGCTGGCGAGCACGTTGTCGGCGGTGAGATTGCCGTGGCCGACGTTGAGCTTCTCCGACATCAGCCCGACATGCCGCAACAGCTCGATCGAGGTCATCTGGTGCTCGCGGATGATGTCGAACACCTCGTGGATGTTGTAAGCGGCATGGATGGCGACCGGCAGGTCGCGTTGGCGCGCCGCCTGCGCCGCCGCCCGCATCAGCGGCACGCTGCAGGTCTCGACCTCGCGCGGCACCAGGATGCCGCGCACCCGATCGCCGTGCGCGCCCTGATGCCGGTCGATGAACTCCAGGGCAAGCGCGAGCTCGCGCTCCCCGGCCGCTTCGTCCGTGACGCGCACGAGCTTGCCGCCTTCGCCGCCAATCCAGCGACCGCTGTCGAAACCTGGGCCGAGATAGGCGCGAATGCCGAGGGTGTCGACTTCCTCCAGCAGCTCCTGCTGCACCCGCAGCTGGCTGCCGAACTCGACAAAGGTAGTGATCCCGTTGCGCAGGAGCTCGGCGACGGTGAAGCGCGCATTGAACGCGACATCCTCCGCCGCGGCCTTGTCGTCGGGCCGCGCGTAGCGCGGATCGCCGCCTACCCGCGCGCCGGCGCGCGGGACGCTGATCTCCAGAAACGGCTGCCCAAAATAATCTCCCCGTCCGATATCGCTGATCAGGCGGTGCGAGGCGCGGTGGCCGGAATGGACATGCGCGTCGATGAAGCCCGGCGCGACCAGCTTGCCGCGTGCGTCGATGTCGCGATCGACCTCGCCCGCGAATCGCTCCCCGACGAAGAGGATGGTGCTGTCCTGAAAGACCAGCTCCGCGTCGCGCCAGAGCGTGTGATGTCCGTTGGCGTGGCCCACCAGCCAGCCGCAGCGAATCCGCGTGCGCATTAATGGCCATTCCTGCGGACGGGACTATCAGACGCGCTCTGGGGCTCGCAGCAAGCTCTGTAATGCCTCCCCCTGCAAGGGACCCTGAGCTCCCCCTTGCAGGGCGAGGTATGCAGCGTCCCGGTCACTGCGAGCGAGCGAGGTAGGCTTTGGCTTCCGCGATCTCGGGGCGCGCACCATCACCCGCGCCCGCAAGCTCGATCACCTTGGCGTAGTACTTACGCGCATTCTCCGCATCGCCGGCAGTCGCCGCAGCGGTGGCCGCGCCGGCATAGCTCTGCAACCGGTTCCTGGCGATGCGCAGCGATGCTTCGAACGCCTTGAGCGCTTCCGTCGGGCGCTTGAGCTCGATGAGAAGCGTACCGAGCCCCTCGTCCGCACTCATGCCGATCGGTCCTGGATTGAGTGTGTCGTGGGTTTCCAGGCCATCCTCCTGCCGGCTTGCCGCCTGCATGAGCGCCACCGCCTCGTCCTGCTGGCCACGCGCATGCGCGATCCATGCCGCGGCGATGTTGCGCTCGATCTCGACCTGCCCTGCCCAATAAGGGAGCTTCGCGCCGGTCAGCGCCTTGACCAGTGCGGTGAGCTGCTCGATCTCGCCCTGCGCTGCGTCCGGATGCCCGCTGCGCGCTAGTCCGACCGCGCGAGCAAAATGGGGAATGGCTTCTGCATAGGCATAGCGATTGGGCCGCAGCGGCAGGGCCGCCGCGGCGGCCCAGTCATGGCGCTCCAGCGCCCAGCGCGCTTCCAGGGCGGCGAGATTGTAGTGACGGCTGCGCAGCCCGGTATCGTGCTTGCGCGCGACCATGTCGTCCTCGATCTCGCGGGCCAGATCGACCGCTTGCTTGGCCTTCGCATCCTGCGCCAGCTGCAAGTAAGCGAGCACAAGGTAATCGAGATCGTGGATGCGGTCCTCGGGGCTGCCACGGGTCTTCTCCGCCTGCTCCCCCGCGGTGTTGGAGTCGATCGTCTCCTTCCATTTGCCGAGCAGCACATAGGTGTGAGACGGCATGTGGACCGCATGCGGCACCACCGTCACGCAGACCTGATATTTCAGCGCCGCGGCGAGCGCACGCTCGGCGAGCGCCGGATAATCGTAGGCATGAATGATGTAATGCGCGACACCGGGATGGGTCGGGATCTCGGCAAACAGCCTTTCAAGGATAGCGCCCGCCGCAAGCTGGTTCTTGTAGGTCTTGTCGAGCGGGTCGGCGGAGGCGAGCAGCGAAAGGGCATAGAAGATTTTCGCCTCGCGATCGCCGGGATATTTCTGCGCGAGCGCCTCCAGTTTGTTGGAGTAGGCGAGCGCGCGCGAGCGATGATCGAGCTTGTCGGTATCGGAGTAGAAGGCTGCAAGCGCTTCGATATAGTCGCTTTCGCGCGCGGACTTGTGGGCAGCCGCGCGCGCCCTTGCGATCTCCTCCTGGCCGATCTTCAGGCTGGCGGGCTGCGGAGGCGCCCAGAGCTGGGTCCACACGCTCATCGCGACGCCCCAGTGCGCCATGGCGCAATCGGGATCGGTCTGCGTTATGGCCGTGAACTCCTCGCGCGCCTGCTTGTACCAGAAGGAATGCAGCGCGGCGAGCGCAGCGTCGAAGCGCGGCTGCACGGAGCTCCCGCAGGAGGCCGGGAACACGAGGTCGCCGCCGCGGCCTTGCATCAGCGGATTGGGATCGCTCTCGGCCGAGGCATGTCGATCGGCAGCGACGAGAATGCACGCAGCAGCGCAAAGGACGGCGCGCAGCAGGCGCATGCGCACGCGCGAGCACGAGGGCGCGGGGGCTGAAGCGAAACCAATGTTCATTGCGACCTCCTATCGACCGGAGAGACTGGCAATTCCGGGCTCGTTTGCCGCTGCGAGCCAAGGAGATGAGACCGGAACTGATCTTGCGCAGGCCGGTCACGCAGGTCAAGGCAGCGCCGGCGCCGTTGCCCGGATGCAGTTGAGCCAAGCGGGGCGGCGTGCCCCGGATGGCGCTTGAAGCGTCATCCGCGCTACAATGCATGCGATCCAGACAACGGAGAAGCGCAATGCGGCGGCAAAATCTTTCAATCGCAACGGCGCCGTGGCTTGCGGCGCTTGCGCTCGCAGCACTCGTTCTCACGTCGTCATCGTGCCTGAGCCAGAGCGCGAAGCAGTTACGCATCGGGGCTCAGTTCGGGCTCGGCTATCTGCCGCTTTATGTCGCTGAGCAGAACCATCTGTTCGAGCAGCGCATGCGCGAGCAGGGTCTCGCGCCGGTGCCGGTCGAGATCGTGCACGTCACGGGAGGTCCGCAGATCAACGACGGCCTCCTCAGCGGGAATTTCGAGATCGGCAGCGGCGGCTACACCGCGATGATGGTGTCATGGGACAAGACGCGCAACGCCGGCGATTCGCGGCTGCTCGGCGTCACCGCGCTCTCCTCGGTGCCGTACGACCTGTTCAGCACCGACCCGCAACTCACATCCGTGAAGGATCTCAGTCGTGAGCGCGACAAGATCGGCGTTCCCTCGGTGAAGCTCTCGGTGCCGGCGATCTACCTGGAAATGGAGGCCGAGCGCTTGTTCGGCCTGGGAAAGCATACCGCTCTCGATGACCTCACGGTGTCTCTGTCGCAACCGGATGGGGCGATCTCGCTCCTCTCGGGAGGCACGACAGTGAATGGCTACCTGTTCTCGCCGCCGTTCATTCAGCAGGTGACGGGCAAGCCCGGCATTCGCAGGATCTGGTCCTCG
Source organism: Xanthobacteraceae bacterium (assembly GCA_036557665.1). GTDB lineage: Bacteria > Pseudomonadota > Alphaproteobacteria > Rhizobiales > Xanthobacteraceae > VAZQ01. The sequence continues at coordinate 33,452 of DATBHG010000085.1, read as the reverse complement.
AACGAGCTGTTCGGCAGCCCGGCAACGGCGCTGACAACCTGGACCACCGTCAAGTTTCAGCGCGAGAACCCGAAGCTGTTCGCCGCGTTCGTTGCCGCGACCAGAGATGCCATCACACTCATTGCCAAGGATCCAAAACAGGCAGCTGCGATCTATCAGAAAGCCGAGAAGACGAAGCTAGCGCCCGAGCTGATCAGCGCGGCGCTCGCGGACAAGGACAACCTGCGTTTCACGCTCGCGCCGGAGCACACGGAGCGCATCGCCGACTTCCTGGCGCGGATCGGGAGCATCAAGAGCAAGCCTGCAAGCTGGAAGGATCTGTTCTTCCCCGAGATCCACGGCGAGCACGGCAGCTGATATCAGTTTCGGCGACCTGAGCATTCGTAGGGGCGGGTTTGAAACCCGCCCCCTAACACGACGACCATGGCGCGCTCTATGCTGTTGGCGCGCGCTCGTGGAGCGCGATCACGCGCGGCGAGTGCGTGTCGGCATAGAGCTCCTCGACCAGAGCCGCGCGATGCTTGAGCACGGCGCGCTGGTTGATCGAGCCCTTGTCGGTCATCTCTCCGATATCGAGCGAGGGAGGCTCGTCGAGCAGCAGAAGACGGCATATCCGGGTCGAGCTGCCGGGACTGGAGGCGGCGAGCTTGCCGAGCATGGTCGCAAAGTGTTGTCGTACCGCGGCGTGGGCAAGAATGTCGGCGGGCTTGGTACCGGCCGAACCTGCGTCGCAGAGCCCGCGGCAGGCTTCGACCTCCGGAAACACCAGCACCGCGATCTCGTCGCGGTCCGCCCCGGCAATCACGACGTCGCGTACATAGGGCGAGCAATGATCGATGAAGCGCGCACGCAGCGAAGCCACGTTGACCCAGGTCCCGGTCCCGAGCTTGAAGTCCTCGGCGAGCCGGCCGTCGAAGATGAGCCCCTGCGAGGGATCATCGGGGTCGGCGAGTCTCAGCGCGTCGCCGATCCTATAGAAGCCCTCCTCGTCGAACGCCTCACGGGTGAGGTCATGCTGTCGCCAATAGCCGGGGGTGATGTTGGGGCCGCGCAGCCGCGCTTCCAGCCGGCCTTCGTTGGGCACGAGCTTGAGCTCCACGCCGGGCACCGGCACGCCGATATTGCCCGGACGCGGAAAATCGCGGGTGCAGGCGAGCGCGAGCGGCGAGGTCTCCGTCGAGCCGAGACTGGACAGAAAGATGATCCGCTCCCCGCAGGTCTCGATCGCGAGCTCCTGCAAGGCGTCCCATGCCGACTGGCTCAGCGCCGCTCCGGCGTAGAACAACACCTTCAGGCGCCGGAACAAGCTCTCCCGCAGCGCGCGATCGGCGCGAAGATGCGGGATCAGCGCATCGTATCCCTTGGGCACATTGAAATAGATGGTCGGCGCGATCTCGCGCAGGTTGCGCACCGTCTTCGGAAGGCCGGCGGGGGTCGGGTTGCCCTCGTCGATGTAGAGCGTGCCGCCATGGCTGAGCAGCAGGTTGAAATTATGATTGGCCCCGAAGGTATGACTCCAGGGAAGCCAATCGACGGCCACCGGAGGCTCGTCGCGGACAAAGCGGAAGCCGGCCGCCAGCATCGCCTGGTTGGAGCACAGCATCCGCTGGGTATTGATCACCGCTTTCGGTGCGCCGGTCGAGCCGGAGGTGAACAGAAACTTGGCGATGGTATCCGGATTCACTGTCGCATGGGCGCACTCGACCGCGGCGCTCGGCAGGGCGGCGAGATCGGCAAACAAGGTCGTTTGCCGTCCGGCTACGGGGTTGCGTGTCAGCACCAGCTCGACGCTCGCCGGAACGACGTTATCGAGCGCACGCGCAAACAGCGCCCCATCGTTGGCGAAGACGAGCCCGGGCGTGAGCAGCTCGATGATCATGCGCAGCTTCGCAAAGTCGCTGGACATCAACGAATAGGCGGGCGAGATCGGGGCGTAGGGCACGCCGACATACATCGCCGCGAGTCCGAGCAGGGCCTGCTCGATGTCGTTTCCGGACAGGATCGCCACGGGCCGTTCGGGCGAAAGCTCGCGCTGCAGGAGAGCAGCCGCGATCCGGCGCACCTCGTGGAGGACCTGAGCATAGGTGAGCGTTCGCCACCCGCCGGTGGGATCGCGCTGCGCCAGGAACACGCGCTCAGGGGCCGCCTTGCCCCAATGCTCAAGTCGCTCCGTGAGCTGTTCCGGATAGTCCCCGAGCTGCGCGGTTGAACGCATGAGCCGCGCGCCGTCGGGCCGCCGCTCCTGCGTGATCTTGAAGACGCCGAGAGACACTGGTCGCAGCGGGGTTTTGGGTCGCAGCGGTGTTTTGTCTCTGGGCGCAACAGAACCGGTCATCGGCGTTTCACTTCGCGCTTTCACTTTGCGCCTACGCGCTTTCACTTGGCTCGATCGCGACCGTGCGCGTCAGACGACCGGACGGTAAAGCGCTTTTAGCTCAGTTCTACTTTTGCATCTCACCTCTAGTTCAGCTCGCGGCCGGCGAACAGCCCGGCGGCGACGCGCCTGGAGAGCCATATATCGCGGCCTCAACCCACGCCAGCGAGGCGAAGCGCGTGACGCGTGGATCACGCGCAGCTTGCGCTGATCTTCAGAACCGCGGCCCAGCCGGCGGCGCAGGCGCAGGCCAGGGCGGCGGCGGCATGGTGGCGCTCGGCATCGGCAGGCCCTCGCCGATACTGGAGGGCGGGGGATAGGACGGTGCAGGTTCTGGCGGGAACGGCGGTTGCGAGCCGGCGCGCTCGGAACGGGCCGGGGCTTCCGCCGCTTTCGCCTGTGCGGGCGGGCTCTCGGATGCTCCTTCCTTGGACGGCGAGTGCAGCGCCGCCGAAAGGCGCGCAACCAGGGCCTTGATCTCGGACCAACTCACCGGGGCATACACGCGCTCCGCCTCCTGTGGCTCGACGGGCCCGCTCGACTTCTTTTGCTTGTCCGAGGCCTGCGTTGATGGGGCCTTTTCCGACGGTTTCGACAAGCCGTCGGCCGGGGTCCGCTCCGAGGGAGCCGTGGGAGTAGGCGCCGTGGTCCGCTCCTTGCCCGCCGGGCTTGTGCTTGCAGACGAGGGGGCGGGTTGCGCCGACGCAGTATCGTTGCCGAGAATGATCGGCATCCCGTTCTGGCCGGCTCCGATGACCACGACCTTGGAATTGTTGGACTGGGCGAGTTGCAGTGTCGCTTCGATTCCGCGCCAACGCAGGTAGGAGTCGGAAATCCCCTGGCTGACGATGCGCTGGAACTCGGCTATGCCTTCCGCCTCGATCTTCTTGCGCTCGGATTCCCTGATCTCGCGGGCGACGCGAAACTTGTATTCTTCCGAAATATAATACTGCTCGATCTTGCGATTGATCGCGGTCACCACAGCGTCCGGCAGCTGGATGCCGAGAATGAGCGTGTCGATGAGGTTGAGCATGGCATAGAGGGGTACGCGGTAGGGAGAGTATTCCTCCTCGACCTCCCCTCCCACCATCATCTTCTCGCCCAGCATGGCCTCCGCCCGCTCGCGGATCTTGCTCTGAATTTCCGCTCGCTTGGTAGAATAGACTTCCTCGGCACTGTACTGCGCAATGACCTCGCGCATCCGGTTGCCGATCTCGGGAGCGACCAGCGCCTCCACATAATTGGGCCCGATCGTCTGGTGCAGCTGAGGAACCGATTCCCGCTTCAAGCGGAAGCGGATGTTGATCGACGCGGTCAGGCTGACGCCGTCGCGGGAGATGGCGTTGTATGTCTCGGTCGCCGATTGCAGCCTCAGGTCATACAAAAACAGCTTGTTCCACGGGAAGATGAAGCGCATGCCTTCGTCTTTGAGCTTACGCGGATCGAGCACGGTCCCGCCCCCGAAGCGTTTCCACAGAACCCCGACATAGCCGCTCGGAACGGTGACCAGGCAGAAGGGAGCGAGCACGACGCCGACCAGCGTGCCCACCATGAGATAGATCACGATGATCGGGAGGTGCCGCTCCACGAAGCGCCACCAGGCACGCCGTCGCCGGCTCACCGGCGGCTTGTCGTGAAGGGAGACGATTTGGGCATCCATCGGCCGTTCTGCGCGGACTGTGTTCACGGACATGATCCTCGGTGCAATTCTTGAGAGCCAGTTTGGGCGCCAGTATAACCCGTGTTCCGTCATTTGCCGATAAGACGGAAGCGCGCTGCTCGGTCCTTAATGCCGCAATGCCGCAAGGCTGCTAATGTAGGGGGTCGTACCGTCGGCGCTCGCGCGGACGATTTTCGCCGGCACGCGCTTGGACGAGCCGGGCGAGCGCGGACGCGGACGCTATTTGCCGTTCGTGATAACTCTGGAAGAGCCCTCCGGACCCGCCTGCATGCCTGGAGGCGATTGGCCCTGCGGGCTTTCAGCGGGAGCGCCTCCGCTGGTGGTGTCCAGAGGACCGGTAGAACCCTGCGGCTGCTGCTCGATGTGCTGCTGATGCGCGCTGAGATCGGTAACGCCGCTATGGTTGGAGTTGGCGGGAGGGGGCAAGGTGCCGGTTTGCGCAACGGCGCCGGTCATGGCGACGACCGCAAGCATCAAAACGAGAAGTGGCATGCCAGGTTTTGCGAGGTGCCCGGATCCAGTCCGCCCGCACCACCAGCTCAACTGAGGGAACGAATATTCGTTCCGTTCCAATCAGCCCGACCCGGGTGGGCAGCGTTGGATAGAGAGCCCGCGAAAACCAGGTGAGCAACCATGATCAGGAATTTCAGCGATCACGCCGCCAACGAGCGCACCTTTCTCGCCTGGGTACGTACGGCGATCGCGGTAATGGCGTTTGGATTCCTGATCGAGCGCTTCGATCTGTTCTTGCACGCAGTTGCCCCTTCGCTCACAGGCCGCACGCTTTCGGCGGTGGGCGAGAGGTTTGCCAACGCCGCAGGGCTTGCATTCATTGTTCTCGGCGCGGTGATGGTCATCATTGCGGCCGCGCGTCTGTTCCAGACTGCGCGCCGCATCGACAGCGAAGGTGTGCACCCCGGAGCCGGGACGCGCCTGGACATCGCCTTGGCGGTGCTGCTGGCGCTGCTGGGCGGCAGCCTGTGCCTATACCTGTCCCACGCGGTAGTCGCCGTCCTTTAGAATCATTTCTAGATTCATTTCTGGAATTTGAGCACGAACTCGTCCACCGGTTTGTTCGGCGGGGGCTGAATGGAGAAGTCCCGGGTGTCCTCGGGATGGCGCCAGAAATCTCCCTGGCCCACGAGCTTGAAACCGGCGCTCTCGACCTCACGCCGCAGGGCTTCCTGCTCGATACGATGCAATGTTTTTCCGACCGAGGTTCCCTCGCCGGCTTTGGCGGAATGGTCTGCGATCACGAGTATGCCGCCGGGCTTGAGCGCCGCGTAGAGCTTGCGGTTCATCGCCGCCCGATCGACCGGCATGTAGGTCGTATCGTGATAAAAGAACAGGAACGTGATCAGGTCGAGGTCATGCAGCTCCGGGGGTACGGGATCATCGAAGGGTCGCGCCAAGCTGGCGATGTTCCGGCCGGCCGGCGTGGTCAGGCGCGCGTCGAACCTGGCCTTTGCCCGTTCGAAGAGACCGGCAGGGCTCTGGCCGTAGACCATGCCGGTGGGTGCGACCGCGCGGGCCATGAGCTCCGTGCTGTAGCCGCCACCTGCGCCCATATCCAGGACCTTCATTCCCGGCATCGGCGCGGCGAACACGAGAAGCTTCACGGGGTCGCGGCGCTGGTCGGTCTGGCGGTCCGCATCGCTGCGGTCGGGCGCTGCCACGAGCGCCGCATAATCTGGAGGGCCGGCGGGCGGCCTCTGCTGCGCAGCTGCCCCGGTCGTGAGCAGACGTGCCACAACGAGAACGGCGACCGCCAATGATGCCACTACAGCGTACGGGATTGCGGCTTTTCCAGTCATGCTGATCCGATCTCGCATTGGGGACATATGGTCGGGTGTAGCGCACCCCTACCGGGTGTGTCACCGGTGCCGCGGAGTCAAATGCCGGCGCCGGGCGTGCTTTTCAGCGACCTCAATTCCTGAAACGGTAATGCCGTAGGCATCGGTTTTTCGATCAGCCGCCGGAGCAGCGCATGACGACAGTGCAAATGCAAATGGAGAGCGCCGACGGTGGTCATGTACTGGACCGCTTTCTTCTATCATTTCCTGCTGGCCAGCGAGATCTCCATGCTGGGCACATCCATCCCGCTGGTGATGGAGTTTGCAAGGTCCCACGGCATGCATCCGCTGCCTCGGCATGATCTGGACGTTTGCGGCTGGAGGAAAGCTGTTCGCCTATCAGTCGGGTGTGCTGATCGTCGGCTACTCCTACGGATATTTCGCCGCGCGCGATCTCCTGCGCATGGGCGCCCTCCTGACGATCGTCGAGCTCGCGGTACTGGTATTGTTGGTTCCTTTCTACGGGCCGTTGATCGGGCTGGAATGAGCTCGAACCACTTTGTTTCATTTCCGGCACCCAAGTTCCCTGTTCAGGTTCCAGTCATGATGCGTCGCACCAAATTGAGCGACTGTCGGAACGCAGAACGAGCTCGCCGGTTGATTTGAGGGCGCGCCCAAGCGCGACAGCACGGATCCATCGAATCGACTGGAGAAGGAACATCTCGAATGAGAAAGCAACTATTACTCAGTACGGCTGCATTGCTGGCAGGAGTTGCCATGGCATCAGCGCAGGGCATGCCGGGCGGCGGACACGGCCAGACCGGAACCGCGGGTGCGGAGCATCAGCAATCGACGCAAAGCCACGGCTCCCAGGTCCAAAGCCCGCAACACCAGGGCACGCAGGGTCAGGCTCAGCGGAGCGAGCAGCGTGGGCAACGGGAGACCACCGGCCAAGCCGCGGGTCAGAAGGAGCAGAATACGAAACAGAGTCAGTCGCAACAACGCGAGCGCACTACCGGCCAGGGCAGTACAACCAATGAGCGACGCAACGAGTCCGGCACAGCCGCAAACCGTAACGAGACCGAGCGCAACATGCACGGTCAGGCGGATCGGACCAAGTCCGGGGCATCCGAGAAACATAACCAAGCTGAGCGGAACATGCAGGGCCAAGCCGAGCCGGGAACGGCAAACCGGAGCCAGTCCGAGCGCGAGATGCAGGGCAAGCCGGGTCAGGCACAGTCCACGACCGGTAACCGGAACCAGACAACCGGCCAGAGCGAGCGCAACCTGAACCAGAGCCCGAGCACTGCCCAGAGCGGCCGCAATGGGGCGCAAGGTGCGGCGACCCAGAACAGGGCTGCGCAGCAGCCGAACGCGACGCAAGGCCGGGCTCAGCAAAACGGCCAGTCGCAGCAAAGCATGGGCCACGCGCAGGCGCAGGGCGTCTCTTTGACGACACAGCAACAGGCCCGGATCCGCGAGACCGTATTCGCCAGCAATAATGTCCCGCGGGTAGAGAACGTCAACTTCGCGGTCAGTGTCGGCACGAGCGTCCCCAGCAGCGTTCGTCTGGTGGCCGTCCCCGAGAGGCTGATCGAGATCTATCCGCAATGGCGGAATGACGAGTATTTCGTCGTCCGTGACGACGTGGTGATCGTGGACCACAGTCGCCGGATCGTCGCTGTTGTGCCGACGGGATCCTCGTCAGCTTCCTCCTCCAGCTTCTCCTCGGAGGGACACGGTAGCTCGGCGAGCATGAACCTCGGTCGGGACGAGATCCGTCAGCTGCAAATGACCCTGAACCAGAGGGGTTTCAACGTGGGCGAGCCGGACGGGGTTCTCGGTCCGCGCACCAGAGAAGCCCTCATGCAGTTCCAGCAACGGGAAGGGCTGCAGCGGACCGGCCAGTTCGACCAGCGAACGATGTCGGCGCTCGGCATCAATGCCGGCGGGCAGCAGGGCGCCCAGGGCGCAGGCCAAGGGTCGCAGCAGGGCCAGCCGTCGAGCATGGGCCAAAACGGCACGGCGCCCAACCCTCGTAGCGGAACCGGGATGAATACCGGCGCAACCAGCCCCAGCTCGGCTCAGCCTTCCACGGCAGGGCAAGCCGGCGCGAGCGGCAACGGCATGCGACAGCCGTCGGCGACACCAGGTGCTGGAGCTAGCCCGAGCAGCAGCTCGAGCGGGCACATGGGCTCAAGTGTAAATCCCAGCGGCGGTGCTGGCAGCTCGACCGGCGGTGCCGGAAAGTAACCATCGACACTACAAAATATGAAGTCAGCCCCGCCTTGGCGGGGCTGACTGTTTGCGCCCCCGCCCGCGTGAGAGCACGGCGGCTTTGCCTCATGACCACACGGCCGGTTACGCGGATGTTCGAGCTCCCACCTTTGCTGAGGGAACTTTCCTGGGCGCCGCCGGTTCAGCGGACGATGGCTTGCGAGAGCAGCACCTCAATGCCCAACATTTCAGGAGGCACTCATGAACGGTCTCATTTATCTCGTCGGTCTCATCGTCGTCATCATGTTCATCCTGTCGTTCCTTGGCCTGCGGTGAGCCGCTGACAGAGAAACACCATGACATTTACAGATCCGGCTCGTGCGCCCCTCGAGGATGCGCGGGTGAATTATCTGCAATGGGGGCCCGCCATCGCCGGCGCCCTTCTAGCCGCCGCACTGGGCTTGGTCCTGGACAGCTTCGGCGCTGCCATCGGGCTCGCAGTGAGCTCCACCGCGCCTACTTGGCGAGATTCCTCAGCTGCGCTGCAGGTGCTCTCCGGGCTCTATCTGGTTCTGGTGGCGATCGCGGCTTTCGGTCTCGGCGGTTATGTCGCCGGCCGCATGCGCAGGCCTCTGCCCGGCGACGCGGAGCAGGTCGAGTTTCGCGACGGCACCCTTGGCCTTGTGGTCTGGGCCATTGCCTTGATTCTCACCGCGCTCACCACACTGGTGGCTGCGCAGTCGCTGGCGCGGCTCGGAGCACCTGCGAGCGCGACCCAGTCTGCCGGCGGCGAAAATCTGATTGCCTTTGATCTCGACCGGCTATTCCGCGCCGAGCGACGGCCGCAGAATACCGACATCAGATACGCCCGCTCCGAGGCAAGCCGCATTCTCTTGACCGGTGCCGGCCATACGGGAGTGGCGCCGGACGACCGCAACTATCTGGTGACCATCACCGCTGCCGAGACCGGGTTGGCGCGGCCGGATGCAGAGCGGCGCGTCGACAGCATCATCGCCCAGTCGCGCGACGACATCCGCAAGGCGCGCCGCGCAGCCGTGATCCTTGCGTTCATGGCAGGAGCCGCGGCGCTCCTTGGCGCGGCAGTTGCGTGGCTTGCAAGCTGTGCCGGCGGGCGACACCGGGACGGCACCGCTCCTTCCATGACCTGGGGCTGGCTGGGCCCGCGCACCGCGCACTGATGATGAGCTCTCTTAAATGGCGGCCCGCCAGGGTCGCCCTCTAGCCGTCATGTCATGCCGAAAGTGGGCGAGGCGATGTCTCGCCCCACGAAGCAACCTCCGGCCTTGATTTCGATTTGACGACCGATGCCGTCGCGCCGCAACGCGGCTATCATGGGCTGTGGCGGCAATGGGTAGCAGCAGGACACCCGGCGCGCTCGCGGAGGACGCGACGCTGCACCACGTCGTCATCGTGGGCGGCGGTGCCGCCGGGATCGAGCTCGCAACCCTGCTCGGGAACCGCTTTGGGCACGGTCGCGGCCGCCGCCCGCGCGGGCGCATCACCCTGGTCGAATGCTCGCGCACGCATCTGTGGAAACCGTTGCTGCATGCGGTCGCCGCGGGCAGCATGGATCCCGGTGAGTACGAGGTGAACTATCTCGCCCAGGCGCACTGGCACGGATTCCGCTACCGATTCGGCGAGCTGACCGGGCTCGATCGAGCGGCAAAGGAAGCTCGGCTGGGCGCGACGTTCGACGACGAAGGGCGTCAGATAACGCCGCCGCGCTCGGTGCGGTATGACACGCTCGTCATCGCCGTGGGCAGCATCACCAATGATTTCGGCACGCCGGGCGTGGCGCAGTTTGCGGTGCCGCTGGAGACGCCGAGCCAGGCCGCGCGGTTCAATCGCCGCCTGGTGAATGCCTGCATCCGCGCGCAGGCGCAGGCGGAGCCGGTCCGACCCGGTCAGCTTCATGTCGCCATCGTCGGTGCGGGAGCGACGGGCACCGAGCTTGCCGCCGAGCTGCATCGCACCACGCGCGAGGTCGTTGCCTTTGGACTTGATCGCATAAACCCGGAACGCGACATCCGCATTCTGCTCGTCGAGGCGGCGGAGCGCATCCTGCCCGGGCTGCCCGAGCGGATCTCCAACAAGACACGGGGCCTGCTCGACGACATGGGCGTGAAGGTGCATGCCGGGGCCAAGGTGGCGGAGGTGACAGCCGAGGGCGTGCGGCTTGCCGGTGGGCTGTTCATTCCCTCCGAGCTGGTCGTGTGGGCGGCGGGCATAAAGGCACCCGACGTGATGGCGAATCTCGACGGGCTCGAGGTAAACCGGATCAACCAGCTCGTGGTGCATCAGACCTTGCAGACCACGCGCGATCCCAACGTCTTCGCCATGGGGGATTGCGCCGCCTGCCCGCGCCCCCGCGAATCCAGCCCGGTTCCGCCACGGGCCCAGGCTGCGCATCAGCAGGCCGCGCACATGGTGCGCCAGATCGAGCGCCGGATACGCGGCGAGCCTTTGCTCCCCTACACGTATCGCGACTTCGGCTCGCTCGTTTCACTCGGCGAATACAGCACGGTCGGAAACCTCATGGGCTTCCTGGGCGGGCGCAGCATCTTTGTCGAGGGCCTGTTTGCCCGTTTGATGTACCGCTCGCTCGAAGCGCTGCACGAGCGCGTGCTCTATGGTCTTCCGCGCACCGCGTTGCGCTTGCTTGCCCGGATGCTGTCGCGCCGTGCCGGCCCGCGGGTCAAGCTGCATTGAACGACACGGTCACATGGGGAGGACGACGCTGCACCTGGCTCAAGCCGTAGCCGCGGCTGGCTTGGAGGTCGTCGTGGCGACGCCGCGATGGTCGACGGAGTACCGGCCTGCGCCCGTGACGGCGAGCAGGAGAAAAGCGCCGATGATGGCGATGTTCTTGTAGAAATTGGCCATGTTGGGTCCGCGCGCCGCACCTTCCATGATCCAGAACGGATGTGCCATTGCAGTGATGATGATCACATAGAGCACAAACGCGCAGGCGACCCATCGGGTCTTGACCCCGATCAGGATGGCGAGACCGCCGAAAAATTCGATCGCGGCAATCAGGTAGCCGAGCCAGGTAGGCGGCGCGGTACCCGAGGCAACCAGATCCATGAAACGTTTGGTGCCCGGGTTGTTCACGATCGTCGAGACGTCCAGTAATTTCATCCATCCATAGACGATGAAAACCGCCGATATCAGGATCCGGCTGAGCAGAATTGCAATATCCGCCATCGTGTCCCTCCCCGATTGCTGGCCGGTGCGTGCCTGTCCGCCCGGCTCCAATCATAATGTCGCCGGCGCATCAGCCCTGCAATAGCTCGCTCACCGCGCGAGCGGCCTGGTCGATTGCAATGTGGGCGTACGCATCCCCGCCGGCATCGGAATTGGCGATCGCTATGCGCCCGAAGGGACGGCGCGCAAGGGCGGCCGTTTCCCCGTAGTCGTCGGGGTCGAACAGGGTGTTCGCGACATAACCATAACCGTGCGGCCACCGGTTGACGGTGATCGCCGCAATGTCGCGCGTGCTGGAGAATCCACCCGGCCCAAGCATGCGGTCGAGCTCGTCTTGAATTTTCTCCTCGAAATCGGAGAACGTCATGGTCAACAGCCTGGCCGCCCCGATGCGAAACTGCGCGCGTGCATCAAGCCCGGAGTTGGGCGCTCCCGGAACGTGCTGGAGGTGCAGGAGTATCGGCTGGCCAGGATCGCGCGGATGGCGGTAGCCGCCGAGGCTGACGGGAAAATCGAGCGCCACGCGCGAATGGAACGACATGGGGGCGGAAATGTCGAAAACCTTGAGTCTGACCCACGGTTGCCAGTCGCGGACCAGAACATTGGTGTAGACGAGCGGCGCTTTGACATTCTGGCTCAGCGCGTGTCGCTGTGCTGCGGGCAGGCCGGGAAGGATGTGCGGGATGACCATGTGGAAACAGGCGAGCACCACGTGCCTGGCCTCGATCCGATGCGGCTTTCCGGCGCGAACATAGCTGACCTGGACCCGTTCAGCCGCATGGCGCACATCGATACAGGTCGAGTCGAGGCGAATGCGCGTTTTGTGATCCGCACGATCGAGCGCGTCATAATCGAACCGGGCGAGAACGACGTCATCCATCGTATCGCCCGGCGCAATGCCCGCGACCAGAGCCCGTACCAACAACCGGGCAAGCGAAGCGTTGCCGTCGGGAAAGTGATAGATGTACGGCTCTTGCCATTCCGGATGCTCGCTCGCCGGGAGACCGAGGCCGGCGAAGCCGGGGTAACCAAACTCTCTGAGGTCGGCTGCGGGAACGCCGTCGCATCCCAGCGCAAAGAAGCCGAGCGTGCGGCCCTGGAAACAATCGGCGACCTCGTCGCTGCAGCCGCAGATCCTGGTGAGATAGTCTCGATAGCTGGTGGTCTTGAGCACTTCCAGCTTTTCCGCAATCGACCTGCCGGCGAGCGGATCACGCCTCTGATCAAACAACTCCAGCAGCTGCGCCTTGCTCGTTGCCGAGATCGGAAGGGCCGCGACGACCTCCTCGCGCGATCTTGCGCCGCGCAGCTGCCCAGGGCCGTCCGCGGGACGTGCCATGATGTCGTCCGGCACCAGCACGTCATTTCCGAACGCCTCGCGTGCGAAAAAGACCCCGCGCGACAGCCCGAGGGAGGAATAGAAGTTGCGGTCGAATGCCGTCTCAAATCGGCCGACCTCGACGGCAAGGTCGCGCAGGAGACCGCGTGCCACGTCGCTGTACAGCGTTCGCGGCGATTGGATCGACTGGCTGCCGCCGTAACCGATGATGAAGCGCCCATCGATAGTGAACTCGTTGCGTTTGGCGTGGCCGCCGAAATCATCGTGATTGTCGAGGACGAGAATGCGCGCGCCAGGACCGGCGGCGCGGCGATAGAACCAGGCTGCAGCCAGCCCGCTGATCCCGCCGCCCACCACGACGAGATCATAGCTTTCATCGATCTGAAGCTCGTCAATGCGCCAGCGCGAGCCGCCCGCGATCGCGTGCGCAACTTCGAAAGAGCCTGGATGCTGCCCGCGCATGCCGGTCAACGCCGGCGGATAGCGCGCAGGGTCGGCCGCGAGCTGCGCCGCGGGCGTCAATCCGGGTGCAATCGTCAAAGCCATGCCGTTGAGAAAGTCGCGGCGAGAAATTCGGGACATGCCGGACCGTAGCACCTCATCACGCATCGCCGTGAGTCGGATGGCGGCTTGGGTTAGCAGCCGCTGGAGCTCCGTGACCTGGCGGACACGCTTCGCTAATCCGCCGCGCAAAGATATGTTCGTCTCGTCCTGAGCCTGAGGAAAATCAATGAGACGACGTCAGCTCCTCGCGCTGCTCGGCGCGACAGCCGCTGTTTACAGCACCGAAGCCTCGCAGCGCGCGCAGGCGCAGGAGTATCCATCGCGCACCATCACATTGGTGGCCGCGATCGCCCCGGGCGGCGCCGTCGATACCGTGGCGCGAATCCTCGCCGAGAAACTACAGCCGCTCCTGCGCCAGTCCGTCGTCGTGGAGAATCGAACGGGCGCCGGCGGCATGATCGGGACGGCATCCGTCGCGAGGGCGCCGGCGGACGGCTACACACTTCTCCTGATGGAGCCCTCTGCGGTCCTGGCAAAGTGGTTGCACAAGAGCGCGTCATTCGACGTGATCGGCGACTTCACTCCGATCGCACTGGTCGCAACCAGTCCTCTCGTGCTGTTTGCCCATCCTTCGTTGCCTGCCGAAGATGTGAGGGGGCTTATCGCCTACAGCAGGGCCAACCCGGGCAAGCTCGCCGTTGGCACCCCCGGAATCGGCTCGCCCCATCACATGGCGGTTTTGCTGCTCAATGCGGCCGCCGGTATCGACATCCCGCAAGTCTCCTATCGCGGCAGCGCTCCTGCTTTGAGCGACCTGTTAGCAGGACAGATCCCGCTGATCTGGTCGACGCCGACTGCAGTCATGCCGTTCGTGGAGCAAGCCAAGGTCAAGGCGCTGGGGGTCTCCAGCGAAAAACGCGTCGCGATCCTGCCGCGCGTGCCGACCATCGAGGAGAATGCGCTGCCGGGATTCCACATCGAGGCTTGGCTCGGCGTGGCCGCGCCTGCCGGCATGCCGGCTGAAGCGGTGCTGCGCCTCGAAGCAGCCGTTCGCGACATTACCAAGCTGCCCGAGGTCGAGCAGCGAATGTCGCCGCTGGGGTTCAGTCTCGATTACCTTCCCGCGCAGAAATTCCGCGATCTGATCGCGAGCGAGCATCAGCGCTATGGTGAGGTCATTCGCGCGGCAGGAATTATGCCGAACTGAGGAAGTTACATGCCCACGACTATCCTCATTCCGGAAGCGGTGCTTCCGCGCCCAGAGAGCGCTTCACTGCGTATCGGCGCCGCAATCGCTGTCGAGAATTCCACGATCGCCGCGATAGACACGCCGGGGCGGCTCCGTCTGCGCTGGCCGGCGTCGACGACGCTGGAGTTGCCCGGCTGTCTGATCATGCCCGGGCTGATCAACGCGCATCAGCACGGGCGTGGCTTGAGCCAGATCCAGCTGGGCTATCACGACGACTTTCTCGAGCCGTGGATCAGCAACCGGCGCGGGCGTGGGCTGCTCGATCCTTACGCGATAACGAAGCTCGCGGCTGTGCGCATGCTGGCCAATGGAGTAACCAGTGCGGTCCATGCCAACTACAGCTACGGCACAGGGGACTACGAAAGCGAGCTGCGCGCGCAGTTGCGCGCGTACGACGAAGCCGGCCTGCGCGTCACCATGTGCGTCGGCGCGATGGATCGCGGCACCGTTGTCTATCCACCGCATGAGGCATGCTTTCTCGCCGGTCTGCCGGACGATCTGAAAACGTGGCTCTCGCGCCCGGGCGCACCGGCCTATGCCGGGGACGCGGCGGCGACCATCGCGCTGATGGAACGTCTGCTGGCGGATTTCCGGGATCATCCGCGGGTGCGGCTCTGCTATGGGCCGGCCGGTCCGCAGTGGGTGTCGGAAGAGCTCTGGTCGGCGCTCGGGCGCGACGCGGCAGCGAAGGGGATCGGGATTCATCTGCACGCGCTGGAATCTCCGGCACAGCGCGATGCCGCAGCCGAGCTGTTTCCCGAAGGGGTCCTCGCCTGGTTGGAGCGTCTCGGGATCATGACGCCACGAACCGTGATCGCCCATGGCGTGTGGGTCAGCGATGCGGACATGGCCCTCATGGCGCGAACCGGAGTGACCGTAGTCCGCAATCCCGGCTGCAATCTGCGCATGCGCAACGGAATCGCGCCGCTGGCCCGCTATCTGGCGCACGGCGTGCGCGTGGCGATCGGCAGCGACAACGCGAGCTTATCGGATGACGAGGACCTGCTGAGCGAGCTGCGCCTTGCCGGGCAGCTCGCGCGCGAGCCCGATTGGAACGGCCCAGCGCCGCCCGACTGCGATCAGCTGCTGGCAATGCTGACCGTCAACGGTGCGGTCGCAGCGCAATTTGCCGCGCAGACGGGCACGCTCGAGCCGGGAAAAGCGGCGGACCTCGTCGCCGTCTCCCTCGCGCGCACGCGCCATCCCCTGCTCGATGCAGATATGCCATTGCTGGAAGCCTTGCTTGCACGGGCGCGGGGCAGCGATGTGCGGCTGACCATGGTCGACGGCCGTATTCTCTACGACCGCGGCAACTTTCCCCACCTCGATCTCTCGCAAGTCGAGCAAGCGGCGGTCCGCTCGGCTCGCAACGCACGCCGTCCCGGCGATCCGCGCGCCTACCATCGCGCTGCCGGGCTCTCGGTGCAGCTGCACCGGCATTATAGCTGCGTTGCTGCGCGGCACGGCCGATCAAACCAGTCTGAGAACCCCGATTAGGAGAATCCGCATGGCGGAATCCAATCCTCGAGCGGTCTTCAAGATGTCGAGCGAGCACGCCAGGCTCACTGCGCCATCCGGCCGGCCGCTGATCATCCATGTCGTGGTCAACATCGAGCACTGGGCCTACGACCAGCCCACCCCGCGCACCATCGTGATCCCGCCGCACGGCCGCTCGCAGGTTCCGGATCTGCCGAATTTCTGCTGGTCCGAGTATGGCAATCGCTGCGGCATGCCGCGATTGCTCGATCTGTTCGGCGACCGCAAGGTCCCGGTGAGCGCCAGCATCAATGCGAGCGTGCTCGACGTCTATCCCACGCTCGCACAAGCGGTGCGCGACGCGGGCTGGGAATTCGTCGGTCACGGCGTTCACCAGCGTGCGCTCGGCGCTGAAACCGGCGAGGCTGCGCTCATTCGCGAGGCGGTGAAAAGGCTGGAAGCGTTCACCGGCAAACGCACGCGCGGCTGGATGAGCCCAGGCTGGTCGGAGACCTTCGACACCCTCGATCATCTGCGCGCCGCCGGCGTCGAATACGTGTGTCAGTGGGTCATCGACGATATTCCAACCCGGCTCAAGACCAAGCACGGCGAAATGGTATCCGTGCCTTACGGCCTCGATCTCAACGACAGCGTCATCTATGCCATCGAGAAACACTCCAGCCCCGAGATGAAGCTGCGCATCGAGCAGACGATCCGGACGTTCGAGCGCGAGATCCGGGCTACCGGACAGCCACGCGTATTGACCATTGCGCTCCATCCGCATCTCTCGGGCGTGCCTCATCGCATCAATTTTCTCGCCGAGGTCATCGATAAGTTGCGAGCACGGTCCGACACCGCGTTCATGAACGGGAGCCAAATCACCGATTGGTACCTTCAGCAGCAGGCGGATTAGAGCGCATGCGCAAGACTGCGCTTGCCCCGCATCGTCGGCGGAGGACCAGGCTCCGAACGCGCGGCCCCGCTCGTCCTCGCACCCAAGCTCGGGCGTCGAGTTAACCGAGGATTATCCATGTTTTGTCGCAGGCGTGGCCGGCCGCCTTTGGACATCGCAAGCTCACGAGAATGCCGGGCGCGTGCAGGATTTCCTCGACTCATGTCGATTGGAGCGCTTGCTGCCAGACTTCTGTGCGTGCTCCTTGCGCTCGCCGTGACGGGCTGCGCATCGAGTCCGCAAGGAGATGCCGGCCGGTCCCCACGCACTCACTGGCTGGCGGACAATGTACCGAGTCGGGCAGGCGGTGAGCCGGCGAATGCTCCCAAGCGCCCAAATACGCCGGCGGCTTATCCGCCCGTGTTCGAAGTCCAGCAGGTACACCGAGCGAAGCTGTTGAATGACGAAGAATACAAGAAGCTGCGCGAGGACCTGATGACAGCACGCCAGCGCGCGAATGCGCGCGCCAAAGCGGCCGCATCCGCCGGGGACGAGAAGGACAACGCCGTGGCGGCTCGTACGCCGTCTGCAGGCGAGCAACTCACAGCGACGGCTTCGAACTGAGCGGGATCGAGGTAGGGTTCGGTTAAGCCATCCCCAACGGAATGGCGCCGATTGCGCAATTGCGCAACTCATCGAGAGATATCAGGTGCGATAATCGGCCCCGGATGCACCGGCGCGCGTTTGGCGCTCACTGCGTTCAATGCGGACCTAGGCACGAAGCCATGAGCCTACAGGGCGGAGGCTACAGGCGCCCCGTTACCCTGGAAATGAGACGCGCCGCGTCGGCGGGATGGCTGTCGCCGGTCCATGCGACGTATTGATCCGGCCGAACCAGAATGAGGCGCGATTCGTAGGCCTGACGGCCGTCGCGATAGCTGTCGCGTATGACCTTGAGCGGCACGGTCAGCATCGCCGCGGCCTGTTCGAATGCCCGCACTGTCTGGGGATCGGCGTCCAAAGCAAGCAGAGCGAGCCCCTGCCCGAGCTCCTCGAACACGTTGCCGCCGCCGGACAGCACTGCAGGGGCGAGATGGTGGCCGGCCCTGGCCTTGAACAAGTGCGTGCCGTGAGCGCTGCACACCGCGTCGGGCGGCCCGAGCACCACCGGAGAGCCTTCATAGTGCGGCTCATAGCTCAGAACGCGTTCGCCGGCACCAAGCTCGCGCGCCTTCCACGCCCGTTCGAACGCAGCGCGGTCGCGCTCGGGACTGTAGCGCTCCAGGAACTCGCGGTCGGACCTTATCCGCCCGGCGATGAAGTCCTCGCCGGTCTCCCGGAAGATCGGCCGGCGCTCGTCGCTGTAGGATTGCAGCAGCGCGTCATCTCCCCACCCCTGCAGCTTCGCCGCCAGCTTCCATCCCAGATTGGTTATATCCTCCAGACCATTGTTGAGGCCGAAGGCACCATAGGGCGGATGGGTGTGGGCGGCATCTCCGGCGATGAACACACGCCCAATCTGATAGGTCTCGGCCACTGCCACGCGCAGGTTCCAGAACCCGACATGATCGAACTCGCAGGCCAACGGGAATCCGGCGGCTTTCTGGATGAGAGCATGGAAGTCGTAATTATCCGTCCTTGTGTCGGCGGGCACCGGCGCGTGAAAGAACCAGGCCTCTCCGACGTCGACGCGGCCAAAAAACTGCCAGTATCCCTTCAAAGCAGGATGCAGCGCATTATAGGTGGAGCGAGGGGGAAAGCGCTTGAGCCGCTCATGCAGCTCACGCGAACGGAATACGGCGAGCACCATGAGCTGGTCGAAATCGGACCCGCCACGGGCAATCCCGACCTGCTCGCGAACTGTCGAACGGCTGCCGTCGCAGCCTACGGCGTAGTCGCACTCCAGGACGCGTTGGCCGGGCCCGCCGTGCTCGGCGATGGTGATCCGCACGCGCTCCTCGTCCTGCTCGATGATCTCTGCGGACCAGCCGAAGTAACGGTCCACACCGGCGAGACCGGCGAGCTTTCCGCGCAGCACCGCTTCCATCCGGTACTGGGGAAGCCTCTCGTTCGCCTGAAAATAATAGGGACGGAGGAGCTCTCGCTGCGGCGGAGCATACCAGTAATCGCTCATCAAACTTTCATAGGCGACGATGCCGCTGATGGGATAGTCGGGCGGCATCACCCGCGCGGCCCGCAGATCATCGGCGATACCCCAGAAATAAAAGTGCTCGAGCGTGCGTTGGGTGAGATTTTGCCCTTTCGGGATCCGCTGCAGCTCGGTGCTGCGCTCAATGAGCGCGCAACTCACTCCCCGAAGTCCCAACTCCAGGGCGAGGGCCGCTCCCACCGGCCCTCCGCCCACGATAACGGCCTGATATCTGTTTTTCATCTTTTCATTGCGACTCTGCCGTGGAACTGTTGCGGGTCGACGGATGGCAGTGCGGCAACATCAAAGCGAGCCGCGGCAGACCTCACCTCCTGCCGAGCAGATTGCTCTTTCCTCTCGAATATTGCCGCTATCTTTGGTTTTGCAGGCTCGACTTCGTTACCCACAGCATGGGCATTCCGATTCCAAGCAACGGTCGCATCTGCAGAAGGTCCATCGTGACGGTTTTTGGTGCACCGTCCCACGTGATGAAGACGACCGAGAACTTCTCCTGGAACCGGTAGAGCGCGTTGCAGGGAGCCTTCTCTCCGGCACAGCGATCAATGATCTGCACTCCGATTTCAGCATCGACGACCTCGCAATCCTTGTCTTGGAACAGAAAGTGCGGATCACCGCCCACGATGGCCGAGACCATCAAGGAGACGTCGGCCCTGCATACCCGCGATCCCCTTTTGACGACTATCGGCTTGCCAAGGTCTGGAAGGTTCGCCAATTTCCATTTCGGATATAGCTTGTCGGTAAGTTTTTCAGCGGGAGTAGGCGGCGACGTGGGCGGCGCAGGAGCGGGGGGCGACTGCGACCGCGCGGACAGGGGCGCCAGCGGGAGCGCTGCGCCGGTCAGCAACACCACACAAACCGCCGCTATCATGCGCATGGGATGCTTCCTGATCCTCGCTCACGCGCAACCGACGAACGCAGCCTTCGCCGGCAGGTCATGCTCCGGCATGCGGGAACGCAAGGAGATTGTCCCCCCGATGACATTCGATCACGCGCGAAGTTGCGTCGCAACAGCTATTGCGGGCAGAGCTATTGCCCGCCGGAGCCATCCCGCAGGGCGGTCAACGGTTTTCCCGAGGGGTCGGGACAGGGCTTGATCTGGTACAAGCCGCAAATCTATCTTCAAGAAGCTTCCGGGACGGATGAGGGAGCGGAGCTCCTGCATCTCCTGCGCCCGGCAAACACACAAGGAGCTTTGTCATGCGTAGAATCAACATGACGTGCGCGGGAGCTGCGGCCCTCCTCGTGGCCGCAGCATTCGCTCCGCCACTCGCGCAGGCTATGACGATTGCTGCACCAGCGGGCTTGGCCAAGGCTGCGGCGGCAGAGAATCTCACACAGGACGCAGCCTACATCTGCCGCGGCGGCTGGTGGTGGCGGCGCTGCTGGTGGACTCCCGGTTACGTCTATCGGCCTTATTACTCATACTACCGACCTTACGCATATTACCGTCCCTACGCGTACTATCGGCCTTACGCGTACTACCGCCCTGCATTCGCAGCCTATGCCTATTACCCTCACAGGTATTACCGCCCATACCGGCCCTGGTGGGGGGTGCACTATCGCCGCCGGTGGTGGTGAGACGCCAGCAAGTTGCACCATATGGGAGCGGGTTCCAAAACCCGCTCCTGACGCTTCACCGCGGTGGTGCCCCGGATTCAAACGCAACCCCGCTGTGGCGCTTACGCGGCAGCTCGCATGACCGTGCAGCCGCTGCGCTGCTGCAAATTTATGGACCAGCTTCAGGCTCCGGCCCCCCTCATCCCGCAGAGGTGTTTGCATCCGGACCCGCGCATAGAACATGCGCGTCTTCACCATCCGACCTCCTGCCTCACACGCAATCGCTCGATGGTTTTGTGCGGATGTATGCATTTGAACCTTTTTTCGCTTTTCAGGTGAGATAGCCCGATGCGCGCAGCGCCGATCTCGCTTCTTGCTCTGCTGATCGTATTGGCAGGCGCCGACGGATTGCTGGCGCAAACGGCGGCTCCTCCGCCGGCGGGGCATGGGATCGAAGGCGATCCTCACGCCGGCGGTCACCACGGTTATCAGCATGCTTTTGATCAAGCCGAGAAGTGGGCGAAGGAGCTCGACGATCCTTCTCGTGACGCGTGGCAGAAGCCCGATGAGGTTCTGGATGCGCTGCATCTGCAGCGGACAATGCGCGTTGCCGATCTCGGTGCCGGGACGGGATATTTCAGCGTGCGCATCGCCAGGCGCGTGCCCGAAGGCAAAGTGCTCGCGGTCGATATCGAGCCGGACATGCTGCGCTATCTCGGAGAACGGGCGCATCGCGAGCACCTGCACGTGCTCGTGCCGGTGCCGGCGAGCGCCGGGAGCCCCAATCTTCCCGAGCCGGTCGATATCGTCCTGGTGGTCGACACCTATCACCATATCGATGATCGCGTCGCATATTTCGGCAAGTTGAAGCCGTCCTTGCGTCCCGACGCTCGTCTGGCGATCGTGGACTTCAAGCCGGATTCGCCGACCGGACCGCCGCTGGAACACCGCGTCTCAGCTGAGCAGGTGATAGCTGAGCTCAACAGGGCCGGCTATTCGCTGCTTGCCTCGCACGCCTTCTTGCCCCGGCAATATTTCCTGATGTTTCGCGCCAATGCGTCGTGAATTGCTGTGCCCGCACCCGATACATGACGCCCTCTTCCAGCACGCCCGATCCATCCCTCGAAAGCTCGGCCGGCTATGCGCGCGCCAGAGTGGGCTTGATCATCCCTTCCAGCAACAGACTGACGGAACCGCGGCAAAAGGTATCGCGGCGATGAAGCTCTACGTCACATACGGCTCGCCATATGCCCGCCTCGCGCGCATCGTGGTCGTGGAGAAGGGGCTGGAGGACCGCGTTGAGATCATCGAGGCGAAGACGCGCACCAAGAATAGCCCCTACTATCAGATAAATCCATCGGGCCGCGTACCCTACCTGATCGACGACGCCGGCATTGGCATGGAGGACAGTCAACTGATCTGCGCCTATCTCGACAATCTCGATGGCGAGCCGTGCCTGCACGACCCGCTGCTCGAATCCGAGTGGGCCTACCGTCGACTCGAGGCAAGCGCGCGCAGCATGTGCGAAGGAATCTGCGTGTGGGTGCGCCAAATGCATCTGCCCCAATCCGAGCGCTCGCCGACCGTGCTCGCACACGAGGTCGCGCGCAGCCAACGCATGGCAGACGTTTTCGAGACTCGGGTTTGCGACCCGCTGATGCAGGGGGCGCCGCGCATGGCACATCTGATCCTCGCGGTTTCTGTTGATGTCGCGCGCAAACGCGGCCTCGGCGATCTCACCGACGGCCGTCCCCAGCTCGCCGCCTGGATGCGCCGCATCGCCGATCTACCTGGAATGCGAGCGACCGCGTTGCCTTGATCAAGCTGATGGGGAAGTTGCGGGACGTTTTGAGATGACCTGGTCGATCATCGCTCGCGACCGCGACAGCGCGCAGCTCGGCATCGCCGTTGCCAGCCGCTTCTTCGCCGTGGGGGCGGTGGTTCCGCACGTGAGATCGCACGCCGGCGCGATCGCAACGCAGGCGCTGGTCAATTCGTTCTACGGCACCGAGGGCTTGCGGCTGCTGCAAGAGGGCAGGAGCTCGCCCGACGTCGTGTCTGCGGTGACCACGGCCGACCCCGGACGCGAGCACCGCCAGGTGCATGCGATGGACCTTCACGGCCGCATCGGCGCCCATACCGGGAGAGAGTGCATACGCTGGTGTGGCCATCTCGCCGCAACCGACTTCTCGGTCGCAGGCAACATGCTCGCCGGCGCCGGGGTTCTCGAGACCACGGCCGAGGTCTATGAACGCAACGCTGGGCTGCCCTTTCCGCGGCGGCTGATCGCCGCGATGCGTGCAGGCGAGGCCGCGGGCGGCGACAAGCGCGGAAGGCAATCGGCCGCCCTCGTCCTTTGCGGCGAGCAGGACTGGCCCGATCTCGATCTGCGGGTGGACGACCACGCCGATCCGCTCGCCGAGCTCGAGCGGCTTGAAAGGGTGAGCCGCGAGCTGTTTGTGCCTTTCAGGCGCCTGGTGCCGAACCGCCGGGACCGTGTGGGCCTGACCGATCACAAGGCGATCGAAAGCGAGACCGCACGAGCGGCTGCCGCCGAGGGCCCGGCGTGAGCAGCAAGCTCACGTCCCCGAGGCGCCGAACGACTTGGGCGGCGGGCTGATCATCTGACCGCCGGTCGAGGTGACGCGCAGCACCGCGAGACCGCGCTGGTTGGTCCCATCAGGACGGAAGCGGAACAGCCCATCGATCCCGGCAAACCCGGAGGCATTGGTCAGCACAGCCTCAGAGAAGCGCTGTTGGCCCTGGGTCTTGACCAAGGCGGCCACCAGCGCCACCGCATCATAAGAGAGCGAGGCGGTGCGGACGGGGTCCTGCCCGTAGCGGCCGCGATAACGGGCGGAGAAATTGCGAAACCCGGTGGACTCCGGTCCGGCGTACCATCCGCCGTCCAGCTGTGCGTTGGAAAAGACCTGCGCATCCTCCCAGAGCCCTGTGCCAAGGAGGTGGACGCGCTTGAGGTCGACTCCGGATCCGGCGAGCGTCTGCACGACGGTGGCCACGGCCTCGGCGCCGTCCGGCACGAAGATCGCATCCGCCCGCGCCGCGGACTGCGCGACATTGCGCACCGGAGCCTGCATCTGCGCCTTGTCGAGGGGGTAGCGCTCGAGCGCGACGACGCGGCCGCCGCGGCGCGCCACCACCTGCTTGAACGCGGCTTCCACCACGGTCCCATACGCGTTGTCCGGGACGAGCGCTGCGAACGCGCGCTTGCCCTGGCTCGTGGCGTAGCTGATGATGCGGTCGACATCGGTCTCCGGCAAGAAACTCAGGAGATAGACCCCGCGCGTCGCCACGTTGGCATCGGTCGAGAAGGCAATAACCGGAATATTGCGTGAGCGCGCGAGCTGTCCCACCGGGCCGACGGTGAGAGCGAACAGGGGCCCCAGAATGATCTCCGAGCCTTCGTCAAGCGCCTGCTGCGCCGCCTGCTGCGCGCCGGCGGCACTGCCGGCGTCGTCCTTGACGATCAGCTGAACATCCGGGTTGTTGAATTCGGCAAGCGCCATCTCCGCGGCGTTGCGCATGGACCTCGCCGCGAGGGCCGCGTTGCCGCTGGCGGACAGGGGCAGGATGAGACCGGCCTTTACCTTACCGGTGCCGATATTGGCAGTGGCCGGCGCCGGCGCGCTTGCGGGCGAGCTCGGCAGCAGGTCCTTGATGGAAAAATTGCCGGAGCACCCGGCGGTCAGCAGCGCCGCTCCCGTGACAGCGGCCACGCAGCGCAACAGTCGAACCAAACCAAGGCGTGGAACCTGCGAAACTCGGTACATGAGGCCCGATCTCCTCGACGGCCTGCCACGATGTCACCGTCTTCCGCAGGCTGCAACAGACATTTGCCGGGAATATGATTGACGCCGCTGGGGACCGGGCGGACGAGAATGCCGCGGGCCGATGCGTAACCGGCTGACCTCGACCGGGCTTTGGGGGCTGAAATGACGGCAGCCGGGCTTTGCCGTAGACTGCCCCTGGATGCGAACCGCCACACCTGAAACGTCGCCGTTGGCGCTGCGGCAGGGGCAAGCGCGCGGGCATTATGTGCTGGACGGGCATGCCGCCACGGCACCGCCGCTTGCACCCGGCCTTTACCTGGTCGCCACGCCGATCGGCAATCTGCGCGACATCACGCTGCGCGCCCTCGAAGCTCTGGCCGCGGCCGATTTGATTGCCTGCGAGGATACGCGCAGGAGCCGCAAGCTGCTCGATCACTACGGGGTCCGCAGTCCGCTTTCCCCCTATCACGACCACAATGCCGCAACGGTGCGGCCAAAACTGCTCGGGCGTCTCGCGCAGGGCGAAGCCATCGCGCTTATCAGCGATGCCGGAACGCCGCTTGTTTCCGACCCTGGCTACAAGCTCGTGCGCGAGGCGCAGGAGCGCGGGCACACCGTCACTGCTCTGCCCGGCCCGTCCGCGCTCCTGGCAGCGCTCACGGTCAGCGGCCTTCCAACCGACCGCTTCCTGTTTGAAGGTTTCCTGCCGGCAAAAGCGGCGCAGCGGCGCTCGCGCATCGACGCACTGAAATCGGTGCCGGCCACGCTGATCATCTTCGAGGCGGGAGCCCGCATAGCTGCCGCGCTCGCCGATCTTGCCGCAGCTCTGTCTCCCCGGGAGGCCGCCGTTTGCCGCGAGCTCACCAAGCTGCACGAGGAGGTGCACCGGGGCGATCTTGCCGTATTGGCCGGGAATTACGCCAGTGATCCCGAGCGCCGCGGCGAGTTTGTCGTCGTCGTTGGCCCGCCGCAGAACCAGCCCGAGCTCTCGCCGACCGATCTCGATGCGCTGCTGCGCGCCGCGCTCGAGCGCCTCTCCGTCAGGGAGGCAGTAGCGGAGGCTGTCGCCGTGACGGGCGCGCCGCGGCGCCTCGTCTACCAGCGGGCGCTCGCGTTACGGGGGGAGTAGAGCGCATGGCAGACGATCCGCTGCGCACGGTTTCAGGCGCGGTCGCCGAGACGAAACGCTACGACGGGAAACAGCGGGCTCTGACGCGCCAAGATCTCCAGCGGCAAGATCTGAAGAGCCAAGATCTGAAAAACCGGGAACTGAAAAACCAAGATCTGAAGAGGCAGGTCGCGTTCCGTACGGGAATCTCGGCCGAGAGCCGGGCTGCGGCCTTCCTCATCGCGAAGGGGTTTCGCATCCTTGCCCGCCGCTTCAAGAGCCCTGTCGGCGAGATCGATATTGTTGCCCGGCGCAGAAGCCTGCTCATCTTCGTGGAGGTCAAAGCGCGGCCAGACTTGGAAGAGGCGGCCTGGTCGGTGACCGAGCGCCAGCGGGCGCGCATCGTTGCGGCGGCCGAGGCCTGGCTTGCGCGAAACCCCGACGGACGCATCCGCGACATGCGCTTCGACGCGGTGCTGGTCGCGCCGGGGCGGATCCCCCGCCACATAACCGCGGCTTTCGACGCGGGAGGATAGCGGCGCGGCTCGAGCAGGGCGCGGCGCAGCTTAGCGCGATTCCGCGCCTGCGGCGCAGTCCAATCAGAAGTGCCGCCGGAGCACGGTGCAGTACGCCCGGGACGTGCTCAGGCCGCGTGCAATTTCATGAAGAGCTGGTCTACCTGCCCGCGGATGCGGGCGGCGACGGCACCGAGATCATCCGCTACTGTCTTGACCGCCAGGGCGCTTTCGCGCGTCGCCGTGGTTGCCTCCCCCACCCGTATCACCTCTTCCGCCGTGTCCATGGTACGCTTGGCCGCGGTCTCCACGCTGCGCGCAATCTCCTGGGTGGCCGCGCCCTGCTCGGTCACCGCCGCAGCAATTGCCCCGCTGATCTCGCCGATGCTGCGGATCGTGCGCTCGATTGCCCCGATCGCTTCGATCGATCGCATGGTGGCCTGCTGCATCCCGGAAATCTGCGCGGCGATGTCCTCGGTCGCCTTGGCGGTCTGCCCGGCGAGCGCCTTCACCTCGCTGGCGACCACCGCAAATCCGCGGCCGGCATCCCCGGCGCGCGCCGCCTCGATCGTGGCATTGAGCGCCAGCAGGTTTGTCTGCTCGGCGATGTCGGTGATGAGGCGGACCACATCGCTGATGCGTGCGGCGGCTTCATCGAGCTCCTTGACCATCGCATGCGTCCATTCCGCCTCGCTTACGGCCTTGCTGGCAATGGCATTGGATTGCGCCACCTGGCGATCGATCTCCGTTACCGAGGCCGCCAGCTCGTCTGCCGCCGATGCGATATCGCGCACATTGCCGGAGGCGTCGGCGGAAGCCGTCGTTGCACCGCTGGTGCGCATGGAGGCGTGATCGGCCGCGCCGGTCAGGCGCCCCGCGGCTGCAAGCATCTGATCGGATATGCGGCCCAGCTCGGCCAATGTCGCCTCGACCTCTGCTCCGAACCGGCCGATCTCGGCGGCCACGTCCTCCTGGCGGCGGGCGCGCGCCTGCGCGTCATCAAGAACGGTCCGGCTCAGCTCCTCGTTCCTGCGCATGGTATTCTGGAACACGGTGATCGAGCGGGCGAGCGCGCCGACCTCGTCGCGGCGCTCGCCGAAAGGAATGGCACGTTCCACATTTCCCGCCGCAACCGCTTGCGTGATGCAGGTAATCTCGGCGAGCGGCCGCGCGATGGCGCGCCAGATGATCACTGCTCCGAGCGCGGCCAGCAACACGGCCATGACCGCCGTCATCCCGGTGAGCCAAGCCACCCGGCTTATGGCGTCGTTGATCTCCTGGTAGATGCGCTGCGAGCGCGCAGCGTAGAGCTCGCCGAGCTTGGTGAGGTCGACGTTCAGAGCCTTGCGCACGCTGCGATTGGCATCGTTGTCGCCCCAATCGCGGCCCGCCTGCGGACCGATCTCGACGCCCCGGCGCACCAGCTCGCGGCGAAACTCCTGGAATTGGCGGATGCGCTTCGAGAAAGCCTCGAACAGATCCTTGTCCTCGGCGCGGACGGAATGCTGCCACGCGTTAACGACCTCGCCGATGCGATCGTTGAACGCAAGGAGGCCATCGCCGTAGATCTTGGTGGTCGCAATATCATAGGACATGTAGATGCCGCGCGATTCCATGACCACCGCGTAGATCAGCGCGTTGACACGCTCGACGTTCAAGGCGCCGGCGAAGGCCGAGCCGAATTCCGACGTCAGCGCGACCTGCCGGCGGGCGCTGAGGACAGTGATGCTGGCGAGAACTACGATGACCGTGGCGAGCAGGGCAAAGATCAAGTAGAGCTTGGTCGCAATCGACAAATTCGGCAATCGCACGTCGCCTCTCCGCCGGGTATTACGCTCAGGAAGCGAGATTGGGGGTAAATTGTTAATGTCGCGTTTGCGTTACCGAGTCGTTGCACCGGAGCATCGATGCGCCTGAAAGTCGCGGTACAGATGGACCCGATCGAGCGGATCAATATCCGCGGCGATTCCACGTTCGCA
The DNA here is from genome assembly GCA_036557665.1 of Xanthobacteraceae bacterium. GTDB lineage: Bacteria > Pseudomonadota > Alphaproteobacteria > Rhizobiales > Xanthobacteraceae > VAZQ01. The sequence continues at coordinate 5,582 of DATBHG010000085.1, read as the reverse complement.
TTGCTGCTCGAAGCGCAGCAGCGCGGCCACGAGCTTGCGTATTACACCCCGGACCGCCTGGCCTTGCGCGGCGATGAGGTTTTTGCGACGGCGCAGCCGCTCGCCGTGCGCGATAAAGAAGGCGACCATTTCAAGCTGGGAGAGCCCGAGCGCCTGCCGCTCAAGCGCTTCGATGTCGTCCTGCTGCGGCAAGACCCGCCGTTCGACCTGGCCTATATCACGACCACCCATCTGCTCGAGCGCATCCGCGCCACCACGCTGGTCGTCAACGAGCCGGCGGAGGTCCGCAACGCGCCGGAGAAGATGTTCGTCATGCAGTTTCCGGAGCTGATGCCTCCGACCCTGATCACTCGTGACCTTGCCGAGATCAAGGCGTTCCGCGCCCAGCACGGCGACATCGTGATGAAGCCGCTCTACGGCAAAGGAGGCGAGGCAGTCTTTCGTCTGGCGCAGGCGGACCTCAATTTCGGCTCGCTCTACGATCTCTTCAGAGTGACCTTCCGCGAGCAGTGGGTGGTGCAAAAGTTCCTGCCCGCGGTGAGAGACGGCGACAAGCGCATCCTCCTGGTCGATGGCGAGTTTGCCGGCGCGGTCAACCGCGTACCGGCAGCCGACGATCTGCGCTCGAACATGGTGGCAGGCGGCACTCCGACGGAGACTGATCTTACCCCGCGCGAGCGCGAGATCTGCGACCGGCTGGGCCCGCCGCTGCGCGAGCGCGAGCTCCTGTTCGTCGGCATCGACGTGATCGGCGGCTATCTCACCGAGATCAACGTCACCTCTCCGACAGGCATCCGTGCCGTGAAGAATTTTGGCGGGCCTGACGTCGCGGCCGTGATCTGGGATCGGATCGAGGCCAAGCGGCGATAGGCCGTCAGCTCTCGGGCGTCGGCCGATTACATCATGCCATCTGTGTTCTCGAATTGTTCTTGCTGGACGCTCTCGCATGCGCTAATCTTCGCCTCGAGCAGGGGCAGGCATGGTCCAGCGGGTATCAACAGTCGCGTTCGAGGGCATCGAGGCGCGCGCCGTCGATGTCCAGGTCCAGGTGGCGCCGGGGCTTCCCGCCTTCAACGTGGTAGGCCTGCCCGACAAGGCCGTATCCGAAGCGCGCGAGCGGGTGCGGGCGGCGCTGGTAGCGTCGGGGCTTGCGCTCCCCGCCCGCAGGATCACGGTCAATCTTGCCCCTGCCGACTTGCCCAAAGAGGGCAGCCATTATGACCTGCCTATTGCGCTTGGGCTCATGGCCGCGATCGGGGCCATTCCAGCCGACGCACTCTCGGGATTCACGGTTCTCGGAGAGCTTGGCCTCGACGGCTCCATTGCCGCGGTCGCCGGGGTGTTGCCGGCTGCCATCGGTGCCAATGCCCGCGGCGAAGGGCTCATCTGTCCGGCAGCCGGCGGGTCGGAAGCGGCGTGGGCGAGCCCGGAGATGGAGATCGTTGCCGCTGCTTCCCTGATCCAGCTCGCGAACCACTTCCGTGGCACCCAGGTGCTTTCCCGCCCTGCGCCCAAGGTTCGCGAATTCACCGAGCCGATGGCGGACCTCAAGGACATCAAGGGGCAGGAGAGCGCAAAGCGCGCCTTGGAAGTCGCGGCGGCGGGAGGTCACAACCTGCTGCTCGTGGGACCACCTGGCGCCGGCAAGTCGATGCTGGCTGCCCGGCTTCCCACCATCCTGCCGCCTCTCACCCCGGCGGAATTGCTCGAAGTCTCGATGATCGCCTCGGTCGCCGGCGAGATCGAAGGCGGCGCTCTGACCAATCGCCGTCCGTTTCGCGCGCCCCATCATTCCGCCAGCATGCCCGCCCTGGTCGGGGGCGGTCTGCGTGCACGCCCGGGGGAGATCTCGCTCGCGCATCATGGCGTTCTCTTCCTCGACGAGCTGCCCGAATTTCACGGAATTATGTAGCTGACTCACCTACCAAAATTGTTCGCTGAGTGTAAACGCTTTGTTCTAGCCGGAGGTAACATAGGATATTGTCTGCGAAGCGACATGTTCTCCCGTGGGTTGCGTGCCGAACGGAAGCAGGCAATGACAGACCAGCAATTCAACTCCCTACTTGCCCACTTGCGCGTTCTGATCGCGATCACCGGCCTTCAAGCAGGGCTCGTTCTGTTTGTGGTCCGGCAATATTTCTAGCGCCGCTGTGGAAAAGTGGGGATCACCCGCCGGGATTCCCGTGGACAGACAGTGGTTTCCGCACGCAGCGGTTTGATTCTCCTAGCCGAGCACCCCGAGTTTGAGATAATTCATTTGTGGCGCGGTGATTCGTCCCCGCCCTCCGTCTGACCTCGGCCGCCTTCCGCTCTGCACGCCCGGAGCGCAGCAGGGCGCTTCGGGGAAGACAGGCCCGATCCTGTCGTCTCAGAACGGAGGTGCGGTGTGAGAAACATTCGCATCCGAAGGCTAGAAGAGAAGACCGTCAATGTACGGGAATATCTTCGATGCCGACTTGGGCTGTGGCAGACGATCGCTGCCCACCTAAGAAGACGGCCCCGCTCGCGACGAGGCCGGTAATGCGTATCTTCTGAGAAACGCCCTTAACGGGCGTGGGAGCAGGCGGCCCTAGGGCCGCCTGTCTCTTTTCTAGAATGCCCTGATTCGACTCGCATTGCAACTTTAAACCGGGTTATATCCCTGTTTAAAGTTGGGAGCGTGCATGGGGCGCCCACCCAAAAGGCAGGACACTGAGACATTCGAGGTGACGGTCCCGGTGTCTCTCCACAGGGCACTTGTGCACCTTGCGACACATACGCCTTTCGGCGCAACCGAAAATGCTGTCGCAGCTTACATTTTGGGAAAAGAAATCGAACGAATGCAGAAGGCCGGTGAATACGGTCTGAAAATGTCAACCTAATCAATTATTTCCCAATGCCCTAGGCTGCCGTGCGGGCGCGTCATTTTGATCAGTCCTTTGTTGCGCAAGTTGCGCAAGCAAGCCCCTACGCGACGCGACAACACGCGCATGAATGGTTTGTCGTCGGGATTGATTCCCCGACCAGCCGCAACCGTCAGGGTCAGATCAGAGACCGGGAGCGGCCTGTTCTCTTTTCGGAGCGCATTCAAAATGAGCCGCGAAACCTCACCTTTGAATGCCTGAAAGCGGGGCGGTAGCCTCGGCTTAATGTCCTCAAGATCGATATTTGGGTCGAACACTCGAATTGATGCATCGATGTGGCCGATCGCGGCCACCAGCTCGCGCATTTCGCGCTGCAATGTCTCGATTTTTCCCGCGAGTTCTGCCCGCTTGGCGATGAGACCGCTCAGAACGTGTTCGTGTGTCATCGTGCGCTCCGTTGCCAGTAGCCGCGAAAGTCCTTGCTGTGGGAATGATGCAGTGCTGACGCGGTGATCGCGCTGTATTGCGTTCCGTTCGGAATGCGGCGGTGATCCTCGCGCCAGCCCATTTCGACGGCGTAGCGGTGCAGATACTTGCCACTCACGCGATGATGGATGCCGATTTCTGAACGGCGCAGGCGAGAGAAATAGCTTTCGGCCTGGTTGGTGCTCGCGCCGTCCTTGCTGAATGCAATCGAGTGATTGATGCGGCGCATGTCGTAGTGGGCGTGCAAGGCATCCCAGCCGCGCGCTTCGTCGGCATGGACGATTGTGCTGAGCGGAATGCGCTCGCGAATTGTGGGAATGGCGTCGCTTTCCTTGCGGAACACGAAAGGAAGCGTGCGGCCCTTGCGCTGGCGCATGACCACAACGACTTGGCGCTTGCCGGTCTGTTCTTCGGCTGTGCGGCGATCGGTGCGCTCAGACGCTTCGTTCCGCGGCTTGACGTGTCCACCGAAGTAAGCGCCGTCCACTTCGCTTTCTCCGGTCAACTGCGCTTTGCGCTGTTCGGCCTCGATTGCCTCCCGGAGCTTGTGCGAGAGAACGAACGCGGTTTTGTATTGGCAGTTCAGGTCCCGCGAGAGCTGCAAGGCGCTGTGGCCCTTGGCGCCGTTCGCGAAGATCGCGATTGCCAAGAGGTAATCCCGGATCGGGCGCTTGCGGTCAGCGAAGATCGTTCCGGCCGTAACCGAAAACTGATGCTTGCAGCCGGTGCATTTCCAGACGGGGCGGGTTGCGAGTTTCTTCGCGTCAACGCAGCCGCATCGAGGGCAATAGGGCTCGCCGCCGTTGTCGGACCATCGGATGCGCTGGAACGTGGCATGGGCTTCCTCATCCGACATGCGCGCCACGGCGCTCAGGGAGAGCGTTCGGGCGGCTGCGGAAAGGAGGAAATGTTGCGGCATGACCATATCGTTTCTGATATGAGCATACCATAAACAATATCATTGTAAATAGGAAAATATCGTATATGATATGAATTCCTTAGATCAGCGAGGCTGCTGTGGCACAAAAACAACTATCTTGGGAGGATCGAGCTAAACGCTTCCTCAAAGCGGAGCTTGCCCGCGCCGATGTCAGCTATCGGGAATTGGCAGAACGGCTGAAAAAAACCGGAATGCGAGAAACTGAAGCGTCAGTAGCCAATAAAATCAGCCGGGGAACATTTCCTGCCACGTTTTTCCTTGCATCACTTAATGCCATAGGATGCAAGGCGATCACACTAGAAGATATTTAGATGCGAAATCGCCACAAAAAATAGACACAGAGCAAAAACGAACATAAGAGGATCAGGACGCCAGCACCAACCATTGTGCTTACTGTTTGAATCCTTTTCTCATGCCGTCCCTCGACATCATTGTTGATCCAGCGCGATGGACTCCAGAAGGGGTGAGCGCAATTGCTACTGCCGCCATTGCCGTCTTCACTATCGTCCTGGTTTGGGTAACCAGTCGCCAAGCGCGTCTTACGAAGGAGGCATTGATTGCGGATAAGCGAGCCTTCGTATTCGCGAAAAACATATTCCCGGTTTGGGAATTGGATCGGCAGACTGGCGAATACAATTGGCGATTCCGCCCTGTCTGGGAAAATAGTGGAGATACTCCAACTAAAGGGATGACGCTGTACGTCGATTGCGAGCTTCGGAATACGATTTTGCCGCAAGGATTTGATTTTACCCGAACAACTATCCCGGCCGGGCCTGGAATGCTTGGTCCTCGCGCAACATCGACCGGGGGCGCTGCCCCGCATTATCCGGTGGCAGCAATTACTCCCACCGATATAGTCGATATCCAAGCTGGAAAAAAATTTCTCTATTTGTGGGGATGGGTTCGATACTGGGACGTATTTCCCAAAACTCCACAGCATATTACTAGGTTTTGTTGGCAGATCATGCCCCTCGGAAATCCTAAAAATTACAATCCCGCCCAAGTTCCCGGCGCTCCGGAAAGCTTGAACTTCGGTTACCTCCATCAATCTGAAGGCAATTGCGCAGACGAGGAATGCCCTCAGTAAGATTGCCCGACCTCTCATGGCACGGCACCTACCTGTTGCTTTTCGGCAACGATGGGTGTGCCGGTGAGACAGCTACATAATTCCGGAATTTCAGCCCCACGCTCTCGACGCACTGCGCCAGCCGCTCGAGACCGGCGAAGTGGCGATCGCGCGGGTGAACCATCGGGTCACCTATCCGGCGCGATTCATGCTGGTTGCTGCCATGAACCCGTGCCGTTGCGGGCGC
>DATBHG010000084.1:0-47216 GCA_036557665.1 Xanthobacteraceae bacterium | reverse complement strand
GCGTGTTCACCACGCCCGAGCAGTGGAGCAAGCAGGCGATCATCATCGATCACAAGCTGCGCGCGGAGAAGACCCCGGAGTGGCGCAAGTGGTTCGCCGAGAACATCATGAATTGACCTCTGTACCTCCCCCTGCAAGGGGGAGGTCGACAGCATTTGCCCCGGACTTGATCCGGGGCAAATGCTGTCGGGTGGGGGTCCGGCCCCGGCCATCCGCTCCAACCAACCATGGTCACTGCATTCACCCCCACCCGGCTCGCCCCGACAAATCGGCGAGCCGACCTCCCCCTTGCAGGGGGAGGTATTACCGCGGTTGGCTCGCGCACTGACCCTGCCTACCGGTGATGCGCTCTCAACCCCTCCTCCGAATGCTCGTATCGCCTGCCGTCCTCTGCGCGCTCGCTTTCGCGGCTGCGATGGCGGCTGTGATGCAGTACAGCCTGCGCGCCTTCGTGCCGGGCTCGCTCGAGCCCGGCGGGCTCACGCTCGCTAATTTTGCGGCGCTGCTCAAGCCGCTCTACGCCCGGGTATTCCTCGACACGGTCTGGATCTGCTTTCTTACCGCATTCTTCGCGCTGATCGTCGGCTATCCCCTCGCCTACGCGCTGGTGCATGCAAGGCACGTGGCGCTCAAGTCGGCGATCCTGGTGATCACGATCACGCCGCTCTTTCTCGGCGAGGTGGTGCGCACCTATTCGTGGATCGTCGTGCTCGGCAACAACGGCTTCCTCAACGCCATGCTGCTCGGGCTCGGGCTGATCGACGCGCCCGTCCAGCTCATGTTTACCACCTTCGGCGTGGTCGCCGCGCTTGTTCACGTCACCTTGCCGATCATGGTGATCATGCTGGCGGCGGCGCTGTCGCACATCGACCCGGATTACGAGCGCGCCGCCGCGAGCCTCGGGGCCGGGCCGATCCGGGCTTTTGCCACGGTGACACTGCCCCTCTCGACGCCCGGCATCGTCGCCGGCGTGACGACGGCGTTCGCGTGGACCTTCAGCGCCTTCGCAACGCCGCAGCTCATCGGCGGCGGCCAGGTGAACATGATCGCAAACCTGGTATATCAGCTCGGATTCGCGAGCTTCAATTTTCCGTTCGCGGCGAGCCTGTCGGTCGCGGGCCTTGTTCTGACATTGGCGGTGCTCGCGCTCATGCGTGCGGGAGCCGCGCCATTCGAGCGCATGGGAGCGCAGTGAGGATGAGCGAGGCATCCTCGCGTCTCCTCTCGTGGCTCCTCTTGCGGTTCCTGGGGGGAGCCACAGTCGCTGCAATTCTCGGCTTCCTGATCCTGCCGGCCTTTGTCGTCACGCTGGCCGCGTTCAACGGCAAAGCCATTCTGTCGTTTCCGCCGCAGACGTGGTCTTGGCGCTGGTTTGTCAAGGCGATCGCATACCAGGACTTTCAGGCGGGATTGCACAATGGGCTGATCGTAACCGGCTGCGCTTCCGTCATCGCGCTGGTGGTGGGGGCCGCCTTCGCGCTCGCGCTCGAACGCTATCAGTTTCGTTTCAAGCGCACCCTCGAGCTGGTGCTGCTTTCGCCGCTCGTCATTCCGCACTTCACCATAGGGCTCGGCTTTTTGATCCTCGCCGCGCAGATCGGAGCGGCGCGCGGCTATGCCGTGATCGTCGCCTGCCATGTCGTCCTCGTGCTGCCGTTCGTGCTCCGCAGCATCTACATATCGCTGCGCAATCTCGATCCCCGCCTGGAGCTCGCGGCGGCAAGCCTGGGGGCGCCGCCCTATCGCGTGCTGGCCACCGTCACCCTGCCGCTGCTCGTCCCGGGCCTGGTCAGCGGCTGGCTGTTTGCGGCAATCCTGTCTTTCAACGAATTCACCGCATCGCTGTTCGTTACGGTGCAGCGGACCCAGACATTGCCGGTCGCCATGTACAACTACGTGCGCGAATTCGCCGACCCCTCCATGGCGGCGATCTCGGTCATCTACATCGCCGCGGCCGCGATGCTGCTGATCCTCGCCAATGCCTTCCTGGGGCTCGGAAAGGTGCTGAACGTTGAGCATTCCCGCTGAGGGCGCGGCTTGCGGGTCCGCCGCCTCCTGCCCGGCGGAGGCAGCCGCGGTTGCGCTCGAGCGCGTGAGCAAGCGTTTCGGCGAGCTCACCGCGATCGACCAGGTCTCGCTGGCGGTCCGGCGCGGCGAGCTGATGACCCTGCTCGGACCTTCGGGCTGCGGCAAGACCACGTTGCTCACGCTCGTCGCCGGCTTCCTCGCGCCCGACAGCGGCGACATCGCGATCGATGGCCGGCAGGTGACTCATGTTCCGACCTGGCGCCGCGAGATCGGAATCATGTTCCAGAGCTATGCGCTGTTTCCGCACATGAACGTTGCGGAAAACATCGGATACGGACTGCGGATGCGCCGCATCGCAAGGCCCGAGATCGCCCGCCGGGTGGCCGACGCCCTTGCCCTCGTCAAGCTCGACGGCGTCGATGATCGCAAGCCGAGGCAGCTCTCGGGCGGCCAGCAGCAGCGGGTTGCGCTGGCGCGCGCGCTCATCATCCGGCCCAAGGTGCTGCTCCTCGACGAGCCGTTCTCGGCGCTCGATCGCAACCTGCGCGGCGCGATGCAAGTCGAGCTCAAGGACATTCAGCGCAAGCTCGGCGTCACGACCATCTTCGTGACCCATGACCAGAGCGAGGCGCTCAGCCTGTCCGACCGCATCGCGGTAATCGCCGGCGGCCGCATTCGCCAGCTCGGCACGCCGGGGGAAATCTATCGGCGGCCGGCCGACCGTTTCGTCGCCTCGTTCATCGGCGACGTGAACGTGGTTTCCGCGCGGCTCGAGCGCGCGCGGGGCGCGACTGCCACGGTCGTACTGGGCGCGGTGCGTGCCTTGGTCCCGGCCGCGCCGCTGAAAGCGGTAGAGCCGGGCGGGATGGTGGACCTGTTCCTGCGGCCGGAGGACCTGCGGCTCGCCCGGGAAGGCGACGTTGTCGCGCTGCACGGCACTGTCACCACCCAGATTTATCAGGGTGGCCACATCGACCTCTACCTCGACGTGCCCGAGGCTGCATCGGGACGCGTGTTGTTGCGTCTTCCCCCGCAAGAAGCGGGCTCGCTCTCGTCGGCCGGCATGCGCATCGGCCTCACTCTCGCCGCCACCGAAGGAGTCGCGTTTCCCGAAGAGTGAACGCCTTCATCGGCAGCCTTCGCAGGGCGGATTAGCCGAGCGAAGCGAGGCGTAATCCGCCGCCAAGGCGCAACGCCGGCGCGTCAGTTTGCTTGCGCGATCCCTGACGGCTCTTGCCGGGCCACGATCGTGCTCAGACGCGGCCGCATCCGCATCAGGATGTCCTTCACCGGATGCTGCGTCCAGGCAAGCGTGACATAGTCGCGGTGCCGGATCCCCTCCCCCGTCGACAGGAAGGCAACGCTGCCCGGCTTGAGCGGACCATTGAGCTCATCGGCCACCGGGATGCCTTTGTCGCGCAAGATGCGCGCGAGCTCGTCGTCGTGGCGCTTGGTGCCCTGTGTATAGGCGCTGACGAAGAAGGCGGAGCGATTCTTGATGATCCAGGACGAGAACTTGTCCATTTCGCCATAGAGAGCGTCGAGCAGGACCACACCGATGATCCGGTTTCCGGCGCCGCCCACTTGCAGACTATAGGCCGTGGACACGAAGCCGCCGCTGTAGCCGACCAGCACGACCGGCATTCTTGCGAACGCCTCGGACGCGCGCGGATCGCCATAAGCGCGGGCAAGCTGGTCGGCCGACTCCGCCAGGAAGCGCTTGAGCCCGCCGCGTTCCCAGAACTTCCCGGCGCTGGAATCGGCGGCGTCATAGGCGAGTTGCGGGGCGAGCAGGACGGCGTTCACGCCCGATTCGGTAATCTGCTTGGGAAGCAGCTGTCGATCGCGCACGTCGCGCTCGAGCGTGGCGCCGTGGCCATGGAAGAACACCACGATGACGCCCGGTTTGCGCACGTCGAATCCCGCTGGCACGTGAACGAGCACACGGTTGTCGCCGTAGCGGGTGCCCTGCGCATAGGCTCCCCCGCCGCTGCGCGGGTTCTTGCCGAAATAGGGAAAGGCCGAGTTCTCGAAGCCGACCAGATGGGTCTGTGCCTGCTTGAGCGCCGGCAGACCGGCGTAGGGAAGCTCCGGAGACAGCGAGGCGACCCTGTAGGAGCCCGGCGGCAAGGGATTGATGCGGCTGCTGGCGACTACGCGCACCGGCCGCGAGCCAAACGTGGCGGAATACCGGTCCGCGAACGAATCCATGGCGTAGCGATCGGCGAATGTATCCCGCACGATCGGGTGCATCGTCTCGCTCGTTCGGTAGGCAGCGGGGAGAAGAATGTCGCCCTTGCCGGTTGGGGGGCTCGGCATGGTCGGATCGTGCCTTGCCAGCGACTTGGTATCCGCATTGCCGCAGCCCTGAAGCAGGCAGGGCAGCACGGCAAGCGCCGAGCAGATGCTTACCCCGCGCCGCCACCAGCGTGTCGCGCGCGTGCCGGGGAAATCACATCCGTGGCTGATATTCGGGATTCCCGATCCCGCTGACACCATCCCCACACAGTTCCGGGCCAGACAGCCGTGCATGCGGCAGGCCGCAAACACCTCGGCAGCGTCTTTTGTCGGAACTCCCCCAACCTTCCCAGATCAATGAAAACATTGGATTATGTCGGCATTGTGAGACGGCTCGGCGGGCGGGGAGCGCGGAAATCCCTGACCTTTCCCGCATCCGGGAGCGCCGTCCCATTTTGGTTCACCCCCCGCGCCGCAGCTGTGATGTTTTTATTACGGTCATAGATTTACTGACCCTTAACGCTAAGAGACCTTCTTTGTGCACAATCCTTCTGTTTAATAGGGGGTTCTGGTTTGGGTTCGACAGCAAGGGAAACAGGAATGGCCATTGTCGAGGTTCAGGCCGCGCCTCGATTGGCCGGGCTTCCGCAGATTCGCCTGACGGTGTCCATGCTTACCGCCACGGCCATCGTGGTGGCCGACATGGTCGGCGTCGGCGTGTTTACCAGCCTCGGCTTTCAGGTCCAGGCGATCCCGTCCGGCTTCCCGCTGCTGCTCCTATGGGTGGTCGGCGGCTGCGTCGCATTGTGCGGGGTATTCTCCTACGGCGAGCTCACCGCGATGTTTCCCCGCTCCAGCGGCGAGTACAACCTGCTGCGGCAGGCCTACCATCCGGCTGTCGGCTTCCTGGCGGGCTGGCTCTCGGCAACGGTCGGTTTCGCCGCCCCGGTTGCTCTCGCGGCCATGGCTTTCGGCCAATACGGCAAGGCCATCCTTCCGGGCGTTCCGCCGCTCGCGCTCGGACTGGGCGTCGTCTGGGCAGTGTCGCTGGTCGGGCTGCGCGGCATCCGCCAGAGCAGCGCATTCCAGATGGTCTGGACCGTTCTGAAGGTGTGCCTCATCCTGGGATTTCTGGTTGCAGGCATGGCTTTCGGAACGCCGCAGCCGATATCGTTCGCACCCTCCCCTGCCGATGCCTCGCTCGTGATCAGCGCACCGTTCGCGATCAGCCTCGTCTTCGTGATGTATTCCTATTCGGGCTGGAATGCCGCGACCTATATCGTCGGCGAGATGCGCGATCCGCAGCGCAGCCTGCCGCGGTCCCTGCTGATCGGCACGTCGATCGTGATCATCCTCTACGTCGCGCTGAATGCGCTGTTTCTCTACACGACGCCGATCAGTCAGCTTGCCGGACAGATCGATGTCGCGGTGATAGCGGGCAAGCACATATTCGGGGATCTGGGCGGGCGGATCGTCGGCGCGCTGATCTGCACCGGGCTGGTGTCCTCGATCAGTGCCATGATGTGGATCGGACCAAGGGTAACCACGGCGATGGGCGAGGACGTGCCGATGCTGCGCATTTTCGCCCGCCGATCCCGGAACGGGGTCCCTACCGCCGCGGTCCTGTTCCAGCTCGTGGTCGCAAACTTGATGCTGCTGACGCAGAGCTTCGAGGCGGTGCTCGACTTCATACAGTTCAGCCTGCTCGCCTGCTCTTTCCTCACCGTGCTGGGCGTGATCAAGCTGCGCATCACCCGGCCCGGTCTGCCCCGGCCCTACCGGGCGTGGGGCTATCCCGTCACGCCGCTCGTCTTTCTCGCAGTAACGGCGTTCATGATGTACTATCTCGTGACCCAGCGTCCGATGCAGTCGTTGATCGGCGTGCTGATGATGGCTTCGGGTCTTGCTGTTTATTACCTGTCGCGGCCCCGGGTTGTTCCGGGTCTGGCGACACCAACCTGAGACCGCACAAAATGCTTCAGCGCAGGACGATCATCACCGCCGCGGCGGGTCTGCTCTTGTTGGCGGTGACGCCGGTGCGTGCCGCCGATACCGCATCCCCGAACGACACGGCGCGGTTTCTGGCCGGCATGCCGGTTGCCCCCGAGTCGCCGCTCGCGCCGTTGACCAAGGATGGCTCCTGGCAACAGCATGCCCGCAGCTTCGACGGCGCCTTCGGGCGGCTCGAGCAGGGTCAGCTCGCACGCATTCGCGCCTGGTCCGAGAAGAACATCACCGCGCCGCCGCCGACCGTGTTCTACATGTTCAGCGGTCCGGACTTCCTCTATGTCAACGCCTTCTATCCGAACGCCAAGACCTATGTGCTCGCGGGGCTCGAGCCGGTCGGCACGGTGCCCGACCTCACCACATTGCGCGGGTCGCTCTCGGCCAACCTCTATCACATGCATGGCTCGATCAGCTCGCTCCTTTCCCACACGTTTTTCATCACTCACAAGATGCGCTCGGACCTCAACGTCGGCCGGGTGAACGGCACGCTGCCGATCCTCTACGTGTTCCTCGCGCGCTCGGGCAAGACCGTGCGCGAGGTCAGCCTGGTCAGGATCGACGAGCAGGGCGCGGTGCAGCCGGATGCCGGCGGCGCTCGCGGCAGCGCGGCGCGCGGGGTGAAGATCGTGTTCACCGGCAGCGACGACGAGCCGCGGACGCTCTATTACTTCAGCACTAATCTTGCCGACGACGGCGTCAAGAGCAGCAAGTTTTTGCAGTTCCTGGAGACGCTGGCGCCCGGCGATGGCCTGGTGAAGAGTGCCTCGTATCTCCTGCACTCCGGCGGTTTCACCAAGGTGCGCGATTTCCTGGTTGCCAACTGCTCGGCGATGGTTCAGGACGATTCCGGGGTTCCGCTGCGCTACTATGACCCGAAGAAATGGGACTTCCACCCGTTCGGGCGCTATCTCGGCCCGATCGGCGTCTTCCCCGGCCGGTATCAGGCAAACTATGCCGTGCTCTTCCGCAACAGCCGGCCGATCGATTTCGGCATAGGCTACCGCTGGCGCTCGAACGAATCGAACCTGCTGCTCGCCGTCAAGAAGCCGGAAGCGGCCGCGCCGGAGGCATCGCTTCGGCCCGCAATCGAGGAGCCCGCCCCGGCCGCCACCGCGGAATCGGCCGCGGTAAACGATCCACCCGCCCCGCAGCACCAAGGACGCAGATACGTAAGGCGAGGACACCGGACGTTCCTGGATTGGTTCCGCGCGCGGTGAGCAGGCCTGCTTCTGCGGCGCGATCGCAGGCGTAACCGGTCGCAGATCCCGCTCGCTCGTAAGGCCTTTTTGCCTTACATGGCTGGGCATGAGCACGCTTACCATCACCGCAAGAGGGCGAATCACCTTGCGCAAGGAGCTCTTGCAGCATCTCGGTGTGCAGCCGGGCGGCAAGATCGTGCTTGAGAAGCTTCCCGGCGGCCGCATCGAGATGAAGCCCGCGCGGCCTACCGGCAGGATTTCGGACGTGTTTGGCGTCTTTAAGAAGGACAATCGGAAACCCCTGTCGATCGAGCAGATCAACGAAACTGCGAGACAAAGTTGGGCCGGCAGGCGACGAGGATAGACGCGGACGAACATCCTCGTTCGTAGGAGCCGCCGTGGATCGAGCGAGGATGACGGCGTTGACGGACGCGATGCGTGCGGGGCCGGTGACCGAGCCCAATCGGCGGCGCGGCAGGCTCAAGATAGGCGATGACTGGAACGCCATCACCATCATCGCGCTGTCGCAGAGCAGCCCGTTGAAGGCGATTGCGGAGCTGGTCGAGAACAGCATCGATGCCAAGGCGCATATGGTCACGATCACGCGTGGGCGCGAGCATGGCCGCTATTTCCTGGCCATTCGCGATGACGGCGAAGGCGTGCCGCGCGACCGCGAAGGCAGGCCCGATTTTCGCTATGTCGCGACCCACATTTGCGATTCGGTGAAGCGGCGATTGAAGGCGGACGGCACCGCCGGGCTGCAGGGAGAGTTCGGCATCGGACTGCTGAGCTTCTGGACGGTCGGCGAGGAGCTGACCATGACATCGACCGGCGCCGACGAGCGGCATTATCAGATGGTTATGCGCAAGGGCGATCCGGGCTACTCGGTCGCGCCGAAACGGACCTTGCTCGGCGCAGCCGGCACCGAGGTCCGGATCGCCCCCCTGCTCGATGGCGTGCGCACCCTCTCCGGGGAGAAGATCCAGTGGTATCTCGCAGCCGAGCTGCGCGACCGCATCCGCCATACCGGCGTGCGCATCAGCATCATCGATCGACTTGCGCGCAAGCAGTACGCGGTCGAGCCGCGCCAGTACGAGGGGCGGCTGCTGCATCAACTGCCGCCGCTGCGGAGCCCGCTCGGCGACGTTTACGTCGAGCTCTACCTGCACGAGTCGCAGGAGAGCAATCGCGTGGCGCTCTACCGGCGCGGCACGCGGGTGATCGACGACCTGACGCTGCTCGACGAATTGGCGCATCCGCCTTGGAGCTCGCACTGGCTGCAGGGCCACCTCGACGCGCCGTTCCTCGAGCTCACACCAGGCACGCGCACCGGGATCATCCGCGATTCGGCCTACACGGCGCTGTGCGAGGCGCTGCGGCCGCTCGAGACGAAATTGGTCGAGATCATCGAGGCGCAGCGCCGCGCCGAGGAGGAAAAAGCCAGCCGGGAGCAGCTGCGCGCCATCCAGCGCGCGTTCCGCGAGGCGTTGCTCGCGCTGCCGGCCGAGGAATACGACTGGTTCGACATTGGCGTGCGCCGGCATCACGCCGCCGCCGAGCGGCCCGACGACAGCGAGGCGCAGCCGTCGTCGAACGGATTCGAGGAGGCGCCATTCGAGGAGCAGCCCGAATCGGGCGCCGCGCAACAGCGGCAGTTCTTCGAATTCCCCGGCCCGCTGTTCACCGTGGCGATCTCGCCCGGCTCGAGCATCGTGCGTGTCGGCGCCGCAAAGGAGCTGCGGGCGCTGCCGCGCGACCGCTCCCGCCGGCGGGTCGAGGACGACCTGCAATTCGATTGGGAGATCGCCGATGGTCTCGGCACGCTGAGCCCGGCTCACGACCAGGCGGCCACCTTCCGCGCGGCGGAGGAGCCCGGGCTGACGCGGATCAGGGTCGCCGTCCGCCAGCGCGACATCGTTTGCACCAGCGAGGCATTGATCACGGTCACCCACGAGCTGCTGTCGCAGATCAATCCCACGACCACTCCCGCCCGCGGGCTTCCCGGCTATACCTTCGAGCGCGCGCCGGGCGAATCCTGGCGCTCGAAATTCGACGGCAAGCGCAACCTGATTGTGGTCAACAACGGCCACCGCGATTTCGTCTATGCCTCGCGCACCAAATCATTGAAGCTTCGCTATCTCGTGCGTCTCTATGCCAAGGAGCTCGTCCTGCACAATTTTGCCGGGCTGCCGGCGGATCATCTGCTGGAGCGCATGGTGGAGCTCTCGTTGCGCACGGAGGAGCATCTTTGATGCGGCCCGAGCCCCTGCCTCCGACCGGGGTTCCGTAGGGGCGCCCCATCGGGGCGCCCTCCATCCACCCGCCGCGCGGCAACCGGGCGAGGCGATTGCCTCGCCCCTACGCAAAGGCCACCATGGGGCACGGCGGCCGCGGTTTCGTAGGAGCGACCCAACTGCCTCGCCCTCCATCGGCAGACATCCGTGCAGCTGCAGGGCAAAAGGATCGCGTCAGAGCGACGGCGTGGCAGCGGCCGGATCGCCCGGCCCGCTCAATGTCACCTCGAGATCCTTGATCAGGCCATTTCCGATTGAATACACCCACCCGTGGATCGAGAGATCCTGTCCCCGCGCCCATGCGTCCAGCACGAGCACGTCCGAGGCGACGTTCTTGACCTGCGCCATCACGTTGAGCTCGCAGAGTCGCTCCAGGCGGCTGCGCTCGTCCGGCAGAGCGTCGAGCTCGGGCGCGTGCGCCCGGGACAGCTCGCGAATTGGATGCAGCCAATGGTCGACAAGACCGCGGCGCCTGCCGTCGACGGCGGCGCTGACACCGCCGCAGCCATAATGTCCCACCACCATGACATGCTGCACCTTGAGCACGTCGACGGCGAACTGGAGCACGGACAAATAGTTCGCATCCTGCGGCGAAGCGAGGTTTGCCACATTGCGGTGGACGAACAACTCGCCGGGGTCGAGATCGACGATCGTATTCGCCGGCACGCGGCTGTCCGAGCAGCCGATCCAGAGATAGCGCGGCGCCTGTTGGCCCTCTAGCCGGCGGAAGAAGTCCGGATCCTCCGATCGCATCCGCGCTGCCCAGGCGCGGTTGCCTTGCTTCAGGTCATCGGGTCCCGGGGTATTCATACGCAGCGCTTCTGCCGGTGCTGCATCTTTATGCGCGTCCCGGATACCTGCGGGGCCATGCCCGGAGCAAGCTATGCCATGGCGCAAGCGCCAGCCGATCGGCGAGTGGAGCTCTCGTTGCGGCACGCCCGCCGCTCGGGCTTGCGCCGTCGCAGTGCATCGTCGAGATCAATACTCAAGGGCGTGGGTCACGCCTAGCCGGCCACGGCTGCGCTGGAAGAATGCTGCCACTGGGTCTGGTTGCGCAATCATTGCCAACGCAAGAATGCCGAGCTCGGTCAGCGAGGTCACACCGCTCTCGCGCTTGGCCGCCTCGACCAGCGCCGGCGGCGCGCGAAAGGTGACATGTGCGGTCTTTTCGCCTTCCAGCAGGCCGGCCCGGCGCGCGTCCTCGAGAGCGGCGGCCGCTCCGATCGCGACCGATCGGCCACGAGAGCGCACCGCATTCGATGCGATGCCGCGTGACGATCCCGCCGTAAAACGTTGCGACGCCTGTGCCTTTGTCCTCGCCACGATCGACTCCATACCCGTGTGTGCAAAGTAGCTACGCTTGTCGCACGAGAAAGTGCATTATCCGTCAGTACAACAGTCCCTCTCGGTTAAGCGAGTGCCCAGCCCGGTCAATGTCACGTGAAGATCATTGATCAGGCCCTTCTCGGTTGAATACGCCCACCTGTGGATCGAGAGCTCCTGCCCCCGCCCCCACGCGTCCAGCACGAGCCAGTCCGAGGCGGCCCCTTTCAACGACCCCTTTCAAATAGCCCGTTCAGAGGATATATGCCATATTGTCGGTGAAATGTGGCACATGGCACCCGGCAATGGCGCGCAACAAACGCTCTGAACCAGCGGTCCCGCAGGACGTCGTGGCCACCGTTGCGGCGCTGGCGATCGACCTGGAAGCTGCAGGTCTTACCAAAGCCGCAGCCAGAAAGGCAGCAGAAGCAAGTACCAGGGCGGAGATCAGACCCGGCGACAGGGTCCAGCTCAGCATTTACGACACGGGCGACGTCAAATCGGATGATCGTAGCGGGTCTCCCATGGCAAAGGTGATCTGGTTCAGGGGCAAAGCTGGCAAGGCATTTAAGGTCGTTCCGACAAAACCGATCAAAAGAGCAGCGCGCGTGACCAGGATCCTCGGAACACTTGCCATCGACGAGTTGCCCGCCAGTCCCGGGTTCCAGACATCTGCGCGTCATGCCGTAAGCATATTGGGTCAAGAGGGCTTCTCCGAAAATGAGATTTACACCCTTGTAGTGCCGAAACGCACATTGGCTCGCCGTCAGGCCAAGAAAGAGCTCCTCACCGTTGAGGAAACCGACAAGGCGCTCCGGCTGGCTCGAATAGCCGAGCTCGCCGACAGAGTATTTGGCAGCAGGGAAAAGTCACGGCGGTGGCTCCGCAAAGAAAAGCGGTCTCTCGGTGGAGATACGCCTCTCGATTTCTTGAGCAGCGAGGCCGGTGCTCGGGTCGTGGAGGAAATGCTGCTCCGAATTGACAACGGCATATTGGCGTAATTCGAGGAAATGCGCCTTTGGCGGATTTCCAACTATGCCGATCTTTCTGGTGAGGGCGCTCGGCGAGCGGAAGGCCGCTGGCACGAGCGAGGTCAGCGGGTAGTCTATCTTGCCGAGCATCCTGCTCTTGCGCTTCTCGAGGTGCTCGTGCACTTGGAAATAGACACGAATGATTTGCCGGCAAACTATCAGTTGTTGGAAGTCGAAACGGAGGACGTTCCCGTCGAGGAAGCGCCGCGCGAGGAATTAGACCGAGGCGCTCCGGGTTGGGAGCGCGACTCGAGCATTTCGCGACGATATGCAAAGCAGTGGCTCGCCGAGCAACAAGCTGCGTTGCTGCGAATCCCCTCGATAGTTCTGCCGCGAGCCTGGAATTTTCTGTTGAACCCGACGCACCCCGATGCAGGCCGAATAAGGATCGTCTCAGCCGCAAGGGCGGAATACGATCGAAGGTTGTTCTCGGGCGCGCGGATGCCGTGAGCGCTCCGACAACAGCCCCAGGAACAACAGCCCCAGGAACATCAGCCCCGCCGCACACGGCAGAGCGCGGCGAAGCGGGGAATCCGGAGCCGTCTTTCAAACCAGCCCGAGATCGGGGTATACGAGCGGGCGCCAGAACCCCTCGCGCATCACCGCGTGATCGAGCGCCATGGCGAGATAGCGGAAGGCATCTGCCGCGTGCGAGGTCCAGTCGTGCACCGGGCGCGGCTTGAGCGTTGCCCGCTTGTCGTCATATTCGGCGCGATAGAGCCCGAGCGCATCGATGCCGCGGGCGCACTTCTGCGCATCGAACCAGCATTTGGGCAGAAGAACCCGAACCGCCTCGATCCCGTCCTCGACGAAATGGCTCGGCGCGAGCGTGACGTTCCGCAAACCGAGCGATTGCATCAGCTCGATGCGGCTCTTGCCCGTGCCGAGCTCCTTCGCCTTTGCGTCGTGCGGCACGATATGCCCGGCATACAGGTAATCGCGCTTGTCCACCTCGCGCACATAATGCGCGAGCTCCACGCCCGAGCTCTCGTAATAGTCGACGATGCGGATTTCCCGGCCCACCACCTGGGCAAACCAGATGGCCGTTGCGTCCGCTATGCCGAGGTCCCATGCCGTCCAGACCGGCAGGCTGGGCTCGTGCGGCACGTTGGCGATGCGTTTTTTCTCCTTCGCCCGGCTCATGAGCTTGCCGTAATAGGCGCCGATCACCGCGGCATCGAAGCAGCACTCGAATTCCTGGGCGTACTGCTCCTCGAAGAGGTCGCGCCGGGCGGCCTCGAGCTCGTCCTGCGAGATCAGCCCGGTCTCGCTTGCCTTGAGCATGAGCGCGAACCAGGCGGGATCGCTCTGCGCGCGCCGCCACATCTCGAAGAACGAGTTCCTTCCCTTCGGAGTGCCGATGAATACCGCCCAGCCCCGGCGGTCGGCGAGAGCGGGACGGATGACCTCGGGCCAGACCCGCGGGTCCATGTCGCCATGCTCGTCGAGCACAATGCCGTCCAGATAAATCCCGCGCAGCCCGTTTGCGTTGTCGGCGCCGAACAATCGCACCTGCGCGCCGCCCGGATAATCGACGCGGAGCTCGCTCTCGTGGATGGTCGCTCCGACCCGGCAGCCCGGCGCAACGGCGGCGCGCAGATAATCCCACGCGACCGATTTCGCCTGCTTCAGGAACGGCGACATATAGGCAAAGTGCGGGCTCGTCCCTTCACAGCAAAGGGCTGCACGATGCAAATCCTGAATGCAGGCGACTGTCTTGCCGGCGCGACGGTGCGTGACGATGCAGGCGAATCGCTCGGCGCGGGAGTGAAACGGCAGAAACTGACTCCGCGGCCTGTAGGCGACGGTGATTTGCGCACGCTCCGGCTTTGGGTGTTGTACCATCGATCGGTCTCCGTGGTTTTTGCAGGGTCGTCGGCCGGGCTTGGGCCCATGCGTGCAAGCTGGACGACGCGTGTCCCGGGCGCGACGCAGCCTGGATGCAGCGCACCGATGCTATTACAGCTCGCGCGGCTCTCTGGGCGCCGCGGACGTGATGCGTTGCAGACCCGGGATCTTACAGATTCCGGTGCCTCGAGGTGCGGGTTGGGGAGCGCCGATGCATGCGCTCGCGCTGCGCCGCATCCGGGACACACCGGGGCGCTCGCGACTCGCACCGCAAAACAGCCTGTGCGCGAGAATACTATCCCTCGCGCGTCATCTCTCACAATTTTGGAGGATAGCGTTTTATACCAGACTTACGTTTCAATGTCAAGAGATTTTTTTGCTTTTGTAGGTAGCACACGATCTGTCCGGCCTATGTAGCACACGATCTGTCCGGCCTAGTTTTCGTAGCACATCATTTGCGCGCTTCAAGGCTCGCTGATCTCGCCGGGTCGGAAGCGATGACGGCCCGACTCGGCATTGGGCGTTGCGCCGCGGCCGGCGTAAACGATCAAAATTTTGTGAGATCTGTCGCGAAAATTTTCGTTTACACTGAAACACGACTCGTGTAAGAAGGCGTAATCTGAGATTTCTGTATGAAGCCTGGGCGGGAAACCGCGCCGGGCTTTTTGCATGGGCGCCCTTCGCCACTGCCCATCCTGCAGGTCTGGCGCTTGAACAGACGTAGTTGCAGGGCGAGCCGGCGAGCGCGCCGGATTCAACCGGCTCGCTCGCGTAACCCACCGAAACTCCCGAGCCGCGACCTTATTGCGGTTTCGGGGGCCACCTTCCTGATCGCAGCTCACCGTAACGCCCGGCAGGTGCGGGCCCCGGCCGTGGCGGCATCCCGTGCAACCCATCTTTCGCAAAGGAGAACAAGGCAATGCAGTTCCAAAAAGGCCAAAGCGGCAACCCGGCCGGCCGGCCCCGAAGGTCGCAAAACAGGGCATCCGTTTGCATGCAGGAGATGCTGGAGCGCGAAGCGGAGAAGCTCGTCAAAAAGGCCGTCGAGCTGGCCATGGCCGGCAATATCGGGGCGCTCCGACTGTGCCTGGACCGCCTCGTACCTGCGCCTGGTAACGAGCCTCTCGTTTGCGAGATGCCGCCGCTTGCAAAGACTGCGGATGCGGTCGCTGCCATCGCCGGCATCGCATCCGCCGCGGTAGCCGGCGATATCAGCGCGGATGAGGCCGCCAAGCTCGCCAAGGTGGTCTCGCTATACATCAATACCCTCGAGGCGCATGACTTCGAGGACCGGCTTGCTCAATTGGAACGCGCGGACCACGCGCGGGCCGAGGCGGTGAGAAAGGAACCGCCGATCTGCAACGATGCGGGCGCACCGACAATGAGCCGAAAGGCTGACGCATGAAGACGGCGCGACACAAGCGCCTGAAGGCGCAGGAGCAACGCCGCAATGCGACGCGCACCCACTACCTGTGGAGGGACATGGATGAAAGTCTCGAGGAAGTGCGGGAGCGTTTTCGCCGGATGGTCGAGCAGGGACGCGCGGACGAGAACGACGACTACATCATCTTTCGCTGGCAGCGGTGATCGCGATGTGCAGCCGAGATTTCCTGTTCCGTCCCCTGTTCCGTCCCCTGTTCCGCCCTGTTCCGTCGCCGCTTCCTTCGGCAGAAACTGCCGATTCTGCGGGGCTTTCCGCAGATTCTCTATCGCGCCCCGCCCCCTTTACAGGGATTTACAGGGACGGCCGGGTTGGGGTGCATGGAGTCTTCGAGGGGGTTCATCGCCTCGGCCGCTTCGTCCCGGCTGACTTGGCCCGGCTGACTTGGCCCGGCTGATCCGATACGATGCGCCGAACGCTCCACAGCATGAAAACCACGAATTCGATCGACAAATCCGACAGATCGTCGATGACGGAGGTAGGCGATGCCGACATTCATTTGCTTCCTGAACTGGACCGATCAAGGCGCCAAGAATGCGAAAGACGCCACCAAACGCTTTCAAGCCTCGAAAAGCGTGGCCGAGAAGCTGGGCGGAAAGCTGCTCAGCGCCTATGTAACGACCGGCCGATACGACGTCGTCCTGACCCTGGATATGCCCAACGGCGAGGCGATGGCGAAGCTCGCCAGCGCCATCTCCGGCTCGGGCAATGCGCGGACCACCACGGTGCGCGGCTACACGCCTGATGAGTTCAGCAAGCTGGTTGCCGAAGCCCCGCAGCTCTAAGGCTCGGCAATTCTGCTCAGCTCGCCTGCATTGCCGCTTTGACCTTGGCCGGCGTGAAGGGCACCGAGCGCAGTCGCACGCCGCTGGCGTCGAACACCGCGTTGGCGATCGCCGAGGGCACCACCGCGGCGCTCGGCTCGCCTGCGCCCCACGGCTTCTCGGCCGGCCGGTCGATCAGCTCGATCACGATGTCCGGCACCTGCGGGAATTTGAGGATTGGATAGCTCTCCCAGTCGAGGCTCGTGACCTGCGCCCGATCGAACTTCACTTCCTCCAGCAAGGTGCGGCTGACGGTTTGGATCACGTTGCCCTCGATCTGGTTCTTCAGGCCATCGGGGTTGATAATCTGACCGCAATCGTGGACCACATAGAACTTCGTCACCTGGATCGCGCCGCTGCCGCGGTCCAATTCGATCTCGGCAACCGCGCCGATATAGGTGCGCGCCAGCTCATATTTCACATACGAGATGCCGCGCCCGCTCACCACGTTCTCGCTCGCCGATTTCCGTGGTGACGGGCGCTTCTCCCACTTGGCGAGCGCCGCCAGACGCTCGAGCAGCTCCAGCCCGCGTTTGTCGTCGAGATATTTCCGGCGAAATTCGAGCGGGTCCATTTTGGCGGCCGCGGCGAGCTCATCGATGAAGCATTCGTTGGCATAGGTGTTCTGCATGCGGCCCGGGGTCCGGATCCAGGAGGGACGCAGCGGCGTCGTCTCCAGCCGCTTGCACACCGTCTTGATGTTGGGAAATTTGTATTGGATCGCCGAGTTCTGAAAGACGTTGCCCGGCGCGATGTTGTCGCCGGTCGGCATGCCGGCGAGCGTGGCCGCGATGAGCGGCACAAAGAAGCCGTTCGGCGTCTGCTGCGGCATGTAGAAATCGCCTTCCCAGGCGGTCACGTTGCCTTGCGCGTCCATGCCGGCGCGCAGGTCCACCAGCGTCGGCGGGCCCTTGGGATCCCAGCCGTGCTCGTCGGCCCGCGACCATTGAACCCGCACCGGCTTGCCGGTCGCCTTTGCCAGCAGCGCGGCATCGGCGGCGGCGTCCTCATGGCCGTTGCGGCCATAGCAGCCGGCGCCTTCGACATAGATGCAGCGCACCTTCTCGACCGGCAGCGAGAGCATCAGCGCGAGCTGCCGCCGCAGGCTGTGGGTTGCCTGCGATGCCGACCAGGAGGTCAGCGCTCCATCCTTGAATTCGGCAATCGCGCAGGAAGGGCCGATCGAGCCGTGGGTGTGGATCGCAAAGTCGTACGTCGCCTTGATGGCGCTGACCCCGTCCTTGCTCATCGCCTCGGCGGTGTTGCCGGTCGCGCTGGTGACCTCCTCCTTCGCCACCTTCGTCGCGCGCACGTATTCCCACAGCCTGCCTTGGTCCGGCAGCAGCTCCGACCTCGACCACGAGGTCTTGAGCGCTCTGGCGCCGCGGATCGCGTCCCATTCGTCGGCGGCAACCACGCCGAGGAAATTGCCCTCGCGCACCACCTTGACGATACCGGGGATGCTCTTGAGCGCGCTCTCGTCCACGCTCTCGAGCTTGGCGCCGATCGCCGGCGGGCGCACGACGCGGCCGTGCAGCATGCCGGGCACACGGAAATCCTGCATGTAGGTGAAGCGGCCGGCGATCTTGTCGGGAATGTCCACGCGCCGCTGCGGCTTGCCGACGATCTTGTAATCCTTCGGCGCCTTTTCCTTGACCGGCTGCTTGGGATCGAGCGTAATCGAGAAGCTTTTGCCCCCGACCAGCTCGCCATAACCGGCCTTTCTGCCGGCGCCGGAAATGACGCCGTCGGCGACGGTAAGCTCATTCGTGCCCAGCTTCTTGGCGGCTTGCGCCAGCAGCATCTCCCGCGCGGCCGCCGCGGCCTGGCGCAGTTGCATGCCGCCGGCCTGGACGCTGAGGCTGCCCCAGGTCGGGCCCTGATCCGGCGTGAGCAGGGTATCGCCCTCGACGAGCTCGATGCTCTCGATCGGCACGTCGAGCTCCTCCGCCACGATCTGGCGCAACGCCGTCGATACGCCGGTGCCGAGATCGACCTTGCCGGAATAGACGGTAACCTTGCCGCCCTTGTCGATCGCAAGAAAGGAATCGACGTCGGTGAGCGCTAGCGGCTTGCCCTGCGCTTGCGCCGGCGCGCCGCGCAATGGACCTGCTAGCGAGAAGCCGACGACCAGTGCGCCGGAGCCGAGCAGGAGTGTTTCGCGGCGGGAGATCTGGATGCTCATGTTCGCCTCCCTGCTCAGGCCTGATTCGCGGCGCGCTTCACCGCGCGCACGATACGGGCATGGGTGCCGCAGCGGCAGAGATTGTTGGCGAGCGCATTCTTGATGTCGGCATCGCTCGGCTTCTTGTTCCTCGCAAGGAACGAGGCCGCCTGCATGATCATGCCGTTGATGCAGTAGCCGCATTGCGCGGCCTGCTCGTCGATGAAAGCCTGCTGCACCGGATGCAGCTTTGCGGCGGTGCCGAGCCCCTCGAGCGTGACGACCTTCTGCCTCGTTTCGAGCGTCGAGATCGGCGTGATGCAGGAGCGGAGCGCGGTGCCGTCGACGTGGACCGTGCAGGCACCGCATTGGCCCAGCCCGCAGCCGAAGCGTGGACCATGCAGTCCGAGATTGTCGCGCAGTGCATAGAGCAGCGGCATCTCGGGGTCGTTGTATTGGATCGATACGCGCTTGCCATTAACGTCGAGCGATTTTGACGCCATTAACGACCTCCCTTTGTGCCGATCATGTCGATCGTCGCGGTTCTTGCGTGAGCTTGCGACCGGATCTGTTGGCTCGTACGCCGTTCACGGCGTGGCATCGAAACTGTACGCCAAAGAACAAGCCTGTCCAAGGGTGCGCTGCGTCTATCTGCGATCGGCAGCGGGCGGCCACAGCCCCGCAGCCCGAAAGATCTCAGTGCGGATCTGTATCGCGGCTTGACGGCTTGTCACTGTCGCCGCGATCGAGGATGGCCAGAACCCGCGGAAGCAGAGCGCCGGCGATCATGGCATGGCCTTGACGCGTCCAATGAATGAAGTCGAGTGTGTAATAGCGCAGCGGCATCTTCTCGTCGTAGACGATGACCTTGATGGAACGGGCCCGCAACCGGCGCGCCATTTCCGCGACATTGGCGGCGCGCTGCTGCATGGTGCCGAAGAAACGCAGATCGTTGCTGCCCGGCTGCACGATCGCGATGTCGGTTCCATTCGGCACGTCCCGGTCGATGCGACGGAGCATCATCCAAGTGGTGTCGAACGGCACTCCGGCATTGGTGACACGGGCGTCGATGCCCCTGGCGCGCAGCAGGTCCTGCAGCTGCGCGGGATATGCTCCCTGGTTGCCGACGTACCAGCCGTGGGTATTGCTGGCGCCGATCGCCACGATCTGCACCGGCGCAGCGTTGCCGGCGATGCCTGCGCACAGAAGCATGGAGACGCCGGTCACCACCGCGCGGCCGAGGCAGCTCGCGATTGCGGTGCCGAGCGCGTGGCTTACTCGCAAGCTTTCGCTCCTATCTCGCTTGCGCCTGCTGCGTCGGAGCCTGCGCCAGGGCCAGGATCGCGCGCTCGACCTCGGCCTGGATCCTGGGATTCTTGTCGATGGCCATATGATAAAGGCCGATGTCGCCGCCGAGATTGATGTTCGTCAGCTTGCCGTGAAAACCGGCATCGGCGGTGACCGGCGCGCCCCAGCCCGGTGAATTGTAGTAGTTGAGGGCTCGCACCACATTGCCCGGGATCGGATCCTGGCCGGCCGGCGCGAGCGTGACCACGAGGTCGACGGGAATGTTCTCCCGCTGGAGCAGGCGAGCCATATCGATGATGTTGTTGGCACCCTGCGAGTGACCGACCAGGATCAGCGGACCGCTCTTGCCGGAGGCATGATCTTTGATGATCTTGGAAACCGCCGTCTTCCAGGCCAGATGTCCCACGGTCTCGGCTTTGATGCCCTTGCTCCTGAGCTCCGCGGCAAGGCTGTCGAGGCCGGTCGAGAACACGCCGAACCAGCCGCGCAGCAGAAAGACCTGGGTCTCAGCCTTGCCGGCGCTGCTCCATAGGAGCGCAATGGCGACGCCCAGCATGCCCAGCATCGCCCTCGCTTGCCGGCCGCAGTGATGACGCAGACGCATGGCGAAAACTCCCCCGATTCTTGTTCTGTTGGCCGTCGCTCATCATGACCGCGGCCCCCGCATTGTCTACGTGGATGGCACGATTTTGCGCAGCTGTGGCATAAGTGACACATGCGTGCGCCGCGCGTGCTTTGCTGATTCTCCTGACGCTACGGCGCGCACACGATCGAGCGGATACGCTCTTTCCCCATCAGGTTACCGATGTCGCTCGTGCTCCTCCCGCTGATGATCGCGCTCGGCATTTGCCTGGTGCCGATCTGGCTGCTGCCGCGCCGGAATTTGCGAGCGAGCGAGTGTTTCATCGCA
This sequence comes from Xanthobacteraceae bacterium, assembly GCA_036557665.1. Lineage (GTDB taxonomy): Bacteria > Pseudomonadota > Alphaproteobacteria > Rhizobiales > Xanthobacteraceae > VAZQ01. The sequence goes on along the minus strand of DATBHG010000084.1, from coordinate 26,601 downwards.
TCGCAGCCCGCTACTCCGCCCGATGTGATACGAAATGCTTCCGTCGCCTATCCGTTGCGGATCGCCGCGTTCGGCCCGTTCTTTGCCTGGGGAGCGAGCGGCGATCTTTGGCCCGCAATCATCGCCGCCGCATGCCTTGGATCGGGCGTGTATCTGATCTACGCCCTGCGCCGTCCGCTGTTTGCATTTCTGGATAGTGCCCTGGACGGCAACACATCCATGACCGTGCCTGCGTTCATCGCCAGGTGCCATGGCGATGATGGCCGAGTGCGGCTGCTGACAGCGGGTCTTACGCTTGTCGCCCTCGCTGGCCTGATCGCTGCCGAGGCGCTCGCAACGGCGACCCTGGCGGCGCCGGTCATGATGGAAAGCGCGCGCGCCGTAGATCTGGTTGCCGGCGGCATGCTGATCTTGACCGCGCTCTATGCGATTTTCGCCGGCAACTCGGGCGTCATGCACTCGGTCCAGCTGCAAGCCGGCATGATCTATCTGGCTCTCTTCGGGGCGACAGCTCTCCTGTTGTATTTCCTCGTTTCCGACGTGACCACGATGCCGCCGCACGGCAGCTTTGCAGTCATGTTCATCGCCGCTGCCGGTGTCCTCATTCTGTTTTATCGGCGCTTCAAATACGTCGACAACACCCCGATCGGCAGAGCGAACGGGCCCGATGCCGCCGATGCCGCCCGGCTGTCTTCCCGGCTGTCTCCCCGGTTGTCTCCCCGGTTGTCTTGGGGTTCTCGCCTGCTCCGCTGGCTGGAGAAAGCCCTCGATACGTTCATATCGGTATTCGTGATCCTGGCACTCGTCCTCACCGTAATGGAATTTTCCTTTTTCGGCTTCCCGGTCATGGCGCGCGACGGCATCGTTGCGTTGCAAAGCGGAGCCGGTATTTCCGGCACGGCGCTGCTGACCGTTGTCATCGTGAGTCTGCTCTATCCGCTTGTCGATGTTGCAACCTGGCAAAGGCTTGCGGCCCTTGCCAAGGGCACAGGCTCCAGGCCGGACCTGCGCTCGGCGACCGTAGCCAGAATCTTCAAGTCGCTTGCCGCGGAGGTCATGCTGCTCTTGCTGCTGATGTGCATGTTCGGCGCCATCGCGGCCACGGCGGCCGAAACACCGGTGGATCGCAACGCCTTGCAGATGTTCATCCGCCAGCTCTCCATGGATGACAGCCTGCCTGCCACTCTGGCGATCTCCTTCGTGCTTGTCGGCCTGTTCGCCATGGCGCTCTCGGCAACGAGCTCCATGCTCTCCGCGAGCCTGTGGGTCTGGCGTTACGACATGTTGCCGGCGCTTTGGCCGGCCCTTGCGCCGGAGCAAATAAAGCCGGGCGATGAAGCGATCGCGAGGCGGCGCGCCATTCTCCTCGGCTGCGGCTTCTGTCTTGCGGCAGTCCTCCTGGTGAGCGCTGCCGATACGCTGCTCGGGTTTAGCTTTACGGCCGGCACCTTCCTTGCCGTATTATTTGCCTGCTGGTGTGCCCAGCTTTCATCTGTCTCCCTGCTGCTGGCGCCCATCGGTCTGGGAGGCATCGGCATGGGGGCGGTGAGCCCTTCCTGGGCGCTTGTTATTGTGGGGGTCGCCGCGGCGAGCGGGATCGCAACCGTGATGGTCTATCTGGCGACCGGAGCCGAGCCGTGGCTGTGGGCCGCGGTTCCTGCCTGTCTGGGAACGGGGCTCGCGCTCTTTGCCGTGGCTCGGCTCTGCCGCCCGCGCCCCGCAGGCGGATGAGGCGACCATTGGTGCTTTGCAGACCTCCCGTCTTAGCGACTTGTGCCATGCCCGCGCCTTGAGCTGTTGCTGGCGCACCGCTATTTTTTGCAGCCTTGAACGGTAAGGGACCAGGATGAGCAACCAGGCCAAGACGCTGATCGAGCAGGCACGCGCTCTGCCGCCGCAGGACCGCATCGCGCTGGTGGAGGACGTGCTCGACAGCCTGGACCGTGCCGACCCGGATATTGATCAACTATGGGCGCGCGAGGCGAGCGAGCGGTTGGCGGCTTACCGACGTGGGGAGATTGCGGCTAAAGACCCGGGCAACCTTGTCGCCAAATACCGGCCGTGACGGTCCGCTTTCTTGAGATTGCCGAGACCGGGCTCGATCCAGTCACATTGGCCGCATTCGCCCACAGCCGGCGGGTCGCAAAATATCGTTATGTCATTCTGCTACCGAGCGAATACTGAAAATCGAATGGCCGCCCCCTGGCGGAGGCCCTTCGTCGTGACTGCCTCTAAACGTCCGCTTATTCGGCGGCACGCCGGGCGCGTGCGCCGCCGCTGCTGTTCCGGCGGCGCGCGCCCATATGAGATTTTCCCTCTCTTTCCTGCTGATAAGTCTCGCCGCGCGCTTCCTTGCGTTTGGACTTGGCGAGATTCCTTTTGTTCTCGCTGTCGCTTTCATATTTCGACGCGCCGGCTTCTTTCAGCGCGATGGCGATCGCTTGGCGCCGGCTCTTGACTGTGCCTCCTTTGCCCCCAGGGCCGCTTTTCAGCTCGCCATGTTTGAACTCATGCATGACCCGGCCCTCGGTTTTTCTTTGACTTGGCGACGTGCGCGGCATGGCAATCTCCTTCGATCGAGACATCGGCGCAGAGCTGAACGCATGGACCAACGGCGCATCGCCGCACGGAGTTCCGCGTCGCTAATACTGCACAGGGCTTGATTCGAGCCCCTCCCGGATGAAGCGGTCGCGCCCATCGACAACGTAGCTTTCGATGGCCGCGATGCTATCTGAGATATGTCCAAGATAGGGAAGATCGGACTTCACAAAGGCCGCGCCTCCGCCTCGACATAGGGGCGGAAATGCGGGCTGAGGCTGCGCGCGATGATGACTTCGACGCGCCGCCCGAGCAAGCTCTCCAGCTGCTCGACCAGCGCCAGATAGTCGCGGAAGCCGCGGTTCTCCGCCAGATCGACCAGCAAGTCGATATCGCTGTCCGGGCGCTCGTCGCCGCGGATTGCAGAGCCGAATAAACGCAGGTTGGTTGCTCCGTGCTTGGCAGCGATCGCGCGAACGGTATCGCTCTGACGAAGCAGCTCCTCACGCAGCGACATTGCGCGAATCTCCAGTTGACCCGAAGCGCATTTTAGCCGCGCGGCCGAGACGAGCAACAACGCCAGAGCCCAGCCAGAGCGTGGTCCGCCAAGCCAACGTCGAAAAACATGGCTCGCGCGGCTGGCAACATTACGGGATATGGACCGGGCCCCCGTGCCTCGATCGCCTCCGAGGCTTATGACTCACGGAGATATGCCGTCTTAAATTGCCTGCGCAAAATAGACCATCGAGCCCTATTTCGCCGGTCGTATTTTTTTGTTCTAATCAGCGCAAAGCGCAAGCCGATGTCGGGCCTGGTCCGAGGCCTTTGGGGAAAGGTGATGCAACGGCGCGAGCTGATCGCGTTGCTCGGTGGCACGATGGCTGCGTGGCCGCTCGTGGCGCGCGCGCAGCAATCCGAACGCATGCGACGTATCGGCATGATCACGGGCATTGCGGACGGGGCCGCGATGCGGGAGCGCCTCGCTGCATTCCTGCCGGCCTTACAACGATTGGGCTGGATCGAGGGTCGCAATATTCAAATCGAATACCGCTGGGCCAAAGGCGATCCCGAGGCTCTTCGCAGATATGCAGCGGAATTGGCGGCGCTCGCGCCGGACGTCATTGTGGCGACCGGCGGCGCGACCATGACGTATATGCTTCAAGCCACCCGAACCGTTCCGATCGTGTTTGTCATCGTCCCCGATCCGGTCGGTTCCGGCTTTGTCGATAGTCTGTCGCACCCCGGCGGCAACGCTACGGGATTCATGCAGTTCGAATACAGCTTGAGCGGAAAATGGCTGGAGCTGCTCAAGCAGATCGCACCAGGTGTCACCCGAGCGGCGGTCTTGTGGGATCCTTCCGTCCCCGCCGGCATTGGTCAATTCGCCGTCATCCAGTCGGTGGCGCCAGCGCTCGGCATCGACGTCTTTCCGATCAAAGCAATCAACGTCGCCCAGATCGAGCACGCGATCTCCGCCTTCGCGCGGACCGCGAATGACGGCCTGATCGTGACCGCCAACCCAGCGACCGTGTTCAATCGCGAGTTGATCGCAGCCCTGGCGACGCGTCACAAGCTGCCCGCGGTCTATTCCACCCGCGATTTCGTGACGAGCGGCGGTCTTGCCTCCTATGCCGCCGATTTCCTCGACCAGTACCGGCGGGCGGCGGAATACGTCGACCGCATTCTCAAAGGCGAAAAGGCGGCAGACCTGCCGGTGCAGGCGCCGACGACGTATGTGTTGACCATCAACCTCAAGGCGGCCAAGGCGCTCGGTCTTACCCTTTCGCCGTCCCTGCTCGCCCGCGCCGACGAGGTCATCGAATGACTCGCCCTCCTACGGACCGGATGTGGTCGACCAGTGCCGGCACGCGGCCGGCTACGTCGATCGTATCCTCAAGGGCCAGCAGCCGTCCAACCTGCCGGTGCAGGCGCCCACCCGCTACGAGATCGTGGTCAACCTCAAGACCGCCAGGGCGCTCGGGCTGGATGTGCCACCGACCGTGCTCGCACGCGCCGACGATGTGATCGAATAGCCGTTCCTTTGCTGGAATTGGTGGCTGCCGATCCGGCAGAAGTAGTCGGCAGCCGTCGCCCGCTGGAGGACAGAGGCAATCTGGTCTAAATTCACTATGCCCGCATGCTCATGCCGGCGCATAGGCGAATCTGTGCTAGGGTTACTGCAATGAACAGCGGATCGCGCACCGCCGGGTTTTTTCGCGGATCGAGCCCGAAGGCAAAGTGGCAGTGTGTGAGCTACGTTATACAGATGGTTGCGCGTAGCTCTTAAGCCTGCTCCATGTACCAAAGGAGCTGGATGACAATGCGACGACGCATGAAGATTGCAATCGCCATAACCATTGCGAGCCTGCTCGCTCTGATGTTTGTCGTGGACGCAGCGGGTGCTGCCGTGGCCATGCCCGCCTGAAAGCCTGTCGCGACCGCACCGACGCCGCGAGCTGATCTGCCCCGATCTCCGGCTGCGACCCTTATGAAATATCGCGCTGCGGCACGCTGCGCATCTTTGCGCAGGAGCCCGGCCTCCCGCCTTGTCCCTTGTTCTCGGCTCTCGACGCGGAGCGAAAATGGCCTTCCGGCGTTGCTCCCGGAAGCATCTGCTCCGATTCACTTCATATGCCCTCACTGGATTCCGCCGCCGTCGCCGCCCTGCTCCGTGAATACGGACGACGCTCGGCGCTGCGCGGCGGCAACCCGTACCGCGCCAAGGCCTATCTTCGCGCTGCCGACAGCCTCGGCGCGCTGACCGAGCCGCTCGACCGGATGATCGCGCAAGGGCGCTTGCGCGAGATTCCCGGTGTCGGTGATGCGATCGCGGATATCATCACCAAGCTGCAGGCGCACGGCACGCATCCGAGCTTGGAGGCGATGCGCAAGGAGACGCCGGCCGGCGTCCTCGAGATGCTTACCGTGCCCGGCCTGCGGCCCGACAAGGTCGTGAAACTCCACAAGGAGCTCGGCATCGCATCGCTGGCCGAGCTGGAAACGGCGGCCAAAGCAGGCCGGATCAAAGGCGTCAAAGGGCTGGGCGGCGCCCTGCAAGCCAGGATTTTGCAGAATATCGAGATCGGACGCAGCGGCGCCGGCCGGCTGCACATGCACCGGGCCTTGGCACTCCTGGAAAACGCACAGACTACCTTGCGGGAGGCCCACCCGGAGCTGACGCGCTTGACCCCCGCCGGGGATTTTCGGCGCGGCTGCGAGCTGGTCGGCGATCTGGCCGTGGTGGCGCAGGCACCCGCCCTCGAGAACGGCCGAGCGGTGCTGCGAGGCGGCGGCGCACTCTCCGTCCATCTCGCCGACAAGGCGCATTACGGCGCCGCATTGCTGTTCGCTACCGGATCGCAAACGCATGTGGAAGCACTGCAGGCGCTCGCCCGCGAGCGCGGCATGACCTTGACCGCGGACGGCCTCAAGCGTGGGCGCAGGATCATCGCTGCCGCAACCGAGACAAGGATTTACGCGGCGCTCGGCCTCCCGTTCATTCCGCCCGAGCTGCGCGAGGGACGCGACGAGATCGCGCGCGCACGCAAAGGTGTCTTGCCGCGCTTGGTGGAAGACGGCGATCTGCGCGGCATCCTGCACGCTCATACCGATTCATCCGACGGCGTCGATACGCTGGAAGTGATGGCGGAAGCGACGCGCGCGCGCGGCTATCAGTATTTCGGGGTCGCCGATCACTCCAAGTCGGCGCATTACGCCGGCGGGCTGTCCGTCGAGGCGATCGAAGCGCAGCACCGCGCCATCGACAAGCTCGATAAGCGCTTCGGAAACGGTTTTCGAGTCTTCAAAGGGATCGAATCCGACATCCTCGGCGACGGCGCGCTGGATTATCCCGACGCCGTGCTCGATCGTTTCGACTTCGTCGTGGCGAGCGTGCATAGCCGCTTCAAGATGGACCGCAAGGAGCAGACGCAGCGGATCATCCGCGCCGTGGCCAATCCCTACACCACCATTCTCGGCCACATGACCGGCCGGCAATTGCTGCGGCGGCCCGGGTATGAGGTGGATGTCGAAGCGATTCTCGCCGCTTGTGCGGCGCACGGCGTCGCCGTCGAGATCAACGCCAATCCCTGGCGGCTCGATCTCGATTGGCGCTGGCATCAGCGTGCGCTCGACCTCGGCTGCATGGTCAGCATCAACCCGGATGCCCATTCTACCCGCGAGCTCGATCTCACGCATTGGGGGGTCGAGATGGCGCGCAAGGGCGGCGTGCCCGCCGATCGGGTGCTCAACTGCCTGACGCTTGCGCGGATCAGGCAGCATTTCAACCGGCGCAAACGCAAGGCCCACAAGGCTTAGCAGGTGAAGGAGCCGCGATGCCGGCCGTGGAAGCGCGCAAGGAAGCCGACCTATCGTTTCAAGGATGACGGAATCGGCCCCTTGCCAAAGCTCTGACGGACCACTCCGTGAAAGTGAAAGAGCGCAAAACACAGTGCGTGCATTGCGCAAGCCCCTCGGTTACTCCAGCACCTCGCGCTCCTGCTTGAGCGCGCGGCGCGCAAAATAGTGGAAAGTCGCCGCAACCGCGCGTGGCTTCAGCCGATAATCGTGCGCCTCGCGTGCGATGGCGGGATCGATCGGCTTGACCTGGCCGATCGATTGCGCGAGCACCTGCATGCGCGCGGCACGCTCGATGAATACCGCGAGCACTGCCGCCTCCTCGATCGTCGAGGTCGCGACCAGCTGGCCGTGATGCGCCAGCAGGATGGCGCGGTTGTCTCCCAGCGCCTCGTGAATGATCCGGCCTTCCTCGTCGCCGATCGGCGGTCCCGGCCATTCGGCAAGATAGGCGCAGTCGTCATGGAACATCGCCGTGTCCATGTGAGCGGCGATGAGGGGCTGGCCGGTCACCGACAGCGCCGAGCAGTAGGGCGGATGGGTATGCACGATCGCGTTGACGTTCGGCCGGTGGCGGTAAATCCAGAGGTGGAAGCGGTTCGACGGATTCACCATGCCGTCTCCCTCGAGCAGCTGGAGATCGTCGTCCACCAGCACGAGATTGCTGGCGCAGGCCTCATCGAAGCCGAGACCGAAGCTGAGCATCCAATAGGTGCCGGGCCGGTCGCCGCGCGCGGTGATCTGGCCGGCAAGCGCGGACTCGTGGCCCTCGGCCGCGAGAATCCGGCAGGCGAGCGCAATCTTCTGGCGCAGCGACCATGGCGGGACGGCCAGATGACGCTCCATCTGCTCCGTCGTGCGCGCGTGGTACTCGGTCTTATCGCGAACGATCGCTTCGCTCATGTTCCATGACCTCCTGTCATTCAGGCTTCACGCCGGCCTGGCGTGCGAGCGCGGCCCATTTTGGAATCTCCGCCGCGACATAAGCGGCCAGCTCGGCTGAGCTGGTGCCGAGCACTTCGGCCCCCTGCTCGCGCAGTCGGCCGCGCACGTCCGGCAATGCCAGCGTTGCCACCGTGGCGTCGTGCAGCCGCTCCAGGATACCGGCCGGCGTGCCCGCGGGTGCAAACAGCGCGTAGGAGTTGTCGGCGACCAACTGCGGAAACCCGGCCTCCGCGGTGGTCGGAATCTCCGGCATCGTGGCGCTGCGCCGCGCGCTTGTGATCGCCAGCGCGCGCAACGATCCGGCCCGGACATGGGGTTGCAGTGACAGCATGGTCTCGAAGGCGAGCGGGATCTCGCCCGCGAGCAGCGCTGTTACCGTGGGGCCACCGCCGCGATAGGGTACGTGCTGCAGCGCCAGGCCCGTGAGCTCGTCGAACAGTTGGCCTGCCAGATGGAACACGGTGCCCACGCCCGCCGAGCCGTAAGTGGCGAGCGACTTCGGGTCGGCTTTGGCAGCCTCGACAAAGCCGCGCACCGTGTCGGCCGGCACGCTCGGATTTACCGCCATGAGGATCGCCGCCGAAGCGACCATCGTGATCGGCGCAAAATCCTTCACGGTGTCGTAGGGCAGCTTTGCATAGATGCTGGGATTGATGACGTGACTGGTCGGAACCAGCAGCAGGGTGTAGCCGTCCGGCGCAGCCTTGGCGACGACGCCCGTGCCGACTGCGCCACCGGCTCCGCCGCGATTCTCGATCACGATCGGCTGACCCAAGCTCTCACGCAACTTGTCGCCGAGCACGCGGCCGACGATGTCGGTACCGCCGCCCGGCGGGTACGGCACGATGAGTCGGATCGGCTTGGCTGGATAGGGCTCCGTTGCGTCGGCGCCGGCGGCCAATATCAATGATATGCCGCCGACAAGGGCGATCAGCTCCCGTCGTCCGAGACACGACATGAGGGTCCTCCCGATGCCCTGCTTCTGTAGTGATTGAAAGCATAGCACATTCATGCCGAGCCACGAGACCGCTGCACTGCGAGATTTCGACCGGCGCATGTGTGCCGCGGTCGAGCGCGGCCATGCGTGAATCCTCCGTCGATCGTCTCACCGGGGTGAGCAGCCGGCCGTCCTTCGTCGCGACTCGCAGCAAGCGAAACGCCCGCCTGATGGCGGGCGCTTCTTGGCTAGTCCCCTTGAGCGGCTTCCTATGCCTTCAGCGTCTCGAGCACTCGCTCCGGCGTGAACGGCATGTGGTAGAGCCGCTTGCCGGTCAGCTTGTGGAACGCGTTGGCGACTGCCGCAGCCATCCAGACGGTCCCGATCTCGCCGAGACCGGTCGGCTTGGTGTCGACGTCGACGAAAGAGACGTGCATCTCCTCCGGCAGATCGGACATTCGCATCAAGGGGTAGTCGTTGAAATTGGACTGCTCGACCACACCGTCCTTGACGGTCACCCGCTCGTGCAGCGTGTTCGAGAGCCCGTAAATGATGCCGCTCTCGATGTTGGCCTTGGCGGCTTCGGGCTGCACGATCACGCCGCCGTCGATCGCGAGCCACACCTTGTGGACTCTGATCTTTCCGGCCGGCCGGTCCAGAGAGATCTCGACCGCGCCTGCGCCAAGCGACCCCGATCGCTCGGTGATCGAGATGCCGAGTGCATGGCCGTCCGGTCGCTTCGCCTTCCAATCGGACATCTGCGCGACCGTCTCGAACACCTTGCGGCCCTTCGGGATCATGGCCATGCGCTGAATGCGGAATTCGATCGGGTCCATCCCGGCGTCGGCGGCCATTTGATCGACCAGCCCCTCGATGGCAAAGAGGTTGAAGTTGTGGCCGACGCCACGCCAGAAGAAGAGATGGACGCCGTGGCTCACACCGCGCCGCTCGATGTGCTGGTTCGGAACGTCGTAATAAGGAATCTTGATTCCCGTCTGCAGCAGGATGCCGCCGTCACCGACGACGGCGTGACGCCAGCCGGTGACTTTCCCGCCCGTGTCCTGGGCCGCTTCGAGGCTCTGGAGCGATTGCGGCCGGAAGCGGCCCTGGGCGATGTCCTCCTCGCGCGTCCAGACGAGTTTCACTGGCCGGCGCACCGCCTTGCAGATCTGCGCCACCTCGGCAGCCGGATCGCCGAGCGAGCGGCGGCCGAAACCTCCGCCCATGTAGCACTGATGAAAACTGACCTGCTCCTGCTTGAAGCCTATCGCCTTGGCGGCGGCCTCGCGTGAGCTGTCCGGCGCCTGGCTGCCTTCCCACACTTCGATGTGGTCGCCGGCATCGTTGAGGCGCGCGACTGCGTTCATCGGCTCCATCTGCGCATGGTAGCTGAGGTCGCTCCGGAACTCGGCGCGGTAGGTCTTGGCCGCGCCGGCAAAAGCGGCGTTGGCGTCGCCTTTGGAGTCGAGAGTTGTCGCCTGCGCATGCGGATCGGCGACGACTTTGGTATAGTCCTGATCGAGCGCCCGCTCGGAATCGAATCCTGCCGCCTTGCCTTTGGCCCAGGCGACCTTGATCTGCTCCAGCGCGGCTTTTGCCTGCTCGAAATGCTGCGCGACGACGGCGATGCCGTTGGCGAGACGCACCGTCGCGATGACGCCGGGCATCCTCTTGATCTCGGCGTCATTCCAGCTTTCGGGTGCAGCATCATGCACCGGCGAGTGCAAGGTCGATGCGTAGACCATGTCCGGCAAGCGAACATCAATGGCGTATTGCGCGGTCCCGTTCACCTTGGCGGGGATATCGCGACGCGCCACCGACTTGCCGATCAGCCGGAACTCGCTCTTCGGCTTGAGATCGCTCGGCTCGACCTTCGGCAGCTGGTCCGGAACCGTACCGAATGCGGCTATCTCACCGTAGGTCAGCCGGCGCCCCGAGGCCGGATGCACAACCACGCTCGGCTCGGTCCTGAGCGAGCCGGTATCGACACCCAATTTCTGCGCGGCATTCAGCAGCAAGACCTTGCGCACCTGCGCGCCGGCGATTCGATGATCATTGTAGTACAGCTGATTGGCCCGGCTGCCGACGATGGCCATCATGCGTTCACCACCCATCGTGTAGCCGTAGAGCTTCGCATCCGCCGGCGCCCATTCGATCTTTACTTTGGACCAGTCGGCGTCGAGCTCTTCCGCGATGATGAGCGGCAGCGACGTCATCGAGCCCTGACCCATTTCAGCGCCGGCGCTGAAGATGGTGATGGTGCCGTCAGGCGCAATGCGCACCCAGGGTGTAATCTGCGTGTCCGCCATGGCGGCAGCTTGCGCGCTTGCCACCAGCCGAGCGCCGTCGCTGCCGAGCGCAAGGCAGAACGTCATGCCGCCCAATCCGGCAAGGAAGCCGCGGCGGCCGATCTCCGGAGACTTCAACATCGTCGTCATGGCTCAGCCCTCCCTCGATGCGCGCTCGATTGCGGCGATGATGCGGTGATAGGTGCCGCAGCGGCAGATGTTACCGTCCATGTGAGCGATGATCTCGGCCCGTGTCGGCTTCGGCTTATCGGCCAGGAGCTCCGCCGCCTTCATTATCTGTCCCGACTGGCAGTAGCCGCACTGGGGCACCGTTTCGGTCACCCAGGCCTTCTGCAGCGGATGGGAGGAATCAGGTGAGAGGCCCTCGATAGTGACGACGTTCTTGTCGGCCACCTCTGAAAGCTGCGTCTGGCAAGAGCGGGCGGCTTTGCCGTTCACGTGCACCGTGCAGGCGCCGCAGAGGCCGGCCCCGCAGCCATATTTCGTGCCGGTCAATCCGACATGATCGCGGATGATCCACAACAGCGGCGCCGTCGCATCGGCATCGACGGACACCCGCCTGTTGTTCAGTGTGAAGGAGACCATGTTACCTCCTGATTGCTCTGCTTGTTGAGGGCCGGGAGATGCACCGTCAGGCATTCCCGAGGGCGCTCCTTTAAATACTTGCACTTTTCAGGCTTGGCTGGAAGCCGTCCTGAGCAAGTGCGCGCCCTGAATATCGCATAGCGCTCACCTGCTGCCCCGAGCTCCGTTCTATCCGAGTCCGATCCAAGACATAGTCTCTGTCGGTAGCTTTTGCAGTTGCCGACATATGCGGTGCGTCAGGACGGAACTATTCGATCACCTCTTCGGCGCGGGCGAGCACGGTCGCGGGCAGGTCGAGGCCGAGCGCCTTGGCGGTTTTGAGATTGAGCGCCAGCTCGTACTTTACCGGCTCCTGAACCGGAAGCTCGGCAGGTTTCTCGCCCTTGAGAATGCGATCCACGTAGTCGGCGGCGCGCCGGTACTGATCGGTAATATCGGGCCCGTAGGAGATCAGGCCCCCGTCGCTGACCATGTAGCGAAACGGGTAGACCGCAGGCAACCGATGCCGGGCCGCAAGCGCAATAATCAGCTCCCGATGAGCGCCCTGCGAAGGACTCGCCGGCACGATCAATCCGCCGTTTGCCAAGCGCGCGAATTCTGTGATGCCGTGCTCGATCTCGCGGGGGTCGCGCACATCGATGGGGGTCAGCTCCATGCCCAGAGATGGAGCTACTGCTTGCATTGCCGCTAACAGCCCGATCCCGGCAGCAAAGCTGGGATCGCGAAGGACCGCCGCGCGCGTTACATTCGGCGCGATCTCTTTGAGCAACTCCGCCCATTTCGAGCCAATGCCGTATTCGAAAACGCTAAATCCGGTGGCATTGCCTCCTGGCCGCGCCAGGCTGTGGACAAACCCCGCGCCGACCGGGTGAGGCACGTTTACAAATACAATCGGCACGGCGCGAGTCGCCTGTAGTAAGGGCCCCACGCTCGAGCTGCCGCTAGCCAGGATCACGTCGGGCGCAAGCGCGGCGAATTCGGCGGCATACTTGCGGAAGCGATCAGCATCCGCCGCAGCCCAGCGAGTTTCGATGCTGATGTTGTGGCCGTCGGTCCAGCCCAGCTGCTGCAGGCTCTGCACGAATGCCGTGAGACGCGTCTGTGATTCAGGATCATCCGCGGCGAGATTCATGAGCACGCCGATGCGCCGGCTGCGTTTGCCGTGCTGCGCCGACGCAGCCAGCGGCCATGTTGCCGCCACGCCAAGCAGCGACACGAATTCGCGACGTCTCATTCGAGTCGATTGCATGCACTACCGCTTGGCCAGGGAGCTCATGAGAGCATAGCGGATTGACGAGGGCCAAGTCAGGGGCTCGGGCAGCGCCGTGCTGCTTGGCGATTTGGTCTATCTCGGCTCGGTGTCACAAACGGACATGCAGTTGATCATCACTCGATCAGCTCATCGGCGCGCGTCAGCAGCGACTGCCGCGATGAGCCTCTCTATCAATTGGCGCTGCCTTGGACCGTTGCACGCTCTCCTGCCACGGTCCATAGGCCCATGCTCACGAGTTGCCGCAGCGCAGCCAGAAGCAGGCAGGCAAGGCCGCCAATGGCAATGTCAGCGACCCGGAGGATGCCGACCTCGGTTTGTTGCGGCATCAAAATGCAAAACAACACCACGACAAATACAGTGAACGCCGCTTGTCCTGCCATAAAGCCGACCGCGCTGGCGGCGAACGCCGAGCCAAACACGATAAAGGGCAAGATCGTCCAATACCACGTCTGATGCGGGCCGGCGGCCGTCACTACAATTACGCCCAGCAAAAAGCCGACCGATGTCCCCAGTTGCTGTTGCCAGAATTTCTGGGCCGCCGATCTTACGTTGGCGCTGAGCAAGGGAGCTGCGCCGAGCACGATCCAGAACGCGTGGTTCACTTCGAGAATACGGGCGAGCAGAACGGCAACGGCCATCGCCATTCCGGAGCTTGCAGCATTTGCTATCCATTCATGCCCAGACGCGGCAACCGGACGGTCGGCGATGCTCTCGCCCGCAGCGCCGCCTTGCTCCGCCGCACTGGTTGCCTGAAGCGATACCCAGATCAACAACAATGCGGGTTGTGCCGCAATGCCAGCCAACAGCCACCCCGCCACGTTTGACGACACGAGGCCAGCTGGAGCGGGTGCGGCTACGGCCAGCATGAACGAGAGAAGCAACGGTGTCCGGATGGCTGCCATGCGGCCGTTGAGCAGTGGAAGCAATTCAATAAGGAATCCCGCAACCAGTGTTCCAGCCACGGCGACCCAGACACTCGCGGAAGTCAGAGTCCCGAGGGCTATTGTGATCGCACCCAATAAGCTGAGCGCGGCACATTGGCCGGCTCTGGCTGTACCCGCGGTGTCGTAGTCGATCATCACCAGGTGAGCGAAAGTCCCGAATACTGCAAAGCCGGCCATTGCAGGCTGCCTGAAGACGAGCAGCGCCAATGCGAACAGCGAAGGCACGACGATCGCCGCACGCACAGATCGAGCCAGACCCGCGAGCCGCTTCTCATGGGCGTTGAGCGCTTTCATGCGGACCCTGTTCAAAGCCGGCTGTCGCCTTACCTGACTCTCAGGCCATTGAGGGGAAAGCGCCCGGCCGGGTGCGGCTTCTGCTTTCTTGCCAGGAAGGCCGCCAACCGGCCATGCGCGACACCGAGCGCGGTTCCAAGCAGCAGCGAGACGGGGACGCTCATGATTGCATTTTTCCAGCCGAGCGTCGTCATCGCGGTTACCGTGAACGCTCCGGGAGCAAGGCCCAGATACGCGAACGTCGACGCAAAGCCGTAGAATGTGGCGGGTACGACGCTGAGGATCGGCGCGGCTGACGCCAGGACGATCAGCAACGAGGCGATTCCAGCAGCAATGGGCATTGCCAGCCACGCGGCCAGCGGCAGTGTACCGGCGGCAACGACCATGGCGACTGCCCATGCCATTGCAACGCCGAAGACAAGAGCCGCGGAGCTGCGCAGTGCCGCTTGCCATGCGGCCCCTGAGTGGTCGTAGCTGGCCCACCCGATGAACGCCGCCCAGACGAAGAGATCGGGCATGACCGAGAAGGCGAGGACAGAAGCCGCGGCGACAAGCGCCGCGGCGACTGCTGCTGCTGTCAGTGCTGACAGGTTCATTTTGATCACCTGTGCAAGGCGGCGCGGCCGCCCGACCTCATTGTCAAGCAGCGATGCTCGTCGCCTGCACACTCTCGCCGACCGGCATGCCCGGGTAGAAGCTCGCCAGCCAGTGGACGATCGCATGACGCGCAACTGCCGAATTTCCGAGCTGGCAATGCTGCTCCGCTCCTTCCCGTGCCGTGAATATCCGCGCCGTCACGGAGCGGGCGCAGACGAGCTCCCGCATGGTTCGATGGACCCAGCCGACGTCGAACAGATGATCCTGCTCGCCTTCGGTCAGCAGGATGTCCTGCTTGACGTTGTGCAGGATTCCGTCGAGCGACTGCCTGGCAATCGCCGTGAGGAAGTCGAACGGCGTTTTGGTCCCGGTGATGTGCATCCCCTGGACGATGCACCATTCGAACACGGAGCTCGGCAGTCGCTCCTCGGCGACCACGGCCTCGGTCCCCTTGCGGTCACCGGACTTGAACCGCGAGATCAGCTCCTGGGCCTTGCCCGGCCGCATCTGCTTGAGCGTCATATCGAGACCCGAATACGACGTGGGCATCGAGATGATGTGCTTGATGCGGGGCTCGAACGCGGCCGCGCGGATCGACATGTAGCCGCCGCATGAGGCACCCAGCCAATCCACGGCATCGAGATCGAAGTAATCGATTGCCGCCTTGGCCGGCTTCTCCCATGCGTGATCCATGTAGATACCCTGCCGCAGGGCGCCGCCCTGGCCGGGCCCGTCGAAAGCGATGACGGTGATTCCAAGCTCGGTCAGGGGGAGAAGAAAGTTGTAGAACTCCTCGACGAACGAATCGTATCCGCCGGTGAAGACGAACGTGCTGCGCTCCTTGCCTTTTGCCTGCAGCCTGAAGCCCGGCAGATGTCCGCCGGGATACGGAATTTCGATGCGCTCGTAGCCGGCGACACCTCGCATTCCGAGAGCCCAGTTTCGAGCGAAGTCGTCGTAGAGTCCGTTGCGCACGTCGCCGGCCGGCAAATAAAACTCAGCGCCGTGATAGTAGGACGCGGCGTCGAGCCAGCGCTTTTCCGTTTCCGCCTTTTTGGCGACCTCGAGCCAGACCTTGTACCAGGAATCGTAATCCTTGATCCGCGGTGCAATGGCGCTCAACTCCTTGAGCCGCGCCGGCGACGTGCCGTCGAGCAGTGGCCGGTTGAAGGTGTAGTTCATGCCCACGTCGGGCAGCATGTGGAGGAATGGCATGGCTTGCTCCGTTGATTGAATTGCAGTGGCGGGAACAACAATTGATCGAAACATCCATTGAGGCCATATCAATGTCGGCATCATGCTGTTGCGTGAAATGCAACGCGCCGCACGATCCTGGAGGTGATCGCCATGGACTTCACCGCGCTACGCTATTTCAGCGAGACCGCGCATTCGCGCTCGATCCGCGCCGCGTCGGAACGGCTCCATGTCTCGCCGTCGGCGATCAGCCGGCAGATCGCCAAGCTCGAGCACGAGCTGCGCGCACCGATCTTCGACCGCCGTGCCCAGGGGATGGCGCTCACGCCGGCGGGAGAGATCCTCCAGGAGAAGTTCGAGGCCATGATGCGCGAGCTCGCGCGCGTGAAATCGCATATCGCGGCGCTGCAAGACATCCAGGCCGGCACGGTCGACATTTATTGCTTTCAGACCGCCATCGAAAGCTTCGTCGCGCCGGTGCTGCATCGGTTTCACGTCCAATATCCGAATGTCGTGTTCAACGTGAAAGTGAGCAGCACGGACGAAACGATAGAAGCTTTGACCAGCGGCGTCGCCGAGATCGGCTTGATTCTCAACCCGCCGGCTCGCGAGGCGATCACGAGCGCGCAGGTCTTCCATGACACGATCGTCGCGGCCGTCGCTCCCACCCATCCGCTTGCGAAACGCAAGATCGTATCGCTGCGCGAGCTTGTCGACTTTCGTTTTGTTCTCACCGAGAAAGCTTTCGGCTTGCGGCAGCAGATCGATCGCACGTTCGATCGACACGGACTCAAGCCGGAAGTCTATTGCGTCACCAACTCGCTGGCGCTCGTGAAGGGAATCGTCAGCGCCGGCCCCGAGTGCGCCCTGCTGCCGCGCTGCTCCATCGAGCACGAGACAAAGGCGGGCAGTCTTTGCAGCATTGCCGTCAAGGAATTTGCCGCCGACCCTTGGGTCTTTTGCGTCTGCACGTTCAGTGGCCGGACGTTGTCGCCGGCTGCGAACGCGTTCACGAAGGCGGTCGTGGATTATTGCAGTCGCTACCGCCGATAGGGTTGGATGCACCGGGTGCGGCGGCGAAAGGTCGAGCGAGCAAAATCAACTCGGAAATCTGTCGGAAAAGATCATGCCCAAAAGATCATGCCCAGGCAACGAGCCGGAGCGTGATCGCCGATTGAGGAAAATTATCACGCTCGAGAAGGCACTGCCGCGGGTTCTGGCTCGTCCGGCAGGGGCGGCCAGTCCAATGGTACCCGCGCCCGTGCAACGTTCGGAAACCGTGCGCGGTCGAGCGGTTCTGCGCCGGTGAAGAGCAGCCGCGACCTGAAGGCAGGCGGGCTCTCGACGATGAGCGCGGCTCTGAGTGCCCTGGAATTGGGCAGGAACCGCGGCTCTTCGAGCGCGAAGTGTTCTGGGCGCTGCGTCCAATTCGGGACGCTCAAGCCCCAACGCTGGGCGAGATGCTCTCCGACAGCGCCGATCAAAGCATCGATCAGCGGCTCGCCCACCGGCTCCGGGATTGGGTCGATGCGCCTCTGCTGGGCCGCCTTGTCCGGATGGTCCAAGTAGAACTCGTCGGTGAACTCGTTCAGCGCCGTGTAGAAGTCGGGCGGAGCCTCCCTCGCTCTTTGCGCTACGGCGGCAAGTGTTTGCGGTCGGAGCATGGCGGAATCCTAACCCAACTTCGCGCGAATATCCGAGGCGAGCTCCTCGAGACGCAATGCTGCTCTCGGCGGCAGATCCTCATCGGGAAAAAATTGCCGGAACACTTCGCGCAACTCATCCACGCTGGACACGCCGCATTCAATGCCAAGGTTGATTGCATCCTCGTAGTCGCGGTCGTCGATCGTCGCCCGCTCCAACGCCTTGAGTTTCATTGCGAGGATGTAAGACGGCTTTGCCGCGGTGACCCGCAGCCCGAACCTTTCCGGCGACGGATACAGTCCCAACGCTATGCGATCGGCCTCCCCTTCGCCCCGGCGAGCATACATCGCAACGTTCTCGCTCAGCCACGATCTAGGCAGTCCCAATTGAGTCGCTGCATTTGCCGCTGCGTCGATCACCAGTCCGTGGCTGCGTTCACTGGTAACTCGCGCGTCGACATCCCGCGAGGCTTTGCGCCAGTCGAATTGGAAGAGAATCGCGCTCCCGCCATAGATCGCGATTTCTCCGAGCGCCTTCCGGTCGAGGAGATATTGTCCCATCAAACGAAACGCCCTCCCGATCGTTTCTCGGTCAAGTAGCTTGGGTTCGTCCATCTGCAATTTTCGTCCTTTGCTCTTCCCGATGAAGAGTATGAGCGCAATCACTGCTCCCAAGATAGCCTTGGTCGCCCGCGCCGCGGGAAATCACAGCTCTCTCGATTGCATCCAACACGAAATCGAGGTTCTTCCCCACATCCTCTGCAAGGAAGCGCAGAACAAAATAGCCATTTTCTTGGAGCAACTGGTCTTTTCGGCGATCGCGTCGGTAGGCCTCGACGTTTCCCAGATGGTGCGACCCGTCCAATTCTATGGCCAAACGAGCGATCGGACACAGCAAGTCGACTTCCATTCGGCCCCAGCCGTCAAACGCGATCGGGAGTTCCCCATTGAGCTTGAAGCGTCCCGCCGTCGTAGGCAGCGTTTCCAGCCGGCAATAGAGAAATGCCTCGGTTGCACTCCTCGCCCGAGCGGCGCCTTCGGCATCGGCTGCGAATTCTCGCGCGACGTTCACAAACAGCGTCCCGAGCGGCGCGTCCACGCCGTCTCGGATCAGCCTACGGACGCTCGCTGCATAATCTCGTTTCCATTGGGGATCGATGGGCAGGGGAACGTTGGCCGGCCAGCCCGGAACCGCACTAGCCGGCAACAGGATCTTGTATCCAACAGCTTCATATCCCCGACAGCGTCGGTCAAACATCCGAGCCAGCACAGGCACGTTCAGATCAGCGTAATCGTAAACCCTGACCTCGCTCTTCCCATCGAAGAGTCGATGCAACCGGCCGACATATTGCCCAATTGTTCCCTGCCATGAAACCGGCATGGTCAAGAAAAGCGTGTCTAACCTCGCATCATCAAATCCCTCGCCAAGGTATCGCCCCGTCGCCAGCAAGACGCGCTCCTCCTCGCGAGGAATGGCGACCAAACGGTCGGCAACCGCCTTAAGGTCTTTTCGGCTCATGCCGCCACGCAAAACGATCACGTGCCCAACGCGTGGTGAGAGAAGGTTGAAGAGGCGATCCAAATGTTCCTTGCGCTCTGTCAGTATGACGGGAGAACGGCCTTCTTTGACGATCGCGACCACTTCGTCGCAGATGAGCCCATTTCGGACCTCGTCATTCATCAGTTCAGTGCAGAGGTCATGGAACTGTATCCTCTCGTCGGGATGGGGCTCGCGCAGCGGACGGAATGCCGTCGGGCGAATGAAGACATGATGCTCGAACGGTCGGGTGATTGCCTGACTTTTTGCATTTACGCGGTAGCGAACTGCTCCGCACTGCATGAACACGATGGGATGATGCCCGTCTTTTCGCGTGACTGTCGCGGTCAATCCCGTGAAGTACCTTGCCTTCGCACGGCGCGCGACCTGCTCGAAGCTGTACGCCGGAAGGTGGTGGCATTCGTCGACGATGACGTGACCGTAGTCGGCGACACGATCGTCAACCACCCCTCTACGCACAAGGCTTTGAAGCAAAGCAACGTCGAGAGCTCCGGAAAATTTCTTTCGTCCGCCGCCGATTTGGCCAATCGATTTCTCCGGCAAGTCGAGAAAGGAACGAAGCCGCTCAACCCATTGATCAAGCAACTGCTGTCGATGCACCAACACGAGCGTATTCGCGCGACGTTGTGCGATCAGCCACGCGCCAATAACCGTTTTTCCGAATGCAGTCGTGGCGGAGAGAACACCGGTGTCGCTCGCCAACACCGCTTGCGCGGCCACGAGTTGCTCCGGGCGCAGTTCCCCGCGAAACTCGGCTTCAAGCGGGAGACCCACGTAACGCTCGTCGCGCACGGTTACAGAGATCTTCAAATCGGCGCAAAGACGCTGCGCGTCCTCAAGGCAACCGCGCGGCAAACTGATGTGTGAGGGATGATCCTCCGCGCACGAAATGATTCTGGGTTTGTCGTAAACGGGCAACCGCATCGCTTGAGCCCGGTAGAATTCCGGATTCTGAAATGACGCCAGCCGAAGAAGCCGGTTGCGCAGCGCCGGCGGTAGCGCATCCTTCGCGACGTAGATTTCGTTGGCCAGCACCAATTCCAACGTCTCGGGCAACGGCCCGGCAATCGGAGGGCTCTTCCGATGACGCGATGGCGGTGTTTGCCACGGGGTGTGCGACGTCTCTTCGTCCGTCGGCGCGACGAGAATTCCAACGATACGACCGGTCGCCTCGGCCTTCTCAAGAACATGCTCGACCGTAGCCCGATCGATTCGCTGGATGGTCGAAAGGAATGCCCATTGGTCTGGATAAGGCGCGAGACTCGCGTCGAGGAACACAGAATTTTCGCGATCGCGTGGACCCCTTTGCAGGGGCAAGGCAATCAGGTTACCGAAACCGCCCTTCGGGAGCGTGTCCTGATTGGGGAAAAACCGGTCATAGGACCGCAGGCCAAGCTCGGGTCGTCGTTCCATCGTCTCGGTAATGATGTAGGCGCCAAGACGCCTCGCCAATGACGCGGGGATCGCTCTCTCAAAGAAGATCCACACGTGCGCGCCATTGCCGGAGCGTGATCGTTCCAATGCTGCGGGAACGTCCAGTAACCGGCACGTATCCAGAAATGCGCTCGCATCCGTGTGCCAATTGCTCTTGTCGAAATCGACGGCGAGAAAGAAGCAGGTCTCGTCTAGGAGCATGGGGTAAACGCCCATGACGAACGGCGCCCCAGCATCATCGTGACCCTGCAGATGCCATGTAATGGTCGTATCAGTTACCGGGCGGAACCGTTGGTGCGGACAGTCCCTGCACTTGATCTTGGGTTTCTCGCAGACACCCCTCACCCACTCGTTAGCACAATCCGGCTGATAGCCCGATCTGCCCGACTTCTGACTTTCGAAGCGACGGGCATACAGGTCCTCTCGTCCGCGAAAGAGCGATCGGAACAGCGCGACCTTCACAGCCGGCGAAGAGCGGCTGTCGGTCGCCCGGTCGCGCCAGACGGTTGGGTCAAGCGAATTTATGATTGTCGTCGCTGCGGCATTAGTCTGCGGAAAAGTCATTGTCGTCTCATTCCGCGGACCCGGCGTGTGTCCCACTTTTCGATCCGAGAGATATCACGCGGCGACGATGTCCCGTAGCCAAGACCGGCGCAAGGGCGCCAAGGACAGCTTTTGCTTGATCGGGAGTTGGCTCGCTTCCCGCGACGGGAATAACGGATGTCAGTTAAATTTCCGATTTTTCCGGATAAAGTATAGGAATATTATCCGAGGTGCCCAGGGGCGGAATTGAACCACCGACACCTGCATTTTCAGTGCAGTGCTCTACCAACTGAGCTACCTGGGCAAGGCGCGGGCGCTTATAGAGGCTCGCCATTTCGCTGTCCAGACGAGGACGACAGACGAGGACGCCAAGTGACGGAGACATCAACTGGGCCAGGACGCCGCGTAATATAAGAGCGTGTATCCGCTTGTCGGGCCAGTGCTGGTCATCGTCACTCGAGCCAGTCACGACCCGTATGGGCGAAGCAATCCCTCTCCACCACGCGGTAAGAGCGCGTATTACCGCTCCTGCTCCGCCTGCGCGGTCCCGTCCTCGTCGGTGTCCTCGGTGACCGGGATCGCGTAGACGCCGCTCAGCCAGCGGTTGAGATCGATATCGGCGCATCGGCGGCTGCAGAACGGCCGAAATTCCTCTGCCGTGGGATTGCGGCACACCGGGCATGCAGCGGCCCCAAGGCGATCACGATTCTCCGACATGCCCTGCATATGGTGATGCGCGGCGCGCGATCAAACGGCGCTGATCCAGCCGAAACGGATCGGGTAGCCCTCGCCCGCCAGCAGCGTGGTCGCCTCATAGAGCGGAAGTCCCACCACGTTGCTGTAGGAGCCGA
Organism: Xanthobacteraceae bacterium; assembly: GCA_036557665.1. Taxonomy (GTDB): domain Bacteria; phylum Pseudomonadota; class Alphaproteobacteria; order Rhizobiales; family Xanthobacteraceae; genus VAZQ01. The sequence continues at coordinate 4,600 of DATBHG010000084.1, read as the reverse complement.
CGATCTTGACGATGAAGCTTCCGGCGATGCCCTGGGCGGCATAGCCGCCCGCCTTGCCGCGCCATTCGCCGGAGGCGAGATACGCCTCGATGTCCTCCTCGGAGAGCCGCTTGAAGCGCACGCGGGTCTCGACCAGGCGCTGGCGGTAGGCCTCGTTCGGCGTCACCAGGCACACGCCGGTATGGACGCGATGGTTGCGGCCGGAGAGCAAACGCAGACATTGCGCGGCCTCGTCGAGAAGCGCGGGCTTGGGCAGGATGCGCCGGCCGACTGCGACCACGGTATCGGCGGCGAGGATATAGGCGCCGTTGAGCTCCTCGTCCTCGCGCACGAACTCCAGCGCCGCATCCGCTTTTGCCCGCGCGAGCCGATTGGCGCAGGCGCGCGGGAGCTCTCCGCGCTTCGGCGTCTCGTCGATATCGGTCGGGCGAAGCGCATCGGGCTCGATGCCGGCCTGATTGACGAGCGTGACCCGCCGCGGCGAGCCGGATGCAAGAACGAGCTTGGGCCGTCCAATCATCTCGTGATCTATTTGAATCGATAGGTGATGCGGCCCTTGCTCAGATCGTAGGGCGTCATCTCTACCAGGACCTTGTCGCCGGCGAGCACGCGAATGCGATTCTTGCGCATGCGGCCGGCGGTGTGAGCGATAATCTCATGCTGGTTTTCAAGCTTCACTCGAAAAGTGGCGTTCGGGAGCAGCTCCGTGACCACACCGGGAAATTCCAGTAGCTCTTCTTTTGCCATTCGAATCCAAGGGGCGGGAAATCGGCGCGGACCCTAGCGGAATGCCCGCCCATGCTCAACCGGGCGTCGCGTCCGCGAGCCGAGCCGGATTTCGCGCGCACTGATGCGATTCATCATTCATTTACCCTGGCCGGAGCGACGAAGCGATTCCGGATCTTCTGCACGAGCAGGTCGCGCACCGCACGATACGCGTCGAGGCGCTGCTCGCGGCTTCCCTCCACCGCAGTCGGATCCGCCGTCGGCCAATACTCGACATCGACCGCAAGCGTGCGCGTAAGCTCGAGCGCCTTGTGATGCGCTTCGGGCGAAAGCGTCACGATCAGGTCGAAGTTGAGCCCCTCCAAATCTTCCAGCTCCTCGAAGGTAATCGGCCCATGTGTACTGATGTCGATCCCGAGCTCGTCCATGACGGCGCTCGCAAAAGGATCCAGCTCGCCTTTGCGCACGCCGGCCGACCCGACATAGATCATGCTGCCGAGCATCTGCTTGAGCAGCGCCGCCGCCATCGGAGAGCGCACCGCATTGAGCCCGCAGGCGAACAACACCGCTTGCGGCCGCGATGCGCTGCCTCGCGTCATCCCTTCCAATGCAACACGCAGATGAGCGTGAACAGGCGGCGGGCTGTGTCGAAGTCGACCGTCACCTTCCGCTTGAGCCGCTCCATCAGGATACGGGAGCCCTCGTCGTGGAGCGAGCGGCGGCCCATGTCGAGCGCCTCGATCCGGTCGGGCGTCGCCGTACGGATGGCGGCATAATAGCTGTCGCAGACCGTATAATAATCCTTCACGATGCGACGCAGCGGCGTCAACGAGAGAAGATGCGCAATCACGGGGCTGCCGTCGGCAAGCCTGATATCGAACATCAAACGGCTGCCGGTGATGCTCAGGTGCAGGGCAAAAGGCCCGTGCGCGCTGTCATTGGGGAAGAACGTATTCTCCTCGAGCAGGTCATAGATCGCGACAGCGCGCTCGTGCTCGACATCGCGGCTGGAGCGGCCGATCGAGGCCTCATCGAGCGTGACGGCGACCAGGCGCTTGTCGTCTTTCCTGGCAGGCCGCTCTTGGCTCATTGCAGCGCAAGAGAGGCGCGTTCAACGCGCATTGAGGCGCATCGCCACCGAGCGGGCATGCGCCTCGAGGCCTTCCGCCTGCGCCAGCGAGATCGCCGCCGGGCCCAGCGCGCCCAACTGCTCCGGCCCGCATTTGAGCAGGGACGTGCGCTTCATGAAATCGAGCACACCCAACCCTGACGAGAACCGCGCCGAACGCGCCGTCGGCAGGACATGGTTCGAGCCCGCAACATAATCGCCAATGGCCTCGGGCGTATGCGGGCCGAGAAAGATCGCCCCGGCATTGCGGATGCGCGAGGCCAATTCGTCGGCATGCTCGCTCGCAATCTCGAGATGCTCGGGCGCAAGAGCGTCCACGAGCGGTACGCCCTCGGCAAGCTCGCCCACCAGGATGATGGCCCCAAAGTCGCGCCAGGCGGCAGCGGCCACCGCGCCGCGCGGCAGCGATCCGACCTGAGCCGCCATCGCCTTCTCCACTTCGTCGGCGAGCGCAGGATCATCGGTGATCAGGATGGCCTGCGCGTTGCTGTCATGCTCGGCTTGGGCGAGCAGATCGCCTGCGATCCACTCGGGGTGACCGCTGCGGTCCGCCAGGATCAGCACTTCGGAAGGCCCCGCGATCATGTCGATGCCGACCTTGCCAAAAACGAGGCGCTTGGCCGCCGCCACATAGGCGTTTCCCGGCCCCACGATCTTGGCAATAGGCACGATGGTCTCGGTGCCGCAGGCGAGCGCCGCTACGGCTTGCGCCCCGCCGATGCGATAGATCTCGTCGATGCCTGCGAGCTTTGCGGCTGCGAGCACGAGCGGGACGAGCTTGCCCTGCGGCGCCGGCACGACCATCACCAGGCGCGGGACGCCAGCGACCTTCGCCGGGACCGCATTCATCAGGACGGAGGACGGATAGGCGGCGGTGCCCCCGGGCACATAGAGGCCAACGGATTCGATTGCGGTCCAGCGCCATCCCAGCTCCACCCCGAGCGCGTCGATGAAGGAGTCGTCCTGCGGAAGCTGCCGGCGGTGATAGGCTTCGATCCGGTCTCGGGCGAGCGTGAGCGCATTGAGGGCCTTCGGATCGCACGCGGCAATGGCGCTATCGATCTCCGCGGCCGCGACCTTGATCCCCTGCTCGCCGAGATCCACCCGGTCGAATCGGCGGCTGAGCTCGATGAGGGCGCGATCCCCGCGAAGCGCGACATCGGCAATGATCGAGCGAACAGCGGCCTCGACATCGGCCATTGCTTCGCGCTTCTGGGCGAGCAAGGCGCCGAATGAGGCAGGGAAATCGGCAGCCCGGCTGTCTAGGCGGACCGGCATGGCGCTTGCTCCACCCGACCATGCGGGCCGGATCACCGCTCAATGGCTTGGGGAGTAAGGGCCGTCAACCCCGCAGCTCGGGCGCATCGTCGATGTGCACGGGCCGTGCTCGCGCCGGCCAGGAGGGGCCGAGATCGCGGAGCTCCGCCTCCAGACATTCGACCTCCAGGCGCAACACCCCGCCGCCGGAGAACGTCAGCATCACCACACCCGCAGGAGGATCGGCTTCGGCAAACTCAACGGCAAGCAAGTTGAGGATGGCGTCCTTGCCCGCAGGATTGACGCAGCGGCATTTGCAACTGTTGACCCGCTCGAAACGCAACGCCGATTGACAGCGCCGCAGCTGTGGGCTGCTCCCTTCGGCCGCAGGCCAGTCGAAACGACTAAGGGTGATCAGCAGGCGTCTTTCCTGAGGCCGCCAGACAATATCCGCGACCTTGACCAGAGCGTCCTGCAAGTGAGTGGATACGACCTCGATATCATCTCGGTCGAGGGCAACGAACTTCACCGGCTCCATGACGTGCGCTCCCTGCCGTCCTTGCCCTGGCGACCCGCCCCATCCCCCAGGCGACGCTGCAACCGGTGCCAGCTGCAAGGTTGGACCGTAGTTAGGAAGGGGCCATTGCGGGCGCAAGCGGTGGCCTCCCTAAAAGAAGACGGTGGCCTGCCGGGGCCGAAGCTCAATCGCTCACCCGCTGATGCGCTCGATCGCGGCACCGCAGGCCGAGAGCTTGTCCTCCAGCCGCTCGAAACCGCGATCAAGATGATAAACGCGATTAACGATGGTGTCGCCCTCGGCCGCAAGCGCGGCAATCACGAGGGAGACCGAGGCGCGCAGATCGGTCGCCATCACCGGCGCGCCTTTGAGGCTCTCGACCCCCTCGATGGTAGCGCGCTCGCCGTCGAGGCGGATGCGCGCCCCAAGCCGCACAAGCTCCTGCACGTGCATGAAGCGGTTCTCGAAGATCGTCTCGACGATGTGCGAGGTGCCGCTCGCGCGCGTCATCAGCGCCATGAGCTGCGCCTGCAGGTCGGTCGGAAAGGCCGGGAACGGTGCCGTCGTCACCTCGACCGGCGCCAGCACCGAACCGTTGCGCGCGATGCGGATGCCCTGATTGGTTGGGGTCACGGTGGCGCCCGCCGTCTGCAGCACGTCGAGTGCAGCCTGCAACAGCTCCGCGCGCGCGTTCTGCAGCAGCACCTCGCCGCCGGCCATCGCCACCGCCATGGCGTAGGTGCCGGTCTCGATGCGGTCGGGCAGCACGCTGTGGCGTGCGCCGCTCAGCCGGGAAACGCCTTCGATGACGATCTGCGACGTACCGGCACCGGAAATGCGCGCGCCCATCTTGTTGAGGCAGTCGGCAACGTCGGTGATCTCGGGCTCGCGTGCGGCGTTCTCGATCACCGTGGTGCCGGACGACAGCGCCGCCGCCATCAGGGCAGTATGGGTGCCGCCCACCGTCACTT
>DATBHG010000083.1:0-45970 GCA_036557665.1 Xanthobacteraceae bacterium | reverse complement strand
ACCAGCTGCATGTTGATGACGGTGACGAGGCCGTTGGGGGCGGGCTCCGAGATCACGACCCGGCTGCTCACCTCGGGCATCGCGCCGTTCAGCAGCGCCTCGGAGAGCACGCGTCCGACCAGCTTGCCGGTGTCTCTGGTGTCGAGCTGCAGGATGTGGGCGATGGTCCGGCCGACATCGGCATTGCTTGCCGGCGCGGGATCGACCAGCCGCTGCTTGAAGTCCGGCCCCTGCATGGCCATGAAGCTCCAGGTATCGGCGCGGCTGAACGAGCCGTGCATGCCCTGGCCTTGCCGGAGGACGGTATCGGCCACTTCGACGGGGCAGCGCACCGGCTCCCCGCACACCGTGTCGAACGAGCGGAAGCTGATCGCAATCGCGGGATGCGGCGTCAGGGCGGTTCCTTCGAGGGCGATCTCGTCGAGGGTCAGGGTGCCCGGATATCTTCCGAGCTTGGAGTCGACGAAGATGCCGCTGACGTAGTCCTGGGTGAGAAGAAAGTCGATCGCGCGCTTGGCCATCTCCTTGTCGCCGTCCGGCAGGTAGATCAGGTCCGAGCCGCCGTTGGTCGCGACGACGACCTTGGGATTATCCTTGTTCTCGCCGATCAAGCCGTTGCCGAACCTCGTGTGCCCGCCGGCCGCGACCGGCTTGAAACCATCGTCAGGGTCGAGCAAGGGCAGGTCGAGCGCGTGCGCGAGGTCGAGAGCCACAAATCCAAGCGGCAGCTGCCCCTCCAAGGTATCGGAGAATCTGGTCTTCACGGTCGAGCTCGTGTGGCTTTCCTTGGAGATGGTGGAAGAACCGTGATCCGAGGTCACGATGATATCCGTCGTGTCGAGAAGCCCGAGCTCGCCGAGCGCCGAGCGGATGCGCGCCAGATCGTCGTCTGCATTGCGGATGGCTGCAAGCGAGGTCGGGCCGTTGATGCCGGGAACGAGGGCGTTCAAGCTGTCGCCCTGGTTGTGCTGGGTGCCATCGGGATCGCGCGACCAGTACACCAGCACAAAAGGCGCGTTGCGCTGTTTGAACAGCGGCAGGACCACGCGGCTCGTCACCGCGGCAAAATAATCCTGCTGCGCCACATTGGCACTCAGCGTGCCAGGCGTGTGCACGTTGCCGGCCTTGCCGTTGCTCCCGCGGGAAGGTGCAGCGCCCGCCAGCCCGGCGGCCTCGATCCGCTCAGCGACTTCTGCCGACAGCGGGATGCCCCGCGTCCTGCCGGTTGCGTCGTCGATGAGGATGGTCTGGTTGCCGCTGGGCTCGCGCGGATCGAAGATCCGCGCAGGGCCGATCTTGCCGATCGATGCGGTGCTGTAGCCCTTGTCGCGGGCAAGCTCGAGGATGGTCGCCTCGTTGAGGTAGTTGCCGGCGAAGTGCGCGTCGATGTCTCCGATCACAGCGTCGTTTTCCAGAAAAGGCGTCACGCTGTTGCCGGCGCCGGGAACAGGAAACCCGCTGTAGATGGTGTTGGCGAAATCGCCGGTGTCGCCCAGCATGTGGCCGGTCGCCATCGCGGACGCGTTGCTGGTGGTGAAGGTCGGAAACAGCGCGTGCGCGTTGCGCAGCGTAACCCCTTCGCGGGCGATCGCCGCCATGGTCGGAGCGGTGCTGTCGTCCACCATGCGAAAGCGCAGGCCGTCGGCAACGAACAGCACGACATTGTGCGGGCGCGGCGCCTGCGCTTGCGCGCAGGCCGCGGAGAGACCTATGAAACTCAGGCTTGCGGCAAGAGCGAGAGAGCGTCGCATGGCCAGGCCTCGGTGGCGCGCAGAGAGCAAGGCGTTTGTGGCGCGGAGAGATGACGCAGGCGTGACACCCTATCGGCGGCGCCCGGCCGCCTCCTCGAGCAGGCTCAGATCGGCGTATTTGGAGACGTCGAGCGTCTGCTTGATGAATCCCACCTCCTGAGCCTTGTCGATGCTCTGCTGGATGACCTCGAGATCGGGCTTGCCGTCGAGATCGCGATAAAAGTCCCGGGTGGTGAACAGCCAGTCCTCCAGGCTCGCCGGGGGCCGTTTGAGAAAACGCGCGGTGATGCCGACCGCCTCGTCGTGGTTGGCTGGGTCGTAGAACCAGCGCAGCATGCTGCCGTAATCCTCCAGCAGATCGATCAAAGCGGCACGGTTCTTGCGGATGAAGGGTTCCCGCGCCGCCCAGAAGGACAGGGCGATGCGGCCGAGAGCCGACCGGGTCGTGAACAGCGGCCTGGCAAATTCATTGAGCTCCCGGTCGTAGGAGAACGGCAGGACGCCGACGACCAGATCGCCCTTGTGCTCCTTGAGCATCTCCTTGTGCGTAGGGAACGGCGCCTCGATCATCGTATAGTCTCGCTGCACCTCCAGCCCGTGACGGCGCAATGTGGCACGCATGACGATGTCGACGCCGCTGCCGAGGCCGTTGGTCACCGCGACCTTACCCTTCATGTCCTCGATGCGGTTTATGCCGGAATCCCTGCGCACAAAATATGGAGTCGCGTAATAGCCCGGCGCGCCATCCTGTATCTCGTCGGCGATCACACGCAGGTCCGAAAGCCCGGCATTCTGGATGGCGAGCGGAAAGCTGGTGTAGCCGAAGGCAGCGATGTCGAGATCGCCCTGACTGATGGCGGTGATCTGCAGGTTCGACGAGGCAAAGTAAATCGGGTCGAACGTGTAGGACTTGCCGAAATGCCTGGTTACGCTCGGCTTCTGAAAGAGGAGCGGCACGAGCGAGGCTGGCGCACTGACCCAGCCGGCCCGGATTTTCACCGGCGATTGCGCAAACGCCTGAGCCGCCGCAAGCCAGACGAGCAAAATGCATGGAAGCCGGATGCAGCGCATGGCAATCCCTCCGCGCCTTTATTCGAACGGCAATTCTATCCGCAATTCTATCCTCGGCGCGCGTGCTGGAAAACTGCGCAAAGTGCGGCCGCGCAAGGCGGCGGGGCGCCTTGGGGGATGGACGCGTACGGCGTAACCCGCCGTTCGGCCACGGACGGTCTGCCACTCGGTGGTTATGCCATGCAAGCCGGCTAGGTGTAGCCGACCTGTACGGCTGAGCCGGCCTGCTTTGCTGATTTATCTTGCGAGGGATGCGAATTTGGCGAGGCCAGGTCCATACGTCGGAGCAACGTCCTGGTACGGTTTCAAGGCGATCCCGTCAGCCTTGGCCCTTGCCGGCGCGCCGGCTGCGTCCGCTGCCATGATGCCGATTTGTGCCCAGAAACCCGCGGCAAATACGCTCGTCATCGCCAGGGCCATCGCGAATGTCGTGAGCTTGTGCATCTGGATCCCCCCTTCATCTCGCCCGGGCGTAACGTCCTTGCCCGATCGGCGTGAGAGGAAGCCTACCGCCCGGCCGGGGAAACCTCTGTGATGCCGATCACACAATGTCGCTTTTGCGATGCGCCCCCATCACTCCGCCGCCTCCGGCCGCCCGGCCGCCGGCTTGACGTAGCCGTCGCGGGTCTGCGGCAGCTTCCAGCCCAGCATCCTGGAGGCGACGAGCGTGCGCAGGACCTGCGCGGTCCCGCCGCCGATGGTGAACATCCGCACGTCGCGCGCCATGCGCTCGAGCGGCAGGTCGCGGGAATAGCCGCGCGCCCCGAACATCTGCAGCGCCTCGTTGACGATGCGGATGGCCGCCTCGGAGGCGAAGATTTTGGCTTGCGCGGCCAGCATGGGGTCGGGGAACGGGCTGCCCGCGGGTCCGCGCGAGCATGCGGCGGCATGCAGCATCAGCCGTGAGGCCGTGAGCTGGGTCTGCATGTCGGCAAGCAGCCATTGCAGGCCCTGGAATTCCGCGATGGGCCGTCCGAACTGCTCGCGCGATTTCGCCCACTGCACGGCCAGATCGAGCGCGCCCGCGGCAATTCCCATGGCGACGGTGCCGGCGCCGACGCGCTGGCTGTTATAGGCGTTCATCAGATCGGCGAAGCCGCGTTTGAACCCCGACGGCGGCGCGAGAGCCATGGCGGCCGGAATTGCGAGATCCTCGAGCACGATCTCGCCCTCGGGCATGCCCCGCAACCCCATGGTCGCCTCGCGCCGCACGAGGCGCAATCCCTTTGCCTCATCGGCAACCGCCAGAAAGCCGCCGATGCCGAGCTCGTCCCCGCGCTCGTTGAAAACGCGCGCGAAGATGAGATGCAGGCGCGACACGCCCCCGCCCGTAATCCAATGCTTGCGGCCGTTGATGACGTAAGTGTCGCCGCGCTTGTCCGCCCGCGTTGAGAGGGCGGTGGTGTCGCTGCCGGCATCTGGCTCGGTGATGCAGATCGCCGGCTTGTCGCCGGCGAGCACGAGGTCTGCCGCCAGCCGCCTCTGCTCCTCGCTGCCGTAGTGCATGACGGTCGAGATGGCACCCATGTTGGTCTCGACCACGATCCGTGCCGTCACCGTGCACGCTTTCGCCATCTCCTCGATGACCAGCACGGCATCGAGAAACGAGCGCCCCTGCCCGCCGTAGGCGGCCGGTATCGTCATTCCGACGAAGCCGGCTTGTGCGAGAGCCTTGACGATGTCCCAGGGATATTGCTCCTGCCGATCGATCTCGGCGGCGCGCGGCAACACGACCGCGCGGGCGAGCTCGCGGGCGCGGGCCTGCAGCGCAGATTGATCCGGGCTGAGCGAAAACTCCATGTGCAGTGCCCTCCTTGGACCGGAGACGGGCAGGCCTACAATTGGTCGGCCGCATATGTCATCATCATACTCCGATAGCCCCATGCCGGGAGATGCGAATGCACAGGATTGCGATACCGCAGGCTGCCGTCGATCGCGTGCTGCAACGGCGCGATTCGCTCCACGTGTTCAACGAGCTCGATCCCGTGCGGACCGCCCACGTCGTGGTCGACCTGCAGAACGGGTTCATGGCGCCGGGACAGGTCGCCGAGATCCCCACGGCGCGAGAGATCGTGCCCAACGTCAACCGCATCAGCGCGGCGCTGCGGGCCGCCGGCGGGCATGTCGTCTACATTCAGAACACGATCGATGCTGCCGCCAAGCAGGCGTGGTCGAACTGGTTCACGTACATGTCGGGGGAGCGGCGGCAGGCGGGCATGGACGCCGCCTTTGCCGATGGCAGCTACGGTCACTCGCTCTGGCCCGAGCTCGAGGTGCTGCCCGGCGACCTCAAGGTGAGGAAAAACCGCTTCGGCGCTTTCGTGCCCGGGTCATCCCGGCTGCACGCGGTGCTTCAGGAGCGCGGCATCGACACCGTCATCATCACCGGCACCGCCACCAATGTTTGCTGCGAGTCCACGGCGCGGGATGCGATGATGCTCAACTACAAGGTCATCTTCGTCTCGGACGCGACCGCCACCTACAACGACGAGGAGCATAACGCCACGCTGGGCATCATGCTCGCGATGTTCGCCGACGTGATGACGACAGACGAGGTGGTGAGCCGTCTCGCCAGAGGCATGAGCCAGGCAGCGGAATGATGTGACGGTGGCCAGCTGAGCGTAAGGTGGGTTAGACAGCGGGCCGGCTCCAGCCGGCTCGCTGGCGTAACCCACCGTGTCAGCCCGAATTTCTGAACTTAGCCTCGAGGCTTCCCGCGCGTCGGTGGGTTACGCTGTATAAGTCGGCTGCAAGCAGCCGACTTGTACAGCTAACCCACCCTACAGATTCTGGATGAAGGCGACCATGCGGCTGCGCTCATCCGCATCCGGCAGCTTGCCGCGCATTGCGCCGAGATTGTCGGCCATGTGGGTCGGGTTGGCAGTGCCGGGTATGACGACCGTCACCCGCTCGTCGCCGATCAGATATTTCAGAAAGAACTGTGCCCAGCTGCCGGCGAAGCCCCGCGCCCATTCCGGAAGCGGCTTGCCGCCCACGGCGCGGAACAGCCGGCCACGACCGAAGGGCAGCGCGGTCAACACCGCCGCCTTGATCTCGGCTGCGAGCGGCAGAATGCGCTTCTGCGCCTCCCGGTCATCGAGCGAATAATCGATCTGCACGAAATCCGGCTGCTCGCGCCCGATCACCGATTCCATCGCAGCGAAATCGCCGTGAAAGGTCGAGGTCACGCCGATGTACCGGCACGTGCCTTGCGCTTTCCATTCCTTGAACTGTACCAGGGACTGGCGCGGATTGCGCACGTTGTGGAGCTGGAGGAGGTCGAGCTTCGCCGTCTTGAGGCGTGAAAGCGATTGCTCGAGCTCGGTCGCATCGGGCCCTTCCAGCTTGGTGGCGATGAAGACCCTGTCGCGCCAGCTCTCCCGCCCAATTACGTTGCCGAGCACGGTTTCCGCCTCACCATAAGTGGAAGCGGTGTCGATCAGTCGACCGCCGGATTCCATGAGTGTCCGCACCACATCCTTCGCCGCACGCTCGGTTTGGTCCGTGTCGCGGTCGAGCACATAGGCGGTCCCGAGCCCGACGACTGGAAGGCGCTCTCCCGTGCGCGGGATCGCACGGGTGATAAGGGGCGTCGGATTGCGCTGCGCCGAAGCGGGGCGCGCCGCCAGCGCGGCCGTCCCGAGCGCTGCCAGCTCGCGGCGCGTGATGCGCGTCATGCCGGCTCCTCCTTCGCCATGGCGGCGCGGCTTTCCTGCGCCCGGCCGAGGACGCCGGAGAGAATGAGCCAGGCGGCGACCACCGGGAGGCAGACAAGCGCGATGCCGCCGAGCTTGAGTCCCGCCGCCTGCAACAGATCGAACACCCACCCGTACAGGGCGTCGGAGCCCCGATAGATCACGACGTCGATCAGGTTCTTGGCCTTGTACTTGTCCTCGCGCGGGATCACTGTGAAAAATACCTGGCGCGCCGGATTGGCGATGGCGAAATTCATCCAGCGCTGCACCACCTGAAATGTCACGACGGCGGTGATGCTGGTCACACCTGCGAGAACCGCGAAGCCCACGATATAGACCGCCGGCAGTGCGCCCGCTCCCGCTCCGGTGCCGAAGCGCTGGAGCAGCCAGCCCGTGGCAAAAACCTGAGTCGCCAGCGTGAGGAGGCCGACCGCAAGGTCGATCGAGGCGAAGATGCGCGTCTGTGCGCCGGGATCATGCACAGTCGAGGCCACGATATGGGCCTGCTGGAAATAGAGGATGGTCGCGCCGAAGGACAACAGGCTGACCCATGCGGCTACGCCGAGAAGATAGGGCGAACGGAGGAGCTCTGATGCGGCCGCAAAAGCGCCGCCGCCGATCCGCTCATCCCTGGGCTGGAAGGATCGCGTCGTATCCGCCGCGCGCTCGAGCCGGTGAATGCAGAGCACGGCCAGTTCGAGGAGCACGATTGCCGCGAGCAGCAGGTTGGTCGGACCAAGCGGGACCGAAAGTGCGATGGTGACCACCGGGCCCAGCAATGCGCCGGCCGTGCCGCCCGCGCCGATGAACCCGAACAGCCGCTTGCCCTGCTCGCTGGTGAAAAGATCGGCCATGAACGACCAGAACACTGCGACGGCAAACAGGTTGAATACGCTCACCCAGACGAAGAATATGCGCGCCACGATCACCGTAGCGATGCCGGCCGTCAGCAGCAGCCAGAACAATGCGAGATTGGCGACGAAGAAATGATAAACGATCGGGATGAAACGCGCCCTGGGCACTTTCGACACCAGCGCACCGTAGAGCGGCTGCGCGACGAGCAGCGTCAGAAAGGTTGCAGTGAACATCCAGGGCAGTGCCCTCACGCCACCGGCGATGCCCATCTGGTCGCGCAGCGGCCGCAGCACGTAATAGCCGGCGAGCAGCATGAAAAAGTAGGCGAACGACCATATCGCGGCCGCGCGCTCCTGCGGTGTGGCCGGGAGCGCCTTGGGCAGCCAACGCTGCGGCGAGATCACAACGACAGCTTCTGCCTCAGCTCGGCCGCGCTCACCGCCTGACCGTAACCGAGGGCGCCGCGCTGGAATCGGCGCGCATCGGCAAGCTTGCCCACGATCACTGGCTCGAAGCCGGCGTCGCGCACCAGGCCTGAAGCCACGGTCAGCGCTTCGCTGTCATCTCCCGCCAGGGGAATTGCGAGCCTCGGATCGGGACGGTTCGCCTCGCGGGCAAAGATCATATACCCGAGCGTGTTGAAGGCGCGCACCAGCCGGGTGCCGGCGAGATATTTCTGCGAAGTGACCCCGATTCCGTCGCGCTCCACCTCATCGGCGATGGCACCGTCGCGCGCCGGCACCGCGTTGCAAGCGTCGAGCACGATCTTGCCCTTGAGCGCATCGCCGTACTCCTGTCCGATCTGCGGGATGGCGCCGTAGGGCACCGCGATGAGCAGCGCATCACCGAACGCAATCGCCTGCTGCACCGTTCCATTCTGCGCGAGCGGACCCAGTCCGGCGACGAGCTCCTTCAACTGCTCGGGATGGCGCGAGGAGAGCAGCACGGGGTGGCCGGCCTTGACCCACAATCCGCCGATGGTGCTGCCGATGTGGCCCGATCCGATGACACCGATGCGCGACTTGCCGCCGGTTGCCTGCGCCAGAGCATGCGGCGGCCGCAGAGTTGCCGATAGAGCCGCTGTACCGGCTGCGCCGAGCACCGCACGGCGAGAAAGGTCTACGCGTCTGCGCCTTCGCATCGAGATCTCCTTGATTTTTACGTAAGCATGCAGCCGTCTTTTTTACCCAGGCATCGTTTTGTCGATAGCCGCAAAGCCTGTGGCCGCATCACGGTCGCGTGAATTGGGTTACATTCGGGACTGCCATGCAGTCGGCTCATGCGGGCCAAAAAAGGTGGTGCGATGAAGCTCGAGAATCAGGTCGCGATCGTCACCGGGGCCGGGCGCAACATCGGCGAGGAGATCGCCAAGCTGCTCGCGGCGGAAGGCGCCCGCGTTGCGGTGGTCGATCTGGACGCCGGGCGCGGCGGACGCGTTGCGACCGAGATCAGGCAATCCGGCGGAGATGCCGAGCTTTTCATCGCCGATGTCTCCCGCGGAAGCGATGTCGACGAGCTGGTGCGCGCCGTGGTGGCGCGCTTCGGGCGCATCGACATCCTCGTCAATAACGTCGCCATTTCGGACAACAAGCACATCCTCGACATCACCGAGGAGGAATGGGATCGCGTGCTGGCGGTCACGCTCAAGAGCCAGTTCCTCATGGGCAAGCATGTCGCGCAGCAGATGGTGGCGCAGGGCTCGGGCGGGCGGATCGTAAACATCGGCTCGACCTCGGGCTTCATGGGCAGAAGCCGCGCCATCGCCTATTCGGCGGCAAAGGGCGGCGTCGCCAATCTCACCCGCGCGATGGCGGCGCAGCTGGCGCCGCACAAGATCCGGGTGAACGCCATCGTGCCGAACAAGATCGGCTCGCCGGTGGGCAAGGACGAGCTCGACCCGACCCGCCCCGTGCCCAACATGGCCGGGCGCCCGGGCGAGCCGAAGGAAGCGGCGAAGGCCGTGTTGTTCCTGGTGAGCGACGACTCGACCTTTGTTTACGGCGCCAACCTGTTCGTGGACGGCGGGGTCTCGGCAATGGATCTGTCGTGATAATGCACGAATTCATGCGAGGGCGGTCGCGGCCGCAACGAGCGCCTCCATGCCGAGCACGCGGGCGGTATTGGTCGAGACCATCTTGTGGATGTCGGCATCGCCATAGCCCAGATCGAGGCAAAGCTCGACCCCACGGCGAAAGCCTTCCAAGGGGCTGAACACGCCGACCTGGCCGAGGTCGGAGCAGAGAATCGTCTGGCCGACTCCGGCGGCATCGATGTGCCGGCGCAAGTCCTCGCTCGAGCATGTCTTGAACTTTGAGCCTTCCAGGAACATGGCGAGCGAGTGCTCGACCAAGGCGCCCATGGTCGCGATCCCCTGCACATCATTCATGCTGGCATCGACGATGTCCTCGGGGTGAGTGAAGATGAGACGCTTGACGCCGCGCTTCTGCGCTTCCTCGAAGATCAGCCAGGTCTCGCTCACGTGCAAATGCCCGCTCGCCAGCACCATGTCGTTCTTGGCGATCACGTCCAGGACCTCCTTCACCTCATCCAGCACCTTCTTGCTCGCATCGAGCACGGGCACCGGCGATGCCGGACGCATCTTCTGAGTGGAAGCGGGATGAGCCCATTTTGCCGTCTTCTCCCAGCGCAAATGGTTTTCCGCCGCCAATGTCGGCATCCAGACGATCTTGCCCCCCATGGCGGCGGTATGCTCGACCGCATAGGGGTTGATGCCCCCAACCACATTGTTGAGAACGATGCCCGAGAAGATCCTGGTGCGCAGCTCGGGGTGATGTTTCGTGATCAAGGCGGCGGTCGCCACCCCGGCATAGTCGTGGTCCTTGGTCACCACCGCGGCAAATCCCGCTTGCGACATCTCGCGAACGAGGTCGAGATGATCAATCGCGCGCGCGGCAATGGAGGGACCGCTGTGGACGTGGGGATCGATCGCGCCCTTCAAGATCGCGTCGACCCGCGTTTTTTTCTCACGTGGGGCGGTGATGCTCGCTCGATGCGCCGATTTAGCCCGTGCGGAAACGGCGGGCTGGGTTTTCGCTCGGCTCATGGTCTCTCCTTGACGGGCTCAGAGTGCGCCAGCGGTCTTGCGCCGTGACGCCCGCGCTTCCCCGAAGGCTTCCGCCTGGCCATGAAACTGCGTATCGGTATAGCAAACATGCTCGGGGACAAGAAATACGGCTTTCAGGGAGAGACGCCATGAGCCTGCTCAAGACCATTGCTGCTGCAAGCGCCACCATCGCCGCATTGTCGGGAGGACCCGCCGATGCCGAGGACGTCTACAAGATCGGGGTGTCAGCCGGGCTGACCGGCTATGCGGCGGCGGTCGATCGTTCCTGGCGCGACGGCCTCGAAGTGGCGGCCGAGCATGTGAATGCGAGCGGCGGCATCATGGGGCGCAAGGTCCAGGTGATCGTCGAGGACAACAAATCGGAGCCGCAGGAAGCGGTCACCGTCTATCGCAAGATGATCAGCTCGGACCGCGTGAGCATCTTTCTCTCCGGCTGCGTCTCCGCCGGCAATTTCGCTGCGGCGCAGTTTGTGGTCCGCGCCCGGATCCCGATGGTGCTCTGCTCGATCCTGCCGCCGCAGCCCGATCAGGTGAAGTGGGCCTACAGCCTCCTGCCCCCGCCGCGGTTCGAGGTGGAGAAGCGCTACGAGTATCTCAAGAGCAGCACTGCGATCCGCAAGGCCGGCGTGCTGCACGATCCAAGTCCTTACGGGAATTTGCAGAAGGACATCGCGGTCAAGGACGCGCCGGACTACGGCATCGAGATTCCCGTAGTCGAGCAGTACAAGCAGGACGACGCCGATTTCAGCCCGCAGATCAGCAAGATGAATGCGGCCGGTGCCAAGGCCCTGATCAAGATCGGGATCGGCGGCTCGACGCTCACCGTCGCGAAGAACATCAAGCAGCTGGGACTCGACATGCTGTTCCTCGGCAGCGTCGACGACCTCGCGGTGTTCAAGCCCGCGGCCGAGGTCCTCGGCGGCCAGTTCTTATTCGTGGCTGCACCGTCTCAAGTCTATGACGCGCTGCCCGAGGGCGCGCTCAAGCGGGAGATCGGGCGCTTCCTGCCGCTTTGGCGCGCCAAGCAAGGCGAGCGCGATCCGGGCTGGGCCGGCAAGGGCTGGGATGCGCTGATGCTCACCGCCGCCGCCATCGAGAAGGCGAAGAGCTTCGACGGGCCGAAGGTGCGCGATGCGCTGGAAACCCTGTCCGGCTTTCAAGGCACCGGCGGCGTCTACAATTTCTCGCCCGGCATGCATCAAGGCATCACGCAAAACCCGTTCCTGCTTGCGAGCATCGCAGACGGCGCGGTTCGGGTGAGGCAGTGACAGGCCCGGCCGCGGCGGTTCTCGAAACACAAGGCCTCTGCGCTCGCTACGGCGAGGTGACAGCGCTGCGTTCGGTCGACATTACGGTGAGCGACGGCGAGCTGGTCGCGGTGCTTGGCCCCAACGGCGCCGGGAAATCCACGTTGCTGCGCTCCATCCTCGGTCTCACCGACGCGAGCGGAACGGTGCGCTTTCGCGGCCGGCCGTTGCCGCAGCGCGATCCCGCCGCGGTTGCGCGCAGCGGCATCGTGCTGGTGCCCGAAGGCCGCGGCATCTTCGGGCCGATGAGCGTCGCCGAGAACCTCCAGCTCGGCGCCTACGTGATCGGCGGCCGCGGTCCCGAGTTCGATCGGCGCCGCGAGCGGGTGCTCGCCCTGTTCCCGCGGCTTCGCGAGCGGCTGGCGCAGGCGGCGGGGTCGATGTCGGGCGGCGAGCAACAAATGCTCGCAGTCGGTCGCGCCCTGATGGCCGATCCGCAATTGCTGCTGCTCGACGAGCCCTCGCTGGGGCTCGCCCCGCGAGTGACGGTCGAGATCCTGCAAACGCTCGGGCGCCTCAACCGCGAGGGTCTCTCGGTCGTGCTCGTCGAGCAGAAGGCCCCGCTGGCGCTCCAGCTCGCACGGCGCGTCTACATCATGGCGGGCGGCCGGATCACGGCCACGCTCGATCCCCGAACCGTCAAGTCGCATGACGAGCTTGCGCGCTTCTATCTTGCGTAATGAGCGCCTGCGCGCGGTCGTGGGCTATCTGCCGACGATTCTGGCCGTCGCTCTCGTCGTCTACGCGATCGTGGCCGGCGGCTATTTTGTGGCGCTTGCCGGCTTTGCGCTCATCTATGCGATCTTCGTGATCGGGCTCAACATCTTCATGGGCTACGCGGGGCAGGCCTCGTTCGGCCAGAACGCCTTCGCCGCGATCGGCGGCTACACCTCGGCGGTGCTCACGACGGCCTACGGCGTCGCGCCACTCCCGGCGCTTGCAGCCGGCACAGGCGGTGCGGTGGTCTGTGCGGTGCTGATCGGCTACCCGACCCTGCGGCTAAAGGGGCATTACCTCGCGATGGCAACACTGGCCATCGGCCTCATCGTGTACGAGGTCGCGGTGCAGTGGCAGTCCATCACCCACGGCTATATGGGGATCTCCGGTATCCCGCCGCTGGGGCTCGGCAGCTTCGAGGCAGCAAGCGATCGTGAGCAGCTGGTGCTGTTGAGCGTCGTCGTTGCGCTGTGCATGGCAAGCGCGTGGCTCATCCGCAATTCCCGCTTCGGCCGCGCCCTGGTGGCGCTCTCGGGCAGCGAGAACGCGGCGCGCGCCCTCGGCATCGACGTCGCCCGCTACAAGCTCGCCGCCTTCGTCGTTTCCGCGATCTATGCCGCAATCGCCGGATCGCTGTTCGTGCACGTCGTGGGTTTCGTCAGCCCGGAAGTCTTCGGGATGAACATGGTGATCCTCGGCTTCACCATGCTCTACGTCGGCGGCATCGGCACGATTACCGGCCCGCTGGTCGGCGCCATCGTGATCAATCTGCTGCCGGAGACCGTCCGCGGTCTCAAGGACTACCAGGACCTCGTCTACGGAGCGGCGCTCATCCTGCTCCTCATTTACGCTCCCGAGGGTCTGGCCGCGCTCGGCTGGCAAAAGCGCAAGCCCGCTGCGCTCCCTGAGACTCCGGCAAAGCTCGCCGCCCCGAGCGCGCAGTCATGAGCCTGTTGCACGTCTGCGAGGTAACCCGCCGGTTTGATGGCCTCATTGCCATCGACAACGTCAACCTCGAAGTGCCGGCAGCGGGCATTACCGCCATCATCGGCCCCAATGGCGCCGGCAAGACGACGCTGTTCAACATGATCTCCGGATTTCTCCCTCCAACCCAGGGGCGCATTTTCTTCAAGGAGTGCGAGGTGACCGGGACCGCCCCTGACCGCATCGCCCGGCGAGGCCTGGTGCGCACGTTTCAGCTTGTCCAACTCTTTCAGAATCTCACGGTCCTGGAGAACGTCAAGGTCGGCCGGCACGTGCGCACCAGGGCCGGTCTTGGCGCGGCACTGATGCGGCCGGCATGGGCGCGCCGGGAAGAAGCGGAAACGGAGCGGCGCGCACACGCGATGATCGAGCTCGTCGGGCTCGCAAGCCAAGCCGGCGAGCGCGCCGCCGTCCTTCCCTATGGGCGGCAGCGCCTTCTCGAGATCGCGCGCGCCTTGGCGGCAGAGCCGGAGCTGCTGTTGCTCGACGAGCCGGCGGCCGGCCTCAATCATGAGGAGACCGAGCGGCTCTCGGGCATCCTGCGCCGCGTCGGCGGGCAAGGCACGACCGTGCTTCTGATCGAGCACGACATGCAGCTTGTCATGAACACTGCCGACCGGGTGATCGTGCTCGATTTCGGGCGCAAGATCGCCGAAGGCAGTCCGGCCGAGATGCAGGCCAATCCGGCGGTGATCGAGGCCTATCTCGGCGGGGTGGAGACGCTGCATGGCTGAGGCGGCCTATCTCGGTCAGATCCTCGTGAACGGATTGAGTATCGGCTGCATCTACGGCCTGATCGGGATCGGCTTCTGCGTGATCTACAACGCGAGCGGGATCGTGAACTTCGCCCAGGGCGCCTTCGTGATGCTCGGCGGGATGGTGACGTTCGTGTTGATGTCAGCACTCGGGCTGCCTGTGCTGCTCGCAGCCGCGCTGGCGGTCGTGGCCGTGGCAGCATTGGGCGCGGCGATCGAGCGGCTGGTGGTGCGTCCCCTCTGGGATCGCAACGCGACCATGTTCGTGATGATCCTGGCGACTCTCGCGGCGCAGATCGTGATTGAGCGCGCCACGCTCATTGCCGTTGGCGACCAGCCCAAGAGCATCCCGGTATTCACCGACCTGCCGCCGATCCGGATTGCCGGCATCTCCATCGGCTATCAGATCCTGTGGATCATCGGCAGCTCGCTCGCTCTCATTGCATTGCTGGCTCTGTTCTTCCAGAGGACGCTCGTCGGGCGTGCCATGCGCGCCTGCGCGATCAACCGCGAGGCGGCAGCCCTGCAGGGAATCCCGGTCTCGCGCATGCTCGCCTTGTCGTTTGCGCTCAGCGCCGCGCTCGGCGCGCTTGCCGGCATACTGCTCACGCCGACGCAATTCACCGCGTTCAACCTCGGCACCCCGTTTGCGATATCCGGGTTCATCGCGGCGATCGTCGGCGGGTTCGGGCGGCCGCTCGGCGCCTTTCTCGGCGGAATTGTCCTCGGGCTCGCGCAGGCGCTCGCGGTCGTGACGCTGGGAGCCGGGCTCAAGAACGTGGCGGCGCTTTCCGTGCTGCTCGTCTTCCTGTTCTTCCGGCCGTCCGGGATCCTGGGGGCGCGCTCCTGACAGGCAGATCGCGGTGGTGCATCAGTGGTGCACCATCCCGTTGACGTGTGCCGCACATGTTTTTACCTGATGCGCATGGGCAAGATGATCCAAATTCGGAATGTACCTGACGTGTTGCACCGTCGCCTGAAGTCGTTGGCGGCGCTCGCGGGTATGTCGCTCTCAGACTACCTCCTCAAGGAGGTGCGCGAGGTCGCGCAGCGACCGACAATGGAGGAGATGCGGGCACGTTTGCAACAGCGCTCCAGGGCGACCCTTTCGATCTCGCCCGCTGACGTGATCCGCGCCGAGCGCGATCGCCGGTGATCGTCGTCGATGCCTCCGCTATGGTCGAATGGGTCCTGCGCACGCCATCAGCAGATGCGGTAGAAACGTTGATCTACGCTCGGACGGCGCACGCGCCGCATTTGCTGGATGTTGAAATAGCGCAGGCTATCCGCCGATACACCGCCACTGGCGAGATCGAGCAGGAACGTGGTCGGGAGGCTTTCTTGGATCTCGCCGGCTTTCCCGTGGGTCTGGGAGTTGCGAAGCAATCTGACCGCGTATGATGCCGTCTATGTCGCTCTCGCGGCCGTGCTCGATGCGCCTCTGCTCACCCGCGACCGGCGCATGGCCACAGCCGGGCGCCGTTATGTACATGTCGAGCTCGTATAGGCGCGGCATACGCGACAACCGCGCCTGCGTTCGCTATCGCGTCGGCAGGCCCGCGCGACGCCAGTCGCCAGGCTGCGGAACGGGAAACCCGAGATTCTCGCGCAGCGTGTTGCCGGCGAAGTCAGCGCGAAAGAGGCCGCGGCGCTGCAGCTCAGGGATGACGAACCGCGCGAAGTCCTCGTACGTGCCCGGCACGTGGGTGGCAGAAATGACAAAGCCGTCGCAGGCCGGCTGGGTGAACCATTGCTCCAGACGGTCGGCCACTTCCTTGGGCCCGCCGACGATCGGGTTGTGCACCCGGCCGCGCCCGCTGAAATGAATGAAGTCGCGCACGGTCGGGTTCTTCCTCCCGCTCATTCGCACGACCGTGTCGCGGATCCCTTGCAGGCCCGAGATTTGCGCCATCTCCTCGTCGGCGAATGCCTCGTCCATTCCCTTAGGGCCAAAATCGAAATTCAGCGCTTCAGACAACAACGACAGCGCATCGATCTCGATGGGCAGCTTGCTGATCTCGACCCACTTGTCCTCCGCCTCGGCCCGGGTCGCCGCGGAGACGGTGTTGACGAGCTGCGTGATCTTGACGTGCTCCGGCCTGCGACCGCAGCTCGCCACGGCGGCTTTGAATGCCGCATAGTCGCGCTTGGCGATCTCGATATTGGGATAGACCACGAAGATCACCTCGCCCCATTGCGCTCCGAATGTCCGGCCGCGCCCGCTCTGGCCCGCCTGGATGACAACGGGGCGCCCCTGGGGCGAGCGCGGCACCGTAAACGGGCCGCGCGAGCGAAAATAACGGCCGCGATGATCGAGGCGATGGACCTTCTCCGGGACGGCAAAGAAGCCGGTCGCCTTGTCCGCGACGATGGCGTCGTCCTCCCAGGTGTCCCAATGGCCGAGCACGACCTGCATGAACTCGTCGGCGCGGTCGTAACGCAGATCGTGCGCGATGACCTCATCGCGGCCCATGTTCTGGGCCTCGCCGTCATTGAGCGAGGTGACGACGTTCCAGGCCGCCCGCCCCCCGGTCATCAGATCGAGGGTGGCGAACAGGCGTGCCACGTGGAAGGGCTCGTAGTAGCTGGTCGAATAGGTCGCACCGAGACCCAGCCGCTCGGTCGCCATGCCCAGCACCGTCAGGACGGTCGCGGCATCCAGCTTCACGCAGCGAATGCCGTGCTGCACCGTGTGCGCGTGGTTGCGCCCATACATGTCCGGCATGGACAGCCGATCGTCGAAGAAGCCCATGTGGAACTTCCCCGCCTCGAGAACGCGGCCGATGTGGCGGTAGTAGTCCGCGGACCACGTGTCGGTGCGGGAAAGGGGATGGCGCCACGAGCTCACAAGATTGGTGCAGTTCTGCGCCTGCAGGAAGGCGATCAGCGTCATCTGGCGCATCCGTCGCATCCTTCTCGCCGCTCCCGCGGGACGCGAAGCATGCGCGTGCGCGAGATGCCGCCCGGGGTAATGTCTCAGTTTGAAATTCGGGGCTTGTAGAGGCCTCGCGCGCCGGCCTTGGGCAAGCTCGCATCGATCATTTCGGCAAGGTCCGTCATGCCCCACAGCGTCTTGCTGATCCCGGCAGCCATAGCTGGCGAGAGACCTTTCAGGCTCTTATGCTGCTATCCGCATGGCATGGACCGCATTGCCGATCACGTCGGCGCGGCGCTTCTCGCCTTTAGGGCATCGGGGCATTCTAATTCCTTACGTGCATGGAGAGTATCATGGGCGACGATGTTCCGATGTGGCAATACCTAATCTGGGCCATGGAGAAGCGCGGCATAATGCGCACACAAGACATATACCACGCTGTCAAAGCGTGGTGCGAAAAGATGAAACGCCCCCTGCCTCCGAATTGGCAGTCCGTCATTAGGCAAACGCTGCAAGCTCACTGTCGCTCTAGGCCACAGTACAAGGGTCGAGCGGACATCTTTGAGTACCACGGCCGAGGGTATTGGTCCTGCAAGGCAACATCCCCGTCAATCCATGATTTGCTGGCTCAAATTTGAAACTGAGACACTACCGCCGCCCGGTCCCGAGTTGTCACCGCCGCATTTCTCGCCTAAATGCGCCCTACAAAACGCAGGCGCATCGTTTCCGAATCCAGCAGAGATCGGCGGGAGACCAGGTCATGGGCTACAAGGTTGCGGTGGCGGGTGCCACCGGCAATGTCGGCCGCGAGATGCTCACCATCCTGGCCGAGCGCGCGTTCCCTGCCGATGAGGTGGTGGCGCTTGCGTCGCGCCGCAGCCAGGGGATCGAGGTCTCCTTCGGCGACAGCAAGCTCAAGGTCAAGGCACTCGAGCACTACGACTTCTCCGACGTCGACATTTGTCTGATGTCGGCGGGCTCCGCCGTGTCGAAGGAGTGGTCGCCCAGGATCGCCGCGGCCGGCGCGGTTGTGATCGATAATTCCTCGTGCTGGCGCTATGACGCGGACGTTCCGCTGATCGTGCCCGAGGTCAATGCCGCGGCGATTGCCGGCTTTCGCCGAAAGGGCATCATCGCCAATCCCAACTGCTCGACCGCGCAGCTCGTCGTCGCCCTCAAGCCGCTCCACGACAAGGCGAGGATCACGCGCGTCGTCGTCGCCACCTACCAGTCGGTCTCGGGTGCGGGCAGGGACGCCATGGACGAGCTGTTTGCGCAGACCAAGTCCGTCTACACGCTGGACGAGGTCGCGGCCAAGAAATTCCCGAAGCGAATCGCGTTCAATCTCATTCCCCACATCGACGTCTTCATGGAGGACGGCTTTACCAAGGAAGAGTGGAAGATGGTGGCGGAGACCAAGAAGATCCTTGATCCCAAGATCAAGCTGGTGGCGACCTGCGTGCGCGTGCCGGTATTCGTAGGTCATTCCGAGGCGGTCAATATCGAGTTCGAGGACCCCATCAGCGCCGAGGAGGCACGCGAGATCCTGCGCAATGCGCCGGGCTGCCTGGTGATCGACAAGCGCGAGCCCGGGGGCTACGCGACACCGTACGAGGCGGTGGGGGAGGACGCGACCTACATCAGCCGGATTCGCGAGGACCCCACCGTCGAGAACGGGCTCGTGCTGTGGTGTGTCGCCGACAACCTGCGCAAGGGGGCCGCCCTCAATGCTGTGCAGATCGCGGAATGCCTCCTCAATCGCAAGCTCATCGAGGCCAAGCGCAAGGCCGCGTAGCGGCCGCCAATCATATCAAGGCGCCGGGGCGGCGGCTGAGCTCGCCCTGGAGCCCACGATTGGTGCCAGCGTCTCGAAAGTGACGGTTAATGAATCGTTACCCTCGCGCCGTCGGTGTGCCTCGCAAGTCACAATAATCCGCTTTAAACATCTACGCCCGCGTCCGGCGCGCTGACCCCTGTTTTTATGGGCATCATCGATGCGGCGCGCATGCAACAGCCCTCGTCAAAACAGGTCGTGGACGAATCTGATCCAAAATGCGTCACGGATCCGGATCATGATGCCTGCGTTCCTCGACGGGGGTGGAGGCAAGGATGTTTACGGCCACTTTGATCATCGCAATCGTGCTGCCCGCTTTGATGCTGGGCCACATCGCGCACGAGGAGATCCTTTCGCAGCGCGCCTACCGCAAGGCGCGATGCCGGGTTGGCCGGTAGGCACTATCGATGCTGCGAGACGACGGCCTCCCGCCCAACCGCGGAAGGCCGTGCCACAGCAAATGTGCGGACAAGTCCGGGACTTGCTTTTCTAGGACCTACTTTCTCATCCCTGACCACGGCTGCTGCATGTTGCTGCCGCCATTCGACGGCTGCTGCATGTTGCTGCTGCCATGCCCGGAATTGCCTTGACCGGTAGTCGAGCCGGCCTGGGAGATGCCCAGCGCCGACATCGTTTGCTGGTCCAATTCGCCGGTCTGCTGCAACTTTTGCTGCTGCTGGAACTGGGTCACGGCCTGCTTGGTCTGAGGCCCGAGGACACCGTCGGCACTGACGTGGAATCCTTTTTGATCCAGCGCCTCCTGAGCCTGCTTGATCTCGTCGCGACTGGGCTGGGCCGCATTCTTGGTCTGCTGCTGGCCGGCCATGTTGCTGGCCGGCCCATTGCCGTTTTGCTGCGCCGTCGACGACTTGCTCATCGGCTGGTTCGCCGACCCCGCCTGCTGCGCGCTCGCAGGTGCGAGCGCCGCAATGGAAACCAGGGTGACGCCTGCAAGAAGAAGTTTCTTCATGGCTGCTCCATTTGAAAGAGTTGGAATGAAGGCCAACGTTCGCGCGGCGACATTTGTTTCCTGAATTCCGCGTAAGGTATGCGGGCGTCGGCGGATCCGGCCTGCATCACGTCACGCGAGCGGAAATGGAGCGCTCTGGCCGCGGTCGGGCTGTGAGCTTCCGTGCGATGGAACTCATCGCGGAATCCGGCGCTTATGGTATATCAACCACAACGATTACGGGTGGAACGCTGCTCGCGAGGACGTAATGTGACGGTTTCCCGCCGGATGCTGCTGCGGATGGGTCTTGCACTGGCCGGATTACGGGGAGCATCACTTGGCGTTTTCTCCGCAAGCGCTGATCAACCGGCCGGGGAAGCGTCGCAGCCCGTCTGGCGGCACGGCCTCTCGCTGTTCGGCGACCTCAAATACCCGCCCGGTTTCGCACGGTTCGACTATGTGGACACGAACCCTCCGAGGGGCGGGAGCGTGCGCCAAGGCGCCATGGGCACATTCGACAATTTCAACATGGTGCCTGCGGGGGTGAAGGGTAATCTTGCCGCGGGCATCCAGCTGATCCACGACACGCTGCTGCTGCCGTCCCTCGACGAGCCGTCGAGCGAATATGGGCTGGTTGCGGAAGCCCTGAGCTACCCGCCCGATTTCTCGTCCGTCACCTATCGCCTGCGCCCGCAAGCGAGATGGCATGACCGCGCGCCGATTACGCCCGAGGACGTGGTCTTTTCCTTTGACACCTTCAAACAGCACAATCCGCAGCTCTCCGCATATTACCGGCATGTCGTGAAAGCCGAGATCACGGGCGAGCGGGAAGTCACGTTCATCTTTGATACGCCGCGAAATCGCGAGCTGCCGATGATCCTGGGTCAGCTCGCCGTGCTCCCGAAGCATTGGTGGCAAGGCCGTGATGGCTCCGGGGCGAGCCGCAACGTCACGGCAACGACGCTGGAACCGCCGCTTGCTTCCGGTCCCTATCGCATCCGGAGCTTCGAGGCGGGGCGCACCGTCATATACGAGCGGGTCAAGGATTATTGGGGGGAGGACATCAACGTGCGGCGCGGCTGCAACAATTTCGATGCAATGCGTTTCGACTATTTCCGCGATCCCACCTCCGCCTTTGAAGCCTTCAAAGCCGGCGACCTCGACTGGCGGGTCGAGTACAGCGCGAAGTCCTGGGCGACCGGCTACGACTTTCCGGCGCTCGCCGAAGGCCGTGTCGTCCTCGAGGAATTCCCGATCCGCAACATGGGGATCATGCAGGCGTTTGCTTTCAATATCCGGCGCGGCAAGTTCAAAGATCCGCGGGTGCGATGCGCTTTCAACTTTGCATTCGACTTCGAATCGATCAACAAACAGATCTTCTACGGGCAATACGAGCGTATCTCCAGCTATTTTCAAGGAACCGAGCTTGCATCCTCGGGACTGCCGCAAGGCAAGGAGCTGGAGCTGCTGCAAGGCTTGCGCCGGCTCGTCCCGGAGGAAGTGTTCACGACGGCATATTCGAACCCGGTCGGCGGCAGCGATGAAGCAGCGAGAAAGAACCTGCTGCACGCGGTGGAGCTCCTGAGCCAGGCCGGATTCAGTGTGAGGGACATGCGGCTCATCGACCTCGCAACAAACGAGCCGATGAAAGTGGAATTTCTGATCCAGAATCCCGCCTTCAAGCCCATTATCCTGATTTACAAAGCTGGTTTGGAGCGCCTGGGAGTCGAGGTGACGATCCGCCTCGTCGACCCGACGCAATACGAGAACCGGCTGCGAGAATGGGATTTCGATGTCGTCGTCAACAGCTGGATCGAGACGCTCTCACCGGGAAACGAGCAACGCGATTACTGGGGCTCCACCGCCGCGCAGACGCCGGGCTCGCGCAATATCATCGGCATCAGAAACCACGCCGTGAACGCGCTGATCGATCGCGTGGTCTTTGCGGGCAGCCGGCCGGAGCTTGTCGCGGCGTGCAGGGCGCTGGACCGCGTCTTGCTGTGGAACCATTATGTGGTGCCGCAATGGACGTATCAGAAGCTCCGGACCGCGCGCTGGGACCGCTATGGGCGGCCCCAGGTCATGCCGAGATATGGCGTATCCGCCTTCCCGACGATCTGGTGGCGGGACTCTCGGAGCGTTGCCAAGGGGGGCGATTCCGGCGGCTGACGCGGTCATTTCATTGGGGGCAGGGATTGCTGATCCCTGGTCGTGGCCCACACAATCCCGCCATCGCCGGAACAACGACGCGGGGCCCGCGATTGTCGAGGCGTAACGGCTCGATGCGCAAGGGGCGCGATCAAAATTGGCAAGACAAAATTGGCAAGACAAACAGGTTTGCGGAGGAACAGGCGATGGCGAGGAACGTCAGTGATTTTTTCTGGGACCGGCTTAGCCAATGGGGAGTGCGCACGATTTTCGGCTACCCGGGCGATGGGATCAACGGTCTCCTGGGCGCCCTGAACCGAGCCGGTGACCGCTTCGATTTCATCCAGGTTCGCCATGAGGAGATGGCGGCATTCATGGCCTCTGCCTACGCGAAATTCACGGGCGAGCTCGGCGTGTGCATGGCGACCTCTGGTCCGGGGGCGTCGCACCTGATCACCGGCCTTTACGATGCTCGGCTGGACCACATGCCTGTTCTGGCGATCACCGGGCAACAGTCGCGCAATGCGATCGGCGGACATTACCAGCAGGAGCTCGACCTTGAATCGATGTTCAAGGACGTGGCCGGTGCGTTCGTACAGCAGGCTTCCGCGCCGTCGCAGGTCCGCCATCTCATCGATCGCGCAATCCGCACAGCCGTCGGGGAACGCATGGTCACGGCACTGATCCTTCCCAAGGATCTGCAGGAGGTGCCCTATCACGAGCCGCCGCGGAAGCATGGAACCCTGCATTCCGGTGTCGGCTTCGCGACGCCGAGGATCGTGCCGTATGACCGCGACCTGAGGCGCGCCGCCGACCTCCTCAATGCGGGCCAGCGGGTGGCCATTCTGGTCGGAGCCGGCGCGCTTGCCGCGACCGACGAGGTCACTGCGGTAGCCGACAGGCTCAGTGCAGGCGTTGCCAAGGCGCTGCTCGGCAAGGCCGCCCTGCCGGATGATCTGCCCTGGGTCACCGGATCCATCGGTCTCCTCGGCACCAAGCCGTCCTGGGAGCTGATGACGAATTGCGACACGTTCCTGATGATCGGCTCGGGCTTTCCGTATTCCGAGTTCCTGCCGAAGGAGGGGCAAGCCCGCGGCGTTCAGATCGACATCAAGCCCGACATGCTGAGCCTGCGATACCCGATGGAGGTGAATCTGGTCGGGGATGCTGCGGAAACGCTCCGCGCGCTGCTGCCCATGATCGAGCAGAAGGCGGACGGCGCCTGGCGGCGCGAGATCGAGAATAATGTGCGCGAATGGTGGAGGACGCTGGAAGGCCGCGCGATGGTGGAGGCCCATCCCGTCAATCCCCAACGCGTCGCCTGGGAGCTTTCGCCCCGGCTCCCCGACAACGCCATCATCACCTCGGATTCGGGCTCTTGCGCCAACTGGTATGCGCGCGACGTCAAGATCCGGCGCGGCATGATGTGCTCGCTCTCGGGCGGGCTCGCCTCCATGGGCGCCGCGGTGCCCTACGCCATCGCGGCCAAATTCGCTCATCCCAATCGGCCGGTCATCGCGCTGGTTGGGGACGGCGCCATGCAGATGAACAACATGGCGGAGCTCATCACGGTCGCGAAATACTGGCGCCGCTGGGTCAATCCCAAATGGGTCGTCTGTGTGTGGAACAACGAGGATCTCAACCAGGTGACCTGGGAGCAGCGCGTTCAGGAAGGCGATCCCAAATTCGACGCCTCGCAACAGCTCCCCAATGTGCCGTACCACAGGTTTGCCGAGCTCATCGGGCTCAAGGGTATCTATGTCGATAATCCGAACGAGCTCGGCGCGGCCTGGGACGCGGCGCTCGCGTCGGACGTGCCGGTTGTGCTCGAGGTGAAAACGGACCCCGAGGTGCCGCCCCTGCCGCCGCACATCACCTTCGAGCAAGCCCGGAACTTCGCCTCCATGCTCGTCGAGGTCGACCCGCGCGAGAGCCATCTGATCGCCGACACGGCGCGTCAACTCCTGAGCTCGGTGCTGCCCGGCAAGCAGTGAGGTCTCGGGAAAGCGGATGGAGCCTGTCTCGCAAAGCGGAAGCGACGGTCGATAGCAGGCTCCAATTCGGGGTGGTAAGCGGGCTTCCTGAAGTACACGAGGCGCCACTCCGTGCAGTCCGCCGTGCATGGGGGCGCGCCGACCTTCACGCATGAGGATTCTTACATGAAAGATTCCTGTTGTATTGAAACACGACTCGTGTTATAAAGCGTAATCTGAAACTTCTGTATGAAGCCCGGCCGGAAAACCGTGCCGGGCTTTTTGCATGGCGCCGTTCCCGGCTCGCCGGGCTGTACCCTGAATCGGGGGCCGGCGATTTCCTGTTCTTTCCCTGTTCCTTTTCCTGTTCTTTCCCTGTTCTTGCGCGTTTGTTTCGGCGCATCCAATTGATTTTACGAGACTTTCTTGAAATTTCTCCATCCGCCCCGCCCCCTTTACAGGGATTTACAGGGACGGGGGCGTTGGAGTGCATACCTTGGATTGCATAAGCGTCCCTATGATACATCTTAAGGTTGCGCTACCGATTCGTAGGGGCTAGGCATGCCTCGCCCTCTGGTCGCACCCGAGCACGACTATCCCATCGGGTGGCCCACTGGTTCTCAGGGGAGGAGGGCCGCTGCGCGCTGCGCGATGGCAGGCGACGTCTCGGCATAAATCTGCCGCACCACGACCTCCGCCTGCTCACCCGAGAGGGGCCGCACTTCGAGCTTCAACTTGCCTGCGTCCCCCAGGAATTCAGGGTCCTTCATCGTCTCATTGAAACCTTGACGCAGGACAGCGAGCCTCTCCGGCGGAATACCGGGCGGCCCCAGGAACGGCCGGCCGAGCGCCTGGCGTACGAAAATCAATTTCAGGATCTGGCGCTGCTCGTCGGTCCTGGCAAAATCTTGCACCAAGGGGACATCGGGAAGGTCGGGGTGACGGGATAGTCCGAGCTGGGCAAGGATGTTGATCTTTTTCGCGGCCAGCCACGTTGGGTGCGTGGACTTGACGCTCGACCACGACCAGCCGCATCGGCCGTTCACTTCTCCGCGCTCCATGGCCAGAACCACGTCGTTGCCGCCGGGATAGCCGCTGACCACGCGCATTTTCGTGCCCAGCACGCCGTTGATCACCCGTGGAAACTGATCGTCGTCCGACCCTGCCCCGGCAGCGCCCACGATCAGCTCCTTCTGCATCAGGTCGGTGAAGGTCGAGACGCCGCTGGTGTGCCAGGCGACGCAGATGCTCACCTCGTCATTCGCGCTCCCGATCCAGGAAAACTCGGTTGCGTCGAACTCGATCCCGGGACGGGCCAGCAGTTTGTCAAAGGGAGCGCCGCGGCCGATGGTGGCCATGGCTGTGCCGTCCCTCGGCGCGGCGCTGTAAAGCCAGTTCGCGAGTCGCAGGCTTCCCGCGCCTTCCATATTGCGCGGCACGATCACCGGGCTGTGCGGCAGGTGCCTGCCGGGATGGCGCGCCACCAACCTCGCATAAAGGTCGTAAGCGCCCCCGACGGTATAGCCGATGTAAAGGTTGAGGCCCTTGTCCTTGAGAAAATCGCCGGGCACTTGCGCCAGCGCGGTGCCGGCGAGAACAGCCACAGCTGCGAGCGCACACATGCACACGCGGCGCGCCCGCTTCGCCCATTTTGCTGACCGCGGCCGACGCGCCGGCGCAATGCGAGTTGTGGAGGGGCAAGTGCGGGATGAACAGCGCATGTTCCACTTCCTCCGAGACCGTGGCGCGCAGCCATGATGTGCTGTAAGGCCCGGATCTTACAAGTCTGGAGAGCTCGTAAGGGCGGTTTGAGCCCGACCCGAACGGGAGGGGACGGCGTGATACGGGAGGATGTCCTCATCATCGGCGCCGGTCAGGCGGCAGCACAGCTCGCAGTGAGCCTGCGGCAGGCCGGGTTCGACAAACCAATCTCGATGCTCGGAGACGAGCCCCATCCTCCCTATCAGCGCCCACCGTTGTCGAAGAAATTTCTCACTGATAATGGCTCGCCCGAGTCCCTTTTTTTGCGCCCGCATGCATTCTGGCGCGATCAGGCCGTTGCGCTGCACCTCGGAAGCGAGGCGAGCCGGGTCGACCTGCAGCAGCGCCGGGTCTCTCTGCGCGACGGGCGTGAGCTCGAGTTTGGCGCTCTGGTATTCGCAACCGGCGCGCGGGCGCGCACGCTCCCGCTGCCGGGCGTCGGCCTCCCAAAGGTCCTTTCGCTGCGAAGCATCGAGGATGTCAGGCGCTTGCGCCCGGCGCTCGATCAGGCGCGCCGTGCGGCCATCATCGGCGGCGGTTACATCGGTCTGGAGGTGGCCGCCGGCTTGCGGGCACAAGGGCGCGAGGTCACCGTCGTGGAAGCCGAAGGGCGGCTGATGAAACGGGTCATGGGCGAAAGCGCTTCTGCTTTCTTTGCCGAGCTCCATCGCCGGCAAGGCGTCGATCTGCGGCTAGGAGCCCGCCTTGTGGCGATCGAGGCGACGAAAGGTGGGTTGAACGTTCACATGGAGCCTGCCGAGATCGTCACGGTCGATCTCGTTCTGATCGCGACGGGTGCCCGGGCAAACGATGAGCTTGCGGAAACGGCCGGACTTCCGTGCGCCGACGGCATCCTGGTGGATACGCTTGCGCGAGCAGAGGCAGCCGACGTTTATGCCATCGGAGATTGTGCGCGCTTTCCCAGCCGTCGCTATGGCCGACGGCTGCGGCTCGAATGCGTGCAGAATGCCATCGATCAGGCAAAGACCGCCGCCGCCGCAATCCAGGGCGACGGACAGCCCTATGACCCGGTGCCCTGGTTCTGGTCCGATCAATACGATCTCAAGCTTCAGATCGCCGGGGTCATGGACGGTCACGACGCGGCGGAGGTGAAGGGAGATCCCGGCGTCCCACATTTCTCGGTGGAGTATCGTCGCGCGGGCCGTCTGATCGCCGTTGACGCGATCAATGATGCGCGGGCCTATATGACGGGAAGACGGCGCATCGCCGAGGAGACGCAAGGGAGCGCCGACTAGCGCTGACCAGCGCGTCCGAGCACGCTACAAGCGTATGCCCGCGCGCGGGCGAGCGTCTCCTCGGGCGTACCGGAAGCATCGACTCGCGGCCAGGTCAGCAGGCCGAGGTCATAGCCCTCCTGCTTGCGTGCAACTGCCGCGTCGGCATCGGACGCATCGGGCGCGCGGGTGCCGACCCGCGCCACACGGGTCGTCAGGTCGGTTTCGAGGAACAAGGCGCGAAAGGAAGCGCCCAGCACTGCGGCGGAGCGCTCCACCAGCTCTCGCTCCCGAGGTGTCGAGAACACCGCATCGACGACGGCGGAATGGCCGGCTGCGAGGACACGGCGCGCCTTGTCGGCCAGGGTCGCAAACACGCGCGCGGTAACCTCAGGTGTGTAGGCGTCCGGCGCCAGCTTTTCCTGCTCTGGTTTCCCGAACAGTGCCTTGCGCTCGGTATCCGAGCGCAGCACCACCGCCCCCGGCGCGGGATCGAGCCCGGGCGCCACGGTCCGCGCCAGCACGGACTTCCCGGTGCCGGAGAGCCCTCCCACAGCGACCAATGCCGGAGGCGCGGGAGCGATGAAGCGGCAAGCAAAGTCGAAGTACTGCCGCGCACTCGCTTCCGAGGCGGGCTTTTCCTGCGGTCCGAGATAGGCGAGCCGCGCAGCAGCGACCTTGGCGCGGATGGCAGCGCGCATGGACAGGAATAAAGGGAGCGCCGCGAGCGCGTCCAGATCCTCGGCGCGCCGGGTCTCAACCAGATACCGATTGAGCACGATATTGGCTGCCGGCCGAAGTCCGCGCTCGGTCAGGTCCATGAGCAGGAAGGCGAGATCGTACAGCAGATCGCCCGATGCGATCACGTCGCTGAACTCGACGGCATCGAACGGCACGGGCCGGCCCTCCAGCAGCACGACGTTGCCGAGATGCAGATCGCCGTGAATCCGGCGGATGAAGCCGCGCTGCCCACGTTCGATCAGGAGCGGGCGAATGCGCGCATATTGAGCCCGGCTTGCACGCGCGAGCGCTTCGACCTCGGATGGCGGAAACAGCTCAGACCTTTCGCCAAAGGCCGCGACGTGCTCCTCGATGTAGTCGGCCAGTGCCTGGATCCAACGGCTCGGCTCGACCGCAACCGTAACCGCATGCGCGTGCGCAACCGCGCGCCCAAGAGCATCGGCCAAGGCTGCGTCGATTTTGCCCGCGCGCGCCAAGTGGTCGAGGGTTGCGCTCTCGTCGAAGCGGTGCATCTCCACCGCCCATTCGACCGGCTGCCCAGTCCCGCCCAGCTCAAGAGCACCGGCGGCGGTCCGCGTGATCGGCAGGACGCGACGATAAATCTGTGGGGCAAATGGGCGGTTGATCCGCAGCTCCGATTCGCAAGCCTCTCTGCGTTTCTCGAGCGTGGAGTAGTCCAGAAATGGAAAGCTTACCGCCCGCTTCACCTTGAAAGCGCGCGGACCTGCGAGAAAGATGACTGCGGCATGGGTATCGATGCGCTTGACCGGGGCGCCGGCGTGGGTAGCCGGATCGGCAAGGAAAGCAAGCAACGGCTCCTGGGATTCGCGGCTACTCATGGCAGCATGCGCTCGCGGCGGATGGATTTGTCGTTCAGCATAAAGCCATGTCGAGGGCGACGCTCTGCGGGAGACTGGATTTTGCAACTGAGTTCCGTCAACTACTGCATGGGAGAGGTTCTCATGACCCAGTTGCCGCATGTGCTCAAGCGCGTTCGGCTCAATCTTGCGCGCTCGAAGGAGCTTCCTTCGGGCTCGGACAAGCATGGCTATGAAAATAAGGGAACCCCCGATGCGCGCCAATGACGGCACCAGGACTGCAGCCGAAGTTCTGATCGATCAGCTCGTGATCCACGGCGTCCGGCACGCATTCTGTGTGCCGGGAGAGAGCTATCTCGCGGCACTCGATGCATTCCATGACCGCGACATCGCGATCACCGTCTGCCGGCACGAGAGCGGCGCCACCATCATGGCTGAAGCCTGCGGGAAGGCGACGGGTCGGCCGGGCATCTGCTTCGTCACGCGCGGGCCGGGCGCAACGAATGCCTCGGCGGGGCTGCACATTGCACGCCAGGATTCCACGCCGGTGATTCTCTTTGTCGGTCAAGTCGCGCGCGACATGCGCGAGCGGGAAGCGTTCCAGGAGCTGGATTATCGGGCGGTATTCGGCTCGATTGCCAAATGGGCGACGGAGATCGACGACCCCGCACGCATTCCCGAGCTTGTCTCCCGCGCCTTCTACACCGCGACCGCCGGCCGGCCGGGGCCCGTCGTCATGGCGCTCCCCGAGGATATGCTGGTCGAGCGCATTGCGGTACCCGATGCACCCGCGTTCGAGCCGGTAGAGATCTGGCCGGGTGCGACCGACATGAGCCGCCTGCAGAAGCTGTTGTGGGCGGCCGAGCGTCCGATCGCGCTGCTCGGCGGCAGCCGATGGTCAGAGGCGGCGGTTGCCGCCGTCACCCGTTTCGCCGAGCGCTTCGCGCTGCCGGTTTCGACGACGTTCCGACGCGCGCATCTCTTCGATCCTGACCACCCCTGCTACGCCGGAGATCTCGGCATCGGCCCGAACCCGAAGCTGGCGGCCCGCGTGAAGGCAGCCGACGTGATCCTGCTCATCGGCGGTCGGCTGCCCGAGCAGCCCTCGCAAAGCTACACGCTGCTCGACATCCCCGCGCCACGCCAGACGCTCGTGCACGTATATCCCGACGTCGGTGAGCTGGGCCGGGTTTACCACGCTCAGCTGGCGATCAATGCGACCCCTGTCGCATTCGCGGCCGCGCTCGAAGGCTTGCAGCCACCTTCGGATCTGCGCTGGCGAAATGAGACTGCGACGGCGCACGCCGAGCTCCGTGCCTGGAGCGACAAGCCGACCGCCGTGCCAGGTGCGGTGAATCTCGGCGAGATCATCGTCGGCCTGCGCGCCAAGATTCCGGCCGATGCGGTGATTTGCAACGGGGCGGGAAACTTCGCCATCTGGGTGGGCCGCTACGTGCGCTACCGGCGGTTCGGCACCCAACTGGCATCGACCTCGGGCTCCATGGGCTATGGCGTGCCTGCGGCGGTCGGCATGAAGCGTCTCGCCCCTGAGCGAACGGTGATCGCAATTACGGGCGACGGGGACTTCCTGATGACGGGGCAGGAATTCGCCACCGCTGTCCAGTACGAGCTCCCGGTCATCATTCTCGTGGTCGACAACGGCATGTACGGCACCATCCGCATGCATCAGGAGCGCCACTATCCCGGAAGGGTCGTGGCGACCACGCTGCGCAATCCGGACTTTGCCGCCTATGCCCGCGCGTTCGGCGGCTATGGTGCGACGGTCGAGAGGACCGGGGATTTTTTCCCTGCCTTCGAGGCCGCGCAAAAATCCGGCAAGCCGGCGATCCTTCACCTCAAGGTCGATCCGGAGGCGATCACGCCCACGACATCGCTGAGTGCAATCCGCCAGAAGGCGCAAGCCGCCGGCTGAAAACAACATCAGCGAGCGCCGACTTGCAGCGTGCCCGCGCCGGGTTGTCAGTGTTGGTGCCGGAATAGGGATGGCATGCCATCGGACGTGCCAAGCCCAGAAATGCCCCATTCTGCCGGCATGAATCGGCCCGGCAGTCCCGAATCAACCCCCTAGTGAGAAGCGGGATTGCTGGCCCCGGCGACAACCTCCCCGGGGCCTTACTTTTGCCCTCATGTCGGGAATGAAACATTGTCGCGCGTTCCGACAGAAAATCGGCACAGCGAAATGTGACGGCTATCACGTGCAAGCGTATTTCCAGCTGGAAATGTGCGCTTTTGCACATTCATTCTTCTGCCTCGGGTTTATCAATCGCGATCCTAGACCCGAGGACAAGTGTCGTGAGCCAAGCTGTCGCTGCATTGAAACTCGCCCGGCGCTCCCCGCTCCATCCGGCGGTCGTCGTAGCAGGGATTCTGACTATCGCAGCTACCGCGAAGCTCGGTCATGGGACGTGGGGTATCGGCGGAATGTTTGCGTTCTATCCGGTCTATGTGGCCACGTTGGCCGCCCGCGTCAGCCTTTCGTCTCTCGCTCTTCGGCGCGCGCACGCACGCGTAGGCATTCGGAGATAGCTCTCTGCCGTTACCCCCGTCTCCAACGGGGCATGACGCTGGCAGGTCCCCGCACGAAACCACTGTACCGTCTCGTGATGGTGTGGGATGTTGGTCCTGGGAGAGGCGGCCCCCGCCCATCGGCGTTTCAGGACCGCCTCGGCACAGGGGAGACTCGAGGGAGCATCTGATCGAAATGGGTATGTTCAGAAGAAAAGTACCGGCCCACTATGTCCCGATTCATCTCGACAACATCGGGAAGAATGACTGGGTCATCCTGCTGGAGGCCGGTACCATCGTAGGCCCGGCCACCGAGAAGCTGAGAGTGGCGAAGGCCACCCTGGAGCGAAAGATCGTGGCGAAATACAACATTTTGCTCCGCAAGCGGCACTACCTCGTATTGGAAGGATACGACCCGCGGATCCACGCCCTGTATTTCTGCCCTCAGCTCTACCGGTATGATTCCGATCACAAGCTGGTGGCGCTGGAGGGCGAGGAAATCGGCGAGCTACTGGCCCAGTCGGTCCAGGATGGCGTAGTTGAAAAACAGCCGTGGTACGAGCCTTGCGAGCATTTGCCGGAGCAACCCGTCATTTCACCGGCGATCAACGCCGACTTCGATACCGTGGTGGTCGAGGGCCCGCATTCGCGCAGGTCCTCACGCGAGGCGGCCGAGGCCGCGCAGTGACAACAACCTGGCTCGGGTAAGATACGTCAGCGCACGTAGATTGCGGCGGCGGCAAATCCCGAGCGGCGCCGGAGCAACCGGCATGAAGGCGGGCGGGCCGGTTGCACGCCCCGAAGCCCAGGGCACATGCCGCTTTCGCAAGGTTGCTCGCAGAAGCCGCTACCATGGTCGCTCAGGCCAGCGTCGTGATGGACAGGCCCGAAACCGCCATGGGCTCTCGCTCGTCGCATGCAGGGATCTGGTATCTGCTCTAATTCACCAGTTTTTTTCCGGTAATCTTCTCCAGATTCTTGAAGAATACCTTGTCCTGATCGGTCTTGGACAGGTCGAGCGATTCCAGGATCTGCAAGGTCACCCGCGGGAACATGGTGCCGTTCTCCGGATCGAACGGGCAGTCCGAGGCGAACACGACCTTGTCGATACCGAAGAATTCCATCCCGCACCTGGTTGCAGGCACCCCCCCGAAGGCGGCGGTATCGGCAAAGAAATCCTGCTTGAAATAGTCGAGCGGACGTTTCTTGAGGCTCTTGCGCAGCGAGACATAATCCTCGTCGCTGGTGCGCTGCCCGATGACATCCCAGCCTGGGCCGATGCGCCCTTCCAGCATCGGCACTATGCCGCCGAAATGATGCACAATCAGCTTGAGCCCTGGATTCTTGTCGAGTGTCCTCGAGAACACCAGCCGCGCCATGGCTGCGGCCGTCTCGTACGACCAGCCGAATGTCCACCAGATCTCGTACAGAGATTTCTTCTCGTCGCGGTAATCGGGCATTTCCGCCCCGCGCGCCGGGTGGATCCACACCGGCTTGCCGAGCTCGTTCATCTTCCTCCAGAACGGCTCGTATTCAGGACGATCGAGCGGCTTGCCGCTCACATTCGTGTAGATTTGCACACCGAGCGCCCCAAGCTGGTTTACCGCACGCTCGGCCTCGCGCACTCCGGCGTCCGGCGCGGCCAGGGAAATCTGCGCCACCCAGCCGGGAAAGTGACCACGTTCCTTCGCGCACAACTCGGCGAAGCCGTCATTGACGAGGCGCACGAGCTCGTCGATCTGGGCCGGCGATTTGGCGAAGCTCTCGATCGGCGGCTGTGGGTATGAAAGTATCTGGGCGTAGTCCTTGAAACCGTCCACGATCTTCTTGCGGTGATCGAGATCATACAGCGCCGGGATGGCGCGCACGCGCTTGCCCATATCCTTGTAGTCACCGGCAATTTCGACGAGCTTGTCAAAAAATCTCTTTGGGAAAAAATGCGTATAGGCGTCGATCCGCATTTGCGGTCCTCCAAGCGTGTATTTTGCGGCTGAGTTGCGAGCGCGATGCTGCGCCCTGTTTGCCGGGTGGTCTTGCGTTGTTACAGGCTCGACCGGTTGAAGTCCATCGCGCGGCCCCGCGCAGCTAGGACACGCCTCACATCCGCCCCGGCAGCCACAGGGCGATAACCGGGAACGCGATCAAGATCACCAGGCGGACGAGATCGGCTGCGATGAACGGCAGCACACCGGCAAAGATGGTGGAGAATTTCACGTCCTGGATGACGCTCTTGATCACGAACACGACCATGCCGACCGGCGGATGAATGAGCCCGAGCTCGACTGTCATCACAACGATGACGCCGAACCAGATCGGATCGAAACCCAGCTCCTTGATCACGGGAAATATGATCGGCACCGTGAGGATCACCATGGCAAGCGCGTCCATGAGGCAACCCAGCACGACATACATGCCCATGATCAGCGCCAGGACGCCGTAGCGGCCGAGGCCCAGCCCGGTGAGGAAGGCAGTGACCTTCTGCGGCGTCTGGGTGACGGCAAGGAAATAGCCGAACAGAAGCGCGCCGATGAGCACGGTGAACACCGCGGCCGCTGTGCGCGTCGCCTGCAGCAGGGAGCGGCGAAGGTCGGCCCGGCTCAGTCGCCCCCGCAGAGCTCCGATCAGGAATGCGCCGCCGGCTCCCATGCCGCCCGCTTCGGTCGGCGTAAACAACCCGCCATAAAGCCCGCCGATGACGAAAATGAAAAGGAGCAGCGTCGCCCAGATATCGCGCAGGCCGGCAAAGCGCTCCGGCCAGGAGACGCGCGGCCCGGCCGGCAAATATTTCGGCCGTACCCACACGATGACCCCGACGGTCATCATGTACATCGAGGCGGCCAGGATGCCCGGCATGATGCCGGCAATGAACAGCTTGCCGATGTCCTGCTCGGTGATGATCCCGTAGACGGCGAGAACCGTCGACGGCGGCAGCATCGCGCCGAGCGTGCCTCCGGCGGCGATCACGCCGGCGGCAAAGGACTGCGGATAGTCGTAGCGGCGCATTTCCGGATAGGCGACCGTGGAGAAGGTGGCCGCCGTGGCTACGGAGGAGCCGGAGATCGCTGCAAAGCCGGCGCAGGCCGCGATGGTGGCCACGCCGAGGCCGCCGCGGCGATGGCCGACGAAACCGTTCGCCGCGCGGAACAGCTCGCGGCTCATTCCGGAATTGGTGACGAACGCGCCCATGAGAATGAACATCGGGATGACGCCGAAGGTGTAGTCGGTCACCGTGCGCATTGACGTGTGGCCGACGATCTTGAGGGCCGCATCGCCATTGACCAGATAGGCAAAGCCGCTCACCCCGACCAATCCCAACGCCATCCCCACCGGAACGCGCAGCAGCATCAGCGCAAACAGGACGGCGAAGCCCACGACAGCGACGGCGTCGGTGCTCATGGCCGAGCTCTCATTCGACCGGCCTGATCTGATATTGGCCGCCCATCAATTCCGGCCGGAAGATCAGCCGCCACGTGCGCACTGCAATCAGCAGCACTGCTGAAACATCACCCAGCCACGCGACCAGGAAGAACGGCCAGGTCGGAAGCCGCAGATCGAAGGTGAGCACGTTGTCGGCGCGCGTGCTCACCACCTTGTCGAACAGCGTGAAGGTCTGAACCGAGACGACGAGCAGAAGAACCAGGGTCGCAAACACGTCGATGAAGCGGCGCAGCTTCGGACCCACGTTGGCGTAGACGAGATCGACCGTGATGTGCGTGCCGCGATACGAGGTGGCGGCAATGCCCCAGAAGATCAGGATGCCGAGCAGCAGCCTGCCGAAGTCGTAGCTGTCGGGAATCTGAACGCTGAAAAAATAGCGCAGCAGGACCGAGATGAAGATGTCCGCCGCAACGATGCCGACGAAGAACGCGGCGATGAGCTCGATGCCGTCGATGAAGGCGTCCATGCGGCTGCGCCGGAGGCTTTCAATGCCGAGCGCTACGTCGAGCGGCTTTGAGTTGGGTGCAGCCATGCGGCTCCTGCGGAGTTGTCGCGAACGCGCCTACACCAGCCCTGATGCGCTCCCGAGCTTCGCGTGCATCTACCCGCACGCCGTCACCGGCTGAGGCCCGCGCCGCGAAGCTCGCGGATCCGACCGCGATGCCACGCAACATTCGCGCGCACCGCCTGCTTTGAGTGACGATTTTGCCCAGCCTACATCCCGCGCGGCCCTACTCAATACCCCGCGTGGTATTGGGCAAGCGCCTGCTTGAGCTCACTCATGATCGTGTCGGGATTGCCGCCGGTCTTGCGGACGTTATCGCTCCATTGCTCGTGCAACGGCTCGGCCGAGCGTTTCCACTCCTCGAGCTGCGCATCGGTGATGGTGTAGACCTCGTGCCCGGGCTCCGCCTTCATCTTGGCCAGGCCGGCGTGCTCGAAATCCGCCCAGGGATCGGCAAACCTGCCTGCCCACTCCGTGGTGCAATGATCGTCGATCACCCTCTTCTGTGCGGGGGACATGGCTGCATACGTCCGCGGGCTCATCAGCCATTGGAACGTCACGGTGTGGATGGGCGCGTCCATGTGATACTTGGTCACCTTGTCTACCCCGAGAAGCGGGACCGACCCCCACGGGAAGGTCACTGCCTCGGCCACTCCCTTCTCCATCACGTCGCGCACCTCGGTTGCGCTCGCCTGGACGTTGGTTCCGCCGAGGAGCTTCACCCACGCCGCTACCGTTGCCTGGGAGGGCCGCACCTTCATTCCCCTGATATCGGAGGGAACGACGATCTTCTTCTTGCTGGAGTGCCAGGTCAGAGGGTCGAGAATGAAGGAGAAGCAATACTTGACGTCCTTCATCTCGGTCGCAGCATATTTGCGATACCAGGCGTCGATCGCGCGATTGCCGCCCTTTGCGTCGCCGACCAGAAACGGCAGCTCGCCGGCGGCGATGATGGGGAATCGTCCGGGTTGGTATCCCGGATTGACATAGGTGAAATCGGCGATGCCGTCGCGCGCCATGTCGTAATGATCGAAAGCCTTGCCCAGCTGCTGGGACGGGAAGACCTTCCACTTGAGGGTGCCGTTCGAGTCCTTCTCGATGGAAGCGCCCCATTCCTCCATGGCCTTTTGCAGCGGGTGGGTCGGCGGCACCCAG
The DNA here is from genome assembly GCA_036557665.1 of Xanthobacteraceae bacterium. GTDB lineage: Bacteria > Pseudomonadota > Alphaproteobacteria > Rhizobiales > Xanthobacteraceae > VAZQ01. Next base: position 9,792 of record DATBHG010000083.1, on the reverse strand, counting down.
TGCGAGAACTTGAGCTCGAAGGTCTTGTCCTGAGCAACTGCCGCGTACTCGCCCAGCGCGAGCGCCGAGGCTGAAATCGCGAAGACTGCTGCAACACGCCTTGCTCCGAACGACGGCATGTCTCCTCCTTGCGAGCTGTCGGATGCTACCGAAGCTTGATTGATTGAGCCGGAACCGCGCGGCGGTGTAAAGGTGCCGATCAGCCGCGCGACAAGCGCTCGACGACGTCTTGCGGGACCGGCACACCCTTCATTTCCCCACGTGCAGGATCGCCTTTGACCCACACCCGAGTTTCAAAGCCCTCAACGGCAAGCGCTCCATCCTTGGTCAGCCGGTGGCGCAGGTCAAAGCTCGAGCGGCGAAACTGCGTAACCATGCTCTCTATGATCACCTCGTCGCCGAACCGCGTCGGAATCAGGAAACGACTGTGGGCGCTGACCAGCGGATGCCCGTCGAAATCGTATTTTTTGAGATACTGGCGCTTTGTCATGCCCAGCGCGCGCTCGATCAATGCGGACGTGCTGGCGTCAAAGAAGGCGAAATAACGCGGATAGAAGATGATGCCCGCGGGATCGCAGTCGCCCCACTCGATGCGCACCCGGCGCGAGTTAACCAGCATCCAGCGCGTGGTCTCAGCGCGGCGCCATGCGCAGCGCTCCGTCGAGACGGATCACCTCACCGTTGAGGTAGCTGTTCTCGATGATGTGCTGCGCCAGGAATGCGAACTGATCGGGACGGCCCAGCGCCTTGGGAAATGGCACGGAGGCGGCGAGGCTCTTCTGCGACTCTTCCGGGATGGCCATCAGCATCGGGGTGTGAAATATGCCCGGCGCGATGCACATGACGCGGATGCCGAGCTGCGCGAACTCCCGCGCCGCCGGCATCGTCAAGGCGGCCACGCCGCCTTTGGAGGCGGAATAGGCCGCCTGCCCGACCTGCCCCTCGAAGGCCGCCACCGAGGCGGTGGTGAGCATGACGCCGCGCTCGCCTTCGGCCAGCGGAGCAAGGCTCTGCATGTCGGCCGCGGCAAGCCGCATCATGTTGAAGGTGCCGATCAGGTTGATCTTGATGACGCGTTCGAAATCGGCAAGGGGCATCGGGCCTTCCCGGCCGACAATGCGCTTGGCCGGCCCAACTCCCGCGCAATTGACCAGGATGCGGGCGGCTCCGTGCTTGGCACGTGCCTCGCCCAGCGCGGCACCGGAGCTCCGGGGGTCGGTTACGTCGCATTCCACTGCAAGGCCGCCGATCTCGTGCGCGAGCTTGCGCGCGGCTTCGAGGTTGAGGTCCATGCAGGCGACCTTCGCCCCGGCACGGGCCAGCGCGATTGCCGTCGCGGCGCCGAGCCCCGAGGCGCCTCCGGTCACCACGGCGGCATGTCCGTTGATCTCCATGTCAGCTCGCCTTCACAGCTTGCGGATTTTCGACCAGCATCGCGATTCCCTGCCCGCCGCCGATGCAGGCGGACGCGATGCCGTAGCGCAGATGCGACCGGTTGAGCTCGCGTGCGAGCGTGAGAGCGAGACGAATGCCGGTTGCACCAAGCGGATGCCCGATGGCGATGGCGCCGCCGTTGACGTTGAGCTTTGCCTCGTCAACACCCAGCTCTCTCGCGCAGGCCATCACCTGAGCAGCGAAAGCCTCGTTGATCTCGAAACGGTCGATGTCGCCAAGCTCAAGTCCAGCGCGATCGAGCACAGCCTGGATGGCCGGCACCGGACCGATGCCCATGACCTGCGGCTCAACCCCGACTGTAGCTCCGGCAACGACGCGCGCGAGCGGCTCGGTTCCGGATTTCTCCGCATACGCGGACGAGCCGACCAGCACCGCGGCGGCGCCGTCGACAATGGCGGACGAATTGCCGCCGGTCTGCACGCCGCCAAAGGCCGGGCGGATGGCAGCGAGCGCCTCGACTGGAGAGGGACGCACATGCGTATCCGTCGCAAGCTCCTTGACACCCCGGAGCTTGAGCTCGCGCGGTGCGAGCCCGGGGCGACCGAACGCCTCGTTCGTGAGCGTTGCAGTTTCACCTTCGAGGAAGCCTGACTTCTGCGCTGCAAGCGCACGCTCGAAGCTCTGCGCGGCGAAGGCATCGACCTCCGGCCGGGTGATCTGGTAGGAGCGGGCAAGGTTTTCCGCGGTATCGCCCATGCTGACCTTCGCAGCGGGATCGTACAGCGCCTCCCAGAGAAAATCCTTGAACTCGACCGCGCCCATGCGAAAGCCGCGCATGCTGTAGGACGCAATCGGGTTGCGGCTCATGGATTCGGCGCCGACGCAAAGCGCAAGGCCGATGTCCCTGTGCGCGATGTAATCGGCCGCCTGCATGAGCACTTCGATGCCCGTCCCGCAGACCCGCTGCACCATATGTGCCGGCACTTCGATCGGCACATCGGAATAGAGCCCGATATGCCGCGGCAGGCAGTAGGTATCGAAGCTCGCCTGCGCCATGGAGCCGGTGATCACAGCCCCGACGTCCTGCGGGGATATGCCCGAGCGGGAGAAGACTTCGCGCGCGACCTTTATGCCCATATCGGTCGGCGAAACCGCCGCCAACGCGCCGTTGTAGTCCGCAAAGGGCGTGCGCACGCCCGCAAGCAGCCACACGTCGCTCCAGCGGGCGGTCAAAGCGGCATTCTTGTTCTGCACCATGATCACGCCGGTCTTTCGATCACCAGCACGCGCGGCGAGGGGTCCCGGGAATAGAGCTCGGCCACAGCGTCAGCACGGCCCGCGAGCACCGCGCGCTGGTTGATTGATCCCTTGTCCGTCATTTCGCCCGAGTCGATCGAGGGTGGCTCAGGAAGCAGAATAGCGCGCGCGATGAAGCTCGAGCTTCCGGTGCTCGTTCCTGCGAACGCACTCAGCCCGGCGTGGAACTCTTTGAGCACCCCCGCGTCCTCTGTCAAATTGGTGGCCGAGCCTGAGCTCATCTTCCGGCAGGCATCCGCATCCGGGAAGATCAGCGCCCCGATCTCGTTGCGATCGGCGCCGGCGATGACCACGTCGCGCGCATACGGCGCGAGCTGCGCGAGCACGCCGGCTCGGAGCGCGCCGACATTCACCCATGTGCCGGTCGCGAGCTTGAAATCCTCGGCGAGCCGGCCGTCGAAGAGCAGGCCCTTCGCCGGATCGCGCTCATCCGCAAACTTGAGCGCATCGCCCAGCTTGTAGAATCCCTCCTCGTCGAATGCCTGCACCGTGAGCTCTTGCCGGCGCCAGTATCCCGGCGTCACGTTCGGCCCCCGCAGCCGCGCTTCGAGCTTGCCGTCGCAGGGCACGAGCTTGAGCTCGACCCCCGGCACCGGCAGGCCCACATTGGTCGAGTCCCTGCTCTGCCAGGTCCGGGCAACCGCCATGGGCGCAGTCTCCGTCGCGCCGAGGCCGGTCAGAAACATGATACCCTCGCCGCAGCTTTCGCGCGCCAGATCCTGCATTTCGTCGAACACCGATTGCGCCAGCGCCGCCCCGGCGAACCAGAGGACTTTCATTCGGCGAAAGAACCTCTGCCGCAGCTGCGCATCAGCCCGCAAATAGGGCAGCAACGCCTCGTAGCCCTTGGGCACCGTGAAGTACCAGTTGGTTGCTACCTCGGACAGGTTTCTCACCGTAGTTTCGATGAGGCCCGGCGTGGGCTTTCCCTCGTCGATGTAGAGCGTGCCGCCGTTGTAGAGCACGAAGCCGAAGTCGTGGTTGCCGCCTGCGGTATGATGCCAGGGCGCCCAATCCACGATCACCGGCGGCTCCTCGGCGAAGAAGGCGAGCTGAGAGAGGATCATCGCCTGGTTCGAGCACCACATCCGCTGAGTGTTGATCACCGCCTTGGGCGTGCCGGTCGAGCCCGAGGTGAACAGGAGCTTGGCAATCGTATCCGGCCCGACTTTCGCATGGGCGCGGTCGGCGGCGGCCATCGGGGTAATGGACTCCAAGGCTTCGAATCTCGTGGTTGGCCGGCCAGGAACGGGGTTGCGCTCGCACACGATTTCGACATGCGCGGGCACGACGGCCTCAATGGCACGGCGAAAAGGCTCTCCTTCAGCGACAAAGATGAGGCCCGGCGTCAGCAGGTCGATGATGTATTTGAGCTTGATGAAGTCGGTGGAAAGAAGCGCATAGGCTGGAGAGATCGGCGCATAGGGAATGCCCGCATAATTTGCGGCGAGGCCTAGAAGCGCATGCTCGATGTCGTTGCCGGAGAGAACCAGGATCGGGCGCTCCGGGGAAAGCTCGCGCGCGAGCAGCGATTCGGCGATGCAACGCACCTTGTCCAACGTCTCGCCGTAGCTAATACGGCGCCACGCGGCGTCCTTTTGCCGCTGCGCCAGAAACGTGCGCGACGGCGCCGCTGACGCCCAATGTACAAGTCGCTCCGTGAGCTTGGCCGGATAGACGCCGAGCGCATGCGGCGATCTCAGATTGATGGTGCCATCGCCTCGACGCTCGACCTCCACATCGCGCGGGCCGAGACGAACCGGGCGCATCGAACGCGCCACCGCAAGCGGGCGGGACTGCGGCTGCAAGATGGGCATGCTCAGCTTCGCGCCGTCTTCGGCGCGCGCTTTTCCAGGAACGCCTTGAGCCTGCGCTTGGCCTCCTCGTCGCCCTGAGCAATGGCCGCGATCAGCGCTTCCATAACGTAGCCGCTCGCGGGATCGGACTGCGCAATCCGCGGCAGCACTTGGGTAACGGCAAAGTTGGTCATGGGCGCGTTGTCTGCGATGCGTTGCGCAAGCTCAATGGCCTTGGACAAGCCGGTGCCGGGCGGAACGAGATAATGCGAGATCCCGATCGCCTGGCCTTCCGCTGCATCATAGGAGCGGCCGGTCAGCATCATGTCCATCATGCGCGCCGTGCCGATCAGTCGCGGCAGGCGGACCGAGCCGCCACCGCCGACGAAGATGCCGCGGCTTCCTTCCGGCAGCGCGTAGTAGGTCGAGCTTTCCGCCACCCGGATATGACATGCAGCGGCGATCTCCAGTCCGCCGCCGAGCACGGCGCCATGCAGCACCGCCACCACCGGAGCCGCGCCGAACTCTATGCGCTCGAACACGCGATGCCAGCTGCGCGAATGCAGCATTCCCTGCACGGTATCCCGCTCGGTGAGCTCGGCAAGGTCGAGCCCGGAGCAGAAGTGCTCACCCTCGCCCGCCAGCACCACGGCCTTGATGCCGTCCGGGAGCTCCGCGAAGAAGGCTTCGATGCCGGCAACCGTCACATCATCGAGCGCGTTGCGTTTGTGCGCCCGCGCGAGCGAGAGAATGGCGAGCCCACCACGCCGCTCTGCCCGCAACGACGGCGGCAGCTTCACGCCAAAGCCGCTCTCGGATCCGGCCGCGCTCACGGCAAGCCTCAACGCTGTATGCCTGAACGTGCTTCGGTTACATTTCCGACCGATGGGGTCAAGATCAGTGAGGAAAGATGCGCATTGAGGGGGGCGCAAGGGGTGCAGCATCGCGCATGTGCGCGGACATGACTCCGATCGGCACATTTTCTATTGTCCAGGAGCCGTTCACGGTTTGAGAGGAGCGATGCGAAGGCGCGAGTTCATCACTCTGTTCGGCGCGGCGGCCGCTTGGCCGCTCCGGGTTCGGGCGCAGGATTCGACAAAAATGGCGCGTGTGGGCGTGCTCTGGCGCGCAGCAAGCGCAGAGCAGGAAGGCCCCCCGTTAAACGCCCTGGTCAAAGGCTTCAACGATCTCGGGTATGTCGAAGGTCGCAACCTCGTGCTGGAGCATCGGTTTGCCGGGGATATCGCCGAACGCTTCAAGAGCATGGCTGCCGAGCTTGTGGAGGCCAAGGTCGATGTGCTTGTCGCGGTTGGAAAGAACGCCGCTACCGCTGCCAAGGGCGCGACCACGACCATTCCCATCGTCTTCACGGTCGTTGCCGACCCGGTGGGCAGCAACCTGGTGGACAGCTTGTCGCAGCCCGGCGGCAACGTAACGGGGTTGGCGAGCCTGCAAAGCGATCTGTTCACGCAGCGCCTGCAGATGCTCAAGGAGATCCTCCCGGGACTGGCGCGCATAGGATGGCTCATCAATACCAGCACGCCGCCCTCGCGCGTCTATACGGATCTCGCCCAAGCCGCAGCGACAGAGGTCGGATTGACAAACGAGACTTCTGAATGGCACTCCGTCAACGATCTGGGGCCCGCATTCGACAAGTTGAAAAGGGCCAACGTGCAAGCGTTCACCGCCGAGCCCGATGGTCTGGCGGTGGCGCATGCACCGCTCATCGGGCAGATCGCTCTCGCACGGCACCTGCCGCTCACGGTATGGTCGAAGGCATCGCTCAAATCCGGCGCGTTGATGTCCTATGCCGCCGACACCAATGTCATGTGCGAGCAGACCGCCGGCTACGCGGACAAGATCCTCAAAGGCGGCAAGCCCGGCGAGCTGCCGGTGCTGCAGCCGACGAAATTCGAGCTCGCTTTCAGCGCCAAGACCGCCAAGGCTCTCGGCGTGCAAATACCTCAGACGCTGCTCGCGCAAGCGAGCGAGGTAATCGACTAGCTCAGCAATTCTGAGGAGCACTTTGCATGTGCCGCAACATCAAAACCTTGCACAATTTCGAGCCGCCCGCGACGGACGAGGAGATCCACGCTTCGGCTCTGCAATTCGTGCGCAAGCTCAGCGGTTTTCGCGAGCCCTCCAAAGCAAATGAGATGGCGTTTAATCGCGCGGTCGAGCAGGTGGCGCATGCTGCACGGGGCCTGGTGGATGCCCTCGTCACCAACGCTCCGCCGCGGGATCGCGATATGGAGGCTGCCAAGGCGCGCGCCCGCAGCACCGCACGCTTCCGGCCTGCCGGACGCGCCAACTAGGCGGCGCACTCATGAGGCCGCTGCCCCGCAATCCGGATCTTCTGCATCTGGCTCCACGCATTCTGTGGTTCGAGGCGCCGGAGAAGGCGCTGGCGGATCCCGTTCGATTCCTCACGTATCTCATGACGTACGGAACTGCGGAAGAGATTGCTGTCGTGAGACGCTACCTCGAGCTCGGCGATTTTCGCGAGGCTCTGGAACAGGCCCCGCCAGGCATTATGGACGAGCGGTCCTGGGCCTACTGGAACATCGTGACCGGACGCTATCCCGTGCCGCCGATGCCGCGCCGCATCATCCCTTAGCTCATAGCACTTCGTATACCTCGAGCCGTACCGCATTCTTCTCGCGGGCGCCGCGCGCGATGGCGATGATACGGTTGAGCCAATAGAGCGACGGGTGCGCAGCCTCGAAACGCATGACCGTGCGGAAATAGTACCGGCTCGGATCGATCGGCTCGCCGCGCGCAAGCGCCGCCAAGATGTCAGGTGCGCCGTGGCGCAGCCCGTCGCTGCGCACGAGAACGCGGGCGCCTGCAGCAGTCTCGATCCCATAGCGCGCCTTGAGGTCGGCGGTCCCGTCTGCCCAAACGATCTGCCAGTCCGCCCCGGGCAGGACCCGGCCTGAGAGTTTCGGCCCGTCTACGCGGCCGCCCAGGATGTCGATGACCCGGCGATCGCCAAGCGGCGTCTGACCGAAATGTCGGATGTCGGCGAGCTCGGCATGAACGCAGAAGATAGGCTCAGTCGATATCAGATCCATAGAATTCTCGTGCGCGCGGATGCCGGGCGGCGATTGCGGCATTTGACCCGCCCCAGGACCGTCCGTAAATGAGCTCGCAACCTGCGGATCAGCTCATGTCGCGATTTCTGGGCCTTGCCGAAGCCGTCGAGGACAATATCCGAGACGGCGACAGTGTGGCGATGGAAGGCTTCACGCATCTCATTCCGTTCGCTGCCGGACACGAAGTCATTCGCCAACAGCGGCGGCACCTTACGCTCATCCGCATGACGCCCGATCTCATCTACGACCAGCTCATCGGCATGGGCTGCGCCGACAAGCTCATCTTCTCCTGGGTAGGCAATCCGGGGGTCGGCTCGCTTCACCGTTTCCGCGATGCCTATGAGAACGGCTGGCCCGCGCCGATAGTGATCGAGGAGCACTCCCACGCAGCCATGGCCAATGCCTATGAAGCCGGCGCAGCCGGGTTGCCGTTTGCAGTCTTTCGCGGCTATCTCGGGGTCGATCTGCCGAAGGTCAATCCGAACATCAGGCAAATTGCCTGCCCCTTTACCGGAGAAGAGCTGGCGGCGGTCCCGGCGATCCGGCCCGACGTGGCGGTGATCCACGCCCTCAGGGCCGATCGCGCCGGCAACGTCCTGCTCGAAGGCATCGTCGGAGTTCAAAAAGAGGTCGTGCTCGCCGCGAGGCGCTCGATAGTCACCGTCGAGGAGATCGTCGACGACTTCGGCACGCGCAGCGCCAACGCCGTCATCCTGCCGAGCTGGACGGTGGGAACGATCGCCTGCGTCCCCGGCGGGGCGCATCCCTCGTATGCGCACGGCTATTACAAACGGGACAATGCCTACTATAAAGCCTGGGACGCAATCTCCCGCGACCGGGATGGTTTCCTCGCGTGGGTCGAGGCGAACGTTCTCGGCCGGGGACCCGATGCTTTCGCCCCATAGGGCTGCGGCGGAATGAGAGAGCCAGTCATCAGCGAGCCGCGCGTGAGCCGGACGTGAGCTACAGCCCCACGGAAATGATGACGATCGCGGCCGCGCGCGGGCTGCGTAGCTCTGATATCTGCTTTGTCGGAATAGGGATGCCTTCAGCTGCCTGCAATCTTGCACGACTCACGCATGCGCCGGATATCACCCTCATCTACGAGTCCGGCACCATCGCGACCAAGCCTGATGTGCTGCCGCTCTCGATCGGCGATGGCGAGCTGTGCGACACGGCGCTTACCACCGTTTCGGTGCCCGAGATGTTTCGCTACTGGCTGCAGGGGGAACGGTTCACGGTCGGGTTTCTCGGCGGCGCCCAGATCGACCGTTTCGCCAACCTGAACACGACTGTCGTGGGCCCATACGAGAGGCCGAGGACCCGGCTCCCTGGCGGCGGGGGCGCGCCGGAAATATCCATCGCGTGCGGCGAAATCTACATCATCATGCGCCAGGCGCCGCGCAGCTTTGTGGAGCGGCTCGACTTCGTCACCTCGTTTGGGCACGGGGAGGGACGCGACCACCGCGCACGCCTGGGTATCAGGAACAAAGGGCCGACCAGGCTCATCACCGATCTCGCGGTGTATGAGCCTGACCCCGTCACCAAGGAAATGACGGTGACCTCGCTCCATCCCGGGGTCTCAGCGGACGCGATCAGGGCGAACACCGGCTGGCCCGTGCGCTTTGCGCCGCATGCGGCAGAAACTCCGGTGCCAAGCGAGCGTGAGCTCTCGGTGTTGCGCGCGCTGCATGCCCGCACGGCGCGCGCGCACGGCGAGGCAGCATGATGAGAGGGCGAGCATGAGCCAGACGCGCGACGTTTTCATCTGCGATGCGGTGCGCACCCCGATCGGGCGCTACGGCGGCGCGCTTGCGCGGGTGCGCGCCGACGACCTGGCCGCGGTTCCGATCAGGGCCCTGGTCAAGCGCCATCCGGATATCGACTGGTCGGAGCTCGATGAGGTGGTGCTCGGCTGCGCCAACCAGGCGGGCGAGGACAACCGCAACGTGGCGCGGATGGCGGCGCTGCTCGCAGGGCTGCCGGAGAGCGTGGCAGGGGTGACGCTGAACCGCCTCTGCGCCTCGGGCCTGAGCGCGGTCGTCGCCGCCTGCCACGCGGTCGCGGCCGGCGACGGTGATCTGTTCGTGGCGGGCGGAGTCGAGTCGATGAGTCGCGCGCCGCTCGTGATGGGCAAGCCGTCCAAGCCGTTCCCACGCGGAAATCAGACCGTGTTCGACACCACCCTC
>DATBHG010000082.1:0-2985 GCA_036557665.1 Xanthobacteraceae bacterium | reverse complement strand
GGCGCGGATTGTCGAACCGCCGCATGTCGCCGACCTCAGCGACCACGCCAGCGGCGACGGCAAGGGCGACACCGCGAAGCGCTTGCAACGCCGACACCACGGGGCCGAGTGACCACTCGCGCACGAGCTCAGCAATCTGCCATCGATGAACTCTTTGCGATCGATCGCCTGATCCATGGCATTGAGGTAACTCTGGAACGTGGTCTGCTGGGCGGGATGGTCAAAGCTCTGATTACCGAGCCAGATCTGATGACTTCGCTTCCAAGCGGCTCCAACATATCGCCGGTCGTAGCGCAAGAGAAAGCCCTGAATGCGTCGAGGTGCTTGTCGGACCGTTTTGACAGCGACCTCAGGGGCCCGGATCAGATCGCGCATCGCCTCGTGGGTCTGGTCGGGAACCCATACGGAGGTAAGTTCGCCAGCGCGCGCGAGCCGCGCCAGCAGAATCGCATCGCGTCGGTCAGTCTTGACGCGATCGCCAGCTGTCGGGCGACATGAAGAATTGACCCCCTGACGACACGAGGAATTGATCCCCTCGCGACGTCGTCCACAGGGGGTTTTATGCGGGAACGGCGACTCAGTTCAGGTCCTCCGCGGTTCAATCCGCGGAGGGAGGCGATGCTGAAGCCAGAGGCGGTTTCGGCGATACTCCGGCTCAGCGAGCTGGGGTGGGGTAGCAACGGATTTCCCGGGAGCTCGGGATCAGCCGCAACACGGTGAAGGAGTACCTCGCGGCCGGCGGCTGGACGCCATACCAGCAGCCTGAGCGCAAGAAGGCGCTTGACGGTCTGGAGACTTGGCTGAGGGAGCGGTTGCGCCGTCATCGCGGCAATGCCGATGTGCTCCGCCAGGAGCTGGCCATCGAGAAAGCCATCGCCGTCAGCCTGCGCACGGTCGAGCGGGCGGTGAAGCCGTATCGGCAGGAGCTCGAGGCGGAGGCGCGAGCGACGGTGCGGTTCGAGACGCCGCCCGGCAAGCAGATGCAGGTCGATTTTGGCGAACGCCTGGTCGAGATCGGCGGGGAGAAGCTGCGCGTCTACCTGTTTGTTGCCACCCTCGGCTACTCGCGCCGTTCTCACCTAAGGGCATTCCGCAACGAACGGCAGGAGAGCTGGTTCGATGGGCTGGAAAGTGCGTTCACGAAGTTTGGCGGAGGACCGAGGAGGTCCTGTTCGACAACCCGCGGGCGCTGGTGGTCGAGCACGATGCGGCAACCCGCACCGTGGTGTTCAACGAGAAGCTCAAGGCATTTGCCAAGCATTGGGGCTTTGTGCCGCATGCCTGCGCCCCGTACCGCGCCCGCACCAAGGGCAAGGCCGAGAACGGCATCGGCTACGTGAAGCGCAACGCGATTGCCGGCCGCTCCTTCCCAAGCTGGGAAGCCTTCGAGGCGCATCTCGAGGCATGGGCGCGCGAGGTTGCCGATGTGCGCGTGCACGGCACGACCGGAGAGGCGCCGATTGAGCGGTTCCGGCGCGCCGAGGCCACGGCACTCAAATCGATCGCCGGCATACCGCCGTTCCACGCTGCACGCGAGCTAATCCGGCGTGTGCAGGCGGACTGTGCGGTCGAGATCGACGGCAACGCCTACTCGGTGCCGTGGCGGCTGATCGGTGAGACGGTGCGCGCCACGATCACGGACGGGATGGTGCGCATCTATCACGGGCGCCAAGAGGTGGCGGTCCATGCGAGGTGTGCCGGTCGCTGGCAGCGTGCCATCGATCCCGCACATTTCCAGGGAGTGGCCGGATTCAGAGCAAGCTGTGCGCGGCCAGGCGCTCTCGCGGTGTCTGCCGCCAGCCTGCCGGCAGGACTGCTGCGGTCGCTGACCGAATATGAGGCGCTGCTGGGAGGAGGCTTCTGATGCCTGCCGCCCCGGATCGCCTGACCGAGATGCTGACACGACTGAAGCTGACCGCGGTCCGCGATCAGCTCGACGGCCTGCTCGACGAAGCAGGCCGGCAGGATCTGAGCTTGCGCGAGACCCTCGTCTTGCTGTGCGAGCGCGAGATCGCGCGCAAGGATGAACGGCGGATTGAGATGACATTGAAGCTCGCGCGCTTCCCGTTCGTGCGCGACCTCTCCGGCTTCGACTTCTCGGCGCAGCCCTCGATCGACCCCAAACAGGTGCGCGAGCTCGCCGCTGCGCGCTGGATCGCCAATGGCGAGAATGTGCTGCTGCTCGGCCCGCCCGGTGTCGGCAAGACGCATCTTGCAGTGGCGCTCGGGCGCGAAGCGATCCTGGCCGGGCATTCCGTGCAGTTCGTGGCGGCCACCACGGTCGTTGCACAGCTTACCAAAGGACATGGCGAAGGCCGGCTTGAGGAGCGGCTCGCGCATTTCGGCAAACCCAAGCTCTTGATCATCGACGAGCTCGGCTACCTGCCATTCGAGCCCAATGCCGCGCATCTGTTCTTCCAACTCGTCAGTCGCCGTTACGAGAAGGGCGCAATCCTGCTCACGAGCAACCGCAGTGTTGGCGAGTGGGGGACCGTGTTCGGGGATCCCGTGGTGGCGACCGCCATCCTCGATCGTCTGCTTCACCACAGCCACGTGATCACAATCCGCAGCGACAGCTATCGTTTGAAGGAAAAACGCCGTAGCGGCCTGCTGCAAAGGGCCACTACTGCCGAAGGAAAGTCGGAGAAAAAAGCATGAACGGTTGCTCGGATGGCGCTGAGCGAGTCGAGCAGGAACGCTCGCCGGGCGCCAAACAGGGGGTACCAAACATCGGACCCCTCTCAAAAAACCCGCCAGCGGGCTTCCTATGTGCGTTAGCTAAAACTTAATCTGACACGGATGTCCTGGATTCCCACGGCGAATCGCAAGCCGAGGCGGGGCGCGTGGTCTGCGCCCCGCGCTTCATCCAGCAATGAGCAGAGTCGCGGTGACATTTGAGCCCATAGGGCTCGGTGGAGCAACGGGGCGGGGCGCGGAGCCCATCGTGTAGCGCAGCGCTCCGCCCGGTTGCGGTCGTGGAGCGCT
>DATBHG010000081.1:0-37309 GCA_036557665.1 Xanthobacteraceae bacterium | reverse complement strand
GAGCAGCTCGGCGTTGGCCTGCTCACGAGCCGCTTCCCGCCGGCGCCAGCGCGCGGATCTTGTCGAGCAGCCGTGGCAGTTCGACGGGTTTTGTATCGAAATCGTCACAGCCCGCGGCAAGCGCCTTTTCTCGATCTCCTTCCATTGCATTTGCCGTAAGTGCAATGACTGGGATGTGCTTGGTGGCCGGATCGGCCTTTAGTCGGCGGGTCGCATCCCAGCCATCTATGTCGGGGAGCGTAAGGTCCATGAGAATGAGGTCGGGCTGCTCGGAGGCCGCCATGGCGAGTCCGTGTGATCCGTTCGTGGCGATCAACACAGTGAAGCCCGCCCGCGTCAGCCGGTTCTTCAGCATGTATACGTTGTCGTCGTTGTCCTCGACATAAAGAATCTTCATGCAGCCCCCGTGGTGTGGCGCTTAACGCATTTGCCGATCGCGCGACTGAGCTGACGCAGCATTTCATCGCGGTCGCTCTTTTGAATGATGCGCTCGACCCCGCCATTGAGGCGGTCGCGGTCTTCATCCGTCAGGTCCTTCGCGGTGATGACCACGACGGGGATGTCTTGCCAGGCCGGCCGGCCGCGCAGTTCTTCCATGAGCTCGAACCCATCCATCGTGGGCATGATCAGGTCGAGAATGATCACATCAGGTCGCGCGGCGGTGAGCGAATCGATGGCTACCCGGCCGTTCTCTGCCTCCCTCACCTTCCACCCGATCGGCTCCAGCGCCTGGCGTACGCTGCGGCGTACCATCGCGTCATCATCGACGAGGAGGGCATGTCCGGCGGTAGAGCCGCAGATGCTGCGCAGCGTCGCTACAAGCTTGCCGCGATCTACCGGCTTCACCAGGTACTCCGCCGCGCCCAGCGCGTAGCCGCGGTTCTTCTGGTCTACGATCGACATCAGAATCACCGGAATGCCGGCCAGCGCCGGATCACCCTTGATCGCCGCCAGCACCGTCCAGCCGTCGAGGTCTGGCATCATGATATCGAGGGTCACCGCCGCCGGCCGCAATTCCCGCACCAGGCGAAGTCCCTCCTGGCCGCCGCGCGCCGCCACCGCCGCAAACCCCGCCCGCTCGAGGTGCCGCACCACGAGCTCACGCACGGTCGCATCGTCGTCCACCACCAGGATCAGCGGCTCTTCCGCCTCCTCGGCGATCGGATGAGCTGCCTGCGGGCGCATCTCCGCGCGGCCCTCCGACGCAAGCGCCTGCTCGCCAGACACGATCCGCGGCAGGCGGATCGTGAAGGTCGAACCCTGGCCTGGCACACTAGTCGAATCGGCGGCGCGCCTATGCGAGGCTGATATCGTGAATATCTGGCGGCCGAGGGACGCGGAATTCCAAATTGCGGCTTCATACCATGCCTCGCGAGAGCATCAGGAGGTGTTTCGGAATTTTCCTCAGAAGCCTGGGCGCGGCTCGTGCGTCGGCCGGACGTTGCTTGAGGGAAAAGTCATTCATATTCACGACATTCATCAAGATCCGGAATATGCGGTCACCGACGTCCTCAAGCTCGGACGCATACGCACCATGCTCGGCGTTCCTCTTTTACGCGAGGGAGCACCGATCGGTGTCATGGCGCTGATTCGATCGACCGTACAGCCGTTCAGCGACAAGCAGATCGAGCTGGTTTCGACCTTCGCCGACCAGGCCGTGATTGCCATTGAAAACGTGCGCCTGTTCGAGGAAATCCAGGACAAGAGCCGGCAGCTCGCCGAGGCCAGCCAACACAAGTCGCAGTTCCTCGCCAACATGAGCCACGAGCTGCGCACACCACTTAACGCCATTCTCGGTTACACCGAGCTTGTCCTCGATCGTGTCTACGGCGAGACGCCTGAACGGATGCGCGGCGTGCTCGAGCGCATCGAGCGCAACGGCAAGCATCTCCTCGGACTCATCAACGATGTGCTCGATCTGTCGAAGATCGAGGCTGGGCAACTCGTGCTGTCGCTCTCGGAATATTCGATGAAGAATGTCGTTCAGGGGGCATTTGCCGCGGTCGAGCCTTTGGCGAGCGAGAAACACATCGGCTTTACCATGGACGTTGCGCCGAGCCTGCCGCGGGGCTACGGCGACGAGCGTCGGTTGACGCAGGTGCTGCTGAACCTGGTCGGCAACGCGATCAAGTTCACCGACAAGGGCGAAGTGGCCGTTACCGCCTCTGCGACGGAGGGCATGTTTCATGTCGCTGTGCGCGATACCGGCCCGGGCATTTCCGCGGCGGACCAGGCCAAGCTCTTCCAGGAGTTTGCGCAGGCGGACACCACGATGACAAAAGAAAAGGGCGGGACCGGACTCGGGCTCGCGATCTCGAAACGGATCATCGAGATGCATGGAGGAAAGATCTGGGTCGACTCGACCCTCGGCCAGGGCTCCACCTTCTCATTCACGGTCCCGCTCCGAGCGCAGCCGCCGGCTGAGGATGCCGCGAGCGCCGCCACCGCATAGTCGTACCGCTAGGCGCTGCCGGAGCGAGGCCGCCAGCTCATCTTGAGCACAGGCGCCCCGGAGCGCCAGTTGATGGCTTCGGCACAGACGCTGAAGCCCTGCTTCTCGTAAAAGCGAATGGCCCGGGAATTGTCGCTGTTGACGTGCAGATCGAGGCCCCTGGGCGAGATGCGTTTGGCCTCCGCCAGCAATGCCGCGGCAACGCCCGAGCCCCAGGCCTCCGTTGCCACCACGATCTGATCGAGATCGAGGCTCTCCGGATCGACCGTCACAAATCCGACCACGCCTTGCGCAGCTTCGGCGATGATAATGGTCGCAGCCGGGACAAGCTCATCGCGCCAGCGGCGGCGCCACCAATCCAGGCGCACGGAGAAATCGATGGCGGGGTAGACGAGCTGCCATGTGCGCCGCCACAGCTCGACGGCGGCGTCCTCATCGTCCGGTTGATAGCGCCGCAGAGTGAAGCCCGGCTCACACATTCCAGCAGCAGCAGGGCAGATCGACCGAGCGCGAGGCGACGCTCTTTCTTTCATCGCTCCGTGAGCTTGAGCTCGATGCGGCGGTTGCGGGTAAACGCTTCCTCCGTCTTCTCGGTTTCGATCGGTTGGAACTCGCCGAAACCGGCTGCCACGAGGTGCTGCGGCGATACCCCCTTGGCCATGAGATATTGCACCACCGAGATCGCGCGTGCCGCCGAAAGCTCCCAGTTGCTCTTGTAGAGCGTGCTGTTGATGGGCCGTATATCGGTGTGCCCGTCGACTCGCAGCACCCAGGGAATTTCGCCCGGAATCTTCCTCTCCAGATCGAGCAGCGCGCCGGCGAGCCCGTCGAGCTCGGCGCGGCCCTCGGGCTTGTCGAGGGTCGCCTTGCCGGTGTCGAAGAATACCTCCGACTGGAACACGAATCGGTCGCCCACGATGCGGATGTCCGGACGGTTGCCGAGGATCGTACGCAGCCGCCCGAAGAAGTCCGACCGATAGCGCGACAGCTCCTGCACCCGTTGCGCCAGGGCGAGGTTCAACCGCTGGCCGAGATCGGCGATGTGGGATTGGGATTCCTTGTCCTTCTTCTCGCTTGCATCGAGCGCCTCCTCGAGTGCGGAAAGCTGGCGGCGCAGGGCGGAAATCTGCTGATTGAGAATCTCCACCTGCGCCAGCGCGCGGGCGGTGAGCTTTTTCTCGGCGTCGAGCTGCCCGCTGAGCTCGTTGACTTTGCCCTGAGCGCTCGCGGCCCCGCTGCCGATCCCCTCATAGAGCCCGCGATAGCGGTCGCGCTCGCCTTCGGACGCGGCAAGGCTCGAGCGAATCTGCGCGAGCTGCTCCTCGAGACTGAGCTTGCCGGTCTTCTCCAGAGCGAGCAGCTCGGTGAGCTGCGCGATCTGCGCATTGAGGCGGCTCAGCGCCGTGTCCTTTCCGGAAACCTCCTGGGTCAAATAGAATTGTACGAGCACGAACACTGTGAGCAGGAAGATCATGCCGAGGAGGAGGGTCGAGAGCGCATCGACAAAGCCCGGCCAATAGTTCATGCCGCCGTCCCGGCGCGCGCGTGCAAGGGCCATCCGATTCACCTATTTGTTCACGTTTTCCCGTACGAGGATTTCCAGGAGGCGGCGGACGTCACGATGCTGCTGGGCCTGGGAATCGACCCAATCGCGGATCATCTGCTGCTCCGTGCGCATATGATGGACCAGCCCCTGAATGGCCTCGGCAAGATTCGCCATGGCGGTGGTCGTCGCCCGGTTTGAGCCGCCTTCTGCAACGACATCTCGCAAGCGGTCGATCGCAGTCTTGAGATCTCCCGAAAGCAACCCCGCCGGCGCGCTTGCCGCTCCCTCGCGGTCGACGACGAGGTCTCGTACCGTAGTGGACAACCAATCTTCCAGATCGGTGTAGAAGCGATTTTGCGCCTGGCTCGTCTGCAGGTCGAGGAAGCCCAGCACCAGCGAGCCGGCCAACCCGAACAGCGAGGACGAGAAGGATATGCCCATTCCCCCGAGCGGGGCGGCGAGGCCTTCCTTGAGCGAATCAAAAATCGCCGCCGCATCGCCGCCGGGCTTGAGAGTGTTGATGACATTTCCGATCGAGCCCATCGTCTCGATGAGGCCCCAGAAGGTGCCGAGCAGCCCTAAAAAGACGAGAAGGCCGATCATGTAGCGAGACATGTCGCGCGCTTCATCGAGCCGCGTGGCGATCGAATCGAGGATGCCGCGCATCAGCTGGGACGAGATCGCCATTCGGCCGATGCGGTCGCCGAGCAGGACCGCCATGGGGGCAAGCAGCACGGGCGGCCGCTCGACCGCAATACCGGGGTCGGCAAGGCGAAAGCCGTTCACCCAGCTCACTTCCGGGAACAGCCGAATGACCTGCCGGAAGGCGAGCGCAATGCCGATCGCGAGAACGCCGATAATCAGCGCGTTCAGCCCGGGATTGGCCAGGAAAGCGACCCAGATCTGCTTGTAGAGAATGACCACCACGAGCGCGCAAAGAACGAGGAACACCAGCATCCGGACGAGAAAAATCCGTGGTGAGGAAAGCTTGAAAGGATCGATATCTTGCGCCATGCGTGCAATTCTTGGCCGCCCGTCTCAATCTACGTCAGAATACGGCACGGCCGCGACGGAAGGAAGAACCCGCAAGACGCCACCGGCGCCGCGCCGCTTCTCCAGTGACAGACCCGTCCCTCACGCGGTGATGCCCAAAAGCCGCAGGTCATCCTGCCGCAGCGGCGGCCGGCCGCGCGGAGTGGCTGAGCAGGCGAAGGAGATCCCGGTGCAGCGGCTCGTTGGCGGCAAGGATGCCGTCCGAGCCCAGCGCAATCTCTCCTCCGGAAAGGTCGGTGACGAACCCTCCAGCCTCACGGACCAGCGCAATCCCCGCTGCCATATCCCAAGGAGCAAGGCCTCGTTCCCAGTATCCGTCGACACGGCCCGCGGCGACCCACGCCAGGTCAAGCGCAGCAGCCCCGAATCGCCGCAGTCCTGCTACCGTCTCCTGCACGGCCGAATGCTCGCGGCGCGCAAGCGCCACATCGCCTCGGCTCGGATGGGGCAGTGCGCAGGCAATGACCGCATCAGGAAGCCGTTTGCGCGATGCCACCCGGATGCGGCGGTCGTTGAGAAACGCGCCCTTGCCGCGCTCTGCGGTAAACAGCTCGTCGGTTATCGGATTATAGATGATGCCGGCCACGATGGCGCCCTCGCGCTCGAGCGCAATCGAGATGGCGAAATGCGGAATCCCATGCAGGAAATTCAGCGTGCCATCGAGGGGATCGACGACCCAGCAATGGGTTTTGTCGGTTCCGTCGTAGCGCCCGCCTTCCTCGCCGAGAAAACTGTAGCCCGGCCGCGCTCGGTCGAGCTCCTCCCGTAGCGTCTGCTCCGCCCGACGGTCGGCCGCGCTGACGAAATTGGCGGGTCCTTTCACCGAGACCTGAAGGTGCTCGAGCTCGCCAAAGTCCCGCTTGAGCGCGCGAGCAGCCTTCTGCGCGGCTTTTATCATCACGTTGAGCAGGGCGGAGCGGAGCATGAGGGGGTGGCGGCACCGAACAATCGCTTGCTGCGGCCGGGAGGCGGCTCATCAGCACGACGGGAAAAGAGGGCCGCTGTGCCCGCGGGGGGCCACAGCGTCAAGAGCGAGACTCGTGTTTTTCCTTGATTGCGTCGAGCCAAGGCTTGGCTGCTTTCTCCCCGGCCGTGCGTACCTCAGGTGACTGCTTTTGTACGAAAGTATCGAGCGGCACGTCGCTCACACCGCCGGCCTTGGCGACGATGTGCCATTTGACCGCTTCGACCGGATCAGCCTTTATCCCGTGGCCGACAGCCAGGATGTTCGCCAGGCGGTTCTGTGCGACCGGATTTCCCTTTCGCGCGGCCTTCCGTAGAAGCGTGGCAGCGCGCGATTCGTCCCGCGCAAGCCCGATGCCGTTGAACAGCGCGATAGCGTATTCCACCTCGGCATCGGTGTTGTCTGCAGCTGATGCGGCTGCCAGAAGGCGTGCGGCCTCGCTCGGGTCCTTCGGCACGCCCCGGCCCTCCTTGTAGAGGGTAGCGAGCGCGTATTGCGCTTCCGGGTTGCCGGCGTCAGCGGCGGCGCGAAAGAGCTCGGCAGCGCGCGTGAAATCCTGAGGAAAGACTCTCCCCTCGAGATAAAGAAGAGCGAGGTCGTAGGAAGCGGCGGGATGGCCAAGCTTGGCAGCTGCTGCCAGAAGCTTTGCACCCCGCTCGCCGTCGGCGGCTCCGGTCCGCCCGCCGAGGCAAAACAGGCCGAGCGCGAACATGGCTTCGCGGTCGCCGCGGTCCGCCGCCAGCCGGTACCATTCAGCCGCCTTCTTGTCGTCGCGCTGTACCCCGTAGCCGTTGGCATAAAGCTCCGCCAGCAGCGTCATGGCCTTGACATCGTTCTTCTCCTCGACGCGGCGGGTCGCGATGGCGAAGGCGGTGAGATAATAGCCCCGCTGGAAGGCACCGTACGCCAGGTCCGGGGCGCGGTCCCGCTGCGCGACGGGGGAGCTCTGGGAGGGCGCTGAGCTTACCTGCGCAACGGGCGTACTCGACGCCGGCTTGGTAGGGATCGGCTTGGGCTTGGCCGCGGGCTTTGCGGCGGCGGCAGGAAGAGGCGTGATCGGTTGTGCCGGTCCCTGCCCCGCTCCAGGCGAGATCCACGTCCCGACCGGGACGAGCAGGAGTACAACGGCGACTGCGGAACGCCGGAGCCAGCTCATGCGGGCACCTCCGCATTCGCGACCCGTCGCACTGCCTCCGCTGCCGCGACTGCGCATCCCCGCGTGTCGGAGAGCACGCAATCGCCAACCGCGATGAAGTCAGCCCCCGCGCGGGCGAGCGGCTCCACTTCGTCGAGCGCGCCGGCAAATCCGACGCAGGGTAGCTCGAACAACTCGGCCCACCATTCTATCCGTTCCAGGATGGCGGACAGGGAAGGGCGGCAGCCGGCGCCGTCGGGCTCGCCGAACATCACATAGTCCGCACCCAACTCGCCCGCGACCATGGCGTCATGCCGGCTCGCAAGGCGGCCGCAGCCGGCGATGCGATCCGGCTTGAGGCGGGGCAGGGCGTTCCTGAGCGCCTCCACGCCGTTGAGGTGGGCACCGTCGGCTCCCGCACGCACCGCAAGGGCGGCATTTCCGTCGAGCAGGAGAGCGACCCCTTTTTCCTGAACGCCGGGCCTGAATGCGTTGAGCCATTTGAATTGGGCAGATTCGGCGTCATCCGGGAGCCGCAGCAGCACAGCTGCAAACTCGGCGGCCTCGAGGGCCTGCCCCAGCGCATTTCCCACGCCGGCGGGGTCCTCCGGGGTCACAAGGTAGAGACGCGGAACAGGGCGCCTGGTATCGGCTGCTTTCGCTCGGGACGCCATTCGGGTCGATTGCCCCCGCAATCCGGCGGAATGGGGGCATTTGTAGACTATCAACCCTACGAGAGGGTAAAGGCGCCGTAGCGGCCCCTAAAAACTACCCTCCGTTACCGCACGATCTCTGTCAGCGTGCGCCCTGATGCCCTGACAATCGATCGGCAGTTTCGACGCGGCTTACCCCTCGGTACGCGGGCCGGTGATCTATTGTGATCAGGCCGCTTTCTTCTCCAGATCCTGCTTCCACTGCCCACGTGTAGCGAGGCCGTTCATCATCGCCCGGTGGGTGAAGGCGCGCTGGGCGGCGGCCACATTCTCGGTCTTCCCGGACCAGGCCTTCAGGGGTGCAGCTTGCAGCGCCCGCCCGTAGCTGAAAGTCAGCCGCCACGGGAACGGCCCCAGGCGGTTGATGGCGTCGAGATGGGCGGTGGCCTCCTCATCGGACTGGCCGCCGGAGAGGAAGGCGATGCCGGGGACTGCGGCCGGCACGCAGGCCCGCAGCACCTTCACGGTCTTTTCCGCCACCTCCTCGACGCCGGCACGCCGCTTCGCCTTCTTGCCCGCGACCACCATGTTGGGTTTGAGAACCATGCCCTCGAGCGCGACCTTCTGATAATACAGCTGCTCGAACACGGTCTTGAGCAGCCACTCCGTGATCAGGTAGCAGCGATCGGCGTCGTGGTCGCCGTCCATCAGCACTTCCGGCTCGACGATGGGGACGATGCTCTCCTCCTGGCAGAGCGCAGCGTAGCGTCCGAGCGCATGTGCATTGGTCATGATCGCCGCGTAGCTCGGAATGCCCGGACCGATGTCGATGACGGCGCGCCATTTCGCGAACCTGGCGCCGAGCCCGCGATATTCGATCAGCCGCTCGCGCAGCCCGTCGAGCCCCTCGGTGATCACCTCTCCCGGCGAGAACGGCAGCGGCTTGGTGCCCTTGTCGACCTTGATGCCGGGGATTGCTCCCGCCTTTTCGATCAACTTGACCAGAGGCGTGCCGTCTTTCGCGTTTTGGCGAATCGTCTCGTCGTACAGAATCACGCCCGAGATGCATTTGGACATCCCCTCGCTGGCGCGGAACAGCAGCTCCCGGTAGTCGCGGCGGCTGTCCGCCGTGGATTCCAGGTCGATCGAGTCGAAGCGCTTCTTGATCGTGCCGGACGATTCGTCCGCTGCCAGAATGCCACGGCCTGGGGCAACCATGGCTTGAGCGATCTTGTTGAGCTCAGCGAGGTTCATCGCCACTCCTCCTTTTTCTTGCGGTTCCGGTCAGTGCACCTTCAGTGCACCTTGAGAATTTCTACCCCGGGCAGCCGCCTGCCTTCCAGCCACTCCAGGAACGCGCCGCCCGCGGTCGAAACATACGTAAACCGCTCCGCCGCTCCGGCCGCGTGCAGTGCGGAGACGGTATCGCCTCCGCCGGCAACGCTGACAAGCTCGCCTGCGCTCGAGAGCTCCGCCGCCGCTTCCGCAACTTCGATGGTGCCGGTATCGAAGGGCTCCGTCTCGAAAGCGCCGAGGGGTCCGTTCCAGACCAGCGTCCTCGCCCGTGCAAGCACGGAGCAAACGTGCTCGATGCTGCGCCGGCCGATGTCCAGGATCATGTCGGAAGGCCCGACCGCGTCCACCGGTACGGTGCGCCACGGCGCGTTGCGCTCCAGCTTCTCGGCGGTGACCACGTCGACCGGCAGTACGATCTCGCGGCGCTCGGCCTTGGCCCGCTCCAGGATGGAGCGCGCCTGCGCCACCCGATCGTGCTCGCAGAGCGATTTGCCGACCGGCTTGCCGAGGGCGGCGAGAAGGGTGTTGGCCATGCCGCCGCCGATCACGAGGACATCGACCTTCTCCAGGAGATTGCCGAGGAGCTCCAGCTTGGTCGAGATTTTGGCGCCTCCTACGATCGCCGCCAGCGGGCGTTTTGGCGCTTCGAGAACATTGGTCAGGGTCTCGACCTCTTGCTGCATGGCGCGACCGGCATAGGCCGGCAGGCGGTGACCTAAGCCCTCCACAGAAGCATGCGCGCGGTGGGACGCCGAGAAGGCGTCATTGACAAAGACATCGCCCAGTGCGGCGAGCTCCGCCACGAGCTCGGGGTCGTTGCGCTCCTCGCCGTCGTGGAAACGCGTGTTCTCCAGGCACAGCACGTCGCCGCTGCGCATGCGATTTACTGCGGCGCGCGCTTGCTCCCCGACGCAGTCCGGCACGAAACCCACGGGGCGGCCGAGCGCGGCAGCAACAGCCGGAACCACCTGCTCGAGCGAGCTCTTGCTGTCGCGTCCTTTCGGGCGGCCGAAATGCGAAAGGAGGATCACCTTCCCTCCCTTGTCCGCAATCTCCCGGATGGTGGGCACCGAGCGCTCGATGCGCGTCGCATCGGCGACCTTTCCGTCCTCGATCGGGACGTTGAGGTCGACCCGCACGAGCACGCGCTTGTCGTCGAGCTCGGCCTCGTCGAGGGTGCGCAGGCGGGCCTTGCGGTCTTGTGCCTTGTGGTCCTGGCGGCTCACATCACCTTGCTCATCGCTACGGCGGTATCCACCATCCGGCAGGAAAACCCCCACTCGTTGTCGTACCAGGACATCACTCGAACGAGCGTGCCGTCCATCACCTTCGTTTGGTCCATGGCAACCACCGAGGAGTGTGGGTCATGGTTGAAGTCGGTGGAGACATTCGGGACCTCGGTATAGCCGAGGATGCCCTTGAGTTGCTGCTCGGCGGCGCGACGAACGGCGGAATTGATCTCGTCCTTGCTCGTCGCGCGCTTGGCGACGAACTTGAAATCGACCACCGAGACATTCGGCGTCGGGACGCGGATCGCCACCCCGTCGAGCCTGCCGGCAAGCTCCGGCAGGACGGAGCCGACGGCCTTGGCTGCTCCGGTCGAGGTCGGGACCATGTTGATGGCCGCGGCCCGCGCCCGGTAGAGATCCTTGTGCACCTGGTCGAGGGTAGGCTGGTCGTTCGTGTACGAGTGCACCGTGGTCATGAAGCCCTTGTCGATGCCCACCGCGTCATGGAGCACCTTGGCGACAGGCGCGAGGCAGTTGGTCGTGCACGAGGCGTTGGAGATGACCCTGTGGTCCTTCCGCAGCTTTTCGTGATTGACACCGTAGACCACGGTGAGATCGACGCCCTCGGCGGGCGCCGAGATGATGACCCGGCTTGCACCAGCGGCGAGGTGCGCTGCAGCCTTCTCCTTGGAGGTGAAGATGCCGGTACATTCGAGCACTATCTCGACGCCGAGCTCCTTCCACGGCAGTTGCGCCGGGTCCTTCACCGCGGTGACCTTGATCTTGCCGCTGCCGACACCGATCGAATCGGCACTGACGGTGACCTCGCCGGGAAAGCGGCCGTGCACGGAATCGAACCGCAGCAGATGCGCGTTGGTCGCTACCGGGGCGAGATCGTTGATGCCGACAACCTGGATGTCGTCGCGGTTGTTCTCGACGATGGCGCGCAGGATGTTCCGGCCGATCCGTCCAAAGCCGTTGATTGCGACACGAGCTGACATTCCGGGCTCCTTCATTCCTCGCCCGCCGGGGACGGGCATGACCCATAATTAGTGCTTGCGCGGCGGGGTTCCCGCCTGCTGCTTGAGGCGGGCCAGCGCTGCGTAGGCGACCGCCTCTGCGGTAATGCCGAAATGCCGGTAAAGATCCTTGTAGGGGGCGCTGGCGCCGAAGCTCGTCATCCCGATGAAGGCGCCGTCGGGACCGATGATCTCGTCCCAGCCCTGACGGACGGCTGCCTCAACCGCCACATTGACCTTGGCCGCGCCGATGATCTCGTCGCGCACTACGCCACGCTGCTTGCGGAACAACTCGAAGCACGGAACCGACACCACGCGGGCGGAAACCCCCCGCTCGCGCAGAAACTTCCGCGCCTCAACGGCGATGCAGACCTCCGACCCGGTTGCGAACAGCGAGACATCGGCGATGCCCTTTTCCGCCGGCACGATCTCATAGGCTCCGGTGGCGCAGCGATTCGTCTCCTCGCGCACGAGCCGCAGCTGCGGCAGGTTCTGGCGGGTAAGCGCGAGAACGCTGGGGCCGCGCGAGCTTTCGATGGCGAGCTGCCAGCACTCGGCAGTTTCCACACCATCGCAGGGGCGGAATACGAGCAGATTGGGGATCGCGCGCAGTGCGGCGAGCTGCTCGACGGGCTGATGCGTCGGACCGTCCTCGCCGAGGCCGATGGAATCATGGGTCATCACGAAAATCACCCGATTTCCCATGAGCGCCGCAAGACGAATGGCCGGCCGGCAATAATCGGAAAACACCAGGAACGTGCCGGAATAGGGGATGATTCCTCCGTGCAGCGCCATCCCGTTCATGGCAGCTGCCATGGCGTGCTCGCGCACGCCATAATGAATGAAGCGGCCTGCGTAATCCGCTGCGCTCAGAACCGGCATTCCCTTCGGCCGCGTGTTGTTCGAGCCGGTGAGGTCGGCCGAGCCGCCGACCATCTCCGGTAGCGCCGGCGTGATCACTTCAAGCGCATGCTCCGAGGCGCTGCGCGTTGCCATTTCTTTTGGAGCCGCCGCCAGCTTCTCCTTTATTGCGGAGACCGCAGCGGCGATCCTGTCCTTGCCCACCTCACCGGCAAGGCGGCGCTCGAGCTCGGTCCGCAGAGCTGCAGGCAGCGCTTTCACGCGAGCGCTCCACGCCAGGCGAGCCGCCTGCCCCGCGCGCCCGGCGTTCCGCCACATATCGCCGATGTCCGCTGGGATGACGAAGGGAGACGCCGACCAGCTCAACTTCTCGCGTGCGCCACGGATCTCCTCGGCGCCGAGCGGCGAGCCGTGGCATTTCTCCGTGCCTGCTTTGGTCGGGGCGCCAAAGCCGATGACGGTGCGGCAGGCGATCAAGGATGGCTTTGCCGAAGCGTGGGCCCTCTCGATCGCGCTCGCAATCGCCTGTGGATCGTGACCATCCACACGGCTGGCGCTCCAGCCGGCGGATTCGAAACGACCCAGCTGATCGACGGAATCGGCGAGCGTAAGCGGGCCGTCAATCGAGATGCGATTGTCGTCGAGCAGCACGATCAGCTTGTTGAGCCGCAGATGCCCGGCGAGTGCAATCGCCTCTTGGCTCACCCCCTCCATCAGGTCGCCGTCGGAAGCAAGCACGTAGGTGCGATGATCGACCAGCTCGCGACCAAATACCGCCGCGAGATGGCGCTCGGCCAGCGCCATTCCAACGGCATTGCCCAAGCCCTGCCCGAGCGGACCGGTGGTCGTTTCCACGCCCGGAGTGTGGAAATTCTCGGGGTGCCCAGGCGTGAGCGAGCCGAGCTGGCGGAATCGCTTGATCTCGTCGATGGTGATCTTTTCGCAGCCGAGAAGATGCAACACCGCATAAATCAGCATGGAGCCGTGTCCGGCGGAGAGCACGAAGCGATCCCTGTCCGGCCAACGCGGGTCGGTCACATCAAATTTCAGAAAGCGCGTGAACAGCACCGTGGCGATGTCGGCGGCGCCCATCGGCAGCCCGGGATGCCCGGACTTTGCCTGCTCGACCGCATCCATCGCGAGTGCACGGATCGCATTCGCCATGCGATCATGGCTCGCGCGCGGGTATGTCTCGCGGCCCTCACCGGGGCTCTCCAGGGACGGCGCGGCAGCCGACCCGACCGCGGCAAGCGTTTCCTTAGGGTTGCTCATTCGCCCCAAACGGGTTGTTGGGGCGACGCTCTATCACGGGTATGACCGGTGTCAATGAAAGGCGTGCACTGCGCACAACCTGCACAGGACGCGCCGGATCGCGATTATTGCACGCGGCATCGCGTCGGTCATCGCCAAATCATCGCCAAGCTCATCACCGGGGTCATTGCCCTTGTCACATTGACGCCAAACCGCGGAATAACGTAAGGACTGCTAACTAACTGCTTGCTGGCGCGATGAATTTCAGCCGGCGTCGGAGCGCCCGCTCAGTCGAGTTTTTGCCGCAATGAGCGAACCAAGTCCGATTGAGACTGCCAGTAAGCGGCTGGCGCGCGCGCTTGACGCGCTGGCGGCAGCGGTTGACCGGCGACAGTCCGCAGACCGGGGGGAGCAAACGCTCGCCGGCCAGCTGCATGCACTCGCCGCGGATCGTTCGCGACTTGCGGCCGACCTGGACGCCGTGGCGGCACGCGCACGCGCGCTGGAGACGATCAATCGGGACGTTGCGCAGAGGCTCGAAGGTGCCATGGGGACAATCCGCACGATGCTCGCAGATCTCCAAGTGTGACCTCTTGGTCCAACCCGCAGGCCAACCGATGCCGCAGGTCAGTGTCACCATCAACGGGCGCCAGTTCCGCATGGCCTGCGAGGAGGGCGAGGAGCCGCGCCTCGTGCGTCTCGCCGAGGATCTCGATCAGCGCATCGTTCGGCTGCGCGAGCGTTTCGGCGAGATCGGCGACACCCGGCTCACGGTCATGGCGGCGCTCACCCTTGCCGACGAGCTTTCCGATAGCAAAGAGCGATTGCAGGCGATGCAGACCGACTTGGCCAAGCTCCAGGACGCGGCGGTTGCCTCGACCGATCGGACACAAACGACGCACGCTGCGATCGTGGGCGCCCTCAACGCGGCGGCCGAGCGCATCGAGAGCATCACCAAGCAGCTCAACGAGACGGTCACCCGGGGGGATGTCCCGATGGGATGAGCTGCCCTCTACGCACTTGGCGCATGCACCTGGCGGCGGATGCGGATGTAGAGCGCGCCTTCTCCCCCGTGCGCCGGACCGGCCTGCTCGCAGGCGCTCACATAGGGGTGGAATGGCGGCAGGCCGAGCCACCGCGGCACCTGCCGGCGTAAGGTGCCGGACCCTGTTCCAGGGTCCTGTGCGGCGACGCTGCGAGCTGCGCCCTTGCCTGTTATGACCAGCACGAGCCTCGCGCCGCCGGCCTGGGCGCGGCGCAGGAAACGCAAGAGCGAGGAATGCGCCTGCGCTTGCGTCATGCCGTGCAGATCGAGACGGTCATCCACCGCAGCGACGCCGCGGGCAAGACGCCTCTTGAGCCGGCGGTCCAAGGATGCCGGAGCCGCGGCCGGGACAGGCGGCCGCGGCCTTGCGGATGGCGCTGATCGCAGCGGTTTCGGTCGAGGCGCGCTCGGCGCTGCCGCCCTTCCGCGCAAGGGCTTGAGCGAACGCGTCACCTCGTCCCAGAGGGCGCGGTCCTCGGCGTCGAGCTTGCGGGCCGGTTTGGGATCCTCACGCGACGTCATATTCGATAATAATAGTACCGGTAGCGCACGCGTGTGGGGCTGGCGTGACGCTTCGCTGCGCTCGAGGGTTGCGGCTCCTCCTTGACGCTCACGCTGTCTTTTGGCTTGCCTCCCTGCTTTTTGGCCTCGAGCCCCGGCTTTTTGGCCTCGACCTCCGGGATGCTCGGCTTTGGCAGCGGCAACGGCGCCTGCCGGCCGGCCGCGACCATGTCGAGCTCGCGCGGCAGCAACATCACGACTTGCGCGGTATGGCGAATGCGCCCCGCGATGCGGCCGGCGTCATCTCCGGCTCCCCAGAACAGATCCGCACGAGCCGGTCCTACGATCGCGGAGCCCGTGTCCTGGGCGATCATCAATCGGCGCAAGGGAGCCACGCCCGAGGCGCTCTCGACCGGCAGGTCCGCGGCGATGAAGAAGGGAGTACCGTACTCATGCAGGCGGTCGACCGCGATCGAGCGGCCCGGCGTCAACGGAACGCCTTGCGCGCCTACCGGCTCACCGTCGCTCGACAGTCCGGCAATGCGAAAGAAGGTATAGGAGCGATTTGTAGCCCGCAGCTTGGGTGCTTCGTCCGGGTGCGCTTCCATCCACTCGCGAATGCGCTGCATCGACATTTCCTCGCGCGCGATGAGGTTGCGCTCCACGAGCGCACGGCCGATTGCCGAATAGGGAAAGCCGTTGTGTGAATCGTAGCTGATGCGCATCGGCGTGCCGTCCTCCAGGATCACCCGCGCCGAGCCCTCGATCTGAGCCGAAAGCGCGTCGAAGGGATCTTTGAGCCAGCAGATTTCAAGTTTCTGTCCGTCGAGCGCGCCGGCCTCGATCGCACCGCGATCGTAATAGGGGACGATCTGGTTGTTCTGGTCGCGCCGGCCGATGAGCGCACCCCTGTTCGGAAATGCAGCCGAGCCCGGCTTGTGGCCGGAGGCGACCAGGTCCGCGGGACGGCGGTAAAGCGGGACGTGAAACTCCGGGTTGGGAAGGCGCGAGCCGGCAACGATCGGCTCATAATAGCCGGTGACGAAGCCACTGCTCTCGCCCAGCCGGGAGATGCGTACCGGTACGAAATTCTCCTCGAAGAACCTGCGTGCGCTCTCCGCATTGGCTGGCTGCAGCGGCAAGGCCTTACGGCACCCCTCCCACAGCGCGGCAAGCAGCGGCCCGTGCTCGTGGATGCGAGGGTTCTGGCGCAGGGCTTGGCAGCTGGTCTTGTAGACTGAAAACGCCGCGCGGTGATCGTCGTTCGTCCAGCCTTCAACCGCGGCCCAATCGAGCGGCTCGAGCTGGGTGTCGGCAAGCTTGAACGGCTCCTCGCCCGCCGCGGTGGCCGGCCCTGCGTACATCGCCCCCGCGATCATGCCGACGATGAGGAGGCATGCGATCCGAGGCCGCGCCGTGGCGCCGGCAGTTACAACGGTGGTGTGCCGCGTGTCGTGGTCTCGAGCGAGCGCCGGCATGTCGGGTCCGTTCCGGCTATTGCCCGGCTTCAGTCGCCACCAGCTTCCAATTGGGATCGCGCGAGGACAGGTCGCGGGCGAAGGTCCAAACGTCGGTGACGTCGGTTACCTTTTCCGCATTTCCGTCGATCACGTTGCCGGCCTTGTCTCGGGTCACGGAGATGAGCTGGGAGACGAACCGCACTGTGATCTGCGCCATGCGGTTGCGCAGCTCCACGGCCGTAATGTCGGATTTTTCAATGGCGACAAACTGGCTCTCGACGGTTTCTCCTTTGGCTTCCCGCTCGCGTATCGCAGCTTCGAAACCCTCATACACCTCGCGCGAAAGCAGGTTGCGCAACATGCGCCGATCGCCCTGCGCATAGGCAAGCACGATCATCTCGTAGGCCTTCCGGGCCCCGCTTACGAAATGCTTGGCATTGAACGACTTGTCCTCGCGCGCGACGGCGTCGAGTCCGGTTGCAACCGACGAGCCGGGCTCGGCGATGCCCTTCCAGCGCTCCGCCGCATCGACCGGCTCGGCGGAAACGGGAGCGCTGTCCGCGCTTCTTCCCGGCAATCTGACCACATTGTCGTTGGTGGCTCCGCGCACGGCGTCCCGCGCCGAGTAGGGGTCATAGGGCGGCCGTTCGCGGCCCGTGCGTTGTCCGAGAACGCTGCGCAGCTTGAGGAAGATAAGGATGGCGAGCGCCAGAAAGATGATGGTGTAAATGTCGAACACGTCTTTCCACGCTCTAGGCTGGCGCAACGCGCGCGATTCCGGGGAGCAATCTCAACCGGAAACCGGCCGAGGCAGACGTCGGTTCCCTCAATGCCTATGTAGGCGCGCGCCCAGACCGATCCAGAGGCTATGCCGCACCCGTCGACCACAGCATAGACGATCCGAACCATGGCGCCAACAAGGCCCGGCCGGAGCTCAATCCACGTCCTTGGTTAAGTGCGCGTTTATGGCCGGCGCCACGCTGACAAGGCAGCCGGGTGCCCCCTGAGCGGAACCCACAGGTCGTCGAATTTGCTCCGGGAGTGGCGCCCCAGGAACGCCCAGAGGCACCGCGTCGGCGGCGCGGAGGGGTAGAAACCGCAGCCCCGGACATCGCCTCGCTCCGACCCGGTGGCTCTGCCGCACTCCTTGTCGGGTCCGAGCCCGTGTGTTAGCCACGCGGTTCGGCTGCGTTGGTTCAATTCCTGAGTGCAGTGAGAGAAGCCCCATGACTACTCCCGGCAACGGCGGCCCGGCCCAGAGCCCGGCCACGCCCCCGCAAGGAACAGCCCAGCCGCAGCTCAATGTGCTTGGTCAATACATCAAGGACTTTTCCTTCGAGAACCCGAATGCTCCGCGCTCGCTGACTCCGAGCCAGACACAGCCGAACATCCAGATCCAGATCAATGTGGCAGTGCAGCAGCTCGCCGATACCGACTATGAGGTTTCGTTGAAGCTGGATGGCAAGGCCGATGGCTCCGGATCGGTCTTGTTTGCTTTTGATCTGACCTTTGCAGGTGTCTTCCGGGTGCAAAATGTGCCGCAGCAATCGCTGCAGCCGGTGATCATGATCGAGTGCCCTCGCCTGCTCTTCCCTTTTGCCCGCGAGATCGTCGCCACCGCCGTGCGCAACGGCGGCTTCCCGCCGCTGCTGCTCGATCCTGTGGACTTCGTTGCGCTCTATCAGCAGCGCATGGCGCAGATGCCAGGGCAGCAGCCCACCACCACACCAGCGTGAAGCGGGTGTTTTCCGCAGGGCGGAGACACAGCATTGTCAGGTCGGCGAGGCGTATCCCGCCGCACATGCGCGCGACGGATTACCGTGGCGCACCGGTCGGAACGGCGGCCTCGGACGGCAAATATCGGTTCCAGATGGCCTGCGCTCCCAAGGTGGCGACGAAGGCGGCGTGTGCATCCTGTTCTTCAACCGAGAGACGCGGCGCCAGCGCCTGCGGGCGTACGCGGATGGGCGCGCGGTCGCCCTGGAAGCTCGCTCCAGCATAGGTTGTGTCCACGAGAATGAGCTGCGCCTGCTGCGCCTCGATGAGCTCGAGATAGACGTCCGCCAGCAGCTCGGCATCGAGGAGGGCTCCATGCCTGGTGCGGTGCGCGGCATCAATTCCATAGCGCGTGCAGAGATCGTCCAGGCGGTTGGGACTCGCGGGATGCTTGCGCCGCGCCAGGATGAGCGTGTCGACGAGGCGCTCGCGTCCAACTGAGCTTTTCCCCGCGCGTTCGAGCTCCGAATTGAGAAAGCCGAGGTCAAAAACCGCGTTGTGGGCAACCAGCGCCGAATCGCCGATGAACTCCAGCAATTCATCCGCGATCTCTGCGAAGCGCGGCTTGTCGCTGAGAAACTCGGCGGATAAGCCGTGCACGGCAAACGCCTCAGCTGGTACGTCCCGTTCCGGATTGACGTAGCGGTGATAGTGTTTGCCGCTGCGCATTTTGTTGACGAGCTCGATACAGCCGATCTCGACGAGCCGGTGTCCCTCCACCGGATCAAGTCCCGTCGTTTCCGTATCGAGCACGATTTCGCGCATGGGCCGGCTTCCTGCGGCGAATCACCCTCGCCGCTGCGGCATTGTACCGACCGCATCCAGGATCGCACGCACCCGAGCGCGCGCCGCGTCCAATCCCTGCGATGTGTCCACGACAAAATCGGCGCGGCGGCGCTTTTCCGCATCGGGCATTTGTCGCGCGAGGATGGTTTCGAGCTTGTCGCTGGTCATTCCCGGGCGCGCCAGGACGCGCGCGCGCTGCGTCTCGGGGGGTGCCGACACCACCACTACGGCATCGACTCGGCGCTCGCTGCCGGTCTCGAACAGGAGCGGGATGTCGAGCACGGCAATCCTCTCGCCGCGCGCCTCTGCTTGCGCGAGAAGCTTCCTCTCGGCCGTCTGCACGAGAGGATGAATGATGGCCTCGAGCTTCTTCAGCGCAGCCGGATCGTCCAGGACGCGAGCGGCCAGCTTGTTGCGATCGACCTTGCCGTCCGCGGTCGTGCCGGGAAAGGCCGCCTCGATCGCACCCGTTGCCTCGCCCTCGTACAGCCGATGCACGACCGCATCGGCGTCGTGCACGGGGATGCCCTCTTCCGCGAAAAAACGCGCCGTCGTGGACTTTCCCATTCCGAGGGAGCCGGTGAGACCGATGATGAACATTGCACCACGTCAAAATCTTCCCGCATCCCGCACGCCGGCTCGAGCCCGGCCGCGCGCACAGACGGGCCCGAGCGCGTTATAGCCCCTGTGGGTGCAGCGGCACGCTGGCGCCCCGCTTTCCGAATATCGCTGCGTCCATCCGGCCACTGGACCACATCCTCATCCGTCATGCGGCCAGCAGGCCTTCCCGGCGCAGACACTGCAACAGCGGCAGTAACGGTAACCCAAGAATGACGAAATAGTCGCCCTCGATGCGCTCGAACAGCTGGATACCATGTCCCTCGAGCTGATAGCCCCCCACGCTTGCCGTTGCGCCAGCTCCCGTCGCAGCGAGGTACGCATCGAGAAATTCGTCGGTAAACTCGCGCATGGTCAGCCGGGCGCGCTCCCGATGCTGGAATATGACTTTGCCGTCGCGCACGACGGCAATCGCGGAGTGCAGCTCATGGGTGCGGCCGCGGAGACAAGCGAGTTGCTTGCGGGCTAGAGCAGCGTTCGCCGGCTTGGAGAACCTTTGTTCCCCGAGTGCCAGCGTCTGGTCGGCCCCGAGGACATAGGATCCGGCATGACGGGTCGAGACCGCGACTGCCTTCTCCCGGGCGAGCAGGTCTGCCACTTCCCCGCAATGCCCTGCACCTGCTCGTGATTCGATCATGCGCTCGTCGATGTCGGCGGGCTTGATGACGTGCGGAACTCCCGCCCCGGCCAAAATCGCATGTCGAACGGCGCTGCGCGAGGCGAGGATCAGCGGAGCCGCCCCAAGCCACAGTTGCATACGTCAGGTCGCCGGCTGGCGGCGCCGCTCGGCCAGAAGGCTGAGAACCGCTGCCGCGGTCTCCTCGATGGAGCGGCGGGTGACATCGATGCTCGGCCAGCTATGGCGCGCACAAAGCCTGCGGGAGAACGCAACCTCATCTGCGACCGCCTTGCGGTCGATATATTGGTCGGCGTCCTGGTGAGCCTTGAGACCGAGAAGCCGGTTCTGCCGGATCGCAACGATCCGCTCCGGACTGGCGTAAAGACCGACAACCAGCGGGCGGGCGAGGTCCTCGACATTGCGCGGCACCGGCACTCCCGGGACCAACGGGACATTGCCGGTCTTGACGCCGCGGTTGGCAAGATAAATCGAGGTAGGCGTCTTTGAAGTTCGCGAGACGCCTACGAGCACGACGTCAGCTTCTTCCAGCCCTTCGAGATGCTGTCCGTCGTCGTGCAGCATGGTATAGTTGAGCGCGTCGATGCGTCGGAAATAATCGGCATTGAGCACGTGCTGGGCACCGACACGGTGCGCGGTCTCAGCGCCGAGATACGAGCGCAAGAGCTGCAGCACCGGCCCAAGTATCGAAAGACACGGCACACCAAGCTCGCGGCAGTGGGTCTCCAGGCGTTGCATCAGCTCGTCATCGAGCAGCGTATAGAGGACGATGCCCGGCGCTTCCTCGATCTCTGCCAGCACCCGTTCCAACTGGCGATGCGTGCGCACGAGCGGATAAACGTGCTCGACCGGCAGGATTTTGGTGTACTGGGACGTTGCCGCCCGCGCCACTGTCGTAAGCGTCTCGCCGGTAGCGTCGGAGACCAGATGCAGATGGAAATAGCTGTTGGCGCGTTGCACCTTCGAGCCTGAATACAAGCTGTGGATTTATGCGGACAAAGCCACGCCTACGGTCGTGACGCAAGGCCCCGCGCCCAAGAGGTCCTATTCCTTCCCCACATCTGCCGCTGGGGATCGGACTGATGCTTACCAGGCCAGGGAGGAGGAAGCTGGGGAATTTGCGTGGATGACATGTGAACGACGACCCCAACTGTGCCCTGTAGGGCCGGACATCCTGCATTCGCGTCTGAACCTTACCACTCTCGCCAGAACAGGCGTAAACGTTGCCGAGTGTGTACGACATGTGGATCGCTGGGCGTGAGTCCAATCAACGCTCCAAGAATCACAAAAGGATTCTTAGATCCTGATATTTGGAAGAGCTCACTTGGACAGGACAGT
The DNA here is from genome assembly GCA_036557665.1 of Xanthobacteraceae bacterium. Lineage (GTDB taxonomy): Bacteria > Pseudomonadota > Alphaproteobacteria > Rhizobiales > Xanthobacteraceae > VAZQ01. Next base: position 15,689 of record DATBHG010000081.1, on the reverse strand, counting down.
GTGAACAAACCGATCATCGAGGTGCTCGACCGCAACTGCCGGCTCCCTCCTCCGGTGTGGTTGATGCGCCAGGCTGGGCGCTACTTGCCGGAATACAGGGCCGTGCGGGAGCGTGCGGGGGACTTCCTCAAGCTTTGTCTTACTCCAAAGCTTGCGGCGGAGGTCACGTTGCAGCCGGTGCGGCGCTTCGGGCTCGATGCTGCAATCCTGTTCGCCGATATTCTGCTCGTCCCTTATGCCCTGGGCCAGGAGGTCTGGTTCGTGGAGGGAGAAGGGCCGCGTCTTGATCCGATCACCGATGCGGGCAGGCTCGAGCAGCTCAAGCGCCGGATCGATCATTCCCGGCTGAGGCCGGTCTACGAGGCAATTGCGGAGGTCAAAGACAGGCTGTCGTCCTCCGTCGCGCTGCTCGGCTTTTGCGGAGCGCCTTGGACGGTCGCAACCTACATGGTTGCCGGCATGGGGAGCGCGGACCAGTCTTCGGCCCGCTTGTTCGCCTATCGCGACCCGCAAACGTTTGCAGCCCTGATCGATCTCCTGGTTTCCAGCTCGGTCGAGTACCTGACGGGACAATTCGAGGCAGGCGTGGACGCCGTGCAGATCTTCGACACCTGGGCGGGAGTGCTGCCGCCGCAGGAGCTCGAGCGCTGGTGTCTGGAGCCGACCGGCCGGATCATTGCGGGAGTGCGGGCCAAAGCTCCCGGCGCGAAAATCATCGGATTCCCGCGCGGGATCGGCACCGGCATTGCTCGATACGCAACAGACCTGCCACTTGATGCCGTCGGCCTGGACTGGACCGCTGATCTTGATTTTGTGCGCGAGCAGGTTCAGCGCCGCCGGCCGGTGCAGGGCAACCTCGATCCCTTGGCGCTCGTGGCAGGGGGTGCGGCTCTTGATAATGCAATCGCCAATATTCTCGATAAGCTGTCGCAGGGTCCTTTCATTTTCAATCTCGGGCACGGCATTCTGCCGCAGACGCCGATCGCTCACGTCGAGCAGATGCTCAAGCGTATACGCGGCTAGTGCCGTCCATGCCCGTCTGGCCGCTCACTAGCAATCGGCGCGACCCATGTACGACTGGGTAAAGGCTTTTCACATCATTGCCGTGATCGCCTGGATGGCGGGAATGCTCTATCTGCCCCGCCTGTTCGTCTATCACTGCGATGCCCCGCCTGGCTCGAAGCAGTCCGAGACCTTCAAGCTGATGGAGCGGCGTCTGCTCAAGGCCATCATCAACCCTGCAATGATTGCGGCCTGGGTGCTGGGTCTATGGCTTGCCTGGAAAGGCGGCTGGTTCAGCGCCGGTTGGCTCCAGCTCAAGCTCCTGCTTGTGCTGATTCTGTCGGGCGCGCACGGCCTTCTGGTGCGCTGGGTGCGTGACTTCGCCTTTGACCGCAACCGGCACTCGGCCAAATTTTATCGCATTATCAACGAGCTGCCGACCGTGCTGATGATCGGGATCGTGATCCTGGCGGTGGTCAAACCATTCTGAGCGCGGCAGCTGCGGCCCGGAGCGGCGTAAACAAAAAATCCACAAGAGCCGAAGCCAGTGAGTACTTGCGTCAGGAACTTTATTTTCATATGTTGGCCTTATCTCCCCCAACGCAGGCAGATGCGTCCAGGACCGGTCCAACCAAATGGGACTGGGCGTGCCGCGGCAGCAGCCCCGAGCGCAAGACCTGCGATCCCCCTCTGCACCATGATCGGCATTTTTTAGCTCCCCGATCCCCTCCATAGGACCCCCCGCATGCGGGAAATGAAACTTCAGGACCTCAAGGCCAAGACGCCAGGTGAGCTCGTCTCCTTTGCCGAGGAGCTTACGGTCGAGAACGCCAGCACCATGCGCAAGCAGGAGCTGATGTTCGGTATTCTCAAGCAGCTCTCCATGCGGGAGACCGATATTGTCGGTGAGGGCGTGGTCGAGGTGCTCTCCGACGGCTTCGGCTTTCTCCGCTCGCCGGAGGCGAACTACCTCCCCGGTCCCGACGACATCTATGTCTCCCCCTCCCAGATCCGCCGCTTCGGGTTGCGCACCGGCGACACCATAGACGGCCACATCCGTTCGCCGAAGGAAGGCGAGCGCTATTTCGCGCTGCTCAAGGTGAACACCATCAATTTTGAGGATCCCGAGAAGGCGCGTCACAAGGTCAACTTCGACAACCTCACGCCGCTCTATCCCGAGGAGCGGCTGCGCATGGAGCATGAGGATTCGACCAAGAAGGATCTCTCGGCCCGGGTCATCGACATTGTCGCTCCGATTGGCAAGGGCCAGCGTGCGCTGATCGTGTCGCCGCCGCGCACCGGCAAGACGGTGCTGCTGCAGAACATCGCCCACTCGATCACTGCCAACCATCCCGAGTGCTATCTGATCGTCCTTCTGATCGACGAGCGGCCCGAGGAGGTGACCGACATGCAGCGCTCGGTCAAAGGCGAGGTGGTGTCGTCCACCTTTGACGAGCCGGCATCGCGCCACGTCCAGGTGGCGGAGATGGTCATCGAGAAGGCCAAGCGTCTCGTCGAGCACAGCCGCGACGTGGTCATCCTGCTCGATTCCATCACCCGGCTGGGACGCGCCTACAACACCGTGGTGCCATCGTCGGGCAAGGTTTTGACCGGCGGCGTCGACGCCAACGCGCTGCAGCGCCCCAAGCGCTTCTTCGGCGCTGCTCGCAACATCGAGGAGGGCGGCTCGCTTACCATCATCGCAACGGCGCTGATCGACACCGGCAGCCGCATGGACGAGGTGATCTTCGAGGAGTTCAAGGGCACCGGCAACTCGGAGATCATTCTCGACCGAAAGGTGGCGGACAAGCGCACGTTTCCGGCGATGGACATCACCCGTTCCGGAACCCGCAAGGAAGAGCTCCTGGTGGCTCCCGATCAGCTCAAAAAGATGTACATCCTGCGCCGCATCCTCAATCCGATGGGCACGATGGATGCGATCGACTTCCTGCTCGACAAGCTGCGCAACACCAAGAACAACGGCGAGTTCTTCGAGTCGATGAACGCGTAACGAGCTCCGCCGGACCGAGCGCGCAAGCCCCGGCCTGACCGTTACGCAGGGGGCGGCGCATTGCGTCGCATAATATGTCGCCACGGATGGTCAGCGAGGGCGAGGCGATGCCTCGGCCCTGCGAAACTTTAAAATCCAACACCGCGGAGCGGCATCAGCGCCTAATTCCCTTCCGCGCTCTTGGGCGCGGCGGCCGGGTTCCACTGTCCCCGTCGCATGCGCGCGATCTTGACGCTCTTGAAGAGTCCGGCTTTGCGGAAGGGCTCGTTGCGGGAGAGCTCCTCCGCCTCTTCCCGGCTCGCGACGTTGATGATCAGGCAGCTTCCCGTGCGTGCGACGCCGTCGTCGGCGAGCAGTGCCCCGCCCAGCACCAGAACGCCCTTGTGACGTTCAAGATAGGCGAAATGCTTGTCTCTGTTGGCGGCGCGGATGCCTGCTGCGCCTTCGTCCCGATCTTCCTGGTAGATGATGTAGAGCACGGATCAGAAGAGACTCGAGTTGCGATCAGATAACGGGTTTATGCTCGCCGCCCGGAGCGGCCGGTGTGGTCGGGTCGATCGATCCTATCTGGCGGCGCTCTCCGGCATGCGGCACGCCTGGCGGAAGATCGGAAAGCCGCGCGGATCGAGCCCCGCGACGAAGGTGGCGCACTCCTGATGCCGGCGATCTGCCTCCGCCATGATGGCGCCGTTCACGATCATCAATATGCCGCTCACGATGGTGCTCTTGGCGTCTCCCGTGGGCGCAGGCGCAACATAGGCCGGAGCGTCCGCTGCCAGCGCGATCTTCGACAATGAAACGAGAGCAACAGCAAGGCCGATGATCCTGGTCATCTCCACATCCGCGTTGACCTGCGCGATGTCCGCGCCGCGTTGGCTCCCCCGCCGACCGAAACCTTAGCCCGATCTCCCCGGCCGGGCCAGAGCTGGTAGCAGGCCACGAATTTGCCCGGTCTGTGGGGATCACCCTCGCGACATGTCGAGCGAGGGCCCCCGCCGTTGAGCCTGTATTGCCTGATGCGAAGCGTGCCGGTGCCCCTCCGCGGCGTGCTCGCGCTTGCGGTCGTGACGCTGCTCGTCTCTGGTACCGCGGGCCCAGGGGATGCGGCGCAGAGCTGGCGGATAGACGAGGCGCACACGTCCATCGGTTTCAAGATTGAGGCCGTGGGCTTCCCGACCACACGGGGCCGCTTCACCCGATATGCGGGCCGCATCCTCATTGATTTCGAGCGTCCGGCCAACAGCTTTACCGGCTTCACCGTAGAGTCGGCTTCTGTCGATCTCGGCTCGCCGCCCATCAACGATTTCGTCAAGAGCCCCGTCCTGCTCAACGCGGCCAGATTTCCCACCCTGAGCTTCACGTCCACCCAGGTCGAGAAGATCGACTCGCATACCGCGCGGGTCACCGGCAATCTCAGCATGCTTGGCGTAACCCGGCCGATCACGCTGACCGTGGGCGTCGAGCCCGGCCCCTCGGCCAAGGGGCGTGCCGTTGCGGTCGTGGCAACAGGCACGATCGCGAGGTCCGAATTCGGCATGCCGTTCGGCATACCTGTCATCGATGACGCTCGAGATCACCGTGAAGACGCGCGCGCTCAGCGATGAATGAGGCGGCGGCCAGTTGGCCGCTGGCGGTGCGGCTCATCCATTGGGCGAGCGCTGCTCTCGTCTGCGCCGCGCTCGCCTGCGGCGTTTACATGGTCCAGGTGGTCGACGACATCGGCACGCGCTTCGAGCTGACGCAGACCCACAAGAGCATCGGGATTGCCGTTTTGATGCTCACCCTTGCGCGGCTCTGCCTGCGTATGCTGACCGCCACACCCGGGCCTGAGGCTGCGACCCCTTTGCTGGTCGCCACGGCGAAGGTCGTTCACGCGTCGCTTTACGCGTTGCTTCTCGCCATGGCGGTATCGGGATGGCTGATGGCGACGAGCACACCCGTCCGCGTGCCGACGGTCGTGTTTGGTCTTCTCACCTTGCCCTATCCCCTGTCGCCCGACTTGTCCACCTATCGTCTGGCGCACGTCATCCATGTCGTTTGCGCGATCTCGCTCGTCGCTCTCGTCGCGCTCCACGCCGGTGCTGCATTGCTGCATGCGTGCTTATGGCGCGACCGCACCCTGGCGCGGATGTGGCGCAAACAGAGGCTCGTTTGATGCGTTCACGCAGGGGCTGTACGCTGGTCGACGTCTCCAACCTGGATCCAGGAATGCAGGACAAGATCAATCTGGCGGAGAAGCTGGCGACCTTCTCGGAATACTGGTCGCCTCGAACGATTGCCCAGCTCAACGACTACGACGTGATGGTCGTGAAGGTGAAAGACGCGTTCGTCTGGCACAAGCACGAGGAGACGGACGACTTTTTTCTGGTGCTCAAGGGAAAGCTGGACATCCAGCTGCGGGGTGGCACGATCTCGCTCGGACCGGGCGAGATGTACATTGTGCCGAAAGGGGTCGAGCATCGGCCGGTGGCCAAAGAGGGAGTGCATATGTTGCTGATCGAGCCTGCGGGCACGCCCAACACAGGCGATAAAAGCACCGCGGCGCCGCGCAAGACCGCTTAGATTGGCGCGACTGGCGCACATGAATGAGATCAGATCGGCAAGACTGCGGACTCGGTTGAGCGCGCCGAGGCAGAGCTCGGCGGCCGCAGCCGTTTTCATAGCCGTGGTGCTGGTCGGGGCTCTGTATTTCGCCCGCGACGTGCTGGTGCCCATCGTGCTCGCGGTGCTGATGAGCTTCGTGCTTGCGCCGCTCATTGCCCTGCTGCAGCGCCTGCGCTGTCCTCGCATCGCGGCCGTCTTCCTCGTCGTCCTTGCCGCGTTCAGCGTCTTGTTCGCGCTCGGCGGCCTCATTGCCGCACAGGTCAATCAGCTCGCCAGCGATCTTCCCGCTTACCAGTCCACCCTGCGCCAGAAGATCGAAAGCCTGCGCGGCGCCGCCACCGGAACCGGCACCCTCGAGCGGGCGTCCGAGGTGCTGCAGAACCTGCGCAAGGAGCTCGAACGGCCGAAGTCCCAGGCGCAGACGCCGGAGGTGCCGCTCGACATATCGACCAAGCCCATACCCGTGGAGGTGCGCCAGCCCGATCCAGGCGCACTGCAAACGCTGGCCGCGCTGATCGCGCCGTTGATTCATCCCCTCGCCACCACGGGAATCGTCATTGTCTTTGTTGTTTTCATTCTTCTCCAGCAGCAGGACCTGCGGAACCGGCTGGTGCGCCTGGCCGGATCACAGGATTTGCAGCGCACCACGGCGGCAATGAACGACGCCGGCGAGCGACTGAGCCGTCTGTTCCTGACGCAGCTGCTGCTCAATGCTTCTTTCGGCCTCGTGATCGGTGCCAGCCTCTGGTTGATCGGGGTGCCGAGTGCGCCGCTGTGGGGCGTCCTGGCCATGATCCTTCGGTTCATTCCGTATATCGGCGCGATCATCGCTGCGATCTTCCCCCTGGTGCTGGCAGCTGCTTTCGGCCCCGGCTGGTCGATGGTGCTCTGGACTGCCGCGCTCTTTTTGATCGTTGAACCCATATTCGGCCATGGCATCGAGCCGCTGCTTTATGGGCACAGCAGCGGGTTGTCGCCCGTCGCGGTGATGGCATCGGCAACGTTCTGGACGTGGTTGTGGGGTCCGATCGGCCTCGTTCTGGCGACGCCGTTGACCGTCTGCATGGTCGTGCTCGGCCGGCATGTGGAGCGGCTGAATTTTCTGCACGTGCTGCTGGGAGATGAGCCGGCATTGACCCCGGCGCAGGTGGTTTATCAGCGCATGCTCGCGGGAGATCCGGTGGAGGCGACCGAGCAGGCGCAAAAGTTCCTGAGAGAAAAACCGCTCGCGGCCTATTACGACGAGGTGCTCCTGGCCGGCCTCAAGCTCGCGCAGTCGGATGCGGAGCGGGGTGCGCTCGATCCCGATCGTATGCAGCGCATCCGCGACTCGGTCGCCGAGATCGCGGACGATCTCAGCTCGCACCAGGACAGGCCTGACGCCGTTTCCGCCACGGAGCCGGATGGCCCGCTTGGCCGCATCAGCCAGGCAGAGGCAGACATCCGCGCAGGGCAGGCGGAGCAACTCCCGCAGCGTTGGCGCGAGCCGGGGGCTGTGCGCTGCGTTCCAGGCACCGGGCTCATCGACGAAGCCGCCGCGCTTGCGCTTGCGCAGTTGCTCGAGCGCAGGGGCATCGGCGCGCGCGCGGAGGAAGCGGATACGCTCACCATGGCCAAGTTGTTTGCGCTCGATACCAAGGACGTAGCTCTCGTATGCCTTTGCTATCTGGGAAACGCGAGCGCTGCGCAGATTCGCTACGCTGCACGCCGCATGCGGCGCAGGGTGCCGAACGCATTCATACTGGTATGCCTGCTGAACGACACGCATCGGAGCGAGGACGCCGAAGCCATGCAGCTTCCGCCGGCAACCGATGTCGTGAACGGATCGCTGGCAGATACGGTGCAGCGGGTCATGGCTTTACCGGTGCGCGAGAGTGGCATCCCTTGCACGCGGGCGATCTCCGCCGAGCAGCCGGCGCCATGACCGCCAGCAGGCCTGCGCTGCTTTTCGCCCTTCCACTCGAGTAGCATGATCATTCCCGGCGCCGATCGAGCGTGCGACGCTGATGGTCAGGCTGGCGGATCTGCGCGTGAGCTTGGGACGCAGTCGGCGGCTGACCGGCATGCCGTGCGCGCCATCCCATGATCTGCGGCTGGAGGGGGATCGCACGCCGCGCGCATCCCAGACGTTGTGGATCACGGGGACGACGAGTGGGTTCGCGCCGGGCGAGCTTGCGCGTGCTCTGCGGTTGCGGTTTTTTCGTCCGTGGCGCAGGATGGGCGTGGAGCCGGTGGGCGCCTGTCTTCAAAAAGGATGTGCGCGTGGACCCGTGGGAAAAAGCGGCGGACTGCGAGCGCGCGTTGAGACTTACTCTCGACCCTGTGCACCGGGCGAATCTGGCGAACATCCGGGAGTTCTGGATCTCGCTCGCCAATGAGCGGCCGTTTCTGAGCGAGGACGAATTCGCGCGGCAGGCGGAAGCCATTGGCCGGCTGCACGCCAGCCTGGCTGCGCCAGCTTCGCTGCACTGAGCGCTGCCGTTACCCTTGTGCTTCGCTCCTCCTGCGATGAGCGAGCGATCGTGTTTGCTCGGGTGTGACAGGGAGCGGATTCGTTCGATGGCGAAGCAATCCGCGAGCGTAGTAGCGAGGTCGCGTTCAAGGCGGCCCGATCCGGCACAGGGCGTTCTTGATCTTGGGATCTATCCGAGGACGGAGACGCGAGACTCCGGACTGTCCGACGGGACGCGGTTCCTCACCCAACGCGGTTTGGCGCGGCTCTGCGGCGTGCGCAACGCGCACATCGGAACTATCAGCACCAGATGGAACGAGCATCCGCAGACGACCCGGATCAGGCGCATACGCGCGCTCCTCGCAGAGACCGGCGCCTCGGTTGAAGAGCCGCATATTCGTCTTGCCCGCGGCACTCGCGCGACATTCGCGTATCCGGGGACGTTCTGTTTGGTTGTTCTGGAATATTATGCCTTCTACGCCGGAGCTCGTTGCACCAACGAGGCGCGGCGTAACTTCCGCGCCTTGGCCCGCAGTGGTTTGGAGAGCGTCCTCTCCGCGCAAACGGGTCGGCTGCGATCACTCAGCCTGGACGCTGGCTGCTCTGATGATCGGCGTCCAGCGCGCGATCTCGCTGGTGACGAGCGTGGCAAGCGCATGCGGGCCGCGCTTTGATTTGCTCGGAATCTCACAGCCGAGCTCGCGCAGACGATTGCGCACGCCTTCGTCATCGAGCGCGTTGTCGAGCGTATCGCTCAGCCTGTCGACGATGGTGCGCGGTGTGCCGCTGGGCGCAAACAGCGCGTTCCACGCCGACGCATCGAACGCGGGCAGCCCGGCTTCCTTCGAGGTGGGAACATTCGGCAGCATCGGGCTGCGCTCGGGGGTGCTGATGACATAGCCCTTGGCCGACCCGCTCTGCACATGTGAGACGGCATCAGGGGCGACGTTGCAGATGTAATCGACCTGGCCGCCGAGCATTGCGTTCATGGCCGGTGCGGCGCCGTTGAACGGCACGAATGTCGGGTGCACCCCGATGAGCGAATGCAGCAGCAGGCATGTCGTGTGGGTAATCGATCCGACTCCGGCATGCGCAGCATTTACGCTGCCGGCATTCGCCTTCACATAGGCGATGAACTGCTGGAGGTCGTCGGGAGGAAAGTCTTTCCTCGCGGTAAGCACTATCGGCAGTCCCGCGATCATGCCGATCGGCTCGAAGTCGACATCCGGCTTGTAGGCGAGGTTGGGATAGAGCGCGACCGCGGCCGCGTGGGTCCCCATCTGGCCGACCTCGATGGTGTAGCCGTCAGGAGCAGCGCGCATTGCTCGGGTGGTGCCGGTGGTGCCGCCCGCCCCGGGCACGTTCTCGATGATGAACTGTTGCCCGATCGCGCGCGAGAAATAGTCCGCAATAATGCGGCCGACTACGTCGGTGGCCCCACCGGGAGCAAACGGAACGATGATGGTGACGGGGCGACTCGGATAGACTTCTCCCCGGCCGGCGCGCGGAAAAGCGGCGAGAGCGGCAGCGCTGACGGCGGATTGCAGAAATGTGCGGCGGCCAAATCTGGGGCGGGCAAGTCTGCGGCGGGCAAGTCTCATCATCGTTCGCGCAGTCCTCTACGATGCGATTCGACGCTGTGGATGCGATTGCAAACACTTGACCGTTCGGCCGCCTTTTCAGGCAAGCCAATTCTCCACGGTCAGGCCACGGATGCGTTTGAACTCCTCAGCATTGGCGGTTACGATCGTGGCCCTGGCCGCATAGGCGTGGGCAGCGATCAGCAGGTCGTTACTGCCGATGGGCTTTCCGGCGGCTTCCAGCTCTGAGCGGATTCTGCCGTATTCTGCATCGGCGGGAACATCGAATGGCAGCACGTTGATCTCATCAAGCAGGTCCTCGACGGCCTTGAGCAGCCGTTTCGAGCCGGTCTTTGCGCAGCCGTAGCGCAGCTCGGCCGCTACGATGATGCTGGTGCAGATGGTGTCCTCGCCTACCTTCGCGATCCGCTTCGCGGCTCTGCCGTTCGGATTTCTGATCAAGTCGGAAATGACGTTGGTGTCCAGCAAGTACCAGCTCAAAACGCGTTCTCCGGGGTCGGCACGGGATCGTCGATTTCAGGAAAGTCCTCATCCAGCGGCTTCATCGTCTTGAGCAAGGCGATGAGTCCGCGCTTGCGCACCGGCTCGATCACCAGACGGTCGCCGTCGCGGCGCATGATAGCCTCAGTGCCCGGCAGCTCGAACTCGACCGGGATCCGGACTGCCTGGTTGCGGCCGTTGCGGAAAAGTTTGACGTGCCTCTGCTCAGGCATGGGGCTGGGCTCCAAGGCATATGCCAAAAACATATGCCGCCTCGATACCGATCTCAAGCGGCCCGCTTGAGTTTTTGTAGCGGATTGCTGAATCTGGCGAACGATCTGCGAAAGTGCCTCTCGCCTAGGCGTGTGCTCGGCCGGCCCCCCCGTCCCGCATCGCCCCGATCGTCTGCTCAATCGCCCCCGGCTCGTGCACCGGCAGGGAGCACGTCTCGCCGAGACAAACGAACGCTGCACTCTCGGCTCTGGCCGCGATCTTCTCCTGCCCGGCACGGGTCGCACGCAGAGTTGCTCCTGCGCGCACGACGATGCGGTCGATAAAGGGGAGCTTGCGGGCGGCGGCAAGGAGCGCGCGCGCTTGCGCATCCTCCCCGGTCACCACGATCTCCGCGCCGCGCAGGCGCAGATCGAGTGCATTCAACAGCGCCAGGTGGCCGAACAGGTTATCGCCGGCGCGCGAAAGGATACCCTCGAGCAGCCGATCCGCCTGCTCGCGCCAGGCGAGCTGGCCTGAGAGCACGGACAGCCGCACGAGATTCTGTGCGGCCGTCGCATTGGCGTTGGGAGTCGCATCGTCCGTGGTCGCGCTTGGGCGCACGACCAGACCTTCTGCGTCATCGGCAGTGAGATAATAGCCGCCGGTGTCGCTGCTCGCGTAATGGCGGTCGAGCGTCGCCTGCCAGCCGAGCGCACGGTCGAAATACTCGACCTCCCCGGTCGCCTCGTGCAGCGCGAGCGCGGCGCCGATCATCGCTGCGTGATCGGAAGCGAGCCCGGGAAACAGGAGCCGGTCGGCGCGCCACGAGTGCCCGAGCCGCTCCCCGCGACTCATATGCGTGGCGACGGACAGGAAGGCGCGGGCGGCCATGCCGATCCAGTCCGGCTCTTCCAGCGCCACGCCGGAATTGGCGAGCGCCGCGACCATCAGCCCGTTCCAGTCGGCCAGGACCTTGTCGTCGAGGCCCGGGCGCACCCGGCTCGCGCGCGCCCGCAACAGCTTCGCGCGAAGCGCGGCGAGCCGTTCCTCATCCTCCATGCTTCGCGATACAGGCTTGAGCCGGTTGAGAATGTTATGGCCCTCGAAATTCCCGGCAGGAGTGACGTCGTAGTGCGCCGCGAAGAAGCCGGTGTCCTCCTTGCCGAGCAAGTCCTCCACCTCGGCCAACGACCACACGTAGAACTTGCCTTCCTCGCCCTCGGAATCGGCATCCAGGGAAGCGCAGAACGCGCCTTGCGGCGTGGTCATCTCCCGCGCGAGCCAACCCACGGTCTCGCGTGCGCGCGAGCGAAACAGCGGATTCCCGGAGCGCTGGTACGCGAGCGCGAGGAGCTCGAGGATCAGCGCGTTGTCGTAGAGCATCTTCTCGAAATGCGGAGTGAGCCAGCGCTCGTCCACGGAATAGCGGGAGAATCCGCCGCCGAGATGATCGTAGATGCCGCCCTCGCACATGCGCGCGAGCGAGAGCTCTACGAGTCCGAAATAGCGCTGGTCGTTGCGACGCTTTCCCGTGCGCCAGAGCAGCTCGAGCATCATGGGCTGGGGGAATTTCGGCGCGCCGCGCATGCCGCCGTGCACGGGGTCGATCATCCCCGCAATCTGCTGGGCGAGGCGATCGAGCTCGGGCGCAGCGATCACCCCGCGCCCTTGCGGCCGCGCGCTGGCAGCGAGCCGCGTCATCAGACCGCTGCGGTTCTGCTCGACGCTCTGGGGCTGCTCTCGGAACACCCGCGCGACCTCACGCAGGAGCTCGACGAAAGCGGGCTTGCCGTAGAGCGGGGTCTTCGGGAAATAGGTGCCGCCCCAGAACGGCTCTCCGTCCGGAGTCAAGAACATCGTCAGCGGCCAGCCGCCATGCTCGCCGAGGTGATGCAGCGCGGCCATGTAGATCTGATCGATGTCGGGACGCTCCTCCCGATCCACCTTGATGTTGACGAACAGCTCGTTCATCACCCGCGCGGTGGCCTCGTCCTCGAAGCTCTCGTGCGCCATCACGTGGCACCAATGGCAGGCCGCATATCCGACCGAGAGCAGGATCGGCTTGTTGCTGCTTTTGGCCTCCGCGAGGGCGGCGGGCCCCCAGGGCCACCAGTCGACGGGGTTGTGCTTGTGCTGCAGGAGATACGGGCTTGTCTCGCGAGCAAGCCGGTTCTCGTGTGTGGGCAGCGCGGCAGCGGCGGTTGACATCGCAAGCTTAATCCCGGTCGGGCGGGGTTGGTTCAGGGCAGCCCGAGGAAGGCCTTAAGATGAGAGCTTAGGCGCAGCACGTCGTCGTTATCCAACCTTCCGATCTTGTATCCGAGCTTCGACCTTGGAACGGTTGTGATTTTGTCTATCATGAGGTGGGAGGCCGAGCGTAGTCCATTGAGAGCGGACGGCTCGATCAGAGGTCGTTCGAAGGGGGCTTCGATGACACTGGTGGTCAATCCACAAAGGGTCACCGAGTTGGTACCGCTGAACCGATCGTCTTGGATGATGACCATTGGTCGTGGCTTTCCGGAGTACTCTGGACCCCCAGCCGCGGTCCAAACCTCTCCCCGCTTCACTACCAATCCCAATCGGTAATGGAATCGATGAACGCCTGATCGTCTTTCTCCTGAGGACTTTGGGCAATCAATCGCGATTCCCGGCGCGCTTGCGCCGCGAAATACGGCGACCTGGGGTCCGGCACCCAGATCTGGATGAGCTTCATGCCCAGTTTTCGCATGCGGTCACGATAGGCCCTTACCTTCTCGCGTGATGACTTGGGTCGAGTAAGGCCCGTCCGCACGCTCTTGGAACGGTGGCCCCGGACAGTGGAGGTCGCGGAGCGACTTCTCTTGCCGCGAGGGCTATTGAAGCGAGGGGCCTTGGGCGCAACCGCCCCCACCCGCAGCTGAGCCGGCGTCGCTTCGGGCTTGCGTTTCATCGCTGAGCTCCTGGGTTACATGTAACCGATAGCGGCATATGTGCAGGCTCGCAAGCTTTGCTATTGCATTCCGCTATGACAGCGGAGCGCGACACCATTTTTGCCCTGTCGTCGGGACGGCCGCCCGCGGCGATCGCGGTGGTCCGCATTTGCGGCCCGCGCGCGGGAGCGGCGTTGCACGCGCTCATCGGCCGTTTGCCGGCGGCGCGTCACGCAGCGTTGGTACGCGTGCGAGACCCTGCCAATGCCGAGGTGATAGACGACGGACTCGCGTTGTGGCTCCCCGGCCCCAACAGCGAGATGGGAGAGGACGTCGCCGAGTTGCAGATCCACGGCGGCCGCGCCGTCATTGCTGCGACGCTCGCGGCGCTGGCAAAGCTTCCGGGATTGCGCCCCGCCGAGGCCGGTGAATTCACCCGGCGCGCGTTCGAGAACGGCCGCATCGACCTGCCGGCGGTGGAAGGCCTGGCCGATCTGGTGGCGGCGGAGACCGAGGCGCAGCGCCGGCAGGCCTACCGGCACTTGCGAGGCTTGCTCGGGCAGCGTGCCGAGTCTTGGCGCCAGCGGCTGATCGAGGCGCTCGCTCTGGTGGAGGCAGGGATCGACTTTTCCGATGAGGAGGATGTCCCGCAAACGGCAACGGCGCAGGCCCTGGCGCTCGTCGCCCCGCTCGCCGAGGAGATCGAGGGCGCATGCACGGGCAGCGGCGAACGCCTGCGCGAGGGGCTGCGGGTCGCCATCGCCGGCCCGCCGAACGCGGGCAAATCGACTCTGTTCAACCGGCTTGCTCGCCGCGAGGCGGCAATCGTTTCGCCGTTTCCGGGGACCACGCGGGATGTTCTGGAGCTGCATCTCGACCTTGGCGGCTACCCCGTCACCGTCCTCGACACGGCCGGCATTCGCGAAAGCGAGGATCCGGTCGAGCGCGAGGGTGTGCGCCGCGCCGCCGAGCAGGCTCTCGCCGCGGATCTCGTGCTCTGGTTGGTAGATGCGATGCAAGGGAGCGCGCCTTGCCGCGCACGCAGCAGCATCGATGTTCCGTCTGGCACCCCGGTCTGGCTGCTGCTCAACAAGATCGATCTCGTGCCGCCGGCCGAACGCGTTGTCGCAAGCGCGTGTCCAAATGAAGCGGTCCGGCTGATCTCGGGCGCAACCGGCGAGGGACTCGACGAGCTCCTCTGCGCGCTGACGCGGTTCTGTCGCGACTACTTTCCGGCAGAGCCTGCGCTGGTGACGCGCGAGCGCCAGCGCGGTCACCTGCGGGAGACGGCACTGGCCTTGCGCGGAGCCCAGACGGCGGCAGCGGAGGGTCGCGAGGAAATCGTGGCCGAGCAGTTGCGCCTTGCAACACGGGCGCTCGGCAAGCTCGTCGGCCGGGTGGACGTCGAGGACCTCCTGGACGTGATCTTTCGCGATTTCTGCATCGGCAAGTAGCCGGTTGCAACTTTGAGTTGTGTCGCCTCACTAAGATTTGTCTGGCAATGCCCCCGCGACTCGTGTAGAACGTAACATGAACATTTCTGCTCCGGAGCGCCTCGATGACCACGTCTTCCGCAGTGTCTGAGTCCAACCGTGCACAAGTTGTCCGCCGCAATTGGGCCGGTGAGCCCAATGTGGTCCTCGGCGAGGACGCGGACAACTACAATGCGCTTCTGACCCAGGTCTCGCGCGTGTTGGCGCCCCGCGATGTGCTGGAGGACATGTGGATGCGCGATGTGGTTGACCTTGCCTGGGACGTGCTGCGCCTGCGCCGCCTGAAAGCGCATCTGCTCAAGCTCCGCGCCCGCGACGGTGTGCGGGACGTTATCTCGCCGCTGGTCCGCAATGCCTGGAAGGTGAGCGACAAATGGACGGCAGGCAATGCGGCCGCTCTCGACACTGTCGATGCCGCGCTCAGGTCGGCGGGCTTGTCGATCGACACGGTAATGGCGGCGACCCTGCGCAACGAGATCGATTACGTGGAGCGGATCGACGCGCTGATCGCCAGCGCCGAGAACCGGCGCAGCCTGGCGTTGCTCGAAATTGAACGCTACCGCTCGAATTTTGCCGACGAGCTGCGCCAGGCGCTGCCCGACATGGCGAGTTCCGCTGGATCTGCGGCGGCGCTCGTGCCGCAACTGCCTGCCGCGCAGGAGCGCCCATGATCAGCTTGCTCAGGCGATCCGCCAACCGTCGCAATGCTCGCCGCAGCACCGGACCGCGCACAGCTTCTGGAAAGGCGCGAGCCGCGCAGAATGCGCGCAAGCATGGCCTGCGCGCAGCGGCACTGCGCGACCCGGCAATGACCAAAAATATCGCCGAGCTTGCCCGCAAGCTCGCCGGACCCGGCGCAGACGCGCAGCGCTTCGAGGCCGCATGCCGGCTCGTCGCCGCGCAAATGGACCTGCAGCACATCCG
>DATBHG010000080.1:0-5657 GCA_036557665.1 Xanthobacteraceae bacterium | reverse complement strand
CCTGGTACGTGCTGACCTGAACCGGACTGTCCGCGTGCGTCTCGATCAGCGGTGCAGGAGGCTTCCTGCCGACGGGCTGTGGCGCGCTCGAGCCCGGTAATGTCAGCCTTGGCAGCTCCTCAGCCACGCGATGGCGCCGGGTGCGGCCGACCGTACTGGGGCCGCGCCATGCACGTAACGTGCACGTAAGCAACGGCCTCGTCCGTGCTTCCCTTCGCGAGATCGATCGGCCGGTGGGGCGGATCATTGTGGAGCCGCCGCAGCGCCATCATGAGACCGTTCCTTCGGTCAATCCGAGAGTCCTCGACAATTTGGAAGGTCGAGGCCTTCAAATCAACGGAGTGCTCTTGTGAGAACGCTGGCACTGGATCGTTCCCCGCATGGTCGGTGGGTGGATCGCGATGGGCGCTCAAAGGGCGGAGCTTGTTCAATCCCCATGGAGCCACATCTCACCAAGCTTATAATCCCGGTTGCACTTTCCAATAGCCAGGCTCCACCAGTTTAATTCCATGCGTTTGGCTTACATCCGATTTTAGACGCTTGGTCAACCGCAGCTTTTGTTTGTCCGCTGGAGCAGTCTGCAGCCATTCCACCCGTCCCGATAAATGAGTTGGTTTTATAATCAGTCGTACACCCCCGAATTTACCCTCGAGAAGGGCGGTTTCACCAGCCATCGGCGGACTTCCGCCGCCCAAGGAGGGAGTGTTCCATCGGACGATACACGGAATGCCTTAAAAAAAACCCGGCTTTACTGCCAGGCCATGCTTCAAACTGGGGGTCCGCCGGTCGGTTCCCGTGTTGTCCGCTGCTCATTCGATAGCAGCTATAACCGGGATCAAGAGATTCCGCCATCGATCAGGTTTGTCCGCCCGCTCTTGCTGAGAAAAGCAGATGATTTTGCCCGTTCGAAGAGCCAGCCATTTTGAATTGAAATGAAAGCGCCGCCTTAAGTGCATTGGAGGCTCAGGAAGTGGCAGTTCTATAAAAACAGGGCGAATGCGCGGCTCATGCTTCGGATGGTCGTCACTCTGCATCCATCAGGGGGACGCGTACAACATCATAGGCGGTTTCTCAAAAATGCCGCCTTTGCACTGTTTGACTGGGGCACGAGCACGACTGCGACGCCATGCGTCAGGCGCGCGTGCGGTGTGGGGCGCCGCTGGAGAGGAGGGGTGGCCGGTTGCACGGGGCAGTCGGCCAAAACCGACGCCGTAAATCCCCTACGGCGCCCGGAGACGGAGGGGTGTCAGCATTAGCACTGGAATTTGACGGCGGCCGGCCGGGCCGCCGCCCCGAGGTAGGTTTTGAGTCATCGGCGGCATTCAAGCAAGCGGCGCCCGCAACGCGCGATGCGGCGGCGCGCGCGAGCGCGCGCGGCCTTGACTGGTTCACGTTTTTCCTCGACGACATGCAAACCGGCTTCGGTCCTTTCGTCGCGATCTATCTGACCGCGAACGCGTGGACGCAGCTCGACATCGGCCTTGTTTTGACCGTCGGCGGACTGGTGGCGCTCGCCTGTCAAATGCCCAGTGGGGCGCTGGTCGATGCGATACGTTGCACGCGGCTGCTTGCCATACTTGCGGTGGCCGCGATTTGCTTGAGCGCGCTTGCGCTCGCCATCTGGCCCAGCTTTTTGGTCGTCATGGGAGCGCGCGTGCTGCATGCGGCGGCAAGCTGCGTGCTCGGGCCCGTCATTGCTGCAATCAGCCTGGGCCTGGTCGGCCACGCCGCGCTCGGAGCGCGACTCGGCCGCAATGCCCGGTTCGGATCGATTGGCAACGGCTTTGGCGCCGCGGCAATGGGCCTATGTGGATACCTCGTGTCCAATCAGGCGGTATTCTTCCTCACGGCCGCGCTCGCCGCACCAGCGATATTGGCGCTTGGGCGCATCCGCGCCGGTGAAGTAGACCATGCAAGCGGCACCGAGGTCGGCTCTGCAAGCGTCAGCGTGCGCACGCTATTGCGTGACCGCCGGTTGCTTATATTTGCCGGCTGCAACTTGCTGTTTCAGCTCGCGAACGCGGCGATGCTGCCGCTGATGGGCGGGATCTTGACCCTGCGCGCGAGCGAATGGGCGACGACCTTGATCGGGGCCTGCATTGTCGTGCCGCAACTCGTCGTCGCCGGAATTGCTCCTTGGGTTGGCCGGGTTGCGGATTCGTGGGGGCGACGACCGCTGCTGTTCCTCTGCTTTGGAGCCCTCGCAGCGCGCGGGGTGCTGTTTGCGTTCGTGACCAACCCCTATCTGGTTGTTGCCGTGCAACTTCTCGATGGCGTGTGCGCGGCAGCCCTGGGCGTGACTCTGCCGCTTGTCGTGGCGGACATCACGCGTGGGACGGGACGTTTCAATCTCGCTCTCGGCATCGTTGGTAGCGCGGTAAGCATCGGTGGCGCGTTGAGCACCACGCTCGGCGGTTATGCGATGGATCATTTCGGCAGGAGCTTCGCCTTCTTCAGCCTCGCATTCGTTGGCGCTTGCGGTCTGGTCTTGGTTGGACTGTTGCTGCCGGAGACACGTCGTGCGCGGCCGATCTGTACGGAAGAAGACGACGCAAGCATTGCCCCAGAAAGCGGCGCTGTGCCGATTGGACTGGCTCCTAGCTCAAATTTTGAGGATGTGGAATTTGGCCAGTTGAGGCGGACGCGCGAGGGCGACATCGGCATGCGGCTCGTTACAGCCAGGGCCGAGCCCGAAGTCGCTGGATGAGCTTCTCGGTAATCTCGGCAAATGCCCCTGAAAGGGGATGAAATGTAAAGCGTACCATGTGTCTTCCTGGCGGAACGGAGACCGCACGGAAGATCACATCGGCCTTCAGGATCTCTCGCGGCTTGCTGTCCACGGTTGCTCGCCACCATGGATGCCAGACGTCGTTGAGAAGCAGAATACCGCCCGAGGGCGCCTCGACATCGATGTCGACCTCCGTGTTGGTGTAGCGGGTCAGGCGTGCCCCACCCGGCACCGTTCCGGCTTCCATTGTTCGCGGAATGATGGGCGCTCCGTTCAACAGGACCGTCCGGCGCGGATCGACATCGGACGGCCAACCATTCGCAATGAGCCGATCGAAATCGGCGACGCGCCAGTCGGTCAGTAGCATAACGCGCGGCAGGGCGCGGGGATTTTCGTAAACGTAGGCGTCCTGCGTCTGCGCGATGAGGGTAAGATCGCCGGGTTGAAGCGACGGGTCGACTTTCTCAAGGGGCACGCCAACCACGATGAAGCGCAGGCCGAGCAGGTCGGCAAAGACCGAGCGATAAGAGGGAAAGAGCGGTGAGAAACGGCGTTGGTCCAAGTACGCGACCGTATCGCCGACACCCGTCGCATCGTAGAACCACTTGAGCCGCAGCGGATTGTGCCCGAACGCATGTTCGCATCCATGGACCATGCAGAGGTTCGGCCAATGGTAGGCAATGTCGGTCAGCTCGACTCGATCGTGCCGGTGGGACCCCGAGCTCGCAGCGAGTCTCGAGCTTAGGAATGCCAAGGTCTCATTCTTGGTGTCGACGCGCAGCGCATCGAAGTGCGACGGTGCCATTCCGGTCGATACATGCGGCGAGTTGTTCCAGGCGAGATCGGCGGCGACGAAGGCGGCAAGCGACAGCATAGGGGCGACAGGCGACCGGGCATGGAGTTGACGTGCGAGGAAGAGAGTGATGATCGCCCCGCCGGTAAAAACCAGCGCAGTGACGACCGGCATGGTCACGGGCCCGATCTTCACGATTGTATGGGCGAGCCACAATGCCATTAAAACAAGCGCAATTGAAATTGTGAGCTCGGTCGCGCGCTGGGTACGGGTGGGGCGAGGCACCGTGCCTTCCAGCCAGCGATGCACGAGATAGCCGGCGAGGATTGCGAGTAGCGCGCCGAGTACAAAAGTCGCATCAGCAGGTCGCCGGAACAGATTCACTCCCGGCACGAAGTCGTATATGACGTGGAAGGCCGGCGTGTACCATCCAATTGCATAGAGCAAGACGACGCCCGCAGAGATCGAAAAGAAGCGAACGTCGTGCGACCAGGCGAGGCCACGAACGATCCCGAAGGAGATGACAACAACAAGCGGCAGGGCCCCCGCGTAGACTAGGCCCATGTTCTTAGCGAGATTGATTTCGCCGCCTCCGAGTACGGCCTTCCAGGGCCAGGTCCCCGGCCCCCAGTATTCCAAGTCCGCGGGATTCATCGCACGGAAGAGGTCGGAAAAAGCGAGAGTCAGCAGATGGGCGGGATGCAACGAGCCGAGCCCCGCTACGGTCCACGCGATCTCAGGTCGATTCGATCGTGCGACGAGCAGCGCCGTCATGGTCACTGGCACAATGGCGACTAGTCCGCCAGTAATGCAACCGGCTGCCAGCGGGTTGATGCTTGCGCGCACCCGTTTCGCGTAATTCTCCCCCCCGACCCAGTGGCTGACGACGAAGCCGACCAAGACATACAGGAGGATCAGCGCCACTTGATTGCGTCCGAGCGCCAGGAGCCCACCGAAGATGCCCGCAACCACGCCGATGCGCCACTCGGACCGTTCGAGTGCGCGCGCCAGTATCCAGAGCGTCAAGGGGAAATAAGCGAGGCTGATGATCTCGCCAGTGTGCTGCAATCGGGAATTGGCCGCGCCCCCAAAGGCGAAGGTGAGCGCCGCGACGAGACCGCCAGCCGGGTGCCAGCCGCGATCCTGGAAGTACAGAATGATACCGGCACCGCCGACTAGCAGATAGGCGAACGTCAAGCCGTCAACTGCGCGGAAGCTCGGCGCTGGATCGAAATAGGCGAGCAGAAAATGCAGCGGCGAGAAGATCAGCGACTGTGGATCCGAAATGAGCGGCCAACCGGCAAACACGTTGGGCGTCCAGAACGGGCACTGGCCGGTTGCCAGCGACCTTGCGAGAAACTGCAACGACGGCAGAAATTGCGATTTGGCGTCCCAGGGAATGGTGACCAGCCCGGACAGCCATGGCCACGCGGGTACCAGAAACGCGACCGCGAAAAGCGCGATGGTGACTCCCAAAGGCGCGTGTGCTGACGCAGATCGGGCACGGCTATCGATCGCTGCTGCTGAATTTAGTTTCGGGCAGGTTGTGTCGTTCGACACGAACATTCCAACGGAGCTCCTCACTACCCGTCTACTTGGGAGTCTAGGCGCCAGTCGCTCGATAGTCCCCTATGGACCGAACATCCACAACTGCTTTTCTCGGGTCGGGGATGTGATCGGCGAGCGGTACTCATACTTCGTGCCACTTCCTTTCAACTGATCGAATTCCATTCGGCCCTCGATCGCCCCAGGATCGGATTGCAGGAATCGCATTGAGGGGTGTCACTCAGGGAATGTCAGAGCGATCCTGCAACCGCCGCACTGAGACCCACGCCTCAAACGGATGCAACGTGAGCGCAAGAAACTGGACGCTCCAAGAACTTAGTTCTTACCCTTCTGCTCAGCCGCCCTTCGGTCGCGGGAAATAGGGTCCACAGCCCGCCAATGTTTTTTCATCATCCCAGGGAGGCTGAAACAAAGCCCCATTCCGGCCTGGCCTGGTCCGACGATACCCCCGCGGCTGACCCCTTCCTGGCCGTTCAAAAGGCCCGCCTGCTTGTAAGGGTGTCTAGGTGGGTCTGAGCCAGAAAGTTCTGGAAAATATAATGATTTCAAAGGTATCTGGCGGAGAGGGAG
>DATBHG010000079.1:0-56494 GCA_036557665.1 Xanthobacteraceae bacterium | reverse complement strand
GAAAGCCCCGATGTTTCGAGCTCGGGGCTTTCCATCGCGTCATGCAGTTGGCGTTGTGACTATGCCCGTTGCAGAGGGAGCTTTGCCGTTTACCACCACCCCCGTCGGCCCCATCCTGCCCAAATCCGTCGGCCATAACCGCCATAGGCATAGGCGCCGTAGGCATACGGCCGGTAGCCGTAGGCAAACGGTCGGTAGCCGTAGGCGCCATAAGCATAGGGCCGGTAGTAGGAGTATGCGTAAGGTGCGTAGGCGTAGCCATACGCGTAGGGGGTGTAATAGGCATAACCCCCGCAGCCGCACTGAACATGTTGCTCGATAGTGGACTCCTGCACGGCCGCGCTAAGGCCCGCCGGGACGGCCATAGTCATGGCTTGCGCAGAAGTTGGAGATACAGAAGCCGCAGCGGCGATCACGATCGCTGCCGTGCAGTAGCTGAACAACAGACTCCGCATGTAGGTTCTCCATATTCAAAGCCTCCCACTTCTCAAAGTATCTTCTATGCGTCCGCCGAGACAGCAAAAACGAGTTTGAGTCAGGTTTAGGGTTAATGCCGATAATAGACCGCCAAGGGCACGAGTATTGTCCGCGCTGAATGGATGAGCGCGCATCAGAGCGCTTCACCATGAAGCGCCTTGCGCGAGATAAGCGTACCGTAGCAGCTGCCGTGACATGCGCGCCTGCATGGTCGGGGAGTGAGAGGTGGCAAGCGCGTCAGGGACGCAAGGCGCGAGCCTAGCCGCGCCAGAAGGATTGAGATACCAAAGCTCGGCCAACGGTTGACTGCGGCCCTTCGCTGCACCTGGGACGCACTGGCTCGCCAGCCCATGAATGCCAGGTGATCGGCCGCTAGTGCTCCGCCCGTCGAGGATCGGAGACACCGGTTGCGCAGCACGCGCCGTGGCGTTGGAGAGCAACATGCTCGATTGGCTTACCTGGCCCGCCGACCAACTGCTGAGGATCGGCGGTGTTGTTGCAAGTTGGTTTTTTAGCAAGGACGCGACCAGTTTCACGGTCGTGCAGATGATGTTTGCAACCCTGGTGCTGGCCGCTTTCGTGGCTCTGCTCGTGTTTTGGCAAAGATTGATCGAATATTGCCGATCTGTTTGGAGGACTCGCTGATACAAACACGGACCGGCAAGTAGCAGGGTGAGAGCTTCATCACCGAGAGATACTGACCCGCATCGTGCGGTGTCGTAAGCTCATTCCGCGGCCGACCTCTGTGCGACCTCTGCTTTGCGCTCACGCTCGCTGTCGCCGCTGCTTGGCTGCATTTTTGGGCGAACGGATGGTCGCAGCCTTTCGCGCACGGCCTGGAAGGTCACATACAACGGCGGGATGACGAAGATCCCGAGCGCCGATGCCAGGATCATCCCGCCGAAAACGGGCGTGCCGACATTGCGGCGCGCGAGCTGCGAGGCGCCAACGGCCACCACGAGCGGCAACAGCCCGAGGATGAACGCCAGCGAGGTCATCATGACGGGGCGAAAGCGCAATCGCGCGCCTTCCGTCGCAGCCTCCAGGAGGGGGACACCCTTCTCTCTTTGCTCCTTCGCGAATTCCACGATGAGGATGCCGTTCTTGGCCGCGAGCCCGATCAAGACGATCATTCCGATCTGACCGTAGAGATCCAGCGTGAGCCCGCCCATGACGATGGCGGCGAACGAGCCGAGGATGCCCACCGATACCGACAGCAATACTGGAACCGGTATGGTCCAGCTTTCATAAAGACCGACCAGAAACAGGTAGGCAAAGAGCACGGCAAAGCCGAGTATCATGGTGGTCTTTCCCTCGGCGCGCTTCTCCTGGAAAGCGGTATCGGTCCATTCGCCGGCAAAGCCCGGCGGGAGAGTGCGGGCTGCAACCTGTTGCATCGCGTTGAGCGCCTGCCCCGACGAAACGCCGGGCGCGGGGCTGCCCTGTACGGTAACCGCGCGCAGATTGTTGTACCGGATCAGCGCCGGCGGCCCGACGACGACGCGGGCCTCGAGCAGACTGCGCAGGGGGATCATCTTTCCTTCGGCGTTGCGGACGTTGATCCGATAGATGTCCTCGATCCTCGCCCGATCATTTCCCTCGGCTTGAACGTTCACCTGCCACCTGCGTCCGAACAGGTTGAGGTCGTTCACGTAAAACCCGCCAAGGGATGCCTGCAGCGCCTGAAACACGTCGTTCAACTGCACGCCGAGAATCTGCACCTTGTTGCGGTCGATATCGAGGTAGATCGACGGGTTCGTCGCGGAGAATGTGCTGAACACCCGCGTCAGTTGCGGCTCCTGGTTGGCGGCAACGGTGAGGCCGCGCAAAGCCTGGGCCAGCGCCTTCGGGTCACCGCCCTTCAGGTCCTGAAGGACATAGGTGAAGCCGCCTCCGGTGCCGAGACCGAGAATGGGAGGAGGCGAGAGCGGAACCACGGTGGCGCCCTGAATCTGCCGGAGCTTGTCGGTCAGGCGGGCAATCAATTCCGGCGCGCCGAGCGCGCGCGCCTTGCGCTCCTCGAAGGGTTTGAGCGTGACCACCATGAAGGCTGCATTGGGCTGCGAATAGCTGTCGATGAAGTTCAATCCGATCACCGAGGTAAAATCCGCGACCGCTTCCTCCTCTCGCACGATCTCCTCGGCCTGACGGGTAGCTTCCGTGGTGCGAGCGACGGATGCGCCGCCTGGGAGCTGCACCACCACGAACAGCGCGCCCTGGTCGTCCTCCGGCAGGAAGCCGGTCGGGGTTATCTTCGCCAGGCCGACGACGCCAAACCCGGCGACCACGACCATTGCCAATCCGATGACGGAAAAGCGGACGACGCGCGCCACAAGCGCACCGTAGGCATCGCGCACATGATCGATCGAGCGCATGATCAAGCCGATAACGCCGCGCCGCGGGCCGTGATGCGGCCGCAGCAGCACTGCGCAGAGCGCCGGCGAAAGCGTCAGCGCATTGATCGCCGAGAGAAACATGGATACGGCGACGGTCACGGCGAACTGTCGGAACAGCTCGCCGGAGATGCCGGGTATGAATGCCACCGGCACGAATACCGAAAGCAGCACCAGAGTGATGGCGATGATCGGCGCGGTAATCTCGGCCATGGCACGCTTGGTCGCCGCGGCGGGCGAGAGCTCGGGATGCTCCTCCATCACCCGCTCGACGTTCTCCACCACGACGATGGCATCATCGACGACGATCCCGATGGCGAGCACGATCGCGAGAAGCGAGACGGAGTTGGCGGAGTAGCCGACGGCCTTGAGCGCGATGAACGTTCCGATCAGGCTGACCGGCACTGCGAGCGTGGGTATCAGCGTCGCACGCACGCTGCCGAGGAAAAGGAAGACCACGATGACCACGAGAATGAAGGCCTCGACCAGCGTTTTCTTCACCTCCTCAATCGTCGCCGTAACGAATGCGGTCGGATCGTAAGTGATCTTCCAGGTCAGATCCTCGGGAAAACGGCTTTGGATCTCACCAATCTTGTCGCGCACCGCCTTGAGGGTGGCGATCGCATTGGCTCCCGGCGTCTGGTAGATTGCCACCGCGGCCGCCGGGCCGCCGTTCAAGCGTGTTTCGCGGTCGAGATTGGCCGCGCCCAATTCCACCCGTGCGACATCGCCGAGGCGCAGCACCGAGCCGTCCGGGTTTGTGCGCACGACGATGTTCTCGAACTCGGCGACTGAGCTCAGGCGGCCCTGGGTCTGGATGTTGAGCTGGAGCTGCTGCTGGTTCGATGTAGGCCGGGCACCGATGCGACCGACCGCGGCCTGAACGTTTTGCGCCTTGATCGCGTTGATCACATCGCCGGTCGTAAGTCCGAGCCCTGTCAAGCGGTCGGTCCGCACCCAGACCCGCATGGAATAATCCTGCGGGCCCCAGAGCGTCGCGTCACCGACGCCCGGGGTGCTCTTGATCGGATCGAGCAGATTGATGGTGACGAAATTCGAGATGAACAGCGGGTCGTGAGTGTGCTTGGGCGAATAGATCGCGATGACGCCCAGCAAGGCCGATGATTTCTTCTTGACCGTGACGCCTTGGCGCTGAACATCCTGGGGCAGGCTCGAAAGCGCGATCTGCACCCGGTTGTTGACATTGACGGTGTTGATGTCCGGGTCGGTACCGAGCTCGAACGACGCGATGAGCGTGTAGCTGCCGTCGTCGCCGCTGACGCTCTTCATGTAGATCATCTTGTCGACGCCGACGACCTGCGCTTCGATCGGCTGCGCGACGGTGCTGTCGACCACCGAGCCCGAGGCGCCGGGAAAAACGGTGGTGACGGAGACTTGCGGGGGGACGATGTCGGGGTATTGCGCGACCGGGATCGCGTACAGCGCCAGCGCCCCCGCGATCGTCGTGACGATGGCGATGACGATCGCGAGCCGCGGGCGGTCGACAAAGATCGCCGAGAGCATCTAATCCAATCAGCCTTGCGGGAGCGGGGTCGCCCGCACCGCGGCGCCAGGACGCACCCCCTGCAACCCTTCCACGATCACCTGCTCGCCGCCGGATAGGCCGGACGCGATCACGACATTCGTTCCACTTTCTCCGCCGGGTTTGACTCGCCGCACGGCCGCTTTGCCGTCCTCGACGATGAACACATAGACGCCTTCCTGGTCGGCGATGAGCGCGGCCTGCGGGATTACCACCTTTTCCTCCGACGTGCCGCTTTCGAGATTGACCCGGACCAACTGGCCGTCGATCAGGCGGCCTTTGGGGTTCGGCACGGTGGCGCGAACCGTAACGGTATCGGTTGCACGATCGACGGTGACATCGACAAAATTGATCACGCCCATTTGGTCATAGACCGATCCATCGGAGAATCGAATGCCGACCTTGATGGTCTTGACGTCCGTCGGTCGTGCACTCTCGGCGCGCAAGAATTCGCGCTGGCTCACGGGAAAGGTGATGTACATCGGATCCTGGCTGACGATCGTCGTCAGCACGCCGCTGTCGGGACCGACCACGTTGCCCTTGGTCAGGCTTGTGCGTCCGATCTTGCCGGTGATCGGCGCGATGATGTCGGTATAGCCGAGGTTTATCTGCGCGGTTTGCAGATTGGCCTCGTTGGTCATGATGGCGCCCTTGGCTTCCCCTTCCGCCCCGATCGCCTGATCCAGCGCCTTGCCTGCGCTCACGTTCTTCGCGAAGAGCTCCTCTTGCCGTTTGCGCTCCTTGACGGCCAGGTCATATTGCGCCCTGCTCGTCTCCAATGCGCCCTGGGCCTGCTCGACCGCGGCCTGGAACAGGTCTTTTTCAATGCGATAGAGAGGGTCGCCCTCCTTGACCAGATCGCCCTCCTTGAACAGGACCGCCTCGAGATAGCCTTTTACCCGTGCCCTGATCTCGACACGATTGATGGCCTCCACTCGTCCGACGTAATCGAGCTTCTCCGCGATGGGCTGCTTGTGCGCTACAACGATACCGACGGGAACGGCGGCAGGCGCCCCCTGCTGCGAGGATGCGGGGGAAACGAGGGAGTACATCAGAGCGGCCGGCAGGATTGCAGCACGCATGGTTGGCCTCCATCTGCGCGGCCCTGACGCGGGTGACCATTGCCCCGCGATGCGCCGCTCACGTCGATCCTGATCAAAATGGACGATGCCCTCCGTCATATCTGAGAGGGGACCACAATGGCAGACGGCGAATTGCCTCGCTCATTTGTGCGCCGACCCTGCCGCAACTACCAGTCGGACCGCAAGCGTGCGAAAGTCAAATGTTCTTTCTTCCCACCAATCCGGCGCGTCACTGGCATACCAGGACCGGAGCCACGATTTAATGCGATCGGAAAACCGCGAGAGCATGTCTCGATCGTTTCAACGGTCCATGCGATGGGCTGGGTCGGCCCGGCCATCCCTTGGCCGTTGCACGAAAGACGCGGATGTCCGGGACAAGCCCGCGCATGACGTGGTTAACTGGTAGTGCACTCTTCAAAAGGAGCGGGAGCACTGCATGGACCAGCGCGTCAAGCAGGCCAAGGCACAGGAGCCTTGGATCGGATCGCGGGGACGCATCGGCGTCATTATCCCTTCCACCAACATCGGCGTGGAATATGACTGTCAGCGGATCATTCCGCCCGGAGTGACCTGGCATTTCGCACGCTTCTTCGTCGAGCAGCCGGATCTTTCCAGCGATAACCTGTTCCTTGCGTTCATCGAGGCCATCCGCAAGACCATTCCCGATGCGGTGCGCGACGTCATGACCTGCGAGCCGAGCTACATCATGATGGGAATGTCGGCGGAGACATTCTGGGGCGGGCTCGAAGGCAATGCGGAGTTCGAAGCGCGGCTGCGCGAGATGCTTGGGCCGGCGCTCGGGATCACCAGCGGGGCTGCGGCGCTCAAGGCCGCGCTCGACGTTTTCGGGGCGCGTACCGTGGCGGCACTCACGCCCTATCAGCCCGTAGGGGATGCGCAGGTCCGGCGCTTCCTCGAGGAATCGGGCTTTGCCGTCAGCAAGGTCGTCGGCCTCAAATGCGACACCGCCACGTCGATTGCGCACACTCCGCCGCGCGAGGTTTTGGAAACAGTGCTGCACCAGCTCGACCGCGACGACGTGGACGCCATCGTGCAGGCTGGAACCAATCTCTCCACTCAGGACATTTTTCCGGCACTGGAGCTCATGCTCGGCAAGCCGGTCATCCCGATCAACATCGCAACGATCTGGCACGCGCTTCGCGCCCAAGGGATCAGCGACCGGATTTTCGGCCGCGGCTGGCTGCTGGAGCGCTTCTGAGCAGCTCGCTGCGGGGCTTCGGCTTCGCAACGCTATGAGATAAGGCCTCAGGAAACGGAGACGAACGCCATGTAACGGTTGAGCGTGCGGTGAACCAACCAGCGGAACAGGCGGTCGGTCGCGAAGCCGAGCAGGCTGATGGCTGCGAGCGCCACAAAGATGCGGTCGGTCTGCGCGAGCATTCCGGCCACTTGCAACAGATGACCGAGGCCGGATTGCGCGGCAAGCATCTCAGCGGGGATGATGCTCATGAAGGAGGAGGCCATCGCGACCCGCATTCCCGTAATGATGTAGGGGATGGCGGAGGGGATGATCACAATGAGGAAAATCTCGAGCTGGTTGGCTCCGAGGCACCGTGCCGCGCGCTGGCGCGCCACGGGCGTGCGGATGACGCCGGCGACGGTGTTGATCAGCACGAAGAAGAACGTCCCCCAGAAGATCAGGAAGTACTTTGACTCCTCGCCGATCCCGAACCAGATAACGGCAATCGGAATCATCGCGGTCGGCGAGAGATAGCGCAGGACCTCGATGATCGGGTCGAGCAGCTCGTTGATGAGACGAATCCTGCCCATGATCACGCCCACCACGATGGCGGCGAGCGAGCCCAGTGAGAAACCAACGAGCACACGAAAGAGGCTGATGCCGATATCGCGGAAGAATTCGCCGGACTTGACCATCGGGATGGCCGTTGTGAGCACCCGGCTCGGCGGCGGAATGAGATACGGATTGAGCAGGTAATAGGAGAGGACCTGCCACGTTCCGAAGAAGATGAGCAACGAGATCGCGACCAGCGTGGGCGCGCGGAGCGAGCGAAGCCGTTTAGAACGTCTGAGGCGCACCCAGGCGTTTTCGCCGCTCTCCGGTGCGGCGGTGGGCGATAAGGAAGAGTCGCTGACCACTGCCATGTCGTTTCCAATTCGTCTGCCCGACCAACGCGGAGCGGCAGCCGGGTATCATGCCTCCTGCGGCATGCGCGCGGTCTCTTGATCGAGCAGTGCCTCAACCCGGCCGTAGAGCTCGCCGAACATCGGCATCGCCGGGTCGCGGGGGCGAGCCAAGTCAACCTCGATCACGTCCTGGATACGCGCATTCGGGCCCGAGGTCATGGCCACGATACGATCCGCCATGAGGATGGATTCGGAAATATCATGGGTGACAAAGACCACCGTTTTTTTGGTCCGCTCCCAGATATCCAGCAGGAAGGTATGCATCCTGCGCCGCGTCAGCGCATCCAAGGCGGCGAAAGGCTCGTCCATCAGCAGGATCTGCGGCTCGACCGCCAGCGCTCTCGCGATCTGCAGCCGCTGACGCATGCCGCCCGAAAGCTGGGAGGGATATTTGTCGCGGTGCTGCGCCAACCCCACCATGCTCAGATAATAGTCGACGCGCCGATCCTGCTCCTGGCCGCGAACCCTCTGCAGCTTCAGTCCGCAGCGGACGTTCTGCTCCGCGGTCTGCCAGGGGAACAAGGCGGAGCCCGCATCCTGGAAGAACATCATCCGCTCGCTGTTCGGCGCCGAGATGGTCCTGCCGTTGAAAGCGGCACGGCCGAATGTCGCGGCATCGAACCCGGCCAGGATGTTCAAGAGCGTGGTTTTGCCGCAGCCCGAGGGTCCGAGAAGGCAAAGGAACTCCCCGTCCCTGATCTCGAGCGAGATGTCTTTGAGCGCCGAATAGCCGCTCTCGGCTTCCCCGAATACCTTTGAGATACGCTCAACTGTCAGCATCATGGACCTAGCATGGGGGCGGCACCGTTCCCACGAGTTTCGGATTGATGGCCTCGAGACCCTCGGTCCAGATGAACTCCTTGATGTTGAATTTTTCTTTCATGAGGTCGTTCTGCCGCATCCACCCGGCCAGGGTGCAGAAATCGTTGAAG
Source organism: Xanthobacteraceae bacterium (assembly GCA_036557665.1). Lineage (GTDB taxonomy): Bacteria > Pseudomonadota > Alphaproteobacteria > Rhizobiales > Xanthobacteraceae > VAZQ01. The sequence goes on along the minus strand of DATBHG010000079.1, from coordinate 47,901 downwards.
AAGGTGTCGTCCAGACCGACGTCGCGGCCGTTGATCTCCCACTGGTCCCGCGTCGCCTTCTCGCTCAACCCGAAGTGATCGGCATTGTATTTCGCTACGGCGTCGAAATGCTTCGCTGCGAAGTCCGCGCCCTTGATCATTGCCCTGATGAACCTGGTGGCGCCTTCCTTGCCCGCTTTGGTCGCAAGCCAGGCCGGTCTTCCCCCAACCGCCGCATAGCCGCGAATGTAGCCCTCGGCGCTGCTCAGGGTATAGACCTTGTCGGGGCAGATTTCCCGCGCGCGGCTGCCGAACGGCTCCCAGATGAAGAACGCCGAGATATCGCCCTGGCACAGGGCCGTGGGGAGAACCTGACCGTCGAGATTGATCACTTTGACGTCGCTCTCCTTGATGCCGTTCTTCTTGAGATATTCCGAGATGAAGAACGAGCCGGTAGAGCCGACGCGCGTAGCGATGGTCTTGCCGACCAGATCCTTCGGCTGCTTGATCTCCTTGCGCGCGGTTGCGAGATAGCCCTTGGAGTCGCGTTCGATGACGCTGATGACCCGGTAGTCCTTGTTCACGGAGAGCCAATAGCTGACGGCCGGCAAGTCACCGTGGGTGACGAGATCGCCTTGGCCTGCCCGGAACGTCTGCAGGGCGGTCGTCCCGGTGGGGAACAGCTGGAAGTTGACATCCAGGCCCTCGTCCCTGAGATAGCCCTGGCTGTCGGCCATCTGTATGGAGTCGTAGAGCGGTGCCGGGCCGATGAACACGGTCAGCTTGGTCCGCTCCTGCGCAGTGCCCGCGGTCAGGAGGCCGAGCATAACGGCCGCGCACGCCAAGCCCGCGCAGGGCGCCCGCAAATATTGCCTGCTTCCTAGTGTCCACATGTCGTCTCTCCCCAGGTGAGCCGGCACACTGTCTGCCATCGGATGTTTGGGTGCAAGCGGGGTCTCGGATGCTGCGCAGGCGAGGGATTGCCTGGCCCGTTCGCTGCGGCGCCCTAGCTCCGCGCTCACGCTGAGCTCCTGAAATAATTGCGCCTCCTTGAGGGCCCATAGTTGCGCAGACCGCCCCGATGATGTGCGCGCAGCCGTTACGCGTGTTTGCGGTAGGCGAAGGTGCCGCAGAAATTCCACCGCAGAAAATTTTCGATAAAGATTCTGCGATAAAGATTCTGCTTGCATTGAAACGCGATTCGTGCTACAAAGGATAATCTGAAGCTTCTGTATAAAGCCCGGGCGGAAAACCGCGCCGGGCTTTTTTATCGCGATTCCCTGTTCCCGTCCCTGTTCAATTCCCTGTTCCATTCCCTGTTAATTCCCTGTTCCGTCCCTGTTCTGGCGCCCCCTCTTTCGTCAGAAGTGCCGATTCTGTGGGCCTTTCTGTACATTCTCGTTATCGCCCCCGCCCCCTTTACAGGGATTTACAGGGGCGAAGGGCTTGGAGTGCACCCCTTGGCTGAGACACGAAACTGACCACTGGGAGACCGGCATCAGGTTATTGTCGAGAGCAGCGCGGCAAAAAGGCGTCCGCGCAAGGCAAGACTCTCGATCTCGATGTGCTCCTCGAGGGTATGCTGACCGCCTCCGCCGACACCGAGCCCGTCAAGGGTGGCAATGCCCATCGCGCCGGTAAAGTTTCCGTCGGATCCGCCGCCCGAGATCTGTTGCCCGATGTCAAACCCGATCGCATTCGCGAGCCGGCGCGCGGTTTCGTAAAGCGCAAGCGTGGCGGAGCTCGGCTCCCAAACCGGCCGCGTAACGCCCTGAGTCGCGGTGAAGATGACGTCGTCTGCGATTCCGGAGAGAGCCAGCATGCGCTTCACGCCCGCATCGAGGTCGGCCTGTCGCTTGGCCATGCTGAGCGCCTCGCCACGGCACTGCATCGGCACGCAGTTGACCCACTCTCCGCCATGAACCACGCCGACGCTGAAGGTGCAGCTCTCGGTCGTCATCGCCTCGATCTCCAGGATCTTGCGCGCCATGGCGCGGATCGCCGAGCGCCCCTCGGCGAGCCGCAGCCCGGCATGACTGGGCCGCCCCAGCGCCTCGAGATTGAAACGCGCGATGGCGTAGCGTCCGGTCACGACGCTGCCGTCGGCACGCGCCGGCTCCGGGATAAGTACGCAGCGGTGGCGCGCCGCTTCGGCCTCGATCAGATCGCGGGTTGACGGGCTGCCCACCTCCTCGTCGCTGGTGAGCAGCACCGTCACCGGCAATGGCGTCTGCATGCCGGCACGGCGCAGCTGGCGCATCGCATCGAGAGCGAGGTAGTTGCCGCCCTTCATGTCGAGAATTCCAGGCCCGTAGCATCGGCCGCTTTCCTCGTGAAAGGACAGCTGCGCCAGCGTGCCGAGAGGGTGCACCGTGTCCATGTGCCCGAGGACCAGGATCCCGGGTGCGTCTTTGCGCGGATGCGGCAAGCGCGCCCGCAGGCAATCGCCGAAGCCCATGCGGCCGGCGATGGTTTCGATCTGCGCGTCGAGAGCCGCGAGCTCGCGGGCAGCAAGACGCATCATGCGGTTGACTGCGGCGGCATCCCAGGTCGGGCTCTCGCACTCGACCCAGCTGCGGAGTCCGCGGAGCATGGTTCTGGCATCGAACGGGAGATCAATGGCGGCCATTACCGGGCTCTACTTGAGGGCCGCCCGGCGGATCGTGTCGGCGGTAAATGGCAGCCGCTGCAGCCGCAGACCTGTCGCATCGTGAATGGCGTTGGCAATCGCCGCCGCGGTTGGGCCGACGGCACACTCGGAAGGCCCGAGATAAGGCGATCCGGGACGATCGATGATGAGGGTCTTCACATCGGGCACGTTGTCGAAGCGCAGCACGGGATAGGTTTGCCAGTCCAGGCTCGTGATCCCGCGCTCGTCGAACGTGACTTCTTCGTAGAGCGTCCAGCTTGCCGATTGCAAAGCGGCGCCCTCGAGCTGGAGTGCAAGGCCGTCGCGATCGACGATCTGACCGGCGTCGGCGGCGATGAACATTCGGCGCAAGCGCACCTCGGCGGCATCGGTCACCTCGAGGTCGACGACCACGGCAGCATAGGCCTTCAAGTTGTTGTAGCGGGCAAAGCCGATCCCTCGCCCTTCACCCGACCGGCGCTCTCGCAGGTCCCACTGCGCGAGCTCGGCCACCGCCCGCAGCACCGCTTGCGCGCGGTCGTCATTGAGGTGCTCGAGGCGAAAGTCGATCGGATCGATGCCGGCGGCGAGCGCCAGCTGGTCCATTGTCGTTTCGATCGCGAGCACATTGGCATAGCTGCCGAGGCTGCGCAGGGTCGAGGTACGAAGCGGCATGTTGCGCACAAGGTGCTTGACCACGCGTGTGCGCGGAAAAGTGTAGTAGGGAGAGGCATTGCGGTGCACTCCCGCAAGCCGCGCCGAGAGAAACGGCTCCGGCACGAAGGGCGGCACCGGATTGCCCACAAGCCGCATCGCGAGCATCCGCGCCGGCCCGACGCGACCGGGGCCCGGGCGCGGTCGCGTGCGATGGGTGTCGCTCCAGCTTTCATGCGACCAGTCGACGACGCGCCCTGCGCTGTCCAGGCTGGCCCGAACCGAGACCACCATCGCCGGCCCATAAGGCTCCCATCCATGCTCCTCGGCGCGCGACCATTTCAGCAGCACCGGTCTTTCCGGGATGGCTCTGGCTATGAGAGCGGCATCCAGCGCGGCATCGTCCGCGCCGTTGTGGCCATATGCACCGGGTCCGCGGACCTGAATGAGCCGAACGCGGTCCGGATCCATGCCGAGGCATTCCGCAAGGGTGCGGCGCAGCGGGAAAACGCCCTGCGTGTGCGTCCAGATGGTGAGCGCGCCGTCCTCGAACAGGGCGAGAGCCGCGGACGGTGCCATGGATCCATGCATCACGTAGGGACGCTCGATCCGGGTGTGCACTGTCGCGACTGCCCCAGGAGGCGGAGCTTGAAGCGGCGGAACGGGTTCTTCGACAGCCTGGCCGTCGCGGACGGGGAGGCTGATACGCGGCTCAGCGGTCAAACGCTGGAAGACGTCCCGCGTGTCGAGCCCTCGTTCCGGCGACCAGCGAATGGATGCGGCAACCCGTTGAGCAAGGCGGACGGCCTGGAGCTCATCATGTGCCGCCACCGCGACGAAGCTGCCGTCACGAACGAGATGGGAGCCGTCCAACCCGCTGTGGATCGCCTCGTCGATCGCGGCGATGCGCGCATGGTAATGGGGAGGACGCACGAGCCGCGCATGCAGCATTCCCGGCATGTGAATGTCGTGCACGAACGGGGCTGCACCGCGGACGAGCTCCACCAGGTCCTTGGCAGCGACCTGCCGGCCGATTTGCCGGTAGAGCTCCGGCGATTTGATCGGCACGGCCGGATCGATCACGACTGCGAACCGCCGGCCTTGCATCAAGTCCCAATAGGTAACGGAGCGGTTGGTCGCCAGAGAGGTGACCAGGCCGTCATCGACCTGCATGGAGCTGCGATCGACACCGAGCGTCTGCGCCGCCAGGTCCAGCAACCGCTGGCGCGCGGTGGCCGCGGCAAGTCGCAGCGCGTTTCCGGAACGCTCGACTGAGTTGCTTGCGGACGTGTATTCCTCGTCGAGCGATGTGGCGGTATCGACGGCCTCGACGTCGATGCGGCTGAAGTCGACGTCGAGCTCCTCGGCAGCGATCAGGGCAAGCGCCGTAGAAATCCGTTGGCCGATCTCCACCTTGCCGGTGCGCACAATGACACGCCTGTTCGCGGCGACGGATATCCAGTCATCGACGCAGGGGTACGTTTGGAGACTTTCGCTCAGGCTCATTCGGCGGCCTTTCCGCCGAGGCTCCGCGCCGCGTGCAAGATGCGCATATGGGTCCCGCAGCGGCACAGGTGTGGCTGTAACGCCGCGCGGATCGCTCGGTCGTCCCACGCTGCCCCGCTCCGCAGCAACGCCGTGAGCGCAATGGCCATGCCCGGGATACAGTACCCGCACTGCGCCGCCCCCGCTGCAGCCAAGGCCGCACAGACGCGCCGCAATACGGGATCGGTGTCCTCGATTGTCTGGATGTTTCGGCCTTCGAATTGAGCGACTGGCGCAACGCAGCTGTAAGTCGACTCTCCGTCGATCAATACCGCGCAGGTGCCGCATTGCTCGAGCGCACAGCCGAGCTTGGTGCCGGTAAGCCCCAGCTCGTTGCGCAGGACATAGATGAGCGGCGTCGACGGGTCGCTGCGGATCTCATGCGATACGCCGTTCACGCGCAGCAACGTCATGGAGAATGTTGCGACATCATAGGATGTTGTCCGAAGCCACAAGGAGGAGCGGTTGCAATCGTAGTCGCATGGACTCCCGGATACAAACCTCGCTATCCTGCAATGTCGCTATCCTGTAACAAAATCATCGCATCGCTCGCCGCGTAAACCGTGCAGTGCATGTGAGCGGTCGAAAGCTCTGAACGGATCTTCGAGTGCAAGGGATCGGGAGGACGCAATTGTGAAGCTCGTTACCTGTGAAATTCGGGGGTCCTCCGGGAAGCGGTTTCTGGGAGCTTTGCTGAGCGAGGAGGTGGTTGTCGATCTTTCCGCCGCTTACAGCTCTCTGGTCGCAACCGGCAAGACACTCCCGCCTCTCCCGGACGGGATGATCGAGCTCCTGGCAGCGGGCGAGGGGGCGTTGACAGCCGCCCGCGCCGCACTCGATCACGCGAGATCCGCGATCGACCCGAACACGGTGGACAGGGCGACCGCACCGGACGGCCGGCCCCTCGCGTGGAAGCGCCAGGAGCTCCGGCTGCTCGGGGCCGTCCCTCGTCCGGGAAAGATCATGCACACGTCGGTCAATTTCCGCTCGCATAAAGAAGAAGTCGCGAAATCCTTTCGCGCGCCCGAATGGCAAGCGCACAACTGGGGCTCTTTCCATTACGAGCATCCGACCGGTTTTCTCCAGGCACCATCCTCCGTCGTTGGAACCGACGCCGAAGTCGTGATCCCGCGATTTACCAAACAATTGGACTACGAGCTCGAGCTGGGCGTCGTCATCGGCAAGCGAGCGAAATACGTCTCGAAAGAGGACGCTCTGGAGTATGTGGCAGGCTACTGCGTCTTCAACGACATTTCGGCTCGAGACATCCAAGCGCGCGAGCATGCAAACAAGGTCATCCTGCTCGGCAAGAGTTTCGATACGTCATGCCCGCTCGGGCCTTGGCTCACGACCAAGGATGAAGTCGGCGACCCGCAAAATCTGAAAATGCAGCTGCGCCTCAATGGCGAGCTGCGCCAAGACGCAAATACCGGCGACATGATCTACGGAGTGCGCGATCTGGTCTCATGGTGGTCCAACATCACGCTGGAGCCCGGCGACATAATCACCTCGGGCGCGCCGGCAGGGGTCATCGCGGGTACTGAGAAGCCGGTGTGGCTCAAGCCGGGCGACCGCATCGAAGCAAGCGTCGAGAGGCTCGGAACCCTGGTCAGCACGATCGCCGCCGAGCCGCCAACCTGAGCGCCGGCCGCGGCTCTTTCCCGGAGGCTGCAAGCGCCGCCATAAGCGCCTCTCTGTCCGGCCGGTCGTCGGCAGGGATGCTGCGTTGCCCGACAACGCCATCGATCGCCGTTCTACCGTCCCAGAGCACGAGCGGCGATCCCGAGCAGGACGGTTGCGCGATGAGACACTCGGCGAGACCATCGGAACGATCGGTGTCCAATCACCCGGATGAAAGCGCTTCCATGCTTTCGCTCCCGGCTCTCTTGCTCGGCGCCCTTGCTCTCGGCTCCTCGCCGATCCTGGTGCGGCTCAGCGAGCTGGAGCCGACGGCGACAGCATTCTACCGGGTCGCCCTGGCCGGCCCGGTATTCCTGATGTTCAGTTGGGCCGACCTCCGGCCGATTGCCCGGAAGTCCGAAGCGGCATCGGTTGAGCTCGCATGGCTGATTGCGGCCGGAGGATTCTTTGCGTTGGACCTCCTTTGCCTCCATTGGTCGCTGCGCCATACCAGCGTGGTCAACTCCACTCTGCTCTTGAACTTCGCGCCCATCTTCGTTTCCCTGGGTGCCTGGGTTGCATTTCGCGAGCCGCCGACGCCGAGAACGCTGCTGAGCTACATCATCGCCATGTGCGGCGTGGTACTGCTCGTGGGCAGCGCTTCGAGTTTCGCGCGCAGCAAGCTTTTCGGCGACGCGTTAGGCCTTGCCGCCGGCGCGTCCTATGGGGCGTATCTGCTGGTCGTCAGCCGCTTCCGCCAGCGAACGCCTACCAGTCTGGTCATGGCGGTCACCACCCTTTCCTGCGCCTGCGTTCTGCTTCCGGCAACGCTGATAATGCGCGAGAGCCTTCTCGCCAGAACGGCCACGGGTTGGGCCACGCTCGTCGCGCTTGCCCTGATCACCCACGCAGGCGGTCAAGGCTTGCTCGTATTCGCGATGAGATATTTTCCCGCCTTTACATCGTCGGTGACGTTGCTGCTGCAGCCGGTCGTAGCGGCCTGCGGAGCCTGGATCGTATTTAACGAGACGCTCGGCCCATGGCAGATCTTGGGCGGCGGCATCGTGCTGTTTGGAGTCCTGCTTTGCCATGGCGCCACCACCGGCGGCAGTGTCGGCCTGAGCCGCCGCCAGGATTTGAACGTACCCAAGTGAGGCTTCATGCGCCTTCTGCCGGAGGCCTCGAATTTTCTGTGGGCTCGTCTTTGCCCCACCTCCAACGCGGCGGCTCGCCCTTGGCCCAACAGATACCGGTCAGCAGGGCGACCAGCGTGGCGATGTAGGCAAAATACGGACCGGGGCGGGCGCGCGGCGGAAACAGGAGCGAGCCCACGACCAGAAGGACAAGCAAAGCGGCCAGCACTGCCCAGCCCTGCCAGGCGCTGGGCAAGCCCCACCCCCAGCCGTAGCGCTTGGCGGGAAACCAGTACTTGGGCTCGCTTTGCATGGCGCGGCTTCCGTTCGGCCCGTCGAGATTACGCTTGCTGAGACGGCGGCATCCTCTCGTTGGTTCCGGTCTCCGGCACCCGCGCGCCGTATTTCAATCCCTCCTTGACCTTGGGCACGGTGAGCTTCACGTCGGTAATCGGCAGGCCGTGCGTCGGCGCGATGGTTCTCACCCCGAGTCGCTCGATCAAGTGGTCCAATCGATCGCAATACGCATCCATGTTGGCGAACTTGGTCCAGAACAGAGCCAGGTCGGCAAACACCGCCGATACGTCGGGCAGATCGAGCGAAACCGCTTCCTCCGCCAGCAGACCGCAGTGGCCGTCCTGGTGGTAGTGGCTGTAGGCGAAGCCGTCGCCGGGGAACAGCACGTGCTCGCCCGTATCGAAGCCCCACCAGGTCGTACGCAGGTCGCGGATCACCGGCTCGACCGCCATCAGGCGCCGGCCGCCGAGGTCGATCGCATCGCCCTCGTTCATCCAGCGCATGCGATGCTCGTACTGCGGGAATGCCAGATGGTAGTCGCTCACGTCGCCGCAGAGGATGGCGTCGGGAAAGCGTTGGAGGATACGCCCCAGCCCGCCGCAATGGGGCGTCTCCTGATGGGTGACGAAAAGATATTTCAACGGCGCCACCCCGCGGGCAAAGAGCTCGCCGAGATGCCGCTCGATCACCGGGAAATCCTTGGGGTGACCGGTTTCGACCAGCACCGATGCGGCGCCGCCGGTGACCAGGAACGCGGCGTTATAGCCGTGATAGATCTTGCCCTGATGGCGCTGTGCCAGGCAGTCGCCGATCCAGAACACGCCCGGCGCGATCTCGCGCGGCATTCTGCCGGCCACGCTCAGCGCTCCTCGTCACGGCCGACGTAGCGCGACACCGCCACGCTCTTGTCGAGATCTCTTAGAGCCTCGTCCAGCATCTGCACGTGGCGCGCCACGACGTTGCGGCCGCGCAGGATGCAGCCATAGCCGGGAGCGATCGTCTCGACATCGTGCCGCTCGAATATCCCGGCGATGCCGCGCCGGATCGCCGCGGTCGGCGCGCCCTCGAGCCACCAGTAGCGCGTGTTCAGCAGAAAGGATCGTATCTCGCGCGCGGAGGTGGTGTCGTCATCCTCCGTCACGATCCATGGTCCGTCGGGACGGGCGCGCCAGACATGGGTGAACATGTCGGAGCTGAACAGGGTGCATGTCCTGCGGTCGTAGAGCCAGCGCGTGGCGATGAGCCTCAGCGGCGCCTGCATGACATCGATGGCACGGCCATTTGCTCCAAGCTGGATGGTGTCCGATCGGGTCACCGCGGTGACCGGCATGGAATCCAGGATGCTGCGGCCGTTCGGCTTGGCGCCGAAATCAAACCACAGCGCCGCATCGATGTTGCTGGTGTAGCACTGCGCGACGTTGAAATGACCGGCAAACGTTTCCACATTGTTGATCGACATGAACTCGTTGAGCCGCAACGGGAAGAGCGACAACGGCAGCCCCGGAGCGATCAGCCATTCGATCTGTGCGCGGATCGCCGGCTCGTCCTTGCCGAAGCCGGTGTCGATGAGCATGGCGGCGTCGTTCTCGCTGAGCAGATAGCTGTTGGCGGCGGAACATCCGCGCGCACTGGCAGGATACGAGCTCACCCGCCCGTCGAGCGCATAGGGGTGTTGCAGCGCATAAAGCCTGCCCTCGGCAAGCGTGGCGATCCCGCTGGGCATGGTCCGGGCTTGCCCCGGCGCGCGCTGCATCAATGCGGTCATGAGTCGACCTTATCGGGCCTCTGCGACAAAGGAAATGCCCGAGCGAACCAGAGCCCGCGCGGGAAAGCATGCTATGTTGGCTTCTCATGCAACGCATCCAAACCTTGCTGGCCGCGAAACCTCGAGCCGCAACGATGAGGGATCTTATCCGGTCGCAACCCGCTTTGAGCGGTTCACGACAATGCGCGGCGTAACCTTCCTGGGCGAGCGCAAGCTGCAGCTCGCGGAATTTCCCGATCCGGTTCCCGGGCCCCGGGAGGTGGTCGTCGAGATCAAGGCTTCCGGCATGTGCGGGAGCGACCTGAGATTCTATCGTGACGTGGGCGGACCTGCCGCACTCGGGCTGGGAAAGCTCAGCGGGCCTGTGATTGCCGGACACGAGCCGTGTGGCGTCGTGTCCGCCGTCGGGGCTCATGTGTCGGAGCGCGCCGCACGCGTCGGCACGCGGGTCATGGTGCATCATTACAGCGGTTGCGGGAGCTGCGCTCACTGCCTTACCGGCTGGTCGCAGATGTGCGTTGAGGGCACCACGGTGTACGGGGTGACCGGGCATGGCGCGCATGCGCCCTATATGAAGGTTCCGGCGCATACCCTGGTCCCGCTGCCGGACGAGCTCGGCTTCGCAACCGGCGCCGCCATCTCGTGCGGGACCGGCACGGCCTATCAGGCGCTCCGGCGGATGCGGCTCAAGGGAGGCGATACCATCGCTATCGTCGGTCAGGGGCCGGTGGGTCTGTCCGCCACGCAACTCGCCGCCGCCATGGGTGCTCGTATCATTGCCCTTGATGTCAGCGAGGAGCGGCTCGCGCGTGCCAAGGACTTCGGCGCCGAAGCCGTCATCGGAGGAGAGGCCAAGGAGCCGGCCACCCTTATCAGGGAGCTGACCCATGGGTTGGGCGCCGACATGGCGCTCGACACTTCGGGTGCAGCCGAAGGGCGGTTGACCGCGGTCCGCGGCACGCGCGCTTGGGGCGTGGTATGCTTCGTCGGCGAAGGCGGCAGCGTCACGCTCGAGGTCAGTCCCGACATGCTGCGCAAGCAGCTTACCGTCATGGCATCCTGGACCTTCTCCACCGTCATACAAGCGGACTGCGCGCGTTTCATCGTCGATCGCAAGGTCCCGGTAGATCGCCTGTTTACCCACCGCTGGCAGCTGGCACAGGCGGAGGAGGCCTATCGGGTGTTCGACACCCAGAGGAGCGGCAAAGGTGTCTTTCTGATGTAGGATGTGATAGACGTCTGCCATAAACAAACACGGTTTCATCCGGAAGGGAGGATAGACATGCCTCGGATACATCGACGCAAGCTGTTACAGCTTTCCGGCGCCGGTGCGATCGCGGCGAAGGGCGGCGGCATTGCCGGGATCATCGCGGCGTCGCGAGCGCCCGCTTACGCCCAGGCGGCGACGGTCCACTGGCTGCGCTGGAACGATTTCGTTCCGGCCTCCGACGAGCTCCTGAAAAAAGAAATAGCGCCCGAGGCGGAGAAGGCGCTCGGCCTCAAGCTCAACATCGAGACCATCAACGGCAACGACCTGCAGGCGCGCGCCACCTCGGCGATACAGTCGGGGTCGGGGCCGGACATTATTCTCGCCTTGAACAATTGGCCGCAGCTCTATGCCGCGAGCGTTTCCAATGTAGATGACATCGTCGAGGAGATCGGGAAGGCGCAGGGCGGCTTTTATGATGAATCGAAGGCCGTCGCCAATGACGGCACGAAGTGGCTCGGCGTACCCTGGTGCGTTCTCGGCGCCATGATCGTGTACCGGAAGTCGTGGTTCGCGGAAGCGGGTGCCAACGCGTTTCCCGCAACCTGGCAAGAGTATCATACGGTCGGGAAGAAGCTTAAAGCCGCCGGTCGTCCTATTGGACAAACCCTGGGCCATACTTTCGGAGATGCTCCGACCTTCACCTACCCCTATCTCTGGTCCTGGGGCGGCAAGGAAGTCGAGAAGGACGGCAAGACGGTAGTGCTCAACTCGAAGGAATCCATCGACTCCGTGAAATTCATGATCCCGTTCTGGAAGGAGGCGCACGACGAAGGCGGACTTGCCTGGGACGACACCAACAACAACCGCGCGTTCCTCTCCGGGACGATCAGCGCCACCTTGAACGGGGCGTCCATCTACCTCTTGGCCAAGGGTAAGCCCGATACCTATCTCGACGAGAAGGGCAAGCCGATGTTCCAGGACCTGGCGCACTCACCCCTGCCCAGGGGTCCCGCGGGCCAGTTCGGCTATCACCTGCCCATGACCAACATGCTCATGGGTTACTCGAAGAACCAGAAAGCGGCCAAGGATTTCCTGCGCTGGGTGACCTCGAAGGACATCTATCAGAAGTGGTTCAACTCGCAGCAGGGCTACTCGGTCGGGGCGACGACAATATGGGAGAGCGACCCGCTCTGGAACAAGGATCCGGTCATGTTGCCGTTCCGGTCGGCGGCGCGTGCGGGCCGCTTCCCCGGATACGCCGGCCCAGCCGACCGCAAGGCAGCCGAAGGCCTGAGCAAGTACCTGATCACGGATATGTACGCCAAGGCCGTGCAGGGCATGCCGGCCGAGGATGCGGTGAAGTGGGCCGATGGAGAATTCAGGAGGATCCACGGCACCTGACGAGGACGCCGGCTTGAGCTGACCCCGTCTCCGTTGCTTGCGGCCGCGAGCAGGCGCGCCTCGCGGCATGTGCCGAAGGGGAACGAATGGCCGTCACCAGCTATGCCCTTACCGAGCCTTACCCCGGGGCATCGCGGCGGGGTCCGATCACGCGCCTGCTCGAGGACGAGCGGTGGCTTGCGCTCGTCCTGCTGGTGCCTACGGTAGCGCTGCTCCTGCTGTTCATCGCCTATCCCTTCGTGAAAGGCGTGGAGCTTTCCGTCACCGACACCAAGGTCGGAATACCCGGCAGCTTCGTCGGGCTGGACAATTTCGCCGCGCTGACGAGCGATTCCATTTTCCAGCGGGCCGTCTGGAATACCTTCGTCTATACCGGCGTGACCACCGTGTTCAAGCTGGCGCTGGGGCTCTGGCTTGCGCTGCTGCTCAATCGGCATTTCAGGGGGAAAGCGGTGACCCGCGCCTTCGTTCTGCTGCCCTTCATCATTCCGACCGTGCTTTCCACCTTCGCCTGGAAATGGATGTTCGACCCGACGTTCAGCGTCATCAACTGGACGTTTTTTCGCCTCGGGTTGATCCATGGCCGTATCAACTGGTTGAGCGATCCCGACCTGGCGATGGTGTCCATCATCATCGTGAATGTCTGGCGCGGCGTGCCGTTCTATGCGATCAGCCTGCTCGCCGGGCTGCAGACCATCAATCCCGAGCTGCACGAGGCGGCGGCGATCGACGGAGCGAGGACGTGGCAGCGCTTCTGGCACGTGACCTGGCCGCTGCTTCTGCCGGTGACCATGGTCGTGGTCTTGTTCTCCGTCATCCAGACCTTCGCAGATTTCCAGCTGGTCTACGTGCTGACCGGCGGCGGGCCGGCGAATGCGACGCAGCTGTTCGCGACCTACGCTTATCAGGTCGGCGTCGGCACCGGTCTTTTGAGCGAGGGCGCGGCGATCTCCCTTGCCATGTTTCCGGTTTTGTTGATCGTGGTCATCGTCCAGCTCCTCTACATTCGGCGGGTGGAGACGTTGTAGGGAGCAAGGCAATGCCTCGCTACCGGAGGAAGCAGGCGCTCGACAATGATTGAAGGAGCGAAGTGGCGGCGCTGGGTCTTCTTCTACATCCCTCTCGGGGTGTTCGTGTTCGTCCTGCTGTTCCCGTTCTACTGGATGTTGGTGACCACGGTCCGCCCGGACAACGAGCTCTACCGGCCGTGGATGGCGCCCAACTACACTCCCTTCTGGACGCTGCATCCCACGCTCGACCACATCAAATATCTGCTCACCGAGACGCTGTTCAGCACCTGGATGTTGAACACCCTGATCATCTCCGTAACCGCCACGGCGATATCGCTGTTCTGCGGACTGCTCGCGGGCTACGCGCTCTCCCGCCTCAAGTTCCCGTTTGCCGGCAGTCTCGGCACCGGCATCTTCATCACGTATCTGGTGCCGCAGACGCTCCTGTTCATCCCGCTGGCCGACATCATCCGCAATTTCCGTCTCGGCGACACGCCTTGGGCGCTCATTCTCACCTATCCCACCTTCCTGATCCCATTCTGCACCTGGCTGCTCATGGGCTACTTCAAGGCGATCCCCAGGGAGCTCGAGGAATGCGCGCGGATCGACGGGGCGACGCGGTGGAAGGCGATGGTGTACATCATCTTCCCGATCGCGGTGCCGGGGATCCTCTCGGCCGGAATTTTTGCCTTCACCCTGTCGTGGAACGAGTTCATCTACGCCTTGGTATTCCTCTCCTCGCCGGCGGAGAAGACCGTACCGGTCGGCGTCACCTCGGAGCTGATCCGGGGCGACGTGTTCTTCTGGGGGCCGCTGATGGCGGGCGCGTTGCTCGGCTCGATCCCGGTCGCGCTGATCTACTCCTTCTTCGTCGAGCATTATGTTGCCGGCCTTACGGGTTCCGTGAAGGGATGACGCCATGGCTCAGGTCCTCATCCGGAGCTTGAACAAGATGTACGACGAGGTGCACGCGGTAAAGGACGTGAACCTCGAGATCCGCGACAGGGAGTTCCTGGTGCTGGTCGGCCCTTCCGGCTGCGGCAAGACCACGACCTTGCGCATGGTCGCGGGGCTCGAATCGATCAGCTCAGGTCAGATCATGATCGGCAACAAGGTGGTGAACGACCTGCCGCCCATGGATCGCGACATCGCCATGGTATTCCAGAATTACGCGCTCTATCCGCACATGAGCGTCTTCCACAACATGGCCTTCGGCCTGAAGATGCGAAAGTTCGATCGCGCCGAGATCGACAAGCGCGTGCGCGAAGCTGCGGAGATCCTGGGCATCCAGGGGCATCTCAATCGCAAGCCGCGCCAGCTGTCCGGCGGGCAGCGCCAACGGGTGGCGCTCGGACGCGCCATCGTCCGACATCCCCAGGTGTTCCTGTTCGACGAGCCGCTTTCCAATCTGGACGCGAAGCTTCGGGTACAGATGCGCGTCGAGCTGAAGAAGATTCACAATCGCCTCAACACCACTGCGATCTATGTGACTCACGACCAGGTGGAAGCCATGACCCTGGGCGACCGCGTCGTGGTGATGAAGGACGGAGTGGTGCAGCAGGTCGGCGAGCCGCTCGAGCTCTATAATGCTCCGGTCAATCGCTTTGTCGCCGGCTTCATCGGCTCGCCGGCGATGAATTTTGCGGTCGTCCGGCTGACCGGAGCAAATGGGACCTTGCGAGCGGACAATCCCGGCTTCGGCATCGATGTGCCCGGCGAGCTTGCCCCGCGCCTTCTGCCCTATGCGGGGTCTGACGTCACCATCGGCGTACGTCCGGAAGACCTGTGGGTTGCCAACGGCAGCGAGCCGCCTGGTCTGTGCTTCGAGGCGGTGATCGAGGTCGTGGAAAAGCTGGGATCCGAGATCCTGCTCGACCTGCAGGTCGGCGCGCAGACCATGGTGGCGGCGGTGGAGCCTACTGTCCGCGCCCAGCGGGGCGACAAGGTCCGTTTGGCATTGCGATCAGACCGGCTGCACTTCTTCGACGCGAGGTCCGAAGCGGCAATCTGACCTGTCGACACAAGGTCGAGCGCCGCAAAACCGGAACAGCTCCGCCAAGCTGCTATCTTGACAACCACTGGGTGAAAACAAAGGACCGAGCGCCCCGCATGGCCGCCTACATCGAATACGACCCCGCGGCAATCGAGCGGACCGCGGTTTATCGGCTGCTCACCGGCGCCGTCGTGCCGCGGCCGATCGGTTGGGCTTCGACCATCAGCGCGCGCGGCGTCAGCAACCTCGCTCCGTTCTCGTTCTTTACCGTGGTGTGCGTCATACCGCCAATGGTCTCTCTCACCATCGCGCGCAACCCCGATGGGACCGAGAAGCACACGCTCAAGAACGTCCGCGAGACCGGCGAATTTTGCGTCAATGTGGTCACCGCGCCGGTATGGAGGGAGATGGTGGATTCTGCCAATGGCTTTGCCGAGGATGAAAGCGAATTCGCCAGGACCGGGCTCACCGCGATCCCGGCCGTCAAGATCAAGCCTCCGCGGGTGGCCGAGGTGCCGATACATCTCGAATGCAAGCTGCACCAGGTCATCGAGCTTGGTCCCAACCGCCACCCCCTGGTCATCGGTGAGGTCGTGTACTTTCACGTCGATGCCGCCTGCATGACGAACGGCTACATCGACATGCGTAAGCTCGCTCCCATCGGGCGGCTGAACGGGTTCCAATATGTCACTCTCGGCGACATTCTGAACCGCAAATTCGACGATGGCCAGCGACGGTGACCATTGCGGAGCATGCAGCCCTCACGCTCGGCCGGGAGCTCTCGATCGTGATGGCATCGACGATGACGCGGCACGAATTCCGTTAGCGAGCCCGATTGACCATTTCACCCCCCTGCGATCAAAGTTTCGAGATATCGATCGGGAGTATTTCCTCGATCACCCACAATTCATTTGATAGTACAAGATCCTGCGCCTCTCTCTGGATTCAAATGCCGCAAAGAATCGCGTCGCTCACGCCGTTGCAAGATGTACTTGCGCGTATTGATGCACTCGTCGAGCCGGTAGCTCCACAGCGGATCGATGATCTTACGAGTGCGCTCGGCCGCATTGTGGCTGAGGATGTTATCGCCGGTCCCCCGCTGCCCCCGACGGCAATCGCATTACGTGATGGTTGGGCCCTCCCTTCCCATCTCACGACCGACGCCGGCCCCTATGCGCCCGCCTCTGTCCCGGCCGCCATCCGTATAGAGGTGGGAGAAATGCTTCCTGCCGATGCCGACAGTGTGGCGCCGCTCGACGCGGTGATTGCGCGCAACGGCGAAACGCAGGTGCTTGCTCAGGTGACGCCCGCAGAGGGCGTTCTGCCGGCGGGTGGCGACGCGCCTGCGGGCATTGCGCTCATTCGTGCGGGCGAGAGACTCGATGCGTCTCGTGTCGCGCTTCTCGCAGCGCTCGATATCAAGCAAGCAAATGCTCGCGTGCCGCGCCTTCGCCTCGCTCGTGCCCACACTGGACCGGACCGCGTTCTCGATTCCGTGAGGGCCTGCATCTCGGATGCGATCGGGCAGGCGGGCGCAGTTGTTACGACCGCAGGTGCATATGACGGGCTGGAGCATGCGCTGAAGCAACGGGATTTTGATGCGCTCGTAGTTGTGGGCGGAACAGGATGCGGCCGGCAGGACAAGGCAGTTGAAACACTGGTCTGCGTCGGCAGCGTGCATGTGCACGGCATCGGGCTTATCCCTGCAGAAACAGCAGCCTTCGGAGCCATCGGCCCCCGTCCGGTTTTGCTGCTGCCCGGGCGCTTGGACGCGGCGCTTGCGGCCTGGCACATGCTGGGCCGGGCTATGTTGAGGCGACTGACGGGAAATACCGAGCCGCCATGCCTTCGCACCGCAAAGCTCACCCGCAAAGTTTCTTCGACCCTGGGGCTTGCCGAGCTTGTGCCGGTGCGGTGCGAAGGTTCGCTTGCCGCACCCCTAGGCTCCGGCTACCTGCCCATTTCCGTGCTCTGTCGGGCAAACGGTTGGATCCTGGTTCCACCGGAAAGCGAAGGCCAGCCAGAGCATAGCGAAGTGGCGGTCAGGTCGTGGCCATGAATAAGGCCGTGAAAACAACGAGTACGGCCGACGCGTCGAATCTCGTTTCCGCCATTCGACGCGCCGCGCGGCAAGAGCAGTTTCTGGAAGTGGTCTCGGCCGAGGAGGCGTACTCCCGCTTCACCGGCCGGATCGCGATGTCCCCGGGACCGCACGAAACAGTCGCGCTTTCCGCTGCGCTCGGCCGCGTGCTCGCGCAGGACGTGACGGCCCTCATCGACGTGCCGCCCTTTGATCGCGCCAACGTGGACGGATTTGCGCTCCGATCGGCCGACACCATTGGGGCCAACGATGTTATGCCTCGACGACTTCGGCTGAATGCGGAAATCATCGTATGCGGCCATGCACCGACGCTGCAAGTCGGCCCCGATTCGGCAACCACGATCGCCACCGGCGGGGTCATTCCACGCGGCGCCGACGCTGCGGTGATGGTCGAACATACGGAATTGATCGATCACGACGGAGCGCCGGCTATCGAGATGCGCCGGCCGGCGGCCCCCGGGCAGTTCATCTCTTACGCAGGATCGGACATTGCGCGTGGAGAAGTTGCGCTCCGGCGCAAGACGTTGATCTCATCCCGCGAGATTGGGATGCTGGCGGCTTGCGGCATCTCCGAGGTTTCGGTTGTGCGCAAGCCCAAGGTGGCGGTGCTCTCGACCGGGGACGAGCTGGTGGCTCCCGGCGGCGCGCTCGGGCCGGCGCAGGTTTACGACAGCAACGGCACCATTCTTGTCGCCGCGATTGCAGAAGCGGGCGGCGAGCCCATTCCGTTCGGAGCATTTCCCGACGAGGAGAGTGCGCTTGAAGCTGCTATGCAAGCCGCGCTCGCAAATTGTGATTTGGTCGTCCTCTCCGGTGGAACGTCAAAAGGCGCCGGGGATCTTTCGCATCGCGTCGTGGCAAAGCTCGGCCATCCCGGCGTCCTTGTCCATGGTGTGGCGCTCAAGCCCGGCAAGCCGCTCTGTCTCGCCGTCATTGAAGGCAAGCCGGTGGCGGTGCTGCCGGGCTTCCCAACGTCCGCGATCTTCACGTTCCACACTTTCATTGCACCGGTCATTCGTGCGCGCGCCGGTCTCCCCGCGCAAGCCCCGCGTGTCATCGAAGCGGACGTGCCGGTGCGGATCGCCTCCGAGCTGGGGCGCAAGGAGTTCGTGCTGGTTGCGCTGATCGAGGGAACGAACGGTCCCGTCGCATTCCCCATTTCGAAAGGCTCCGGTGCGGTCACCAGCTTTTCCCAGGCCGATGGATTTGTTGAGATAGCCCCCCTCGCATCAGCCCTCGATGCCGGCACGCGAGCTCGTGTGACACTGATTGCAGCAGCGGCTGGCGCTTCCGATCTGGTGATCATGGGGAGCCACGATAGCGCGCTCGATCTCGTGATTGGCGAGCTTGCCGAGCGTGGTTTCGCCGCGCGCAGTGTTGCGATCGGCAGCCTGGGCGGAGTCGCAGCCGTTGAACGAGGCGAATGCGACCTCGCGCCGGTTCACCTCATCGATCCAGGGAGCGGGCTCTACAATGCTCACCTGGAGCGGCCCGGACTGATATTGGAGAAGGGCTGGAATCGCATGCAGGGCTTCGTTTACCGGCCAAATGATCATCGATTTGCTGGATGTTCCGCGGCCGATGCAATTCGTATCGCACTTGGCGACAAGGAATGCCTGATGGTCAATCGTAACGCCGGATCCGGCACGCGCCTGCTCATCGATCGGCTCCTCGCCGGCATGCGGCCCGCAGGCTACAGCAATCAGCCGCGGTCGCATAATGCGGTTGCCGCGGCGGTCACCCAAGGCCGCGCGGATTGGGGCGTCGCAATCCGATCGGTAGCCAGCCTTTATGGACTGGCTTTTCTGCCGATTGCTCCCGAGCAATACGACTTCTTGCTGCGGGAGGACCGCCGTGACCGTCCGGCAATGAAGGCTTTCTTGGCCGCACTGCGAAGCGAGGAGCTGCGGCGGCGCATTCAGGCCACGCACATGGAGCCGGAAGGGGATTGAGAGGGAGTAACTGCACACGCGCGAATAAACATCGGCGGACGGATTGTGACTGCCCCGATCACGAATGAGGAGGCTCCTACGGCGCGCTGCCTTTCTCGAACTGAGTCACCGGAACGCGGATGATGATCCACATGGTCATGTCCCAGGCATTGCGCAGGCCCGCGAGCAACAGCGTGATCAGCGCGCCGGCGAGCGCTTCCAGACTCCACTGCGAGCGCACGAGAAGCAGGACGGCAGACCCGATCACCAGCAAGTATCCGGCGACCGGAAGGAGGGCGTAGAAAAGCCGGTCGATCACGTCGACTGCGAAGCTGTGGCGCACAAAGAGCTGTACCCATACGCGCGCCGCATGGATCGCTCCAGCGACACCGACGACAGCCGACAGGACTGCCAGGCTCCGCCAGGTCTGCGACGGTACGGCAGCAACGATACAGATGAACAGCACGGAGCTGAAATGCACGACGGTTGGGCTGATAAAAGCCCGCATCGCTTCGCGGTTTCTCTCCGTGAATACCTGCGCACCGACCGAAGCTGCGACAAACATGAGGCCGACGAGGGTGGCCGATGCGGTGCCGACCAGGACATAAAAGTCATGCCAACCATGGATGATATCGGCGAGCGATGAGTGCATTGCGCTCTCCAGGAGAGGACCTCATCGTTCCTGATAGCTGACGGCGAGGAATTTGACTATTTTTTGCGGGCAAGCGGCGTTGCTGCGGGGGCCCGCCTATCCGAGCTGGGTCTGTGAATGCGCTAGGCCGCAGGCCCGACCGTATCTGCCATCGCGGCACCCCGCGCTCCGAGCGGCTTTTCGCCGTCAACGGTGGAGTCGCGCGCGGTCTGATGCTCGATCTCCGAATTGAGCTCGGCGCCGAACAATATGACGATCGAGGAAATCCACATCCACATCATCAGGCCGATGGCAGCGCCGAGCGATCCGTAGGTGGCATTATAGTTTGCGAAATTCGCCAAGTACCACGAAAGCAATGCGGAGCTTGCGAGCCAGGCGAAGGCGGCGAACACGCTGCCCACGCTGAGCCATTGCCAGCGCGGTTCGCTGCGGCTCGGGCCGAAGCGGTAGAGAACTGCCAACCCGATGATGATCAGCACAAACAGGACCGGCCATCGCACGAGTCGCAGCAGGGTTCCGCCCACACCGGCGAGGCCGACATAATTCAGCACGAGCGGCAGGACCACCACGGCGCCGATGGCAAGCAGAACGGAGGCGATGGCAGCCAGCGTGAAGCCCAGGGAGACAAGATTAAGCTTGATGAAGCCGCGCTTCTCCTTCTCCTCGTAGACGACGTTGAGTGCGTCCATGATGGCCTTCATGCCGGAATTGGCGCTCCACAACGCGAAACCCAGGCCGAAAACGAATCCGAAGCTGAGCTTTGCCCCGCCTTTTGCAGCAAGCCGGCTCACCTGGTCCTGAAGGATCTGAAACGCGTCTCCCGGCAGCATCCCTGCAAGCGACGAGAGGTGATCGTTGATCGTGGATGGCGTGGCAAACAGCCCGTACAGCGACACCAACGCCGTGATTCCCGGAAACAAGGCGAGCAATCCGTAAAAGACGACACCTGCCGCGACGGCGAGCAGCCGATCCTCGTTGATCTGCTGGTAGGTCCGCCAAAGGATATCCTTCCACCCCCTGCGCGGAATGCGCCAGGGCGCGGTGGCGTTACGGCCGCGTTCGGGCTCTCGTGCCCGCTCATGGTGGCGCCGCAGCGGCTCGTCGGTGCTGCGCCTGCTCCCGAACGCGCCGGTGGCGTGGCTGGGATCGTCCCTCATGTTGCGCCCGGCGCGCCGTGACGACGGGGGATGGCCGCGCCGCCGTGCATGGTCTGCTCAGCTCTGCGTGTCCAGGCCGCTCTTGTTGCGAAATTCCGAGGCACCCGCGGAAGCAGCCTCGGTAACGACGCGCCTGACCCGTTCTCCGACGCTACGGGCGGCATCAGCAAGTCCTGATGCGCTCAAGCCCTCGCGCACTGCCGCGGTGCCGGCGGCCTGTGCAGCTTTTCCCGCCGCAGCCTTGGCGCTTTCCAACTGCTCGGAGGCGAGTTGCCCTATCTTGTCCTTCACGGCATCGCTCGTTTCGCCCAGCAGCTTGTCCTCGGTCCTCGTGGACGGCAGCGCGGCAGCAATCGCTGCTCCAATCGCGATTCCAAGGGCGGCGCAAAGAAGGGGCTGGTCATGGAAGAGCGACACGCTCGAAGTCCTCACCCTGCGCGCCGTATCACCAGCCTGCTGCCGTGCACGGGCGGCCTTTTCGCTTACCTGGCCCCCAATCGCGGTGGAATGCTCTCGCGCGGTAGCCGCTGAGTCCTGAGCGACGCGAGCGAGTTGCTCAGCCGTCTGCGAAAGCTGATCGCGCATGTTGCTTGCAGCGTCGGTTACAGTGCGTGAAGCGGCTCCGCGCATGCTCGATCGGTTGCCGCTGTCGCGGGAGCCCAAGAACCGAGTCAGGCCCAACCGGTTGGAAATGAACAACATGCACCCGGCGCCGATCAGCAGGCTGGGAATGGGGTCCTCACGGGCTGCATTGGTCAGCGCACGAAAGAAACTTCCGCTGCTCCCACGCGCGTGAGTGCCGGCTGATTCCGACTGCCCCGGCGTGCTGCGAGGAACGTCGGGCGTGCTCGGTGCGGAGCTGCCACGCGACGTCGATCGGGCCGATGCGCCAGAGGCGAGGGAGCTGTCCATGTTCTACCTCGAAGTGGAAACCTTCCCGGACAATTCCCCACCACGGACACAGTTCCGCGCAACGGCCCTGCCGGACGGAACAGGCTCGCTCCTTTATCGCCTCGTCGTGGGTTGAGCAGCGACCTGGGATGCGAGCATCCGCTTGGTCGCCTCAAGCTCGACAAGCGGGTAGGTATCGAAATGGGCAGGAATGATATCCGCCCATTCGTTCAATATCCGATGCAGCAGGTCGTTGCTCTCCACATCGAAAACCGCGATCGCACCGCGCCCGACCCGCGGGTAGACATGGCGACACATCCCGTTCGCCTGATACTTTCCGATCCACGGCCAGAATTTCTGGCGTCGAGTTGCGAGCTCGGAAGGTCGTTCGGGTCGAGGCGTCGAGACGACGAGAAACAGCATGGTGGTCCCCACAAGAAATAAGCTGCTGCGCTTTGTCGCCTGCGGGCCGGTCGGCAGCGGCAAGTCCACCCTGATCGGAAGTCTGCTCCGCGATTGCAGGCACCTGCTCGATGGTCCGCTCGCCCGAGTCGCTGCCGATCGTGCGCCATCCCGTGTGACGGGCGATGACATCGCTGCCGCGTCGATCGCAGGCGGTCCTCACGCTGTTCACGAGCAGGGCAACACCAACGTCACTTATAGCTACTTTACCACGCGCCGGCGCGCATTTATCGCCGCTGAGACGCCTGGGGCCGAGCAATATGCCAGGAGCATGATAACCGGCACCGGGTCGACCGGCTTTGCAGTGGTGGTAATCGATGCCCATAGGGGTTTGCTCCCGGAGATGCGCCAGCAAAGCCATATCCTCGCCCTCCTCGGCATTCGGGACATGGTCTTACTGCTCAACAAGATGGATACGACCGGCTGGGATCGCGCCGCCTACGAACGGATCAGGAGCGATTATCTCGCCTTCGCCGAGGGGATCGAGCTTGCGAGGATCGCCTGCATTCCGGCCTGTGCTTCGCACGGCGACAATATCAGCCGCCGCAGCGAACGGATGCCTTGGTACGATGGGCCGGTATTCATTGAGCACCTCGAGAACGCGGAGATTTCCTGCGATGCCGCGCTCAAGCCCTTCCGCATGCCCGTGCAGTGGATCGATCGGTTGGGCCCCCACTGCCCCGGCCTTAGCGGCACCATCGTGTCGGGGAGGGTGCACCCCGGCGATCGCCTGGACCTGTTGCCGAGCGGGAAAGCTGTAGAGGTGGCCCGGGTCGTTGCGCTCGAGGGTGATCTCATTGAAGCCATCGCGGGTCAGACGGTGACGCTTATGCTCGCGCAGGAAGCCGATGTGAATCGCGGTGACGTGCTCGCGGCCGCCGATATACGTCCGGCCGCGGCGGAACAGTTTGCCGCGCATCTCGTCTGGACGAGCGAGCAGCCGATGCTGCCGGGCCGATCATACCTGCTGCAAGCCGGGACTGCAGTGCGGGACGCCCAGGTTACCGCGCTCAAGCACAAGCTCAGCCCGATTAGTTTTGAGCACGTGGCCGCCACCCACCTCGAGCGCAATGAGATCGCGTTCTGCAATATCGCCCTCGACCGCGCCGTAGCGTTCGACCCCTACGCCGAGAATCGAGCAACCGGCGGGTTCATCCTGATCGACCGCATGAGCAACGCGACTGTGGCTTGCGGCATGATGCTGTTTGCTTTGCGCCGCTCCGCAAACATCCACTGGCAGGCTCTCAGGATCGACAGGGATGCCCGCGCGGCGCTCAAGGCCCAGAAGCCCTGTGTGCTGTGGCTGACCGGCTTGTCGGCTGCAGGAAAATCGACCCTTGCGGATCTGGTGGAGCAGTCACTGCATCGGGCCGGGTATCACACTATCCTGCTCGACGGCGACAACATCCGCCACGGACTGAACCGCGATCTCGGCTTCACCGACGAGGACCGCGTCGAGAACATCCGGCGCGTCGCCGAAGTGGCGAAGCTGATGGTGCAAGCCGGCCTGATCGTCATCGTGAGCTTCATCTCTCCCTTCCGCAGTGAGCGGCGCATGGCGCGCAGCCTGTTCGGCGAGGGAGAATTCATGGAAATCTACCTCGATACCCCCCTCGATGTGTGCGAGGCGCGCGACCCCAAGGGCCTGTACAAGCTCGCGCGTGCAGGCAAGCTGCCCAATCTCACTGGCATCGGCAGCCCGTATGAGCCTCCGGAGCATGCCGAGCTGGTGCTCGCCGGGACGAGGCCCCCGCAAGTGCTGGCCGAGGAGGTGCTGGCGACACTGGCGCGCCGGGGCGTCCTTTCGCGACAGCCGCTCCCGGCCGAGCAGCATCGCGTCGGCCCGGCGCTCGGCGGAAAGCGGTGACCGCCATGCAAGAAATCCCGCGGCCGCAAGCCAGAGAGCAGAGCGGTTGAAACGCGGTGGTCAGATTCCGAGCAGCCGCCGTGCATTGCCTCCGGCGATCGCTGCAAGAGCCGAAGCATCGAGCCCTTCCACTGAAGCGAGATGACCGATCGGATCGAGCTCAGCCATGTCGAAGGGGTAATCGGTCCCCATCACCACGTGGTCGGCGCCGAGCAGCCGCACGAGCTCAGCCAGCTGATACGGGGTGAATACCACGGTATCGACGTAGATGTTCTTGAGATAGCTGGTCGGCGGATGCGGGAGATCGGCGCGGGCGTCCGATCGCGCTCCCCAGGCATGATCGATCCGGCCGCTGTAGGCCGGCAGGTATCCGCCGCCATGAACTGCCAGGACCTTGAGGTCGGGATGGCGTTCGAGAACGCCGTCGAAAATCAGATAATGCAGCGCAATCGTAGTGTCGAGCGGGTTGCCGATGACGTTGTTGAAATAGAAACGGCTCAATCGCCTCGCTTCGGTGAATCCGTTCGGATGGATGACGACGAGGGCGCCGAGCTCCTCCGCCTTCTTCCAGAAATGCGAAAGCGCTGGATCCGAGAGCTCCCGGCCGGCGACATTGGTCAGGATCTCCGCTCCCTTCATTCCAAGGGTGCTCATGGCACGTTCCAGCTCCTTTGCCGCTTCGGCGGCATCGTTCAGCGGAACGGTGCCGAGCGCGACGAAGCGATCTGCTCGCTTGGCAACGTATTCAGCCAGACCCTCGTTGATCATCCGGGCCGCCTTGACCGCGATCTCGACCGGTACGGTGTACGTGCATTGATTCGGTGCCGGCAGGACGATCTGCATGTCGAGACCCATGGCGTCCATATCCGCGAGTCGTTCGTCATATGCGGTGATACGCGCCCGGATATCCTCGTCCTGCTTCTGATTGAGCGCCTTGGTGGCCGCATCGGCGAAATGCGTCAGCGGAATGCTCGCGGGATCGAGATGGGGTTTGACCAGAGCGGCGGCAGCTGGGATCGCCACATGGGAATGGATATCAATGGTGGTACTGCGAGGTCTTGCCGTGCGCCCCGGCCTCGCGTGCTTGCGCGCAGCCGTCGATCCGTATCTGTTCCAGAGCTCTGTCATTTCCGTTGTCCTGACGTCAAAACACTCCGAGATGCTGCGAGACCATGGGATCATCGAGGCTGATCTCGCCGGCCTCGCCGCGAAACACGACGCGCCCGGTATTTATGATGACGACGTCATCCGCAAGAACGAGCGTGAGCTTGATGTTCTGCTCTACCAGAACTATGGACTGCCCTTCCGCCTTGAGCTGCGCAATCGTGCGTCCGACCTCGGCGACGAGTTGCGGCGCCAGCCCCTCGGATGGCTCGTCCATCAGCAGCACGCGCGGATTGCCCATGAGCGCGCGGGCGATCGCGAGCATCTGCTGCTCGCCGCCGGACAGCGAGCCGGAGAGCTGGGCGTGACGCTCCTTCAGCCGAGGAAACAGCTCGAACACGCGCTCGCGCGACCAGCCGGCTCGAGAGCCGTCACGCCGTCGTTGTGCGGCGACGCTGAGGTTGTCATCGACGCTCAGGCTGCGGAACATGCGCCGCCCCTGCGGCACAAGGCAGATGCCTTTGCGCGCGACCGCATCGGGAGCGAGGCCCGCAACGTTTTCGCCGTGGAGCTTTATGAGGCCGCGGCGCGGCTTGAGAAAGCCCATTATCGTGGACATGCAGGTGGTCTTCCCGGCGCCGTTGCGCCCGAGCAGTCCAAGCAGGCGGCCCCGCTGCAACGAGAACGACACGTCATGGAGCACGTGACTGTCCCCGTAGAACGTATCGATGCCGCAAACCCCGAGCGCCTCAGTCGCCAAGGTAGACCTCCCGCGTGCGCGGATCCTCGACCACCTCGGCGCGTGTACCCTCGACGATCACCTCGCCGTAGTGCAGGACGGTGATGCGTTCGGCGAACGCGAGCGCTGTATCCATGTCGTGCTCGATCATGATGATGGTCACGTCGCGCGGGATGCTGTCGAGCAGCTCACGCACTGTCTGACGCTCGGACTGAGAGAGGCCGGCGAGCGGTTCATCGAGCAGCAGCAGCCGCGGCTGCTGCGCCAGCGCCATCGCGAGCTCTAGCCGGCGACGCTCGCCATAGGATGTCTCGGTGACGATCCGCTCTGCGCGATCGCCGAGACCAACGCGCCGGAGCGCATCGTGGGCTGCCGCGTACAGGTCGTGATTGGCGGTGAGGATCGACCACGGGTTCCATCTGCTGCGGTCGAGACCGAGGAGCGACAGGACCACGTTGTGCACCAGCCGCTCGCGCGGAAACAGGGTCAGGATCTGGTAGGTCCGTGCGAGCCCGAGGTGCACCCGTCGTTGCGTCGGCATCCCTAGCAACTCCTCTCCGAACAGCTGCACCGAGCCGTTATCAGCTGAGAGGTCGCCGGTGATCAGATTGAACAGGGTCGTCTTTCCCGCCCCGTTTGGCCCGATGATCAAGCGGCGTTCACCGGGCATCACTGTGAGAGATACGTCCTTGGCGGCAGGCAAACCGCCGAATCGTTTGTTCAGATGCGATACCGCAAGCGCGGGCAATGTCACGGCTTCACCTCGGAGGCAGCCGTGCTGGTCCGCTCGCGCTTGACGGCGCCGCGAAGGCGTTGCCCAAGCTGACGGCAGCCCGGCACCAGACCGTGCGGCATGAAAACGATTACGACGACAAAGATGACGCCGAGCAGCGTGTTCCAGCGCTCGACATAGGTCGATACCACGTTCTTGACCAGTGTAATGACGGCGGCTCCGACAATGGGGCCGCTGAGCGTGCTTGCCCCGCCGAGGATCGCCATCAGCAGGATTTCAGCCGATTGCTGCAGCGACATCGCGTGCGGGCTGAGGAACAGGTTGTAATAGACGTAGAGCACGCCCGCGACCGAAGCCCAGAACCCCGCCATCACGAAAGTGAGCCACCGCACCATCCACACGTGGTGTCCGAGCATGCGCATGCGCCGGGGCTGATCCCGCGTGCCCATGAGGCTCGCGCCGAACGGCGAGCGTGAGAATCGCCAGATGCATGCCAGCGCGATCGCGAACACAGTGAGATCAAAATAGTAGAAGCTCGTGGCGTCGCTGAGGTCGATGCCGAACGGCATCGGGCGAGCCGGATGGCGGATGCCGTTGTCGCCGCCGGTGAGCTCATTGGCGCGATAGGCGATCCCCCAAACGATCTGGCCGAGCGCAAGCGTGATCATGATGAAGCCGAGCCCGGCTGCGCGCAGCGAGAGAAGTCCAAAGAATCCTGCCGCCGCGGTGGAAAGTGCGATCGCAGAAATCGCTGCCACGAGCTGGTTGTAGCCCGCAATCGTCGCAAGGATGCAGGTATAGCCGGCAATGCCGAGATAGGCCGCATGCCCGAGCGATACCATGCCGCCGTAGCCGAGCATCATGTTGATGGAGAGGGCGAACAGGGCATAGATCAGCACCTGGCTCGCCATGTTGACGTAGAATTCGCTGCCGATGAGCCAGGGTAGGCCGAGGAGCGCGAGCGCGATTGCCCCGAGCGCAAAAGCGGCCGGCTGCCTCATATCTGCACCCGACCAAACAGTCCCTGCGGCAAGAACACCAGCACCAGCACCATGGGCAGAAAGAGCACGAAATAGGCAAGGTCCGGCACCAGCGCGATACCGAAGTTGTAGAGGAAGCCGACGATGAAGCTGCCCACGAAGGCGCCGAACAGACTTCCTGCACCGCCGAGGATGACCACGATCAATGCGAGCGGAAGCATGTCGGTATCGAGCCCGGGATAGGCGTTGAGGATCGGCCCCCCCAGGATGCCGCCTATCCCCGCGAGGGTGGCGCCCAGCAAGAACACGGCGGTGAACAGACGCGAGATCGGAATTCCAACGCCGCGCGCCATTTCCATGTCATCGACGCCGGCGCGGATCATGGCGCCCAATCGCGTGCGCTCCATGAGGAGATAGAGCGCGAGGGCGGCAAGGAGGGCGATGCCGAGCACAACCAGCCGGTAGGTTGGAAACGCATAGCCCGCAATGCGCAGAGGCGGCCGAAGTGCCTGTGGCGCGGACAAGGGCATGGGATCTCCGGTCCACACCAGGAGACAGAGATCGGCAACGATGAAGGAAAGGCCGAGCGTGACGAGGACCTGGCCTTGCTCATTTCCGGCGAGCCGTCGCAGGACGAAGCGCTCGAACACCGCCCCGATCACCCCGACGCCCAGGCCGCCGACGATCGCTGCCGGCCAGAACTGCAGCTTGAGCTGCAACAGAGTGTAACCGAAATAGGCGCCCAGCATGAAAAAAGCGCCATGAGCCAGATTGGGGATTCGCATCAGCCCGAAGATCAGCGAGAATCCGGACGAGAGCAGAAACAAGAGCCCGCCGAAAGCCACGCTGTTGAGCGTCTGGATGATCCAGAACTGCCACTGCATCGGGATTCGTTGGTTTGGAGGACAATCACCCCGCGCTCTCGGATTTATCCGAGATCAGATCAGCAGGGCAACAATGCCGTCGGTTACGCGGCGCCATGAATGGACCGGACTCCCGCTGCCCTCGTATAGCGGGGGTCCGGCTCGCCCGGCCGCGCGTCGCCGCATGTGTGGCGACGAAGCGCCATGGCCGCACGGCCACAGCAGCGGCCTACGGCTCCAGGTTCTTGGCGGGCGGATAGTCGCGCGAATAAACCGGGTTCTTCAAAAACTCATCCTTGTTGTAGGTCCAGAACTGGCTCACGTCGGGATAGGTCTTGATGACGGCGTTGACATACTTTCCATTCTTCTTCTCGACCTTGCGAATGTAGATGTTGCCGATGACGTTCCCGAATTCGTCGAAGCGCACCGGACCGCGCAGCGTATCCGGCACCTTGGCCTCCCTCAGCGCCTTGTTGAAGGTGTCCTTGTCCTCGACCTTGCCATTGATCGTCTTGGCGGCATGATCGAGCACCTCTCCGCAAAGGTAGGTCTCGGCGGCGTAGACGCCGGGATCGACCTTGTATTCGCGCCGGATCGCTTCAACGAAGCGCTTGTTGATGGGGTAATCCAACTCGGCCGAGTACCAGGAACCGGTGATCGCCCCGAGCGCGTCTTCCCCCATCTGCTGCAGCAGCGACTCGTCGACCGGCGTGAATCCGCCGAGGATTTGAATCCTGTTGCCGTATTCTCGCAGCTGACGGATGAACTTGAAGCCGTTGGAGCCGGCATGCGCGGTGAATACAGCGTCGAGATCGCCCTTCAGTTGCGAGATGTAGGTGCCGTAATCCGGCGCATTCAGAGGCGTCCATAGCTTCTGGACAATCTTGCCGCCGTTGTCCTCGAACACGCGATGGAACCCGGCGACGCACTCGTGACCGAACGCGAAATCGTCGCCGATGGTGGCAATCCGCTTGTACTTCAACTCCTTGGCGGCGTAATCGCCCATGGGATGGCTGGGCTCCGCCGACGTGGAGCTCGGACGCACAAACCAGGGATTAGGCTTGCGCTGAGTCATGTCCTCGGCGCCAGCCACGGACAAAATGGGAGTGCGCGAGGATCGCACGTAATCGTCGATCGCCAGCGCTTCGAAAGCCGCCAGAGGCCCGATCAGCACCGCCACGTTCAGTCGTTCCACGAGCTCCTGGGTCTTGGTGCGAGCCTGCGCCGGATTCCCCGCGGTATCGGCGGTGTGCAGCTCCACTGGCCTTCCGGCGAGCATGTTGTTGCGCTCTTTGAAGAAGACGGTGAGGCCCTGCTCCATCTGCAGTCCGCCGGAGGCCAGGGGACCGGTCTTGATGGTCAGAAACCCTACCCGGATCGGGGCTGCTTGCGCGGGCGCAGCCGGCACCTTGAGCACCTGCGTCGCTGCGCCGGCGGCGAGCGCTCCGGTGATGATGTTGCGACGGTTCATGGACATGGATGTTTCTCCCTTTGGACGGCGTTGTTTAAAGCTGCGCACGGCTCGGTGATCGGATCTGCGCGCCAGCGACCGGCGCGCAATCTACGATCTTTTCGGTGGGATAATGGGCAACAGCAGATAGGGCTGTTTGTCGCGGCTGAAATGCAGGCTCGTGACCCCGCCGAAGATCTCGTGGGGACGATCCAGCGAATCGTCGTGCAGGAACGGTCCGCAGCCTGTGAGCTCGTTCTTGAAGTTCGACAGCTTGCCCCCGCTCGCGCCGGGATAGACATAGTCCTTGCCGCGAACGGTGAGGCCCACGCGGTAACCCGGCGGAACCACTACCGAGGTCGGCCAAATCTCGATGTCGAGCTCGACCACCTCGCCCTTCTTGAGCGGCTGCGCCTTATCGTGGGTGTGATAGGGGCGATACGGCTGCGAAAGCCTCTTGTCGATCTTGCGGTGTGAGGCGCGCAGCCATCCCTGGCCAACTGGCGTATGCGGATCGATTGCACCCTGGAAGACCACCTCCTTGAGGTCACCCGTGAACACGCGCAAGACCACGAACAGGTCGGCGTCCTCAGTCGAGGACGATACGAACAGCTTGATTGCCGAGGGACCGGTTATTTCTGTCTCGTGATCGAGCGGAGCGGTGAGAAAAGTGAGACCATCGCCCAGCGCCTCGAAGCTGCGGGTGGCCTTCGCTGAGGCCCGTTGCCGGGCCAGGACGCCCGTTGACGGGTCGAGATAGAGCTTGGTCCATCTGGTGCGCTTGAGCGGCCATTCGTTCTCGGCGCGCTCGGCGAACTTGTCGATATGGCGCACCTGCAACAGCACGCGTGGCTGCTTGTCGAAACCGTTGCTCTTACCATGCAGGAAATGATCGAAAAACCGCAGCTGCAGCTTGCGGCCGTAGTCTGTGTAGAAATGCGTCCAGTGCTCGATGCCGTGCACTTCGAGCCATTTCTGCTTCGCGGCAGCGCGCATGAACCCCTCGACGTTGCCACGGGGGTGCAGGGGCTGCCCGCCCCAATTGGCGGCGGAGAGGAACGGGGTCTTTACTTGCGCCCAAATCGGCGAACGCGCACGATGGTACTCGTCATCGAGCGTATGGGCCCGGATGTCCCCGCCGAGCGCCGCCCGGTTGTTCGCAAGCTCCGCTTCGGAGAGGACGTCTGGTCCGCAAACGAGCTCGCCATGCACGCGTGAGCGCCGGCCGCGTTCGCCCGCGCCGTACTGCACGGTCTTCACCTGCATGTCGTACCAGTTTTCCCAGAACGTGCACACGATGCCCCCGTGGCGCGTCATGTCGCGGTAATAGTCGGCGGCGCCTTCCCAGATGCACATCGCGGCCAGGTGCGGCGGCTGCGAGCTCGCAACATGCCACTGGTTGATGGCGTAGTAGGAAATTCCGTTGAGCCCGACCTTGCCGTTGGACCAGGCCTGCACTCCTGCCCATTCGATACAGTCGTAGAAATCCTTGGTCTCGCGCGGGGAGAAGTGATCGATGAAACCCGGCGAGCAGCCGCAACCGCGGGAGTCCACGCGCATGCAGGCATAGTCGTGAGGAACCCATTTCTCCGGATCAACCACTTCCCAGCTCTGGTAAAGATTGGTCGATCCGGCGGTGACGTCGGGGTGCTGCTCGGCCATGCGCTGCCATGCGCTGGGATAACCATCCTGGAAGGCGAGCCCTTTGCCGTAAGGGCCATAGCTCAGGATCACGGGGTAGCGCCCCTCTTTGATGGGGCGAAAAATGTCTGCCCGCAGCGCCAGCCCGTCGTCCATCCTGAGTGGCACGTCCCAATCGATGCGCATGCCGTCGCGGATCTCGCTACGATGCCGGTGAGTCTTGCCCACGGGCTCCGCGGTGGGGGCACCCTCGAGCGTGCTCATCGTTGTCCTCCCTGAGCTCTCCCTCCTCATTGCCGGCTTGACCCGGCAATCCATTGATCAAAGCTCGTCTTTCGAAGAAGATGGATGCGCGGGTAAGCCCGCGCATGACAGAGGGAAGGGTCGCGTGAAGCTCTATTCGTTCTGGCGCTCGCTCGCAACGTTCCGCGTCCGCATTGCGCTCAATCTCAAGGGGCTCGTGCCGGACGAGGTCGTCGACGTCGATCTGATGAAGGGCAAGCAGCGCGAGGTGGCGTTCCGCGCCGTCAATCCGCAAATGCTCATCCCGGCGCTGGTGGACGGGGACGGACCACCGCTGTTCCAATCCCTCGCCATAATTGAATATCTCGATGAGACCCACCCGCATCCGCCGCTCCTGCCCTCGACGCCGCGAGCGCGGGCGCGCGTGCGCGCGCTCGCGCAGATCGTGGCCTGCGATTCCCATCCGCTGCTGGTGCCGCGCGTGCGCGAATACCTCGAGCATGAGCTCGGCCTGGATGAGCCGACGCGCCTGAAGTGGATCCATCACTGGATCGGTGCTGCCTTGGAAGCGCTCGAAAGCAATCTCGCCGGCAGCAAGGAGACGGGGCGATATTGTCAGGGCGACGCCATTAGCATGGCGGATATCTGCCTGGTCAGCCAGGCGAGCGGCGCCAATCTCTTCAAACATGATTTGACGCGTTTTCCCACGGTGCGCCGCATTACCGAGAGCTGCATGGCGAACGACGCTTTCGCCCGCGCTCATCCCCTCCGCCAGCCGGGGGCGCCCGCTTCGGCCTGAGCCGACGGACGCGCGTCTTCAGGACGTCCCGGCAGGGGCGCGTGCGAGCGCAGCGAGCGCATCCTTCGTCATGAGCCGCGGTGCCCAGCCCAGCTTGATCAAGGCGGAGGGGTCTGCGACCAACGATCCGGCGAGGCGCTGGTAAATCTCTCCGCGCCCCAGCGCTCCCAGTCCCATCGCAAGCAGTCGTGAGGGTACGGGGACGAGGCCAGGCCTGCGGCCAAGCCCGTGACGCAGTGCCGTAACCATGTCCGCTATGGATGACGGCTCGGGGTCGGCGACGATGAACGGGCGCCGCAGCGGCGGGCGCAGGCTCAGCACTGCCGCAATCGCGTCGACCAGGTTCTCCACCGAGAGCAGAGACCTCCTCCCCGGCAGAGCCGCGAAAGGAAGCGGATAGGGCGAACGGGCGAGCCTCACCAATGACTCCATGTTGCCCTTCACTCCGCGCCCGAAAACAAGCGGCGGCCGCAATGCAACCCAGTCGAGGTCGAGCTCTGCCAAGCCCTGCTCTGCAGCAAGCTTCGAGCGGCCATACGCATCCGTCGGTTGCGGCGTGAGCTCCTCGGTGAGGACGCGCTCGGCGGTTGGCCCGGACTGCGCACGCACGGAGGATAGAAAGACGAACCGTTTCACACCGGCGCGGTGGGCCGCCCGCGCAAGCTGGATGGTCGCCTCGGTGTTCAGCAGGCGGTAGTCATCTTCCGGCAATCCGGACATGGCGTGAGCGATCCCCGCGGAATGAATAACCGCGTCCACTCCGGCAAGAGCGGCTGCCATGTTCTGGGGCCGGGCCAGATCGCCGATGACGGCGCTTGCCGACTCGATCGGCACGTCACTGGGCCGTCGCAAAAGAACCCGCAGACGGAACCCACGCTGCGGCAGCTCGCGCAGCAGATGCTGACCGATAAACCCTGTCGCGCCGGTGAGCGCAACGACCGAATGGACAGCGGTCCCGCCTGGGGTCACGGTCGCCTCCGGCGCGGCATGATTGGCAATAGCGCAGCATCTTGTCGCATTTGGCCGCATTTTGCCCCGTGGCTGCCTCACGGTCGATATACCAGCAGATCACGGCCGCAACAGAGCGGGGTGTAAAACGTGACGTTCGATTCGGCTGTCTTGCAGGCGGGCATTCCCGGCCGAGCGGAAAGTCGCGTGGCCTGGTGCATTGCCTGCTTGGCGAGTGCAGGGATGCTCCTGCTTCCTGCCATCTGGAATGGTTTTCCCCTGCTCGAATATGACACCGGAGGCTATCTCGCGCGCTGGTTCGAGGGCTATCTGGTGCCCAGCCGTCCGGCGGCTTACGGACTTCTCCTTGCGCCCGCTGCGCGTCTCGACTTCTGGCCTGTAGTTGTCTTGCAGGCCGCGGCCACCATCTGGATTTTGCTCCTCCTGTTGCGGGAGCTCGGCATTCCTTTTCGGTCTGCTCTGCTGGCTGCGGTCGTCGCAACCCTGACGTTCACGACGACGCTGCCTTGGCTGGCCAGCATTCTGCTCACGGACATCTTTGCCGGGCTGGCGGTCCTCGCACTGTATTTGATCGTGTTGGGCCGCACCGTCGGCACAGGGCAACGGTGGGCACTGGTCGGTTTCACCGGCTTCGCCGCGGCGAGCCATAGCGCTACGCTTGCGCTCGTGATCATCCTGGGTTGCTTTCTGGCGCTGCTGCCACGCCGTCTGGTTTGCTGGTCGCGCGCGGGCTGCGCTCTCGTGAGCGTTGCGCTGGCCGTCGCGATGACGCTCAGCGCCAATCGCGTTGTATCGGGCCGATTTGAGTTCACTCCCGGCGGTTATGGCATCCTCTTCGGGCGCATGCTCGAGGACGGAATCGTAGCCCGCTATCTTCGGGATCACTGCCCTGATTCCCGGTTCAGATTGTGTGGGTTTCGGGATCAGCTCCCCGCCACCGCGGACGAGTTTCTCTGGAGCGACGGCGTGTTCAACCGCCTCGGCCGGTTTGACGGCTTGGGCGAGGAAATGCGTTCGATCGTGCTCGACAGCCTGCGCGATTACCCGTTCCTGCAGATCAAGACCGCCGTCGCCGGCACGATCATGCAGCTCACGAGAGTCGGCACCGGCGAAGGCGTAGTGAACACGCTCTGGCACACCTACGGAATCATCGATCGTTACACGCCCGCGGCCGGCGCCTCCATGCGGGCGGCCCGCCAACAACGGGGCGAAATTCGGTTCAATGGCATCAATGCGCTCCACATTCCCATCGCGCTAGGCGCGATGACATTGCTTCCGCTATTGATGGCGGCGGGTCTGAAATGGTCGCGCTTTGCTCAGCTAAGTCTGCTCGCGTGCATCATTGCGATCGCGCTGCTGGGCAATGCATTTGTCTGCGGTGCCCTCGCCAACCCCCACGACCGCTATGGCGCGCGCCTCACTTGGCTTGCGCCGCTGGCGGTCCTGCTCGGCGCAATCCGGATGTCGGGACTGCCCGACGAGGTCATTCCGCGCGCGGCCGTGCGTTCTGCAACAAGAGGAAAGTTCCAACAGTAAGGGGCACAGTCTTGCCACGGAAATTATGCATGGTTCGCTTCCAACGATGTGGCGTAAGAGGGGGTTCTCGAGTGGTTCCTAAGTACTCGGCGGAATGGTGGGAAAAAGTAGCTGCGCGCTCGGCGCAGAGGGTGGAAGCAAATGAGCCGGGCACGTCCGCGGCTAGTGCAAAAAGACGAGATGCCAGGGTCGAGCTTGCGCCAGCCGAGGCAAAACAGCCCGCCCGCTCGCTTCACCCCGTTCAGACGTGGAGATAGCGCCGGTCGATCTCGGCATCGGTTTTCAGCTCCTCAGAGTGATCCTTTTCCAGGATCGCGTGGCGATCGGCTGGCGCGCGGAGATGCGTGTCCACGATCAGGAAGGCATGTCGCTCGCTTTTGAGCCGCGCAAGCATTTGCCGCGCGCCGCCTGAGAGTTGATCGCCCATGGCCGGCACCGCTCGCACCTCGGTGAGCTCCTCGCCCCATGCAAAGCTCGACGGTACATTCTCGAATTGCGGAGCCGAGCAGACGGTCGCGGCGGCCGCGGCAATGACCGCGCCGGGATGCGGCATTGTCTGGCACCGGTTTTTCTCTATGGTTGAACATGTTGCATAACAGATAGACGATGGGAGGGCCTCGATGCAGCCTCTGACCGCCGGCATCACCAAGGCCGGCACCGGCATTGATGGGATCAGCTGGAACATTCTCGGGCAGACCTATGTGCCCAAGCAGGTATCCGAAAGCTCATTCTCCTGGCATGCGACCTTTCCCCCCGGCACGTTAGTGCCCCCTCACATCCACCCGACCCAGGACGAGTTCATTTACATGCTGGAGGGGCGCTTCGACCTGCTGCTGGACGGGCATGAATACGTTGCGACCTCAGGCGACCTTATCCGGCTGCCCATGGGTATTTCGCACGGGATCTTCAACAAGACCGATCAGACTGTGAAGTGCTTCTTCTGGGTGACGCCGACGCGCAAGCTCTACGACCTGTTCTGGGCGATCCACAGCATGAAGGAGCAGTCCCCGCCGGAAGTGGTAGCGCTATCCGCGAAACACGAGGTAATATTCCTGCCGCCACCGGGACAATAGCCGCGGTCAAGCTGCCTTGTTGACCTGCTCGCGCGCGAAACCTGCGGTCGATGCATAACCCCGCACGATCGCCTTGCGTTGCTCAAACGGCAGTACGTCTTCGACGTTGCTGAAGCCGTCCGGCGCGCGCTCTTCAACCGCGTCGATGACGCCTTCCGGCCCACCTTTGCGGTTCATCTGCACCACCTGGGCGGTCATGGGCAGCCGTTCCTGCTCATACATCCACAACGCATGCCAAGGATGCTCCGCGCCGACGAGGCGGTCCGCCAGGCAGCGTGCGTCCAGAATGGCCTGGGAGGCGCCGTTCGAGCCGACGGGATACATCGGATGTGCGGCATCGCCCAACAATGTGACCCGACCATGCGACCAACGCGGCAACGGATCGCGGTCACACAGCGGATATTCCCAGAACTCGGGGCTTGCCTCGATCAGCGCCTTTGCATCCACGTAGGGAATGCGAAATCGTTGAACGTGCGGGATGAGGTCTTCAAGCCGGCCCAGTCGCGACCAGTCTTCCTTTCGCGGCGGAATTCCGGGCTCGGCAACCTTCACCAGCACCGCCCAATTCGTGAGCGGACGGTTCGGGCGGCTGCCTTCCGCGATGGGATAGATCACCAGCTTCGCCGCCATCCCTCCCGCGATCACCATGGAGCGGCCGGTCAGGAACTGCGGCCAGTCGATCGCACCCCGCCACAGCATCGATCCGTTCCAACGCGCTGGACCTTCGTTCGGATACAACGCCTCACGAGCTGCCGAGTGAATCCCGTCGGCGCCGACAAGCACGTCGCCGCAGGCGGTCGCACGGTGGGAGCCGTTGCGATCAAAGAAGTAGGCGGTCACACCCGCGTCGTCCTGGGTAAATGCACCGAGGCGATGGCCGGTGTGGATCCGTGACTCGCCCAGCCGCGATCGCACCGCATCATATATCACGCCCTGTAAGCGCCCCCGGTGAACGGAGAATTGCGGATACTCATAGCCCGCGTCCGTTCCGCGCGGCTCGCGCCAAATTTCCTGACCGAAGCGGTTAGTGTAGAACAGCTCGTAGGTGCGAATGGCGACCGCATCCAGACGCTCGAGCAGCCCGAGCTCAGCCAACTCTTTGATCGCATGCGGGAGCGTATTGATGCCGACGCCGAGCTCGCGGATCGCCTCGGATTGCTCATAGACCTCGCAATCGATGCCCCGGGCGTGCAGCATCAGCGCAGTCGCAAGCCCCCCGACCCCTGCTCCGACGATGACCACCTTCATGACCACGCCTACTGAGAAACACTCCACGAAGGCGGATAATGATGCACTCGGGCGAGGCGGCGCAACTGCCTTGAGGGCACGTAGTTGACGGGCGATGCGGCCGGCGATGTCGCAGCGGCAGGGGGCGTTGCCGCGTTTCCGGGTGCGAGGCGCCAGGGCGACGCAATGCGTCGCCACTCACGAAAGTCCTGCGGACTTACCCAATGGCTCGACTGCCCGCCACTCCGTCCCGGGGGCGGCGCTGGCGGGAAAGATGAGCGATTTGATCACGACCGGTACTGCGCCTGAATTCGGCAGCATGGTTCCGATGTCGACGTAATCGAACTCATTGAGCTCCAGCCCGTCCACCGAAACGATCGGGTTTGCAAGACCCAGCTCCTCGCGCAAATGGATACCCATGAGCCCGCCGACGTCGCCATCCCCGGCGAGCACCAGGGGATGCCCGCGCGCGAGCACCCCCTCGAGCCCGGCCACGACCCCGCGGCAAAAGCTCTCCAGCCGCTGAAAGGTGGCAGATCCCCGCCACGGGACGAAGAGCGCGACCGGGGTATCGGCCTCGATCAGATCGAGCCGGCGTAACACTGCCTTGATCGCGCTCGCAACACCGGCAGCATCGATCTCCTCAGGATCGAGCGCGAGAACGGGCGCGATCACCGGCACGTTGCGCAGTGGCAGGGCCTCGAACGGAGAGACGAAGATCGTGCTGCCGCTCACCTGGGTCGTGTATTGGGACGCGCCGATCACGGTAGCGCGGATACCCTCATTGCTGCGCTCGAGCCTCGCCCCAAGCCGTGGGATGCGAGCGCGGATCTCCTGCGCCAAGGAGGCACCCAGATCCCCGTAG
This sequence comes from Xanthobacteraceae bacterium, assembly GCA_036557665.1. Classification (GTDB taxonomy): domain Bacteria; phylum Pseudomonadota; class Alphaproteobacteria; order Rhizobiales; family Xanthobacteraceae; genus VAZQ01. Next base: position 9,382 of record DATBHG010000079.1, on the reverse strand, counting down.
CTCTGCGCTTCGCGCCCGTAGATGTATTCGGCGACGCCGCCCGAAAAGGTAATCAGCTCGATGCCTGCCGAAGCGGCAAGAGGATCGAGCCGCAGGAGCCCACCCCCTTTGACGGATGGGGCGCCGCCCATTGCAGCTTCGAAGAGCTTATCCGCCATCACGGCGGCCATCCGCCGGCCAGCATCGGGCGAGAGCTGACCTCCGGGTTCGAGAGAAAGCCCGAGCTCGGCGCCGATTCGCCGGCCCGCCTCCTCCAGGCGCACAATCTTCCCCCGCGCATCGAGACAGACGAGGCGCGCGCCCACGTCGAGCGCGGTGAGGTCGCTCACCCGTCCGTCGCAGCAGATCGCGATCTTCGAGGTGCCGCCCCCGACGTCAATGTTCATGACTGCGGCGTTGTCGCGAATGGAACGTGCCACGGCTCCTGAGCCGTGCGCGGCCATGACCGTTTCGAGGCTGTCGCCGGCCGACACGGCAACCATCTTCCCGGCCTGCCGGGCGAACAATTCGCCGATGGCGCGGGCATTACGCCGGCGTACCGCGACCCCGGTGAGGATCAGCGCTCCGGTGTCGATCTCGTCCGGATCGACATCGGCGTCCTTGTACTGGCGCGCGATGAAGGCCCCCAGCGCCTGAGCATCGATCTCTTCAGCCGCGGAATAGGGCGTGAGCAGAATGTCAGACTGGTAGAACGTCTCCCGGACGGAGACGACATAGCGGCTGTCGAGTCGCTCCAGGACGATCCGCGAGAATACGAGATGGGAAGTGGAGGAGCCGATATCCACGCCGACGCTCAAGACGACGATCTCGTCTTCCTCGACCAGCGAGCGACCGGTGCTGGAGAAAAAAATCCGGCCGCCTTGCTCCCCGAGGGTCGTCATGCGCCGACGAATCGTGGGACCATTGTGCCCTTTTTGTAGAAGTCCGGCTCCATTCGGATCGGCACTCCTTCAGCCTCGAGCTTTGCCTCGTATTCGGCCCTGATGAACGGATCCTCCATCCAATAGGGTATCGCGGTCCCTCCTTCGGGAATGTCCATCCCGGTGTAGTCGGTGTGTTTCTCACCGGGCGGACCAGGCTCGCGCCCAGGATTGTGCGGGCCGAACCATGCGGTGAGCCGCAGCGGGTCCTTGGAAGCGCCGAAATGCTGGTGATACCAGCGGGCTCCCCCCGGAGCCGCCGAGACCATGCCGACCGGCTCGTAATCGACCCGCTTGACCTTGTCGCCGTGGCCGTCCTTCCAAGGGGTGACCCCGTATCGCTCCGGCCAGGTGTAGGTATAGCCCCTGCCTTTAAGGCAGATCAGCACGGCCGCAGAGGTGTGGGCGTGAGCCTTGGAATAACGTCCGTTCTCGTGCTGGCCGATCCAGAGATAGAAAGTGTTGCCCGTCATGAACGGCTCGACGCGCCGCCACCCGGGCGAGCGTCGGTTATCGAGCGGCAGATCGCAATTCACCACGTCGGGAACGAAATTCGTCCGCCGCATGGCAAGCCCACGCACCGGATCGGGCTCGATGTCGTCCTTGTATTTGTAGAAATCGTCCGCGCCGCTGAAACGCTCGCGAAACTCGTATGGGCAGTTGAATAGCGCATCGACGTTGTTGATGAGGTTGAGGAGATTGGGTGCGGTAGTGCCCGAGACCAGCAGCGCCGGCGATGAGCTTGCATTCACGATGCGATGCCAGGCGTTGACCGGAATGGAAAACAGCGAGCCCCGCTGCCATTCGAAAACGTGGCGCTTGCTGTCCTTGTCGAGCCAGACCTCGGTGGTGCCCCGGCCCTCAACGACAAGATAAACCTCCTCGTAGAGGTGCTTTTCCGCATTGAGCGCACCGGCGCCCGGCACCTCGACGACGTAGCAGCCCCATTTTCCCTCGGTCCCATGCAGCTGGATGTAGCTGCCCTTGCCACCCAGCCGCTTCCAGGGTGCAAGCGGGAGGTTTTGCACCTTGCTGACCCCGATGTCGCGGAAGATGGGAATCCCCTCGGACTCCATGAACAGGTCATACGGCGTCTTCGGCCGGCCGAACGCGCCAAAGCCGGCCCTGTTGTCGCCGGTTGGCTCATGCCAGTGCGTTCTGCCGGTCAGCTCGTGCATTGCGCGGCTTTCGCGTCCAACGCGAGTGTCACGTCGCTCATACTGCCGCACCCCCGCCGAGGCAACCCATCGCAGAGCCGTGGCTCGGCAAGATCGGCAGGAGACGAATGGCCACGGCCAAGGGGCTTTTGGGCCATCTCGCGATCAACTAAGATCGGCGCACCATCCGGAGGAGGAACGATATGAAGAGAATACTGTTGGGGGCCGCCGCACTGCTCGCATTCGCAGCAACTCCGGCTTTGCCGCAGCAGAAGACCATCAAGATCGGCTTCATCAGTACTTTCAGCGGGCCCCCCGCAGCCATCGGCAACGACATGCGCAACTCGTTCGAGCTCGGCCTCGACCACTTCGGACGCAAGCTCGGCGGCCTGCCAGTCGAGGTCGTCTACGAGGACGACCTGACCAAACCCGAGGTCGGTGTGCAGAAGACGCAGAAGCTGATCGAGTCCGACAAGGTCGATTTCATCGTCGGTTATATCTGGTCGAATGTGTTGCTCGCCTCGCTCAAGCCGATCGTCGATTCCAAGACCTTCGCCATTGTCACCAATGCAGGCGCCTCGCAGCTCGCGGGCGAGCTGTGCTCCCCATATGTGTTCTCCACCTCGTGGAATAACGACCAGACGCCGCAGGCTCTCGGGCTCTACATGAACCAGAAGGGCGTCAAGACCGCGTTCCTGATGGGGCCCAACTATGCCGCAGGCAAGGACATGGTGGAGGGCGTAAAGGCGACCTTCAAGGGTCGAATCGTCGGCGAGGAGCTGACGCGTTGGCCCGACCAGCTGGATTTTTCCGCCGAGCTGTCGAAGGCGCGCGCAGCCAAGCCCGATGCGATCTTCGCTTTTTACCCCGGCGGCGCCGGCATCCAGTTCATCACTCAGTATGCGCAATCCGGCCTGAAGGGTCAGATCCCGCTGTATACGGTGTTCACCATCGACGACCTGTCGCTGCCGCGTCTCAAGGATCTCGCGGTCGGGATACCCGGCGTGCAGCAGTGGGTGAACGACCTGCCCAACGACGCCAACAAAAAGTTCGTGGCCGACTACAAGGCCAAGTACAAGGCCTCGCCTTCATTCTATGGCTCGCAGACCTACGACGCGGTATCGCTGATCGACAGCGGCCTGAAAGCCGTGCATGGCGACATGAGCAAGAAGGACGAGCTGCGCCGCGCATTGGAGAAGGCCGACTTCAAGTCGGTGCGCGGCAATTTCAAGTTCGGCAACAATCACATACCCATTCAGACCTTCTATTTGCAGGATGCGGTTAAGCAGGGCGACGAGTACCGGCTCAAGACCGTTGCCACCATCGTGGAGAACGATCAGGACAGGCATCACGACAAGTGTCCGATGAAGTGATTATTGCCGACGCGCCGGACCGGCGGCGTGCTGTATTTCATCGAGCAGTGTCTCAACGGCGTGCAGTTGGGCATGCTGCTGTTTTTGCTGGCGGCCGGGCTCACCCTGATCTTCGGGATCATGGATCTGGTCAACCTGGCGCACGGCTCGCTCTACATGATCGGAGCCTATTTCGCCGCCACCTTTGCGGCGTGGACCGGAAGCTTCGTGGCGGGAGGGCTCCTTGCCCTCCTCGCCACGCTTCTGGTGGGGATGGTGCTGGAGGTGACCGCCATCCGCCGCCTCTATGGGCGCGATCACCTCGATCATGTGCTCGGCACTTTTGGGCTGATCCTGTTCTTCAATGAGCTGGTCCGGCTGATCTGGGGCCCTGCCGGGATGACGCTGCCGCTGCCGTCCGAGATGCTTACGGCGGTGCAGGTGCTGCCGGGGGTATATTATCCGCTGTACCGGCTGGTGATCATCGTTTCGACGCTGATTGTCGCACTGCTGCTCTATCTCCTGGTGATGCGCACGCGCATCGGCATGCTGATCCGTGCCGGGGCCTCGAACCGCGAGATGGTCGGCGCTCTCGGTATCAACATCCAGCTCTTGTTCACGCTGGTGTTCGGGCTGGGAGCCGTCCTCGCCGGCTTTGCCGGAATGATGCAGGCGCCCATCCTCACGGTCCAGATCGGCATGGGCGAGAACATCCTGATTGTCGCGTTCGTCGTCATCATCATCGGGGGAATCGGGTCGATCCGGGGCGCCTTCGTCGCGGCGATTCTCGTAGGCCTGATCGATACGGTCGGGCGCGCATTCCTGCCTGACCTGCTGCGCGCGTTCCTCAGCAACAATGCCGCATCCAGCGCCGGGCCGGCGCTCTCGTCGATGCTGATCTACATGTTGATGGCGGCTATCCTGGTGGTTCGACCGGAAGGTCTGTTCCCCGCTTCCAGCAGATGAAGGCTCGGCTGCGCCCGCGCGATGTGCTGGTCGCCGCCGTGATGACGTGCATGGCGCTGGTGCCGTTCTATGCTGCGTTCACCGGCAATTCCTTCCTGATGTCGCTGTGCACGCGCATCATGATCCTTGCCATGGCGGCGGTGAGCCTGAACCTGATCATGGGGTTCGGCGGCATGGTGAGCTTCGGTCACGCCGCCTATCTCGGCATCGGCGCATATGCCGTCGGCATCCTCGCCAAGGAGGGCATCAATTCCGGCTTCGTGCAATGGCCGCTGGCGCTCGCGGCGTCGGCCCTGTTCGCACTGGCTGTCGGGGCGCTCTCGCTGCGCACCCGGGGCGTGTATTTCATCATGATAACGCTCGCCTTCACCCAGATGCTCTATTACGTGGCAATCGGCCTCGACCGATACGGCGGCGACGACGGAATGACAATCTACAGGCGCAGCCAGTTCGGCGGGCTGGTCGATCTCTCGAACAAGACCGCTTTCTTTTATCTCTGTCTGGCGCTGCTGTTGCTGATCGCCTGGCTGGTCTCGCGCATCGTGAACTCGCGCTTCGGGATGGTCATTCAGGGCGCGCGCTCGAACGAGCGGCGCATGCGCGCAATCGGCTATCCGACCTATCGCTACAAGCTCGTCTGCTTCGTGATCGCCGGCACCCTGTGCGGCCTTGCCGGCGTCCTGCTTGCGAACCATACCGACTTTATCAACCCCGCGATGATGCACTGGACCCGCTCCGGCGATCTTATCGTGATGGCGGTGCTCGGAGGGATGGGTACGGTGCTCGGTCCCGCGCTCGGAGCGCTGGCGCTGCTGGTGCTGGAAGAGGTGTTGTCGGGGGTCACCGAATATTGGCAGATCATCATTGGACCTATTTTCCTGCTGGTCGTGCTGTTTGCACGCGGCGGCATCGATGGCCTGCTCATGAGCATACGCTCATGACCGACGTGCTCTTGCAGATCGAGGGGCTCACGAAGCGTTTCGGCGGCGTTCTCGCCTCGGACGGGATCTCGCTCGCGGTGCCCAGAGGCGAGCTGCACGCCGTCATCGGCCCGAACGGCGCCGGGAAGACCACTCTTGTCAGTCAACTCGCAGGCGAAGTTGCTCCCGACAGCGGACGCATCCGGTTCGAAAATGCCGAGATCACCCGGCTGCCGAGCTGGCGGCGCAGCCAGCGAGGGCTGGCGCGTTCATTTCAGATCACCTCGCTGTTTCCTGATTTCACCGTGCTCGACAACGTAGCGCTCGCGGTACAGTCGCGTGCCGGCCACTCGTTTCAGTTCTGGCACAAGGCGCGCGAGGAAACGAGCTTGCGCGAGCCTGCTCGCGCCGTGCTGGCGCGGCTGGGGCTTCTCGGCCGCGCGGATGTCCTCGTCTCCAAGCTGAGCCATGGCGAGCACCGGCAGATCGAGATCGCCATGGCGCTCGCGACCGCCCCGCGCATGCTGCTGCTCGACGAGCCCATGGCCGGGATGGGCCCCGACGAGAGCGCGCGAATGGTCAAGACGCTGCGCGAGCTCAAGCGCGATCTCACGATCATGCTGATCGAGCACGACATGGAGGCGGTGTTTGCGCTCGCCGATCGCATCACTGTCCTGGTATACGGCCGTATCATCGCTTGCGGCACGCCGGAAGCGATCAGGGCCGATGAGCAGGTACGACAGGCCTACCTGGGCGAGCAGGAGAGCCTGCATGCCTGAGCCCAGGCTGCTCGAGCTTTCGAGCATCGAGACTTACTACGGTCTGAGCCAGGTTCTGTTCGGTCTATCCCTCGCCATCGCCCCGGGCGAGGTGGTCAGCCTGATGGGCCGCAATGGGATGGGTAAGACCACCACCGTGCGCTCGGTCATGGGGCTCACGCCGGCGGCAGCGGGGTCGATCCGCTTCGATGGCGTCGAGATACGCTCGCTGCCGGCCTATCGAGTAGCCAAATTGGGAGTTGGCCTGGTCCCCGAGGGGCGGCAGGTATTTCCCAATCTGACCACGCGGGAGAATCTGGTTGCCACGGCGGCGAATCGGCGGCGTGCTGCCGACCCGTGGATGCTGGACAAGGTATGCGAGCTGTTTCCGCGGCTGGCCGAGCGCCTCCTCAGCATGGCCAATCAGCTCTCGGGCGGGGAGCAGCAGATGCTGGCCATTGGCCGGGCGCTCATGACCAATCCACGGCTTCTCATCCTGGATGAGGCAACCGAGGGGCTGGCGCCGCTCATTCGTGCCGAGATTTGGCAATGTCTCACTCGCCTCAAGGCCTCGGGACAGTCGATCCTGGTGATCGACAAAAACGTCGAGGCATTGATGCGCATTGCGGATCGTCATTACCTCCTGGAGCGGGGAAAAGTGGTCTGGGCTGGCACTTCGCGTGAGCTTGCCGCCGCGCCGGCGCTTCAGCACCGCTACCTCGGAGTGTGAGGGCGGCTGCGCACGCCGCAGCCGGCCCGGCGCGAAATGGTAACCAAATGGTAACCGTAATGGGTTCCTATTCGGCGAGCGCGCCCCGGGGATTCCCATGCCACAGCAGGAAAGCACTACCGCAACCGCGAAATCCGAGGTGACCCGCGATAATGCGCTCGTGCCGCCCGGCGGCTCAGAGGTTGCCCCCAAAATGGCGCTGGCAAGCGCGAAACCGCCACAGCTGGAGCTGTCTTTGCTGGAGACGCAGCAACCGCAGATCCGTGCGCCCAATGGGACAAAGCTCGATCTGACGAGCATCGAGGCGCCGCGCATTGCTATGGAGATGGGGGAGGCCAAATCCGCTCCAACGGAAGGGACGTCGGAGATGTCGGCCGATGCGGACCCGGCATCAGGGACGGCTGCCCGGAGTCCTTCCGCGCGTGTCAATCGGTTCACGCTGCTGGCGGCATGCCTGACATTGGCGGCGGCGTTGGGGGGCATGATTGGGGCGCTTGCCGCGTTCAGCATCACACGGCCGCAAGCGGTGGCCGTGTTGGGCGAAGGCAAGCTCACCCCCGAGGAGATCCAGGCACTCAAGGAGAATGTAGTGCAGGCGCGGGTCGAGCTCGCGGCACTCAAAGCGACCCTCGATGCCGGCAACCGCGGCACCGCCACGCAACTGACCAAGATCGCCGAGCGGGTCGAACGCATGGAGCGCAATGCCGGCGAGCCCACAGCGAAGCTCACCAAGGCCGCCGATGCGCTCGAGCGCCTGGCTCGCAGCGAGCTGACCGGCACGATCTCTCCGCCGCCGCCCGTCGCGGGTGGGCCGGGCAGGCTCGACGGGTGGGTGTTGCGAGATGTCCGTCACGGCGTCGCCTACCTCGAAGGCCGCGCCGGGATGATCGAGGTAGAGCAAGGCGACCTCGTCCCGGGACTCGGCCGCGTCGACGCTATCCGCAAGCAGGATGGCCGATGGATGGTCGTGACTTCGAAAGGGGTCATCAGCGCGCCGCGCTGACCTCCTCGGGCTTTGATCCGGCGCCGAGCGACCCCATATCATCAGCCGGATGCACGCGCACGCGAGCGCGTCAGCGATCATTCCGTGTTTCTCAAGGTCAGTCAGTGCTCGACAGGCGTTCCGAATCCTCGGCTCCCGTTTCAGTCCCTCCAGAGGATCAATTACTCCTCGACGCGTATTCGCGGGCGGTCATAGACGTGGTGGATCGCGTCGGTCCCGCCGTCGTGCAGCTCGACGTGAAAGCGCAAGACGGCTCGTCCCATCGCGGCACGGGGTCGGGGGTGATCGTTGCGCCGGATGGGCTCGTGCTCACCAACAGTCACGTCGTGCGCGGAGCTACCCGGGTTGACGCCACCACCCTCGAAGGACGCAGGCTTGCGGCGCGGGTGGTGGGCGACGATCCGCATACGGATTTGGCGCTCGTCCGCGTCGACGCCTCGGTCACTTTGCCTGCAGCGGCGCTTGGCAATTCCAAGCTGCTGCGCCGGGGGCAGCTCGTGATCGCGATCGGCAATCCGCTTGGATTTGAATCGACCGTTACGACCGGGGTCGTCTCCGCGCTGGGCCGATCGCTGCGTTCGCGTTCCGGACGTTTGATCGATGATGTGATCCAAACGGATGCCGCGCTCAATCCTGGAAATTCCGGCGGACCGCTCGTGTCGTCGCATGGAGAGGTTGTGGGCATCAACACTGCCGTGATCATGGGCGCTCAGGGCATCTGCTTTGCCGTAGCGTCGAATACCGCCAATTTCGTGCTGGGCGAGCTCGTGCGCCATGGTCGCGTCCGCCGGGCGTTTATCGGGATAGCCGCGCAGCAGCTTACGATCCCCCGCCGCCTTCGGCATGCAGCGGCGTTGAAGCAGGAAAGCGCTGTCGTCATTGCGAGCACGGAGCCGGGAAGCCCCGCAGAACGCGCCGGCCTGCGCGCCGGGGACGTCATTCTGTCGCTCGATCGCGTCGCGGTGACCGGGGCTGACGATCTCATCCGCATCCTTGCTGGTGAGAAGATTGGCCGGAAGGCCGAGGTCGAAGTCTTGCGCGAGGGTGCTCGGCAGACGCTCTCGATCGTTCCGGACGAGCGCGCCCGCCGTCGCTGAGACAGGACCAGTGGCACCGAATTTGAATTCGTGCGAACCTGCCGCTTAGCTCGGCGGCGCCTCAGATACCTCCCGATTGCGCGCAAGGATAGGCTCGTGACTCGATCGTCTGCCCTCGTTTTTATGAGTGCGCTCCCCGGCTTTTTTTTGCTTCCGGTGATCGAGACGGCGGCTTTCGAGCGGGTGCAGGCGCCGTCGGCAAAGCCGGAAATGATCGAGAGCTGCCCCGGGCTCGTCGCCGCGGACAAACCCCGGGTTCTTCCCGCAGCTCTCAAAACGGCGCTCGATCCGGATCAGGTCCGCATCACCTATGTGGGTCACGCCACATTCCTCATCGAGAGCCCGCAGCTGGTGCGCATCGCAACCGACTACAACGATTATGTCCGTCCGCCGGTGCTGCCCGACATCATTACCATGAACCATGCGCACTCGACGCATTACACCGATCATCCCGATCCGGCGATCCAGCACGTGCTGCG
>DATBHG010000078.1:0-19097 GCA_036557665.1 Xanthobacteraceae bacterium | reverse complement strand
CCGCCCCGGAGATCGCCATGGCGGTGCCGATGTTCAAGCCGTCGGTCGCCTGCTCGACCAGCTCGGTCGGAGCATAGCCGGTCGCCTCGCTGCCGACGAAGCATCGGCTGAACAGGAAGAAGTCGGCGTTGCGGCCTCGCCGGTTCGCAAACGTCGAGCCCGGCACGTTCAAGGCCGTGTTGATGAGATGGTAGGGCGCCTGCCCGTTGGTCTGCGTCAGCTTGAACAGGTCGGCAGGCTCGAGCTTGTCGCTGCCGGGGTGGCGCCGCTTGACCAGGAATGCGCTGCCGAGCCGGTCGCGATAGAGCTGATGCAGAGAGTTGGCGTTCACGTTGAAGACGAGAAACGCAAAAGCCAGGACCGCAACGGCAGCGCCGCCGTAGCAAAGGGGAACGTACAGCTGCCGCAGAAAGCTTTGCTGCTCGAGCGGCTCTCGCAGCCGCAAAATCCGTTGCAGCAAGTAAGGAGCGTGCTGCCAATTGTCGATGACAGGACCCGGGTTGCACGCCGGAAGCAGTTGATTGGGGTCGCTGCAGACGCTCACCGCCGTCCCCCAGTAAGCGAGCTGCATCATGACGGCCCAGAGCGCGAGCGGCACGATGGCCGCGGCGAATATCAGCACGGCCCGGCTTGCCAGCCGCTTGCCGAGCTCGACCCAGCCTCCCGCTGCGCCCGCGCTGGCTTTGGCCGCGAGCTCCTTGATGAACGGCAACACGGCGACAACCAGCGGGCCGGCCCAGATCACCACTTTCTTGACGATCGCAAACAGCCGGTTTGCGAGCTCCGGGGTCAGCGCTTGTGCGCCCCCTGGCGCCTGGACCGGGATTTTGCCCTGGTACACGAATGCCGACCGCAGCAGCCACGCGTGCACCTCGGCGACGAGGACGAGCCCGTAGAGACCGAGGATGATCGCCGCCGTCAGTGCCCAGCGGCGTCGGCTCTCCAGCGGCAGGATGGGGAAAACCGAGACGATCATGGCATAGAGCGCCAGCAGGACGAGAATGGCCAGCGAGGCGATCAAGCTGAGCGGCAGTGCGACATTGATGCTCGTGAGATCCCAGGAGAAGTATTTGTTGGAGACGAGGTGCGCGGTGTCCGGATGGAAGGCGATCAGGAGCGCGCTGCCGAGCAGAAGGAACGGGACGACGATGATGACGTTCATCACGATCCCGCGCAGGTAGATGGCAAGCGCGGAGATGGCGGAACGCACTCCTTCCTGCAGCAGATAGCGGGAATTGTCGCGCAGATGCTGCACCTCCGGCGTCTCGCCGGGGTCGTCTCCTTCGCGGCAGAAGGGGAACACCCCGCCGTTGGTGGACATGCCCACGGTGAGCGCGGTGCCGATATAGCCTCCGCCCGAGACGGTCGAGAGATAGTCCGCACGGTCCACCACCCGTCTGGATTGCAGCCCTTGCAGCGCGCCGAGCGAGAGCACCGCCGAGCGCACCCCGCCTCCCGAGAGCGCGATGCCGGTCAATCCGTGCGCGACGCTGGGCACGGGATGCGGCACATCCGCCGGCACCGCATCCGGCATGCTGTGCACGCGCCTTTCGCGCAGCTCCTTGAGCTCGGCGCGGAACACCTCGTGGAAGCGGGCGATCTCGGGGATGGGGTCGGTCATTTGTTTGGATCCGTCATCGCCCTGCCCTGCGCCGCAATGCTCCCCGCAGCCCGAGGAGGCCGCTGTCAACCCATGGGCATGGCTCGTCCTACTGAGTTTTCGGGGGTTGGGGGGAGGCTCCCGCCCATTTCTCCAGCTTCCCGAGCGCTCCCCACGCTGCGATCGCCAGGAAGACGGGCGTGGCATAGCCGCTGAGCCCCAAGATTGGTGTCACTTGTGAGATCACCTGGCCGACACCTGTCTCGGGGGGCACATTGTACAAGAGCGCGGTCAACATGGCGCCTATCGTGCCGATTGCAGTCTTCTTGCCGTCGAGCAGATTGCCTATGGTCTGACCGAGCGCGCCGTTCACCTGACCGAGCCGCTGGGTCAGCGCCTTGGCCGTCTCGGGAGTAACCATTCCGCGGCCGATATCGACGAGTTTTCGCAACTGCTCGATCTGCTGGTCCGTAGCGGGCGCGGTTCCGGGAGCGGCCGTCGATTGGCCGCGCATGCTCTGCGTCAGGGCTATCACTTGCTGAATGAGATTGTTCAGATCGGCTGATGGCGGCGCCGTCACGGGAGCCGGCGCCGACGTCGGTACTGGTGCGGGGGCCGGGGCAGGCGCCGGTGCAGGGGATGGCGCAGGGGATGGTGCAGGCGCAGCAATGGGTACAGGCCATGGCTGCTGCTGGGATGCCAGCCACTGCCTGAACAGCGCGATGAGCTGATTGAGCGCGGCCGTGACCGCGTCGGTAATGCCTGGAATTGGCAAGGGTGCGGGGCCAGGCATCGGCGCTGGTGCAGGAGCGGGAGTGGGAGGCGCAGGCATAGCCACGGGCGGCTGGGGTTGGGGAAGAGGCTGCGCAACGGGCGGTTGCGGCTGCGGCAGGGGTTCGGAAACGGGCGGTGGCGGCTGCGGCAGGGGTTGGAAAACGGGCGGTAGCGGCTGGGGTAGCGGCTGGGGAAGCGGCTGGGGCGGAGCTACCGGCTGGCTGCGCATCTGGTAGTACGCGACGGCCTGCTGTTGCGCGGAAAGATTGGCGACAGCAGCGGGAGCGGGAGTGGACCGGAACGCGAAGACCGAGTCGGTGGGGAACGTGTGAGGCGAGTAGCCGCAGCGCTCGGCGGCGGCGGCTGAAATATCTATGCCGCGGCCCGTCCAGAGCGCAGGGCCTACGTCGGTCTGCTGCTCGATCGAGATGAGGCCGTTGGGCGCGTGAAGCTCGAACCATCTGCCGAGATTGGTGCGGCTCGGAAACGCAACGCCCTGGCAGGAGTCGGGAACGCCGAGTGCGTTGCTGTTGGGCGCGTCGCCCGTATCGACCCAGGTGTATTTCCCCTGGTACTGGGAGTACCACCCGGCCTTGGTGGATTGCAGCGGCGTTGACGGTTGTGCCGGTTGCGCCGGTTGTGAGACGGAGACCGGCATGGGGACGGGTTGTGGGACGGAGACCGTCATGGGAGCAGGCGCAGGCTGCACCGTCGCAAACGGCGCGAAATCGCCGATGTCGGCTCCGGGCTGCACCGTATCGGGATCGACGTCGACTCCTTCCAGCTGCTGCGGGAGACCCTGCTTGAGCGTCCATCGGTTGGTCGCGGCGAACGCCCGCGAGCCGCTCCACCCCATTGCGCCCGCCAACCATGCCCCGTCGATGATGCCCGCATCGAGCAGAGCCTGGCATACCGTCCCGCAGGCATAGGCGCCGATGCGATAGACGCCTCCGAGCGCGGCCTTGGCCGAGGTGAAATAGGGAACGACAAGGCTCGTGATCTGCGCGGCCGTCACGTCGGTATCGATGGCAAACCAGATCATTGCTCCGTTGGGAGCGCCGAGCGTCGGGGCGTAGGCCTTGGCGAATGCGCCGTGCTGCGCTCCCGTCGTGGCGTTGATGTCGTTGTGCTCGAAATTATTGACCCCTCCCCAGACCTCGAAGACGAGGCCCAGCCGCATCCCTGCCGCTGCAAGGGCGCGGGCCTCGGATGGTCTCACCAGCTTCGCGCTCGATGTGCTGGTCGTGAGGTATCCGATGATGGTCCGCACGCCGGCGGCCTTGAGGGCGGACAGCTTCGCAGTGACATCCTGCGCGACATCGATGACCAGGCCCGTGGAAACGATGGATACGGGAGCCGGAGTTGGAGCGGGAGTGGGCACCGGCTGCGGTTGCGGCTGCGGCGGCGTTATCCCCTGCGCCGCGTCGATCACCCACTGCGCCGGCATGACCATCACGCCGAACACGAACTGATTGTCGGCCTGATATCTCGGGTCCTGCTTGAGCGCCGCCATGTACTGCAGATGGCCGGGATGCGAGGCGGTGCCCATGCGGGGGCACACGAGGCAACCGGCCGACCATCCGCCGACCGTGTTCGGGCTCGCGTCGGCCCCTCCGGTGCTGTGATGATTGATCCCGAAATATCCGCTCTGAATTGTCCCTTGCCCGCGCGTGAAATTCCGCGCCGAATCCCGCCAGACATTCACAGCCGCGCCGGTCTGCACCAGCGCCTCATGCGGCGCGTAGCCGGGATGATGAATACCGACCTGCCAACCCGCCTGATAGCCCAGGTCTATGAGCGCAGCGCCCTTTCCGCCCCACCCGATGACGTGAACAGAATCATAGTATTTTCCCGGCTCGGTCGTTGCTTCCGCCTTGAACGTGATCTGCGGAACGCCGTTGACGTATTCGAGGATGCCCCGGACATCGTGCCACTTGTCGAAGCGGGCAGGATTGGGCGTGCCGTCGAGGTTGCATCCTTCGATGTAGAACAGATGTTTGTAACCGTTGATCTTCTCCCATGGAGCGCCATGGGCGAGAGCCGCAGCGGCAACCGTGCTCGGGTCGAGCAGGTTGACGGACGCAGCTGCTGGAGCAGGAGCCGGCCTGCTGACCGCCGGAGCCTGCGGCATCAGCTGCGACGGCGGTGACGGCGGTGCCGCTGCGGGTACTGGTGTCAGGATATCCACGCTGCTCATGTACTCGTCCTCCTCCTCCTTCGAGTAGGTAACGCTCACATTGTTGTAGCCACCGGCTCGAGCCTGCCGCGCGGCCCGAGCGGCCCACTCACGGCCGTCGCCATAGCTTACGAACCAAACGGGCAGGTCGGGCTTGTTCGCGCTTTTGCGCAGCGCATCCATTTCCGTCGGGGTACCGCAATCTTTTTCGACGATCACGCCGAATACGTTTGGGTGTGCGACATACGCCAGGGCGCCGCCTTTCATCAGGGTGGCGTTTTTCGCGACCACGCCCAACCCTCTCTCCTGGGCCAGGTCGACGGCGTGCATCACCGCCGTCAGAGGGTAGGAGTCCGGATTGTCCTGCTCGACAAAAACGTGGCCGAGCTCGCGGCAGCGATCGAGCTGCTCCACGATGTTGCGCTCGAATCCCGGCCCGGCGGGATCGGGACGACCTTCGTGATATTGCTGAAAGATATCGTCGTGCGGCAGGTAGGGCGCGTACGTGGCCGGCTCGCCGTCCTCGCGCCGCAGATTGCAGTAGCCGATGGAAGGGCCGATGGCTGCCGGCCCCTCGCCATAAGGCGTCTCGGTGATGCGCCCCTCTTTGCCCGGCAGCGGCCCGTCCGCGCCGATCAGATAATCCAACGGCAGGCCTGCGAGCGGGTTAGCTGGCGCTAACATCTGTTCGCCCCGCATCTGTTGACCGGACGGGCACCCGGCCGGACAACAAATCGAGCAAAGCACAATCGGAGAGTATCGGGAAGTACGCTTTCGCGTACCTGGTAAATTCTCTCACAAACATCAGCTATTGCTGCGACCCCGGTCGGCTCGCGATCTCGGACCGGCGCAGCCGAAAATCTCAGCTCCATGGGCGTCACCCTTCTTGTCTGTTTGATCCGACTGCGATTGTCTCGACCCGGCTGGGTGCCTTGGCGCCCACCGGAAAGACATATCATCTTCGACCTTCGCAATGTGTGAAGCAGCTCACTCGGCTGACCTGTCAGGGTCCCTGTAGGTCACGACTCGGTGCTCACCGCTCGTAGGGGCGGGTTTGAAACCCGCCCCTACAATTGCCTCACCGCTCGCAGGGGCGGGTTTGAAACCCGCCCCCCTGCCTCTACATTGAACGTGTAGGGGCGGGCTCGAAACCGCCCCTGCAATTGCCGCCCTGATGGATCGCGCACAGAAAGCGCATTTGAGTGATCCGCGTCACATCCAGGCTGCGGCAAGACGCGTATGGTCTCTCCAACCAAACGTCCGGGAGCAAACCCGGAGCTGATGAAAACAGGAGAGAGAGCCATGCGCGTGATCAGGATTATCGGACTTCTCGTTGCAGTGAGCCTGGTGTCGGCCAGTGCCATGACGCCGGCATTTGCCTGCCCGAGGGGATATGCCCCCTGCGGCGGCGGCTGTTGTCCCACCCGCTGATTGAAACCTGCTCTCGGGAGGAGTGCTGTGAAAAAGGCCTTCGTGCTGTCCTTGGCAATCGTGACAGGCGGCATGGCCGTTCCTGCGGCGGCCTATTACTGGAGCAAGCCGAGCAGCGATCCCCTCGACGACGCGCTGCGTGCTTATGATTTCCGCCGCATCAATCCGCCCAACAACCTGATGACGGTCGGCTCTCTCTATTATGTGGACTCGGCAGGCAAGAGCTTCACCTCTCTCTGCGAGGCGGAGAAGTCGGATCTGGACGGTCAGGTGATCGTGTCGCCCACCTGGGAGATGCGGGAGCGCATCGAGCGCAATGGGCGGTTCAGCACCGGCGTTACCCTCGATCTTCGCGCTCTGCTCAAGGGCGAGATGGAGAGCGGCTACATCCAGACGGTGCACGCCTCGCTCACCGACGTGGTGCTCGAGGAGATCCCGCTGGGTCCGAACTGGCTCATCTTTTCCAAGCTGATGCAGAAGCCGGAATGCAACAAATTGGCCAATGATCTGGTCAATGCCGGCGGATATGTGTGCCAGGGACAGAAGACCCTGAAGGCAACCGCCGAATTCAGGCTTGGCCGCGATGTGCAAAACAAGTTGGAGACCGAGGCAAAGCTCACGCCGGAGGCGATCAGGCATGTGGTCAAGCACGCCGTCGAGTCGCAGGCGCATGAAACCGTGGTCGAGCGGGAAGACCGGCTGCTCGCGGGTGCGGCGCTGAAATACGGCGTCGTGATGAATCCGACCTGCTACAGCCCCGCTTCCGGACGCTTCAGGCGCATTCTGCCGCGCACGACATTCGATCGCGTGGTCAATTTCGTGCTGTTCCGCGTGGTCGAGCCGATGTTTCCGGCAGAGCCGGCCCAGGTCGCGCAACAGGGCGAAGTGACGAAAGTGGCCGGGCTCTGATGTCCGTCGCTCGCACCGTGCACAGGCTTCGCCGCGCCCCCATTCCGGCTCATCCGCGCTAGGAGGATAACGCGATGACGAATTCAGACCCCTTGAGCATCCAGACGGAGTTCAACCTCCTGTCTCTGCGCGACCTCCTGTCGGCGCGGGAATATTTTCATCTGCATCTCACCCATAAGCCGAACGTGGTCGCAACCGCGGTCGGGCGGTATCGAATCCGGAAGTCGGATCCATGGCCGGACCAGAGCAACCCCGCCGGTACCGACAACGAAGGCAGGCGGCAGCATGCGCCGCGGACCCTCGCGAGCTCCGAGATCCGCCCCTACTCCTGGCCTGCCATCCTCGTATTCGTGGACCGATGGGTCGATCAAGGGGACTTCAAAAATCCGGAGGATGCCGTACCTCCTGCCGTCTACATGCCGAATGGCCAGAAAGTGCCCATCTGCGTGATCCAGGCTGAGAAGGAGGATTGCCGGCCCGAAGGCGAGGCGCACTATAGCTACCCGGCGAGTGTCATGGGCGGCGGCTACCCGCTGATCTGCGACGTGCAGGGCAAGGAGCATGTCGCATCGGTTGCCTGTCTGGTGACCGATGGGCACAAGACTTTTGCGCTGACAAATCACCACGTCGCCGGGGAGCCGGGGACGGTCATCAGCGCCATCATCGGCGGCAACAAGGTCCCGGTGGGCATTACCGGGACCAATCAACTCACCCGAAAGCCGTTTCAGGAGCTCTATCCCGAGTGGCCGGGGAGCAATACCTACGTCGATCTGGATGTCGGGCTCGTCGATCTCGATGACCTCAATCGGTGGACGACGCAGGTCTATGGCATCGGCGAGATTGGTCCGCTGGCGGACCTGGACATGACGACCATCTCGCTGCGGCTCATCGGCCAGCCGGTCCGGGCGTATGGGGCTGCATCCGGCGAGATGCATGGCGAAATCTGTGCACTGTTCTATCGTTTCAAGTCCGTCGGCGGCTTCGACTATGTCGCGGACGCGCTGATCGGTCCGAGCGGGGCCAAGCCCCTGGGCACGCATCCCGGGGACTCCGGCACGTTGTGGCTCCTCAAAGGGGATGCACAGCATCCCAAGCCTCGCCCGATTGCCCTGCAGTGGGGCGGACAGGTGTTCCTGAACGGGGCGAAGCAAAACTCATCTTACGCGCTGGTGACCTTTCTCAGCACGGTATGCAATCAACTCGACGTCACCCTGTTGCGGGACTGGAAGACCGGCCTTCCCGAATATTGGGGCGCGGTGGGTCATTACAGCATTGCGACCAAGGCCTGCGGTGCCGTCAGGAACGAGAAGCTCAAGAGGCTGATGCAGGCCAACCTGGAGAACATCTCCTATGACGTGCAGGACATCAACAAAAAGACCATGCAGGGACTGAGCAACAAGGACTTCGTCCCGCTTGCCGATGTCCCCGACATGGTGTGGAAGGTCGGCCCGCACAAGCGCGGCGGGATGAATGCACCCGAGCACGCCAATCATTTTGCCGATATGGATCGCAGGCTGAACCCGAAGCTGCCCGAAGGAGCTACGCTGCTGGAGATCTGCAGCGGCAAGCCGCAGAATGTGGCGGTAGACGTGTGGCGGCGATACTACGATGCGGTCCAGAAGCAGTTCCCGGGCGAGCATGAGAGCCGCGGCCTCCTGCCCTTCCGGGTCTGGCAGATCTACGACGCCATGGTCGCGGCCGTGAAGCAGGGAGACGTGCAGAAATTCGTCTGTGCGGCCGGCATTCTCTCGCACTATGTCGGCGACTCCTGCCAGCCGCTTCACATCTCCTACATGTTCAACGGCGATCCGGATCACCCCGTCGACGGCGTCATTCGCGACCCGAAAACAGGGGAGAAGAAGCGGGGCCGGATCCCGCGCGGGACCGGCGTGCATTCGGCCTACGAGGACGACATGGTGGACGCGCATGTCCCGGAGATCATGAGCGGTGTCGATTCGATCCTGTCGCGAGCAAGCAAGCCGTCTCTCGTTGCGGGAGGACACGCGGCAGCGGTTGCGGTCGTCGACCTGATGCAGAAGACGTTCCAGGCCATAGCGCCCAAGGCCATCATCGATAAATTCGTGAAGGTCCAGGATCAGAAGCCCGCGGCGCGGGCCGACGCCATGTGGAAAGTGCTCGGGCAGGACACGCTCGAGGTCATGGCCGACGGGTGCATGTGCCTGGCGCAGCTTTGGGACAGTGCGTGGGCGGAGGGGAATGGAGACGCTCGCATCCAGGCGGTCGGATCGATCGAGCAGGCGGCGCTGGAGGAGCTCTATCAGAGTCCGGACTTCCTGCCCTCGCACACTCTCGACACCATCGGACCGTTGCTGGCCGGAGGCCCTGCCCACTCTGCTACCGTCGTGCGCATCAACCCTTCCCGCGGCAGAGCCGGCGCGAGCGCCGGAGTCCGGCGGCGCCGCGCCTGAAAGCGACGACCTTCGTAAGGCGGGTTGGCCGCAGATCGGATCCGCCGAATTTGCGGCGTAACCCGCCGTGTACGCCTGCACCCGGTTTTCGTTCGCAAAAAGATGGATGCGCGAATCGGGCCCGCGCATGACGGGGAGAGCGGCGGCTCAATTCCGGCGGACTCCTCATATTTGATCAGGTGCGGATGATGCCCAGGAACATCGTGCTCTGCTGCGACGGCACCGCCAACGAGTTCGCCCAGGATCGGACCAACGTGGTGAAGCTGTTTTTCACGCTGGTCCACGACCCCGGCCGTCAGGTCGGCTATTACCATCCCGGCCTCGGCACGATGGAGCCCCCGGGCGCCCTCACCAGAGTCAGTCGGGACGTGACCAAGCTGTTGGGCCGCGCGATAGGGCTCGGCCTGGAGGGCGATATCCGCGATGCCTACGCGTTCTTGATGAGCCATTTCAACGAGGGCGACCGGATCTATCTGTTCGGGTTCAGCCGAGGGGCCTACACGGCTCGCGCGGTCGCGGCACTGCTGCACATGTACGGGCTCATACGTGCCGGCAACGAGGCGCTCGTCCCGTATGCGATCCGCATGATGATGGCGATCAGGAACATCAGCGATTCAGTCGGCGACGACGATCCCCGTCTGAAGGATTACTTCGGTCTGGCACGCCAGTTCCGCGACGAGTTCAGCGTCAAGGAATGCAAGCCTTACTTTGTCGGGCTGTGGGATACCGTGAGCTCCATCGGTTGGATCGAGAACCCGATCCATCTGCCGTATGTTTCCAACAATCCCGACATCGCAATCGGACGGCACGCGATTGCGATAGACGAGCGGCGTGCGTTTTTCCGGACCAACCTCTGGCACCCGACCCCGGAGGGCGGTCCCAAGGACATCAAGCAGGTGTGGTTCCCGGGTGTCCACTGCGACGTAGGCGGCGGCTACCCGGAGGCCGAAAGCGGTCTCGCGAAAATCGCGCTGCAGTGGATGTTGCGGGAGGCGGGTTCCGCCGGCCTGCTGACGGAGCAGGCCAGGGTCGATGCAATTCTCGGCAGGTCAGGTCACGGCTTTGCCGCCCCCGCGGCCGACGCGATGATGCACGAGTCGCTCAACGGCCTATGGCCGTTGGCGGAGCTCATCCCGAAGCGGCACTACAACTGGGCTTTGAAAAAGGATGAGCGGCGCGCAAACCTGTTTCGCCGGCGCACCATCCCGGACGGGGCCATGATTCATCAGTCCGCTTACGATCGCGGCGCCGCATATGCACAAAGGCTGCCCGCAAACGCGGTGCGGGTGCCCTGGTGACAGGATTAATCGTAGGGTGGGTTAGCGGCGGGAGCCCGCCCTGGCGGGCTCGCGCGCGTAACCCACCGATCTCTGGCGCCCGTATATCCTGCTGCACGACGCAGAGGGCACCTGCCCTGTCATCCGGCCAAGCGAGCCCGCCTCCAGCGGCCGCCGCGTATGCGGGGGCGGGATCCAGTAATCGACGTCAGGCGTAAAGGCACGAACCATGCCGCTTACCCGGGCGGTGGTGGACACGTCTGGGCTCGCGAGCGATGAAGCTTGTTGTCAGTCCTTATTTCTCCACAGAAGGCTGCAACCGACCTGTGAAGCTGCGCACCTTCCGCTCGAGCTGGCATCCGCCAAACCGCCCACACCCGACGAAGTCACCCGCAAGGATCGGTCGAGACGCGACTGAATTTGTCAATGGTGCTATGAGGTAAGTAAGATAAGGCCATGAACAAGCTGCTTGAACGCATCTCCATTGACTCCGAAGTCTGCGGTGGCAAACCTTGCATCAAGAGCACGCGGATCTGGGTGTCGCTCCTGCTCGATCTTCTTGCGGACGGCATGACCGAGCCTGACCTGCTGGCCGAGTATCCGCAGCTCGTACACGAGGACGTGCTGGCTGCGATCGCCTATGGGGCGGAGCCTCGCGCGCGAGCGCATTGTGCCCTTGCCTATCGAGCGGCGTACCAGTCCCTGTTGCAGCCAATGAGTGGGTGAAGGCGAGTGCGGGCTGCGCCGCTACGCTACAGGCGACGTCCATTGCACACCTTCGAAACGCGCGAAATCGCGATCGAAGCTGAGGACCGTTGCCCCGTGCTCGATTGCCAGCGCGGCAAGATGCGCATCCGTTGTCAGATTGCCCGCGGCTCCGGTAGGCCGGAGTAGTCGCCCAAGTATCTCGGCGTGCCGCTCGCCGGGGTGCGCGACCTGCGCCCGGGGATGACCGAGCCAGTGCTCGATGACACGCAGCGCATCTTCCACCTGTAGCGGCTTGGGGAAGATGCCGCGACGAGTGCTCAGGCGCAGAAAAGCCAGGAGTGCCGTCCACGCAAGAGCGACCCCTCGGGGCTCGTCGAAAGCTTGCCGCAGCGCCTTTAGCGCCGCCGCATGCTGATCGCTGGAGCGGTTGACGGCGAAGAGAAGCACATTCACGTCCGGGAGAACCATCATCGGCTGCGTCGATGCCGTCCGATCAGCTCCTCGTCCTCCAGCTCGGCAGCGAGTGAGCCGGCCTTCGTGAGATCCACGCGCGGCTTGCCCATGTCGAACGTGAGGGGCTCGAAGGTCTTGTCGCGACGCTTCATGCGCAGAAGTCCCGCACGGATCGCATCGTTCAAGACCTCTTTGAAGGGCTCACCCCTTCGGCGCATTTCCTTGCGCAACATGGACTCGACGTCGGGATCCAGCGTGACTGTGGTTCGCATAGCGCATCATGGTGCATATGGAGATGCTGTCATGATGCTCCAACAGCGGAGCCGCGTCAACTGACTGGAGTCGATAGGTGTCGATGCGGCGCCTCTGTTACGGCGCCTTGTCGTCCCGGCCCATCACATGGGTTGTCGTCCCGGCCAAGCGAGCCCGGCTCTGCCGGGGTCCTGCGAGTCGGGACCCAGTAAATGACGGCCGGCGTGATACGACGAGCCGCTCCCGCTTACGGGATTCCGCCGCCCGCGTACGCGGGGGCCGGCTCGCCGGCCGAATGACGAGCATTGATCGGTTTGCGCGCCCCAAGGGTGCCGTTCGCCATTGAGCAGGAATTTCGGCGCTACGAGGAGCTCCGCACCCTTATCCTCGATCGCGACCGTCTCATTCGATCACGCGGAGCTCAACTCGACGGCCCGGCCGGCGAGACCTGTTCGAGCTGCTCCAGGCGTTTTCGGAAGCGATCGCGCGGAGCGATCCTGAAGGCTTTCCGTTTGAGCGGATCGGTGGCCAATTCCTGGATTCGGGCGGGCTGCCGCGAAAGCTCCGTCGTGGCCATGATTCCTCCTTCGATATCGTGCACAGGCGGGTCGGTATCGTAGGTGTACCGCAGCTTGTGATGATCGAGCATGCCGATCGGCGTCGCCGGAGGATCCGTCCATGGCGGCGTGGTTGAAAGAGTCGTATCGTAAAAAATCATGGGTTCATTCAGTGACTGCCCCGGCTCGCCGGGCAGCGGCCGAGCCGGCAGATAAAGCGGGCCGGCAGGATGGCTGCGTTGCCAAACGGCCCACAGCCGGTCGATGTTGCAATGGTGCAGGAAAAAGGCCGGGTCGTTCGGCGATGTGCTCGGCAGCATCGTGCCCTTGGTCCCGCCGACCCATACATGCACCCGGTTGTGCATTCCGACGGGCATCGGGCTCCCGGCCGGCACATGCCAACCTTCGAGTTGGTTGCGGAAAGTGGCGAGCGCCGCATTGTCGCTCCAAGGCGATGCGTCGTATTTCGCGATCTGCAGCGTTGCCTGCTCCTCGGCTTTGCTTGGCAAACGTGCACCGGCCTGATGATCCAACCCAAAACCTCGCACCAGGTGGTCGACGCCGTCCTCGCTCAGGGTGAGCTCCCAATTGGTCTTGCCCGCGAATGGGCCTGACTGCACGGGCCCATCCCGCCCGTCGCCGCCAAGAAGATCTGTCGTCCACGGAAGCTTGCTCCGCGAATGATCAACCGACCAGTCCCAGTATGGTATGCCGATATTCGGGTCTCGCAGCACCGCTTGCAGGTCGAGCTCGATCTGGTGGAGAAATTCCCGATGCCACGGGAGGAAAGCCGGACAGCGATGTGCCCACATCGGCATTCGCATGTCGCTGATGAGCTTCCAGTTGCCGTTACGGACCGGCTTTGCCCGATCCTCGATCTCCATGACGAGCATGGCCTGCATATGGACGTACACATAATCGTCGTAGCGGCCGGCAGTAGGCGGCGTGAACCGACTCGGAGCGGCCTTCAGGAGCTTCACGCCCTTGACAAGGCGATCCCGCTCCGCAGTCGATAGCGAGCTCACATTGTTCCGGACGGCCATCCGACTCTCCTCTTTGGGACTCTTTTCGAAATTGGCGCATCGCACCGCCGGCCATGTTCATGCGAGCAATGCCGTGCCCTACTCAGCGAGGAGCAGAAGAATTGCCTCCCCAAGATGAGCGCATACTGCCTGAATTATCGTCAGGCGCTTGGAGTATGATAGATTTGGAAAGAGCCTTTGCGCAATTTCACTCAGTTTAGGACTTTCAGCAAAAAGCTAAACCCCAGTCGGGTCGTGGCGGACGTTCAATTCCTCGACCGGTCTTGGTCCAAGAAACTCCGGCCACAGCTGCAGACACTTGCCCTGAAACCCGCGCGCGCATTTGCCGATGTCATGCAAGGCGATCAAAGCAACGAAACATGACGAGAGATCGTCTGCATTCACCTTACAGGAATTCGCCAGACGCTCGACGCGTGCCCGCTCCTGTCGGAGTAATGCGTCTGCACATGCCGCTACGTCGAGCAGATGATAGATCAGCGGATGGAATATGAGAGAGTCGCCCTGGTGATCTGACGCCGCGGTCTTTGCCCAGAGCGAGAACAGAGATGTGCTCATGCGCTCTGGATACGACATAAATGATCAAATGAGTACTGCTGGGCGAAAGCATACGAAAGAACGGGCGAGGCGATGCCGCGCCCCTACTCATATAGGCCGGTGCGGCTTATACTCGCGTCCTGCGAGGCATGACCGGGTGGTGCCGAGCGCTCCGCAATCCGGGCTACGATACTTATCGGAAAATGGTCTAAGCGCCGCGTCCGAGGACCCGCCCCCATGACCTACACCGCGCCGGTTGCCGACATGGCGTTTGCGCTCGAGCACAGCGCGGGCTTCGGCGCGGCGCTCCGCGAGGGCCTGTTCGGCGACCTCAGCGCGGACCTGGTCGAGGCGGTGCTCGCCGAGGCGGGCAAGTTCGCGTCCGACATCATCGCGCCGCTCAATAGCGTCGGCGACCGCCACGGCACGCCGTTTGCCGCCGGCGCCGTCACCACGCCGCCCGGCTGGAGGGAGGCCTATCGCGCCTGGACGCAGGCGGGCTGGAACGGGCTCGCCGCGCCGGCGCAATGGGGCGGTCAGGAGCTGCCGCAGGCGGTCAACGCCGCCTGCATCGAGATGTGGAATTCCGCCGCCATGGCGTTCGGGCTCGGCCCCATCCTCACCATGGCCGGCATCGATGCGCTCGTCGCCCACGGCAGCGAGGAGCTCAAGCGCGCCTATCTGCCCAAGCTCGTCTCCGGCGAATGGATGGGCACCATGCAGCTCACCGAGCCCCAGGCGGGCTCCGACGTCGGCGCGCTGCGCACCCGCGCGGAGCGCGCGGGAGACGGCAGCTACCGCATCACCGGGCAGAAGATCTTCATCACCTACGGCGAGCACGACCTCACCGACAACATCGTGCATATCCTGCTCGCGCGCGTGCCCGACGCGCCGGCCGGCACCAAGGGCCTCTCGCTCTTCGTCGTGCCGAAATTCCTGCCCAATGCCGACGGCACGCTCGGGGCCCGCAACGACGTGCGCGCTCATTCGATCGAGCACAAGCTCGGCATCCACGGCTCGCCCACCTGCACCATGGTCTACGGCGATGCCGGCGGCGCCACCGGCTTTCTGGTCGGCGAGGAAAACCGCGGCATGGCCTGCATGTTCACCATGATGAACCGCGCCCGGCTCGCGGTCGGCCTGCAAGGCGTGGCGATCGCCGAGCGCGCCACGCAGCAGGCGCTCGCCTATGCGCGCGAGCGGCGCCAGGGCCACGCAGGAGCCCATGCAGGAGACCATGCAGAAGCCCATGCAGGAGGCGACCCAGGAGGCCACGCGGACGGCGCGCCCGGCGCCAGCCCGATCATCGCCCACCCCGACGTGCGGCGCATGCTCCTCTCCATGCGCGCCCTCACCCGCGCCGCCCGCGCCGTCTGCTACGCCACTGCCGTGGCGCTCGACCGCGCCGAGCGAGGCGGCGACGAGGGCGCGCGGAAAACGGCGCACGAGCGCGCCTCCCTGCTCACGCCGGTCGCCAAGGCGTTCGCCACCGACATCGGCTGCGAGGTCGCCTCGCTCGGCGTGCAGGTGCACGGCGGCATGGGCTACATCGAGGAGACCGGCGCCGCGCAGCATTTGCGCGATGCCCGCATCGCCCCGATCTACGAAGGCACCAACGGCATCCAGGCGATCGACCTCGTCACCCGCAAGCTGCCGCTCTCCGGCGGCCGCACCGTGCGCGCGTACATGGACGAGATCGCGCGCACCATCGATGCTGTCGATCGGGTCAACGATGCGGGCTTCGGCTGGACCGGGCTGCGCCTGCGCGACGCGCTCGATTCGCTCAAGCGCACGACGCACTGGCTGCTTGCGCGCGCACATAACGACCGCGACGCGGCGCTTGCCGGCGCCACGCCCTATCTCCGCCTGTTTGCACTCGCCGCGGGCGGCGCGCTGCTCGCCGAGGAGGCGCTTGCCGCCCATCGCCTTTCCGCCGGCGGCGAGGGAGCCGATCGCAGCGGCAATGGCGCCGACGCCGCCGGCCGGCTCGCGCTCGCGCGCTTCTTCGCCGAGAATTTCGCGGTGCATGCAGGCGCGCTCGAGCGCAGCATCACCGAAGGCGGCGACACCGTCACCGCCGCGGAATTGTAACCCACGACAACGTGGCCATGCGGCTCCCCCGCCGCCGTCATACCTCCCCCTGAAAGGGGGAGGTCGACAGCAATTGGCCCCGCATTGCGGGGGCAATTGCTGTCGGGTGGGGGTCCGGTGCTGAACGCCCAGTTAGCTAGCGAGTGGCCGGAGGCTCACCCCCACCCGGCTCGCCCCGACAAGGCGGGGCTCACCGACCTCCCCCTTTCAGGGGAAGGTATGTCACCAGCGCCAGTAATAGCGCGGCGCGCCCCAGCCCCACGACGACTCGTAGCTGCTCCGCCGGACCGCCACTTGCCTCACGCTCGATTCGCGCCGCACCACCCGGCGCGGAGCATCATCGTCGCGCCGCACCACCCGGCGCGTCGGCGTGTCATCGTCCCGGTCGCGCCGCGCGTAGGCGTGGGCGCGGGAGATCAGGCGATTCTGGGTGTCCACGATCCTGCCCCTGCGGTCGGTGCGCAGGCACTCGGCGAGCCCGCCGCGCACCCCCTCGCCCGAGCCGCGCTCACAGGAGAGATGCCGCCTCGCCTCGGCCGAAGGCGGCGCCAGCGCGGTGCGCGGCGCCACATGCGCCCACACCGCGGCCATCACCGGCTCGAAAATGGGCACCGCGACCCCGCCGCCGGTTGCGCCGCCGCCGAGCGTGCGCCGCTTGCCGTCGGCATTGTCGTAGCCGAGCCACACCGCCACCGTCGCCTCGTTGCTGAAGCCGACGAACCAGGCGTCGTTCTCGTTGTCCGACGTGCCGGTCTTGCCGGCGACGTAGGGCGCGAGATGGGAGATCGAGCGCGCCGTCCCGCGCGCCACTACCCCCTGCATCATGCTCTTGAGCTGATAGAAGGCGGCATGGTCGACGGACGCGATCGCAACCGGCGACGGCTGGTGCTGATAGATGCGCTCGCCGTCGCGATCGATCGACTCCACCACGTAAGGGCTCGGGCGCACGCCTTCGTTGGCAATGGCCGCATAGAATGCGGCGAGATCGATCGGCCGCACCGGCTCGGCACCGAGCACGAACGGGTAGACGCGCACGCACTCGCGATAGATCTGCGCTTCCACCGCGAGGTCGCATATGCGATTGAGACTCGCCTGCGGCTTGCTCTCGATCCCGCCGTCGAGCAGGTGCACCGTCGCCAGGTTGCGCGAGCTCTCCAGCGCGCTGCGCATGGTCAGCGTGTTGCCGGAGCTGCCGTCGTAATTCTTCGGCGTCCAGTACTCCTTGCCGCCGCCGATGGGCGGCAGCGTGATCTCGGTGTCCTCGACCAGCGTGTTGGGCTGCAGCCCCTTGCCGAGCGCCGCGAGATAGCTCAACGGCTTGATCGCAGAGCCGGGCTGGCGCACCGATTGCGTCGCGCGGTTAAGCTGGCTCAGCGGATAGGAGAAGCCTCCCGCCATCGCCAGCACGCGGCCGGTCTTGTTCTCCAGCACCACCACGGTGCCCTGCACGGTGGGACGCACGCGGAGCTCCGCGCGAGCGCCGCTCTTGGCGCCGCTCTTGCTCTTGTCCTTGGACCTGCCCTCCGCCACGTGCACGAACACGACGTCATGGAGCGCAAGCTTGCGCTGGGCCGCCGCGTTGTCGAGCGACAGCGGCACGATGCGCCCATCGGCAAGTCCGACCCGCCAGCTCTCGCCCTTCTTGCCGGACGGCTTCTCGACGATGACCGCCGCCGGCCAGTGCACGTCGTAGAGCGGCAGGCGCGCATTCGCCAGCGCCTGCTGCCAGGCCGGCCTGTTGTCGCCGGGCTTTTGCGCCGCCTCGATCCGCTTGACCGCGTCGGCAAGGCTCGCCTCGGGGCCGCGGAATTGCAGCCGCCCGGCATCGCGCTCATAGCGCCACAACCCCTCCTGCAGCGCCTCCTCCGTCGCCCGCTGCAGCGACGGGCTGATGGTCGAGCGCACCGTATAGGAATCGGCGGTCATCGCTCCGATGCCGGCAACTGCCTTGGCCTCGCGCGCAACCTGATCGACAAAGTGAAAGCCGATGTCGCGGTGCGGGCGCTCGTACGCCGCCATGGCCGGCAGCGCCGGCAGTCTGCGGCTCCCTGAGGCAGCGGCCGGAATGACGCCATCCTCCCGCAGCCGGCTCAACACATAGGCCAGGCGCTCCTGCGCGCGTCCGGGATGCCGGTCGGGGGAGAAATAGTTCGGACCTTTGACCAGGCCGGCCAGCAGCGCACCCTCCTCCACGGTGAGGTCCTTGGCTGCTTTGTCGAAATAGCTGCGCGCTGCGAGCTCGATCCCCCATGCGCCGCGGCCCAGATAGACCGAGTTGAGATAGAGCTCGAGGATCTCCGCCTTGCTCAGCGTGTGCTCAACCCGCGAGGCGACCACCATCTCGCGGATCTTGCGGTCATAGCTGAGCTCGTCGCCCACCAGCAGGTTCTTCACCAGTTGCTGGGTGATCGTAGAGCCTCCCTGCGGGCGGCTGGAATGGGCCAGATTGGCAATGAAGGCGCGGATCAGCCCGCGCTCGTCGATGCCGTTGTGCTCGTAGAACCGCTTGTCCTCGGCGGCGATGAAGGCCTGCTGCACGGACTGCGGGATGTCGGAGAGCACCACCCACACGCGGCGCTGGTTCTCCTCGAACACTTCCGCAAAGCGCTCCCCCTTGCGGTCGAGCACCACGCTCGCGCCGGGCAGCTTGAGCCCCTTGAGCTTGGTGTGATCGGGGAGATCGGTGAGCGCCTTGTTATAGAAGTCGATCACGTCGCCGAGGTCGACCGCGGGTGTCGGAACGGGCTCGTTCTTGCAGAACTGGCGATAGGCGGTGAGCAGGTCGGCAAAATTGATGCCGCGGAAGGCCTTGCTCTCGCCCATCGGCTGCGGGTCGTCCATGGCGGTAGAAATGAGGTCGTCG
>DATBHG010000077.1:0-4537 GCA_036557665.1 Xanthobacteraceae bacterium | reverse complement strand
GATCGCATATCGCGTCTCATGCAGATCGAGAACCGGGTAGCTGAAGGCATCTTCAGTGTCGAAGATTGGTGGAACCTCGAGCACATGAGTGCGCCATCCGGGCTCAACTGTCCAAACTGCCGCAGCGCACTCTACGAAATTGCCGACAAGAAATTGTTGCGGTTTCGCTGCCGGTCCGGGCATGGTTTTACGGCCGAGAGCCTCCTCAGCGGGCAGGCCGAAGCAAGAGAGGCGCAACTGTCGAGCCTCTTCGGTGCGCTCGTCGAGGAGGCAAGCCTCGCCAAGCGCATGCAGCACGGTCTTGCGGCTAAAGAATCCGCCGAGGTGGCGACCGGCTTGGCCTCCAGAGCCGACGAGCTGAGCCGGGAGGCTACACAGGTATCGGAATGGCTGCACGCTTTGACCAACCTGGTCGAACCTGAGCCGAGCTGAAACACCCTTTGGTGATATCTGGCCATTTCCAACGGGATTTGGGCCCCCAAAAGAAATGGGCAGCCATCGACCTCACATCGCCCTTTGTGCGCAGAGCTATCGCCAAGACCCGACTCGCGGACTGATCAGCTTGCGCGATGCCATCGTTGACACCAAGTTCAGCTGTGTGTGCATCCACCTGGATGGGCGCCATGGCCCACACATTGGCCGTCGCAGACGGCTGCATAGACTTGCCGAAGATCCCGCTCTTCGACGTTGGCCCCTTCTTTGCGATCGAGACGGCGCGCCTCGCCGGCCGCGAGCACACCTACGCCATGCTCGATGCCGCGACTGCGGGCGTCCCCACGTTCGCGCTCCGGGCGGCGGACACCATTTCTCGCCGGTGGCTCAGCGCGCAGCAGTCCCCCTATCTGCCGGAGCTCGATCAACTTGCGAGCGCGGGCACACGACCAGGCGCGTATTTTCTCAACGTCCACTACGAATGGGGCTGCACGACTGCCGCGAAGCCGAGCACGGAGGGTATGGGCCCGCGCCTGCTGCGCACGCTCGACCAGAATGTGGACGGTCTTGGCCGCTATGTCGTTGCGGCACGAATCGCGAGCGCCTTTGGCCCCTGGGTATCTCTGACTTGGCCAGGCTTTACCGGTGTCCTCCAGGCGATGGCGCCCGGACGATTCGCGGCCGCAATCAATCAACCGAGTGCAAGGAAGAGAACGGGCATCCTTGCCATTGACTGGCTCTTAAGCAAGCGCAATGTCTGGCGCTCGCGGTATATGCAGCCGATCCACCTGCTCCGGCGCGCATTCGAAGGGGCACCAGATTTCGCTGCGGCGCTCCACATGCTGGAGGCAACCCCGATCTGCGCGCCGGTGATTTATACCCTCGCGGGTGTTCGGCCGACCGAGGTCTGCGTTATTGAGCGCCGTGAAACGGCAGCGCGGGTCCTGCCCAAGTCGGCCTGCGCGGCGAACGAGTGGCAGACGCAGGAGTGGCACCCAGGCCACCACAGTGCCTACGAGAATGCGAGGCGTCTGGCTGCAATGCAGACTGCTCCGGGGTCTTTGGATCTCAATTGGCTGCACTGGCCCATTCTCAACCACGAGACGCGGCTCGCCCTTGCGGCTGATGCCGCTCAGGGCCGGCTGATCGCGCAGGGCTACGAAGTGGATGGGCCAGCGACACGTCCTCTCGAGCTCAGCCTCGCACCCTCAGCGTCATGCTGATCCTCGGGCTCGTTTTGGCCGCTCGCGGCCAGCCAGAAAAGCTGATGCTCGGTCATAGCGACGAAGCAATTTGGCTGGCAGCCCAGGGCGTCCCTGCGGCTCTGGGGCCGACCGCAGGCATGGCCGCCGCAACGACGAATTGCGAGCGATCCGGAGGATTTCTTGCGGTGGTCCTATGAGGTTCGGCAATTCGGCGAGGAAACGAGATCGTGCACGCCGACGGTACCGGAACGTAGTGTCAGGAAGCTTTGGCAAGCGTGGCGCTTTTCGTCAGCATTGGCTATGCGGACCCACAATTGAATGTTTCCAGGCTCAATCCTTTCCTGAAAGTAGTCTGCATGTCGGGGCAGAAGCCAAGTCGCAAGAGCGTCCTTAAGACCGTGCTCGGCCGGTAACCGAAACGGCTGATGTAGTGGAGGTTGAAATCCTGCGCGGATAGGGGCCGATCTCCACCTCGGCACTCTGCGGTGGCGCTCACCGGACCCGGGTACCTCCGGCGAGAGCGTCGTGTCGAGAATCGACGCGAGCACATCGCGCGTCGCCGCGACCCTCGACATGCGTCAAGCTCACCGGATCAGCTCCTGGATCAGCGTCTTCGGCCCCGACGCGGCGCCGTCACGCGGCCGGACGGTGTCGACCTCGTCTCGCCCGCCGACTTCCATGTTCCGGGCTTTGTGGCGTGGGGCGATCCTGGAGCCGTAGCAGGCACTCTGCAACGCCAGCGTGGCCGAACTGGTCACATCGCAAGCTCCGGCTCCGTTGATGTCTCCTTCTTGCGCTCCGGCAGCTCCGTCATCGTCGCTTCCGTGAGCAACAGCACGCCGGCCACGGAAACGGCATTCTCCAGAGCGATGCGTACCACCTTGGTGGGGTCAATGATCCCCGCGTCCACCAGATCGACATAGGCATTACGGGCTGCGTCGAAACCGAAGTTGCCCTTTCCCTCAGTCATCTTTGCGACCACGACGCCGCCATCGACCGCGGAGTTCTCGGCGATCTGTCGTGCTGGTGCGCTCAGTGCGCGCTTGAGGATCTGTACGCCCGTCCTCTCGTCGCCCGCGCTGCACTCCTCCAGATCGGCTACTGCATCCACGCAGCGCAGCAGCGCGAGCCCGCCGCCCGGCACGATGCCCTCGGCGACCGCGGCCTTGGTTGCGCTGATAGCGTCATCGAGCGCTTCCTTCTTGGCCTTCATCTCCGATTCCGATGGCGCGCCGACGCGGATCACGGCGACGCCACCTGCCAGTTTGGCCAAGCGCTCGCGCAGCTTTTCCTTATCGTAGTCGCTGGTCGACTTGTCGATCTCGCGCCTGATCTGCTGGATGCGATCATCGATCACCTTGCGTTCGCCTGCTCCCCCGATGATCGTGGTATTGTCTTTGTCTACGACGACGCGCTTGGCGCGCCCCAGCTGCTCAAACGTCACGCTTTCCAGCTTCAGGCCCAGCTCTTCGGCAATCACTTGACCGCTGGTCAGCACAGCGATGTCCTGCAGCATGGCCTTGCGGCGGTCGCCGAAGCCCGGTGCCTTGGTCGCACAACTCTTCAAAATCCCCCGCAATTGGTTGACGATCAAGGTTGCGAGCGCCTCGCCTTCGACATCCTCCGCCACGACCAGCAGGGGCCGCCCTGCCTTCGCGACCTGCTCAAGCAGGGGGACGAGGTCCTTAAGGGCGCCGACCTTGCGATCGCAGATGAGGACCAGTGCGTCCTCCAGGACGGCCTCCATTTTGTCAGTGTTGGTGATGAAGTAGGGGGAGATGAAGCCGCGGTCGAACTGCATGCCCTCGACGACCTCCAGAGCAGTCTCAGTGGTCTTCGATTCCTCGACCGTGATGACACCGTCGTTGCCCACCTTCTCCATAGCCTCAGCGACCAGCTCGCCGATGACGGGATCGTTGTGAGCTGAGATGGTGGCGACCTGCGCCTTCTCCTTGCGCTCCTTGACAGGCCGCGACAAGGCCTTGAGCCGATCGACCGCGGCCTTAGCGCCGCGCTCGAGGCCGCGCTTCAGATCGATGGCGCTGGCGCCGGCGACGACGTTGCGCACGCCGTCGGCGAAGATCGCATGCGCGAGAACGGCCGATGTGCTCGTGCCGTCGCCCACGGCCTCGCCGGTCTTCTCGGCTGCCTGGCGCAGCATCTGGGCGCCAAGGTTTTCCTCGGCGTCCTCGAGGTCGAGCTCCTTGGCAATAGTCACACCGTCGTTGCACACGACAGGGGCGCCCCATTTCCTCTGGATCAGAACCGACTTGGATTTTGGCCCGAGCGTTACACGCACGGCATCGGCGAGGTGCGTCGCCCCTCGCAGCAGCTTCTCGCGAGCGGCGGACCGGAATAGGACCTGCTTGTGGGACATGGTGAATGCACTCGATGTTCAGCCTCATTGCGCCTGCGGCCGCCGACACGTAGATGTTGCGGCGCAGCCCTGATAACTCCAGAAGATGAGCAGCGCACCTTGACGCCGATCAATGGAATTGCGCGGGAGGCGCGCCTCCCCAAGCGGGCTCTTGACCAACGTCAAAGCACAGCGCCGCGGGGACAATGGGTGCTAGGCGAACCTAGAGTGCAACGTGCTTACTATCAATCCGGGAGCTGCGCATGCGCTCTCATTTCTGATCGATCATCGTCATTGTTTTGAGGTGTGCTCTTTCTGCTGATCAAGCTTAAACACAAGTCTCTTTGCGTGTAGTGCCCGTGACCGGCCAGGATTCTCATTGGGCTTATTCCCCTTTGCGGCCCTCTGGCATCGATGCGGCAGCCAGCCGAGAGCGATAGGCGTCCGCATCGCCATAGTCGGCAAAATTTCGGTAGAACTCATGTGCAGCGATCGCGCGGCGGGCATGTTTAATGGGGCACCAATACTGCTCCGTGCGTCCAGC
>DATBHG010000076.1:0-7793 GCA_036557665.1 Xanthobacteraceae bacterium | reverse complement strand
CCCAGCAACGCGGTGGCGCCGCCATTGTAGGTCCACTTCACGCCGGGCTCGCCCACGATCGGGCGATCGAGCACGAAGCGGTAGCGATCGGGCGACAGTTCCATGGCCATCGCGCTGTTGCGCGGAGCGCCATAGGGAATGGTAAGCTCGTCCCATTCCGTTCCGAGCGTCATGCTGAGCACATGGGCGACGGTGATACGGTCCCGTCCGGGCTGGTGGCCGAGGTCGGCGTATTCCGGGAACTGATCGTACAGCTTCGCTTCGGGCGGCGGCACCTTGCCGCCGGCAAGCGCAATACCATAGAGCATTCCGACGATGTTCTTGGTCACCGAACGCAGGTCGTGCGGCACGGTCGGCCCGAAGGTCACCGTCCCGAGCGGGTTGCCCCAGCTCTGGTCCACGCCGGTGCCGTAGTGTTCGAACAGCACCTTGCCGCCTCGCGAAACCAGCAGAGTGTGCAGGCCGGACACGCGGCCGTCGCGCTGCATCTGCGCAAGGCGGGCCGGGAAGTCGCCATCGGCCGCCATGGCCCGATGAGCGCCTGGTACCGTGAAGGCTGCTCCCATCGCGAGCACCGCGCGTCGGTCGAATTCGAAGGCCGTCATCGTTGTCTTCTCCTTCCCGGTGATTGCGGACCACGGTGCTACGGGCGACCGCGACTCCCTAGTCGAACACGAGGCGCTGGCGCACACGGCGGTGTCTCCCCTCAGGGCTGGAGCAGCTCAGGCTGTCTAGCAAATGGTGCATCGGGCATTCTAGTGGCGCCCTCAAGGGCCACGTCGCTCTCGTGGCGATGTCCGCAAGTGGCAGTGCGCCCCGAAGGCGCGAAACACCTGTGGAGGAGGATTCCACCCGGATAATTGTCGATAGGTCCGGAAGCTGGCGAGCGGCTTGGTCGGGTAACTGGCCGGGTCGGAGCCTCGCGACAAAGGTCGCCTTGGGCGGCTGAGCGATCCGGCGGGCCGCGAGTAAAGCCTGAGCAGGCCTCGATAGTGACAATGCGGATGCCGACCCTCCTGCCATTTGGGGAAGGCTGCATGGGCGGGGAAGCAATCGACAGGCGCACCGTCGGCGCCCCGACCGCGGCCGCGGTTGCGTGAGCCCTCTGACGCGCTCTACTGTTTCAGCGCCACGAATTGACGCAGGACCGTGCCGTGAAGATCGAAAAGGGCGAAGACTACATCATGGCCTTGTGGCCGGTCGCCGGCTGCATCCGCGTGGACGCCATGGCCCGCCAGGTAGTCATTCATCGGACAAGCGTGCTGTTCCGTTCGGTGGAACAGATTCCCGCGAGTGCGATCACACTTGTCGAGGTCGTTGAGGAAACAGACAGCGAAAGCGAGGTCAAACGGTACCCGGTGGTGCTGAAGCTGGAAGGCGGGAAGCGGTACCTAACCACCTGTCCATCCCTTACCCACAACTGCCGTGTTGCGGTGAGACAACTTGAGTTCTCAACGCGCAACACCCCACATTCGCGGCCCGGCTCGAACGACCGAGCCGCATAGCCTTGGTGCCGATCTTCAGCCCGCTTTTTTTACATTGCCGTTGCGTATCTCGGCGATGCTGCCGCTCCAATAGAACGCGTCGACAGGAAGGTCGTCGTGCACGCCATCGAGAATCTCGCGGCAGCCACGCAGCGCCTCGTCGCGGCTCACGTGTGAGCCGGGGCGTTTGGTGTAGGGCTCTGCCACAAAAAAGGGCTGGCCGAAGAAATTCTGCAACTTCCTAGCTCGATCGAGATCAACCGATCCCGCACCGGAAGCGGGCTGAGGCTCCGTTGCCCGCAGCGCGGCTATCGCATCGCGTACCCGTTCCACGATCGTCGCGTGCTCATCATCGAGAACCATCGCCTCCAAGCAGCGAGAGCGGGATGTCATGACATCGACGGCTGGGTATATCTTGGCTCGTATCATATCGCTGGTCAGGTGAATAACGGCGTCAGCGGAGGCGAGCCCCGGCAACTGATCAGCCACCCAAGAGCCGTCGCCGGACCGGAAAAAGAAGGTTTGCACCGCGCCGACGGTACCCTCGCTAAACCCATCCGTCTTCATTTGCTCCGAAAGCGACCAACCCTGTGGAGCGTCCGGCCAACGCGGTATCAGGCTGAACAGCGAGAGCGGAGCGGTTCCGCCGCTCAAGCGCCTAACCAGCTCCTCGGTGACCACTGAGATGCCAGTCTTGACCTCGCCAGCGATGACCACGCTGCCGCCTGCAATCAGCGGGCACATGACGTCGATCACCTTGATCCCGGTCTCGAGCAGCTTGACCCCCTGATGAATGCCGACACCCCGACCAGCAAGCAGTGGCACGACCTGCTCGAAGCCGGCCAGATCGACCGGCGTCTCGCACTGACGACCGGAGCTCAGCACAGTGGCGCCGCGCGGCACGGCGGTAACGGCTGTGGTCGATATGCCGCGAACGATGCCCCCGCCCGGACGTTGGATCACTTGAACGGCGATGGCGCTCCGATCGCGCTCGTCGCTGACGGCAAGCTCGGTCAGAACATCTGGCAGATGCGCCGGATCGAATAGAATCTCGACGATTCGGCCTCTCGCCTCGGCGAGCCGACCGACGCGATTGGCGAAGTCGTCGGGTAAGGCGTGTGCCTGCATCATCCCCGGAGTCATGGCGAGCATCTTTTCCTTGAGGTGCGAGCGGGCCGCATGCAATCGGTTGTTCACCGTAGCCACCGACAGGCCCAGGAAGGTGGCTATGTCCTGCTGCGAGCAGTCATGCACATAGAAGAGCGTGGCTGGCTCGCGCTGAAGCGGCGGTAAGTCGGCAATTGCCGCCATGGCGGCTGCTATCTGCTGCTGTTGCTCAATACGGCGATCTGGTGCCGGCTCGTCGCTCGCCAGCTCCTCTGCCTCCGAGAGTGGCAGCATCTGCAGCTGTTGCCTTCTCAAAACACGGAAGGCGTGATGGCGGACGATGCCTCTCAGCCAACCAGGAAATGCTGCCGGGTCGGCCAGAGCTGGCAGCCCGGTCCACGCTGCGACAAAGGCTTCCTGGGTGGCGTCCTCAGCCCGCTGGAAGTCGCGCAGTAAGGCGAGGGCGGAGCCGAACGCGACCTTCTGAAACCGCCGCGTCAGCTCGACAAAAGAGTGCACGTCGCCCTTCGTGGCACGACGGACGAGTTCCTCTGTATCCCGGTCCATGGCGTATCTCCTGCACCCTAAACTAAGGTGCCAGGATTGGCGGCCAACCTTTACTGGTGCGGAGAGAATAGTTGATCGAGACCACTTGGATCTGCGCGCTGGGGCGGAGACGCAGAATTGTGCGGACAGTACTGGACTAATGTCTCACCATCATGTGCCCTAAAGAACACGCTACGACTGATCGTCTTTGAAAACCTTGTGGCGCTTTTGGCACGGGGCGGAAGATCGCGGCGCTGCAGCAACCCCGTCCGGTTACAGGGTTACTTTCCCTGTCGCGAGCAGCCCGCCAGCACTCCTGCTCGCTGACCCAAGTCGGAACATGGTGACGGGCTAGCACGCAGCAACTGCGCACGACCGCCTCGGAAAATTGCTGACGTCGGGGAGTGCAACATGCTCCAAGCGGCAGCGTGATCGCGACGACGCACTTGTCTGACTCACTCACAAACCGAGCGGCTGGTCCCCTGAAGGTCCCACACTTCACGAATGATCGGATCGGTTGCGGCTTCCATCCAGGTGAAGCGCGGCGCTAACGACCGCTCTGTGGCGCATGCCAGTGCTGCTAGCTTCTCGATGGGCAGTGCCACGTTAGCAAGATCGTAGATCGTGAGCGCTCCAGACAGGTCGCCGACAGCGAGCTTCCGGCCTGACCAAAGGAGAACCGAAATCGGAGACTCGATGCCGACCCTCAATTTCATGACGATTCGAGCAGCCTCCGAATCCCAGAGCCGGAGCGAACCGTCATTCCCAGCAATCGCCGCATATCTTCCGCCGAGGTCAAACGAAGCGAGTCCGAATTGGTCGAATCCGCTCGCATTTGCAACAATTATGCGCTCGTTGCGCAAGTCCCAGATGTAGGCATTGCCGGCAAAATCGATCACATGGGCGCGCGATCCATCATGACCGACGGAAATCGATCGAACGCCTGAAGCATGGTTGCTGAGCTTCTTCGAAGCGCGGAACCCGTTGCCGGCATCCCATGCGATAACGCTTCGATCTTTAGACCCCGTCAATACTAGGCGATTGTCCGGGCCAAATGCAACCGAAGTGACCGTATCAGTGTGCTGCAACACGCCGAGCTCTATGCCCGAAGATGCGTCCCAAACTCTTGCCGTGTGGTCTGCGCTACCAGTGACCAGCCTTGCGCTGTCGGGGCTGAACTCAAGAGCAGTGAGTGAGGATGTGTGACCCGCCAAGCGCGCGAGCACTCTGCCAGTCGACACTTCCCAAAGCAGTATCGTCCGGTCGTAAGAAGCGGTGGCAAGACGCGTCGCATCTGGACTGTAGACTGCCGCAGCAATTTGGTCCCTGTGACCCACCAACTTCCTGAGTGCACGCCCCGTCGCCGCGTCAAGGATCGATATGGTGGCGTCGTTGGTGACGGTCATCACGCGCTTCCCTAACGGGTCGACGGCCAGGGCCCTAATTGCGTTCCCCGCGTTCGGTACTTCACGCAGCAGATTTCCCGAAGCAGTATCTAGAACAACGATCTTCCCGTCTTCACCTCCAGAAACCAGAAAGGTGCCGTCCGGGCTAGCTGCGAGCGCGGACAAGCGTCCGTGGTGAAGCTGGTGAGACGAAGCCGGAGCGACGCTCGATATCAGTGCTTGCACCAGTGGCGCCCGGTAGTAGACGGCGTTGCTCGGCGCGACCCGCCAGCCCGACAATGAGTACCGGATGGCCAGATCTCTGTTGCCGGCAGCCAACGCGCTCCATGATCGCTCGGCGAA
This sequence comes from Xanthobacteraceae bacterium, assembly GCA_036557665.1. GTDB lineage: Bacteria > Pseudomonadota > Alphaproteobacteria > Rhizobiales > Xanthobacteraceae > VAZQ01. Next base: position 2,908 of record DATBHG010000076.1, on the reverse strand, counting down.
CACCTGAGCGAGGGCCGCCCTTGCCCGATCGCGCTCACTGCTGGCGAGAAAGCCAGCCGCGCCGGCCACGACCATCAGGAGCAATGCGACTACCAATCCTGCAAGTGTGCGCCTCACGACGCGCCGCGACTGCACGGCCTCACGCTTCTGCGCAATCTCCCGCTCTTCGAGAGCCTTGGCGCGCTCCGCTTGTGCGGCCGTAATCTCCTCCAGTCGCCGACGTTCGTTATTGCGCCGGGTCTCGTCCACCTGCTCACTGGCGCGGATGAAATCGAGATGCAACGTGGTCGGTTCCGGCGCATCCCTCGGCCGTCGTGCGACCCAGGCCTTGGCCGCGGCGATATCGCTACCCGAGAGCAGTCGGATCTCAAGCCGGCCGCCTCGGTCCCACTCGGTCGCCCGCTGGAACAGCCGTGTGTGCTCGCGCAGCCACTCGAGGTCGGTGTTGAGGGCAGTTACCAGCCGAACCTGCCCGGTGCCAAAGCCCGAACCCGGCGACTTGGGCTCGTCGTAGAAGTGAATGTAATTGAGATCGGCGAGCTGGCTCGGCGGATTAACACCGTCAAGTGGCCGACAGAGCACCGGAATGATGCGTTTGCCCAGGCGGGCTGCTTCCGAGACCTCCCAGGCGCAGATTTCAGAGGCAGCCGACGCGGGGGAAAGCACGAAAACCACGGTGTCGGCGTCGAGAATCAGGGCGCCGAGCCGGCGCCGCCAGTCCTCGCCGCCGGAGATGCCATGGCGGTCGAGTGCAGTGGCGAACACGAGAAGCTCAAGGGCTGCATCGAGCTGATCGGCAAAGGAAAGGTCATCGCGGCTGTAGGAGATGAAGACGTTTAGCTTGTCATCCTTGGCGGAACCGGTCTCGGGCATGCTGATGGCCCCAATTCACTATGCCGAACGAGACGCGAACCGTAGGCCGGCGCCGGCTGATACGACAAGAAATCTCGACCGATTGGGCGAGCAATCTGCGCAGTTCCGTTGTACCTATCTTTGCGGCCATCTTCGACGACCCTGGGGTGGGCTGCACCCGCGTCCCCTCCTGGCACTGGACCTCCGGACGTTCACGGAGCACTGACCGGAGCAAGTCGGGTGGACACCTGACGTGGTGTTCCAACTCCGTTCCCCGACTTGCCGCTTTCTGGTGTGCTTGCTCCGCCGATCGAATGGGCCTGTGACGAGCAGTTGTGACCCGCATCAGACAGGGGCGATCCGGCCGCCTCCCTCAGCATTTGAAGTGCGTCAACGCATCCGGGATTGACAACGGCGGCGGCCGTGACGCAGACTTTCAACGGGTGGATACGACCCGCTGCTTGCGCCCCATCGGGGTACGGTGAACGTATCGAGCCGCTCCAGGCCTCCTTTGCCCGAGCGAACGAGTCAGTAACGCAAGCGTCTGACATCCCTCATTCGCTCATGCAGAGGATCGATCCCATGCGCGATTTTCGCGATGCCAAGGCTATGGCGCAGACGCTGCGCGAAGCGCTGAAAACGAAATCCGTCTCTCTCACCCACAGCGAAAGCTTGGAGCTGATAGCGACGATTCTTGGCTTTCACGACTGGAACGTCCTGAGCGCCACGATTCAGTCTGAGGTCCAACCTACAGCCAAACCCGGATCGACAATTCCGGCGACAGTCAGGCTGGCAGCGGAAAATCAGCTGCCCACCGTGCCGCTGCGGGACATCGTGCTCTTCCCGCATCTGAACGTTCCGCTTTTCGCCGGCCGCGCCAAGACCATCCACGCGGTTGAATGCGCCATGGCGAAGGACAGGCGAATTCTCGTCGTCACGCAACGTCGTTCTGGCGACGACAACCCGACTGCCGCGGACCTCTATAGCGTCGGCCTCACCGCAAGCGTGACCGATCTGTTCAAGCTGGATGACGGCACCATCAAGCTCCTGGTCAAGACGTCGACGCGTGCGGCCATCGTGCGTTTGGTCGAAGACCCGTTCCTGACGGCTGAGATCGCGCCCTTCGATGAATCGTGTGGTCAGGACGAAGAGGCGATCTCCCTCTCTCGCGCGGTGCTGGAGACGCTCTTCGCCGCACGCAATAGCGGCCAGATCAGCTTCCTTTACGACCGATTGCAGGAGAGCGAAGAGCCGGGCACTTTGGCAGATGCCGTCGCCGCTATCCTCCCATGCGACATCAGACAAAAGCAATACCTTTTGGAGACCGGTGATGTGGTCTCGCGGCTGCAAACGATTCTCGCTCTGATGAAGACGGCCCAACAAGCGGCTTAGCTTGTCGCTGATGCCCAGGGTACGACCGTGCATCTCTGCGCAGACGCGTCAGGACGCGCTGCACAAGGACTGGGACCTTGCGGTGTCAGCGACTGCGCAGAGGGCGTTGACGAGGCGCATCTCGTCGATGGTGCGGCAGGGCACGTCGAGGAGCCGCGGGCTGGCGAACACGAAGGCCAGCGCCTGGGCGCGCGAGATGGCGACGTTGAGGCGGTTGACGCTGAACAGGAACTCGATTTCGCGCGGAAGCTCGCCGCCGCTGGAGGTCGCCATGGAGACGAGACACACGGGCGCTTCCTGGCCCTGGAATTTGTCCACGGTGCCGACGCGTGCGCCGAGCGGAAGCACGCGCCTCAGCAGATCGCGGTCATCCGCTTTTCGTTGCCGTCCCGATCGCGAAAGCGCCGACCGATGAGACGTCTATAGGCGTCGGCGAGGGCTTTGCTGTCCTCCTCGCTCGACTGGCCGTTGCCGTAGTGGATGACGGGCACAAAGCGGAGGCGGGCGGGCGTCAGGGGTGGCAGTGGACGGTCGAGAAGGAGCGTCTGGCGGGCCGCATTGTCGTCGCTCGTGAGCCGGGCATCATAGACGAGGTCGGAAATATAGCCGCAGATGAGAGGATGCAGCCGGCGGGAGACGGGGAGAAAGATGCTGTGCAGATACA
>DATBHG010000075.1:0-107098 GCA_036557665.1 Xanthobacteraceae bacterium | reverse complement strand
ATCTGCCACAACGATCTCGCCAAGGAGCAGAACTGGCTGCGTGGCGCCGACGGGAACTGCTATCTGACCGATTTTCAGCTCGCTGCATGCTTCAATACCCGCAGCCGCTTGTTCCGCATTGCAGCCTACGAGGACCTGCGTCACCTCCTGAAGCACAAGCGCAGCTACGCGCCGGACGCGCTGACGCCGAAGGAGCGCAAGATTCTCGCGCGCAAATCGCTCATTGCCCGGGTGTGGCTGATGACGGGCAAGAAGGTCTATCGCACCATCACGCGCGGCCTGTTCAATTTCACCGATCGCGAGGGCGGCGGGCGGCGGCTGGTCAATGACGCACCGGTGCTGATCGATCTCATCAAGCGCAATCCCGACGTGCGCGACACCGCGATTGTCGCCTTCGCCGACCGCCGCACCGGCGTCGGGCTCTACGCCTTTGTCGAGACCGACCAGAGCGCACTGGAAGCCCAATTGCGTAACGAGCTCTTGGCCGCCAAGGGCCCGAAACCGCCCGAACATATTCAGGTGGTGCAGGCGCTGCCGCGCGACGCCCACGGCAAGCCGCGCACGGAAATCCTGCAGCTCGTCGCGATGAACCAGCTGGACCTGATCGCGCCGATGATGGCGAACGACACCGATCGCGCGTTTTTAAAGGACATTCTGGAGCAACGGAAGAATTTGCGCGATCGCTTCAACTTCGAGGCGGACGATTTGCAGCTGCCGTCAGCCTGACAGCTTCGAACCCATCCGCCCGGGATGAAGCGACCGAACAGGTCTTATGACCGCGGCGACAGCGGGAGCCGGAAAATCCGGAAACCCGCAATATCCGGAAACGCCTGCGCCGCCTCCGCTGACACCAGGGCGACGACCGCCGCCGGTACCTCTCCATTCACCAGCCGATCGATCGCATTGCTGTCTTCGGCGCTGAGCTGAACGTCAGTGGCACCGGCGACCACCAGCGCCGTTCGCACATTGGTCTGCGAGAGGGAATGTCCCTGATCGATCGCGACATTCGCGCCTGTCAGATCGGCCACCGATTTGATCTCCGGGCGCGACATCACGAGTGCGACCAACCTGCCGCCATCGTTCGGAGCGGCGGAATCGGGCTTTCCGCTCTCCGTGGATGACGCGGCTTCTGATGAGGCTGCCTCGGTCGACAATCGCTCGGCGACGGCCGCCGCGGCAATCACCTGCTCCCGAACAGGTCGCGTAGCCTTTGCCTCGGCCGCCGGTGTGACGGTGCCAGTCGTCTCGGGCAAACCGGTCTTCGGAGAAGAATTTCCGCCTGCAGGCTCGGTTGCAGGCTTGGTTGCAGGCTTGGTTGCAGGCTTGGCCTGCGGCGCCGCATTGTCCACCTGAGGGGCAGTTGCGACCTGCGACGGCGGTTCTTGCTTAACAGACGGCGGCGCGTCCGGCAGGCTTGGCGGCAATGGCGCTTCCTTGATGCTCGATGCAGACGGCGGCTCCTTGCCGTTGGGTGCGGGAGGCTCCTGCTCGACATGCGCAACATGCGCCGTTTCCTTGACGCCAAGCGCCGCATGTCCGAGCGCCGGATGTCCGGGAGCGCTGTGTTTGGCGACCCGCTCGTGCGGCCTTGCTTCACGGACTCTCGCCACGCGACGCTTGGCAGATCTCGGCGCAGCTTGCGCCATGCCCTTCGAGACGGCGCGTGACCACGCCATGTAAGACTGGCAGAAGCTGTTACAGGGCTGGCCGTCGATGTAGATGGTATCGGGCGAATCCATCGGCGCAGCCTGCGATGCTCCGACGAAAACAAGCAACAAAATGCCAATCCAAAATACGCAACGCATCACGAGGACTTCTCCTGTATCCGTTGGGTTTCTGCGTCCGTTGGGTCTGGAAGAAGGCCGCTCAAAAGGAGCGGAGCGCAAATCAAGGCGGCTAACGCACGCCCGCAAAAAAACAATCAATGCCGGTTAGTTGGCAAATCAGACCAAATCACGGCGATGCGAGAGTTCCCGCTGCTGGAACTGCTGCAAGCTCAACCGCAATCGCTGGCTTGCAGCCGAGACAAGCGGATCAACTCTGCGAGCGAGGCGGCAACGACATGCGGAAAATCGTGAAGCCCGCGATGTCCGGGAATGCCTTCGCTGCATCCTCAGAGACCAGCGCAACGATCGCGCCAGGAACTTCTCCAGCGATCAGCCGATCGATCGCGCGTCTCTCGCCGGTGCTCACCAGCACTTTGGGAGCCCCCTCAGTCGCGAACGCCGTCTGGATGCTGGAGGTGGCCGATGCGCGTTCGCTGTCGATCGCGACCGACTGCCGGGTGAGGTAGCGCAGCGATTTCATTTCGGCACGAACCATCACCAGCGCCACACGAGCCTCTGCTTGGTTCGGCGCGGCGGGATCGGCCTTGCCACCCGAAACCGACATGACCGCAGCCTCGCCGTTCATCACCTTCAGTTCGGACGCGGCGGTGGCCATCGCTGTCAGTTGTTCCGCTACGGCTGCCGCCACCATCACCCGGTCCTCAAACGTGCCCATCCGAGGACTGTCCGGCAAATCGAAGTCCGAACGCAGATCGTCGAGACCGCCTCGCTTGGCGTTGGCGTCGGCCGCCGCAACTCCCGGCTGCAACACTGCTGCCATTCCCGACCGGGACAATTCGTTGCGTGCCGCAGCCACAACAGCGCTGCGGTTGCGGAGCGGGACGTTTGATTCCGGCTCGCGTCCCTTCGCGGCGCGATCAATGTGGGCGCGAGACCGCGCGATGTAGAATTGGCAAAAGCGGTTGCAGGGCGATCCATTGATGTAGACGACGTCGGGCGAGTTCCGTGGCCCGGCGGCGGAAGGCCCGACGGAGCCAAGCAACAACATGCCGATCAACATCGCGCAACGCTTCACTATCGTCTCTCCTGTTGCCGCCGGTTGCAGCGACTAAAAGTCCGGCGAGTTGCAATCATCAGCGGCACACATCACTGGCGCTAGGCCAGCGTTGTCCGCTATTGGGTAAATCCGACGAAAGCGCGGCATGTTTTTCAAAGCTTTCCCATCCTGCGACAAATCGCTCACGTAAACAGCGTAAATCGCTCGTCGATCGAGTCAACGTGATCACCGAATCATCTATCACGGAAAATCCTCGACCGCGACGCCCGCCACAATGTCCACAGGATTGAAAGGCGCGACCTCACATGCGGCACGAAAGGATCGGCATCGGCGCGCAACATGCGATCAAGCTCACGGTCGACCAAGGACAGCGGCAGAAAGATCGGCCGGACCTCTGCCGGCATGTCGGCCAGCAATGCAAATGATGTGTCGAGATGCTTTCGCGCCTCGCCGATCAATTGGAGGAGAGCGGCGCGCAGCCTTGGCGTCTGCCTGCCCGAAAACACCTCTTCGATGCCGCAGCCGTGGCTTTCGAGAAGTTGCAGAGGCACGAACAATTGGCGGCGGGAGGCATCGTGTGGCAGCGTTGCGATCACATCCGTTAAACCCTGCGCGAGGCCGGCGTGACGTGCCAGATGCTCGACCTCGATGAAGGGTGAACCTGCAATCCGCGCCGCCAGCGCAAACAGCGCCGATGCGGTCTCGGTGACATAACCTTCCAGCGCGGCAAGTGTCGGCATGGGATCGTTGTACAGATCGAATTGATGCTCATCGATCAGGCACGACAGCGGGTCGACCGGCAGATGAAAGTCCGCGATCGCCCGTCGCAATTCGGCCGCGACCGGATTGCCCTCGGCGCCACCCTGGCCCTCGCCCGCCAGCATGTCGGTCCACCATTGCAGCCGGATTTCGCCAGGCAAGGGCTGGCTGACCTGGTCGCGCACCCTCCAAATCTCGACATTGAAGGCATACAGCGCAAGCAGCGCCCGTCGCCTGTCCGGCGGAACGAACAGGGTCGACGCATAACGGACGAAGTCGTGGCTGCGGACGAGATCGGCGCAGAACGCGGCGGAGTCATCGCTGCCTGCGTGACGGCTCATGGCACGGCGATCAGCGCGGCCGCGACACGCCGCCGCTCGCCGATCATGATGTTGTAGGTACGGACCGCAGGTCCCGTCTGCATGGGATCCAGCACAACGCCGACCGCGCGGAGCGCGGCGCGAAGCTCCGATGGCGGCCGCCAGACCTCGTTGCCGGTGCCGACGATCAACGTGTCGATGCTGTTGGCCGCGGCGAAGACCCGATCGAGCAAATATCGATCGATCTCTCCTGGCCTGGTCACGGGCCATGCCCAGACCGCATCCGGCAGGCAGAGCAGCGAGCCGCGATGCGACATGCCGGCAAAGGCAAATCCGCCCTTGCCGTAGGCGTCGATCTGCGCCGACCTTGGAAGATGCGGGGCGTCTGTCATTTTCGGCATGATGCTTCCGGAAAATAATATCTCATCCGGAGCGCCGAAAGATCCCGGGCTACCTCTCGGCATCATGCCCGGCGCTATTTCTTCGACGGCGTCTCCGGCGCGTCGGCCCGATGGGTGCCGACGCCGAGATAGATCAAGATCGGCGCAGCGATGAAGATCGAGGTGTAGGTGCCGACCAGCACCACGCCGAACATCATGACCGCCGTGAAGCTGTGAATGGCCTGGCCGCCGAACAACAGCAATGCCAGAAGGGCCAGCGTCACCGTGACATGGGTGATGATCGATCGCGACAGCGTCGAGTTGATGGACTCGTTGAGGAGCTGCGGCATCGGCATTTTCTTGTAACGCCGGAGCATTTCGCGGATGCGGTCATAGATCACGACCGTGTCGTTCAGCGAATAGCCCAAAATCGTCAAGAGGGCGGCGATGCTGGTGAGGTCGAAATCGACCTGGCTGATCGACATGAAGCCAATCGTCAGCACGATGTCGTGGACGTTGGCGATCATGGCGCCGAGCGCGAACTGCCATTCGAAGCGGAACCAGAGGTAGATCAGGATGGCAAAGATCGCGAGCATGAGGCCGATGGTGCTGTAGGCCAGGAGCTCCTTGGAGACGCGCGGGCCGACCACCTCCTCGCGCCGGATATCGACCTCGTTGCCGAGCGCCTGCCTGACCTTCGCCAGCGCGGCCTGCTGCGCCTCCTCGCCCCCCGGCTGCTGCGCCACGCGGATGAGCACGTTTTCCGGTCCGCCGAATTGCTGCAGCTGGACCTCGCCAAGGCCGAGCCCGCCCAGGGTGTTGCGCATCCTGGCAAGATCGGCCGCGCCGCTCTTGGACTGCACCTCCACGAGCGTGCCGCCGATGAAGTCGATGCCAAAATTGAGGCCGTGGAAAAAGAACAGCAGGATGGCGAGAATCGACAGCACCGCCGAGGAGGGGAAGCTCACGCGCCGGAACCGCATGAAATCGAACTTCGTGTCGTCCGGCACGATCCGCATGAGCGGGAGGGAAGGATGCAGCCGCACTTTTCAGGAGCCTATGAGATCGCCAGCTGTCGGGGGCGCGACCACCGCACCCACCAGGCGACGATCAGGCGGGTGAGCGTGAAGGCGGTGAACACGGTGGTTATGATGCCGATGCCGAGGGTCACGGCGAAACCGCGCACCGGGCCGGTGCCGATGAAGAACAGCACCGCGGCGGCGATGAAGGTCGTGATGTTGGAATCGAGGATGGTCGCCAGCGCGCGGGTAAATCCTGCGTCGATCGCGGTGATCGGGGTACGGCCGCTGCGCACCTCCTCGCGGATCCGCTCGTAGATCAGCACGTTGCTGTCGACCGCGATGCCGATGGTGAGCACGATGCCGATGATGCCGGGCAACGTGAGCGTCGCATTGAGCAGCGACAGGATGCCGAAGATCATGCCGACGTTGATCGCCACCGCGACGGTCGCGAACACACCGAAGATGCCGTAGGTCGCGACCATGAACACGGCGACGAGCGCAGCGCCGAAATAGGAGGCCATCTTTCCCTTCTCGATGGAATCCTGGCCGAGCCCCGCCCCCACGACGCGCTGCTCGATCACCGTGAGCTTGGCCGGCAAGGCGCCGGCTCGCAGCAGGATGGCGAGATTGTTCGCCGACTCGACGGTAAAGTTGCCCGAGATCTGCCCGCTGCCCCCCAGGATGGGCTCGCGAATGACGGGGGCGGAAATCACCTCGTTGTCGAGCACGATCGCGAACGGACGTCCGACGTTCTCCTGGGTCACCTGGGCAAACTTGCGGGCGCCCGAGGTGTTGAACTTGAACGAGACGATCGGCTCGCTGGTGCGCTGATCGAATCCGGGCTGGGCATCCGTGAGCTCCTCGCCGGAAACGATCACGCGCTTTTCCAGGAGATAAGGCCGGCGGCCTTCGGCGGCGGACCCGTTGACGATCTCGTCATCGGGCGGCGGCCGCTCCTGCTGCGCCTGCTCCGCAGACATCGAGCTGTCGACCAGCTGGAAGGTGAGCTTTGCCGTCGTGCCGATCACCTTGATGAGCTCCTCCGGGTTGCCCAAGCCCGGCACCTGAACCAGCACACGATCGGCGCCCTCGCGCTGGATCGAGGGCTCGACGAGTCCCATCGCATTGACGCGGCGCTCGATGATCTCCACGGATTGATCGACCACCTGCCGGGTCCGTTCGAGCAGCGCAGGCTCGGTCACGGTAAGCCGGATGAGGCCGCCGCCTGCATTGCTGATCTCGATCGAGCGCTGCCCGGTGGTCCCGGCGAAACCGCCGAGCGGCTGCGCGAGGTCGCGCAGCTTGGCGAGCGCCTGATCCAATTGGTTCTCGCGCACCGCAACCTCGACCGAATTGCCGCGGATGACCGGCGCGCGCTGCAGTCCGATACGCGCCTCGCGCAGCGTTTTTCGGACATCGTCCAGCAGCGTCTGGAGCTTTTGCCGCCGCACATCGTTGGCATCGACCTGCAGCAGGATGTGGGAGCCGCCCTGAAGGTCGAGACCGAGCACGATGTGGCGCTGCGCCCAGGACGGCCAGCGCTGGACGGTCTTCTCCGGCAGGAAGCTGGGAATGGCGAAAAGGCAGCAGATCCCCGCGGTCAGCAATATCGCGATCGCTTTCCACCTGGAGATATAGAGCATGGATTATCCTACACCGCGGCAATGCCGCCCCCTGAGAGGGCCGGCGGCATCACTGCGTCGAGCCGGGCCGGGGGCGGATCGAGCCACGACCGCGACGGCCTCGAAACATTCGCGCCACGGGACCGACATCCGCCGGGGATCAGCTCGATCCGCTCTCACCGACGGGTTCCCCTTTTGCGCGGACCCCCGAGACCATCGAGCGGACTTGTCGCACCCGCACCCCGTCCGCGATCTCGACCTCGATCTGATCGTCGTCGACGACCTTGGTGACCTTTCCGACCAGCCCGCCTGACGTAATGACCGTATCGCCGCGCCGCAAGCTCTTGATCAGCTCCTGGTGATCCCTGGTCTTTTTCTGCTGCGGCCGCAGAATGAGAAAATACATGATCACGAAGATCAACACGAAGGGCAGCAACTGCACCAGCATATTGTCGCCGCCGAAGGGGCTCCCCTGGGCAAAAGCGGGGGTAACAAACATCGTTGCGTCCTTGTGCTGGAGCGCTCGCCGATACGGGCTGATGAAATCGAGGCCGGACTATAGCGGCCGGCCCCCCAATTCTCAACGTGACCCGGGCCCGCGGATTTGCCAACATTGCCCGCGTAACCAGCGCTTTGCGCCAAGCAACTCAAGTCCGCGTCCAAGCCGTGCAGGGTTGTGATACCGATCGGCCTCTGGCGACTCCGCACCAAAATGACTATAATGACCAAAGTGACCAGATTGAGCAGGAGATCGCTATGAGTGTCGGCACGTGGACCGTAGCTGCCGCAAAGGCCAAACTGAGCGAGGTCATTGAATTGGCGCGCTCGCGCGGTCCGCAGACCATTACGCGTCACGGCCGCACGGCCGCGGTGATCGTCGGCGCCGAGGAGTGGGAGCGAAAAACCAAGCGGACCGGAAATCTTGCGGAATTCTTTGCTCAGTCCCCACTTCGGGGATCGGGGCTGAAGCTCCGCCGTCGAAAGGACCGCGCTCGCAAGATCGATCTATGAGCTTTCTGCTGGACACCACGGTCGTATCGGAGTGGGTGAAATTGCGTCCCAATCCGGGTGTGGTCACGTGGCTGGCCCAGGCGGACGAGGATCTCTTGTTTATGAGTGTCATAACATTGGCCGAGCTGCGCTATGGGATCGAGCGCATGCAGGCGGGCGCTCGGCGCAGGCGCCTCGATGAGTGGCTGCGCAGCGAGCTCCCGCTGCGTTTCGACGCCCGTATTCTGCCTATCGACCGTGTCGTTGCCGAGCTCTGGGGAGCGGTGGTGGCTCGCAGCGAGGCGGCTGGACGGCCCATAGGCGCAATCGATGCATTCCTCGCCGCGACGGCGCAGGCACACGGCATCACGCTTGTAACGCGCAATACGTCGGATTTCGAAGCCTCGCTTCAATCTGTCATCAATCCCTGGGCACCTGACTGACGCCATCCTGCTGTGCGCAGTGACGGTCCTCTCCGACACCGATCCGTCTTGCAGGCTTATCGGCGGCTGGATAAGGCTCCTGCATCATGATCGCCGGGCAGCCCACCTGACATGGTCAAACCACGATCTCGGCGGTCAGCGTCGGATGAGTCTCGCCGCGGGCAGTCGTCGCGGGTTTTCCAGGAGTCGCAGAGCCGGCCACAGAGCGCATCGGAGCGGATCGCGGCTGCGCTCGAACGGCTCGCGCCGGAGCAGGCGATTGCGCCGGACTATGGCGCAGCCGATGCATTCTCCTGGCACCCTGACGGGCGGCGGCTCCTCCCTGTGGCCAGGGTCAATCGGGTCGAGATGTCGCTGCTCAAGGGCATCGACCGCATGCGCGACATGCTGGTCGAGAACACCGACCGGTTCGCGCGCGGGCTGCCGGCGAACAACGCGCTCCTTTGGGGCGCGCGCGGCATGGGCAAGTCGTCGCTGGTCAAGGCCGTGCACGCATCGATCAATGCCGGGCAGGGAAGCGGCGAGACCAGAGCGGGCGCGCTCAAGCTCATCGAGATCCACCGGGAGGACATCGAGACCTTGCCGCAGCTGATGGCGCTCCTGCGCGCCGCACCTTTCCGCTTCATCGTGTTCTGTGACGACCTCTCGTTCGAAACCGAGGATACGAGCTACAAATCCCTCAAGGCCATGCTCGAAGGCGGGATCGAGGGCCGGCCGAGCAACGTCGTGCTCTACGCCACATCCAACCGCCGCCACCTCATGGCGCGCGACATGATGGAGAACGAACGCTCGTCCGCCATCAATCCGGGCGAGGCGGTGGAAGAGAAGGTCTCGCTCTCCGATCGCTTCGGCCTGTGGCTCGGGTTTCACCGCTGCAACCAGGACGAGTTCCTGGCCATGGTGGATGGATACGTCGCCTACTACAAGATTCGCCATCCGCGCGAGGCCGTACACCGGGAAGCGCTGGAATGGTCGACCACCCGCGGCGCGCGCTCGGGCCGCGTCGCCTGGCAGTTCGTGCAGGACCTCGCCGGCAGGCTAGGGGTGCGGATGGAGCAGTAGCTACAACCAAAATTCGTAGGGTGGGTTAGCCGCACAAATCGGCTGCGTGCAACCGATTTGTGCGGCGTAACCCACCGCGGTCGCGGCCTGGCCGGCGGGTTACGCCGGCGAGGCGGCTCGCAGCCGCCTCGCCGTCTAACCCGCCCTACCAAATACGATCAAGCGCCGTTGAGGAATTTGGTCGGATCGACCGGAGCTGATCCCTTGCGGATCTCGAAATGGAGCTGGGGAGCATTGACGTTGCCCGACTGGCCCGAGTGCGCGATGACCTGCCCGCGTTTGACCTGGTCGCCGCGCTTGACCAGCAGCTCCTTCGCGTGCGCGTAAGCGGTGACGTAACCGTTGGGATGGCGCACCAAAATCAGGTTGCCGTAGCCCTTGAGCTCGTTGCCGGCATAGGCCACCGTGCCGTCCTCGGCGGCTTTGACCGGCGTATTCTCCGGAACGGCTATGTTAATTCCGTCGTTCTGCTGCCCGTTGGTCATCGGACCGAAGGCGCTGATCACCCGTCCGTTGGCAGGCCAGCGGAATTTCGGCAGCGAGGAGGTCTCTCCGACCGCCTTGCTCGCCTCTGCGCCGGCGGCCGGGATTGCCGGCATGATGACGCTGGCGCTCTCCGCCGGGGGCTCCGCCGCTTGCGCCGGCGTGGCCGGCGGCGGAGGATCCGCCTCGGATACCTTGTTGTTGCGATTGGGGACGGAGGATTTCACCCCGGGAATGGTGATGCGATCGCCGACATTGAGCCGGGTCGTGATCGTGATGTTGTTGGCCTTGACGATCTCGCTGACCGGCTTGTGATAAAGGCGCGAGATCTTGCTCAAGGTGTCGCCGGGCGCGACCACGTGCACCGCTCCGTTGCCGGCGGGCGTGACGGCGGCCGGGGCGGTCCTCGGTGCAGATGCAACGGGCGCGCGGCTCGCCTGCGCCGCGGCGCGGCTCTCGCGGGTGTAACGCGGGATGACGAGCTGCTGGCCGGCATGGATATTCCCCGACGCAGTCAGGTTGTTGGCCTGCATGATCGCAGAAGCCGGCACGCCGTAGCGATGAGCTATGGTCTCGACCGTGTCGCCCGCATTGACCGTGACGGGGGTGCCGCCATCCCATGTCCAATGACCGCTCGGAGCAGGCTTGGCAACGCCACCGGTTGTCTCCTGCGGGGCCGCGGCCGCCGACGAGGGTGGCGGCGCATAGGTCTGACTGGGCGTATAGGACGCCATTCCCCTGCCCCCGCCGGCGACGCCGGTGCCAGGATAGGGGGCGGCCTGCCCGGCCTGGGGCAGCGGCCGGCTCTCAACGCGGCGCACCGGTGCCGTCTGCGGTGTTTGGATCGAGCCTGTCGCCTCAGGGCTGCTGGGCGCACTGGAAAACGGGTTGTCGTTGAACCGCGTGGATTCCCCGCTGCAACCGGCGAGGGCAAGCGCGAGTGCCGATGCGGCGGCGCACGCCAAACCTGAGCGCAACCCCTGGACAATGCAGGACATCGGTACACACGCTGATACGCAATACAGGGGGCCGAGTTAACAGCGCGCAGGTAAATAAGGCTTTAAGCAAATTCGACATTTCTGCAACACTGTTCGACAACTTGAACGTGGTCAGGCGCCGGATTTGTGCTCGGTGATTTGCAGGCTCACGATTCCCGCCCCCGACCTTCCCGCAATGCCCCGCTCGCATGAGCCCAACCGGGATCACAGGCTTGCTTTGTTGCGGCCGTCACATTCCTGCGCGACTATGTGGACCTTCGTGACAATCGTGAGATCATGCCGCTGACCCGTTCGTCTGCGAATTATCCCACCCGCCGGGGAGTGCTCGAGGCCGCCGCCGGCGGCGGTCTTGTCCTGGTCGGCGCGCCGGCTTTGCTGCGCGCCGCGGCGGCGCAAACGTGGCATGCAGGCGACCCATTCAGCCTCGGCGTTGCGTCCGGTGCGCCGAGCCCAGACGGTTTTGTTTTATGGACCCGGCTTGCGCCGGCGCCCTTGTCGGCCGATCCGGAGACACCCGGGGGCATGCGCGGCGGCGATATGACCATCGGCTATGAAATCGCCACCGACCCGGCGATGCACGATCTCGTCCGCAGCGGCGAAGCGAGCGCAGAGCAGGCGTTCGCTTACTCGGTGCATCTCGACGTTCGCGGCTTACAGCCCGGCCGCCCCTACTGGTATCGGTTCACGAGCGGCGAGGCCGCAAGCCGCATCGGCCGCGCTGTCACTCTGCCCGCACCGTCGGCTTCGCCCGACCGGCTGCGTTTCGCCTTTGTCTCCTGTGCCAATTACGAGCACGGTTATTTCTCCGCTTACAGGCATCTTGTCGATGAGAATCCGGAATTCGTTCTCTTTCTTGGCGATTACATCTACGAGACTATCGAGGAACGGCGTCCGATCGTACGGCGCCATTCCGACGGCGTCGAGGCGGCGACCTTGCCGACCTACCGCAATCGCTACGCGCAATATCGGCTCGATGCGGATCTGCAGCGGTTTCACGCCGAGATGTCGATGCTGGTCACCTGGGACGACCACGAGGTGCAGAACGACTACGCCGACAAATGGTCGCCGAGCTTTGCCGACCCCGAGCTGTTCCTGCTCCGGCGCGCGGCTGCCTATCAGGCATTCTACGAGCACATGCCGGTGCGGCCGATCCTGTCGCGACCGCACGGCCCGGTCATGCGCATCTACGATCGTTGCAGCTTCGGCGATCTCATCGAAATCTCGGTGATCGACGGCCGGCAATACCGCTCGCGCGAAGCCTGCTACGCGCCGCCGAACAAGGGCGGCAACCATCTGGAAACCGATGCAGGCTGTCCCGAGCGCCGCGACCCCGGGCGAACCATGCTGGGCTTCGACCAGGAAGGCTGGCTCCATTCCGGGTTGGCGCGCTCCAAGGCGCAGTGGAACCTGATCGCCCAGGACGTGCTGATGGCGCAGTATCACGTCAAGAGAAACGACGCTTTCGCCTTCACGACCGACAATTGGGACGGCTATCCGGCCAATCGCGCGCGGCTGCTCGAGCATATCCGGGATGCGCGCGTGTCAAATCCGGTGGTGGTCGGGGGCGATATCCATTCGTTCTTTGCCAACGACCTTCGACTCGACTTCGACGATACGGCGTCTCCTGTCGTTGCAACCGAGTTCGTCGGCACCTCGATCTCATCCTACGGTCCGCCTTACGAGGCGATCGCGCAGGCCTTGCCCGACAATCCGCATGTCCACTTCTTCGACAGCAGGCGGCGCGGGTATACCTGCGTCGATCTCGAGCGCACGCATATGCTGGTGCGCATGCGCGTTATCTCGGACGCGGCCGATCCCAAAGCCGGGATCGCAACCTACCGGACCTTCGCGGTCGAGGGCGGCCGTCCGGGCGTCGCCGCGGCTTGAGGCGTGACCAGAGGCAAACGAGAAAGCCTTAGAGCTCGCGCGCACGGCCGGGCAGGAGCGGGACGAAACGCACCGGGATCAAATCTTCCCGCTCGATTCCTCCTGCCGTTTTCTTGAGCTTCACGAGCTGTTGCGAGCCGCTGTGCGGCCCGAGCGGCAACAGCATGATCCCGCCGTCGGCAAGTTGGTCGACGAGTGGCTGCGGAATCGTTTCGGCCGCCGCCGTCACCATGATACGATCGTAAGGCGCTTTGTCGGGAGCGCCCGCAAACCCGTCGCCGAGGCGCACATCGACGTTGTCGTAACCGAGGCTCGCCAACCGCGTGCGAGCGGTCTCTGCAAGGGTGCGATAGCGCTCGACCGTGACCACTTCACGCGCGAGACGCGAAAGAATGGCGGCCTGATAGCCTGAGCCGGTCCCGATCTCGAGAACCCTGTGCTGCGGCTCGATGTTGAGCTGCTCGCTCATGTAGGCCACGACATAGGGCTGGCTGATCGTCTGCCCGCAGGCGATCGGCAGTGCCTGGTCGGCATAGGCAGTGTCGCTGAATTCGTTTTCTACGAAATGCTCCCGCGGCACCTGGTCCATGGCGCGCAGCACGGCCGCATCGCCGATCCCGCGTTGACGCAGGCCGAGCAGGAAATGCATGCGACCGACGCTATCGTCGCTGGGCGGTTGCTTCGACATGGCAGGCCTCGCTACGCACTTACCGCTTTCTGTTCGAATGCACTTGTAGGGTGGGCAAAGGCGCGCACACAGACAGTATACGCAGTCCGCGCAAGCTTGACTGCGCGCGCCGTGCCCACGCGTGATCCGATCATTCGCCGAAAGCGCCTGAAATTTCGCCCACGCGCCCGCCCCAATCCCGCGGGAGCAGCCCTCGGGTCACATAACTGTGGAAGGTGCTGTACGGCCAATCGCAAACTTGCGACACATGCCCATGCTTAACGGGATTGAAGTGAATGTAATCGACATGCCGCTCGAGATCGGCATCATCGCGAATGGCGTGTTCCCAATATCGACGTTGCCAAATTCCCCGCTCCCGGCGCTCCGTCTTGCTGGAGCTGCGCTCCACAACCAAGGGAAGGCCACGAGAAAATCCGGCTTTGATCAAGCTCCAACGTAGAGGAAACTCGGCATCGCCCTGCGGCAGCAACCAGAGCGCATGAAGGTGGTCTGGCAATATGCAAACCGCAAGCGTTTGAAATGGATGCCGCCGTTGAACCGACATGTAGATGCGCCGAAGCCGATCAATGTGCCGTATAAGAAGGTCGCTCGATCTATCGGCGAGCGTGACAGTAAAGAAGAAAACGCCGCCTTGGATGTTTGCACGACGATACCGCGACATGGGAGCAGGACTATGATCTACCTTTTCCTGCAGCTGCATCAAACCGATAGACCGGCGTGGGCACGGCGCGCAAGAGCGCGCCTTTGCCCACCCTACAGGCTGCGCGGTTACAAATGAACCTGGCGCTGTGGCTGGAACGTGCCGGGAAGGCCTATCCCGAGCGAGCGGCGGTCGCGGTGGGCGAGCGCGTCGCGCTCACCTATTCGGCGCTCGCCGGGCGGATTGCCCGCATCGCCGGCGCGCTGCGCGGACGCCTCGGCCTGGAAGCAGGCGATCGCGTGGCTATCATTGCCAAGAACAGCGTGGGCTTTCTCGAGACGCTTTATGCCGTCTGGCACGCCGGCCTGGTTGCGGTGCCGGTCAACGCCAAGCTGCACCCCGCGGAGCTCGCCTACATCCTGGAGCACGCCGGCGCCCGTGCCTGCCTCGCCTCGCCGGGCCTTGATGCGGACATCGCCGCCTGCGCGCCGGGCACGCTCGAGCATCTGATCACACTGGGCGGCACCGACTACGAGCGGTTGGCGCAGGCGGATGCGATTGCGCCGACCCCGCGCGCAGCGGACGACCTGGCTTGGCTGTTCTACACCTCCGGAACTACCGGCAGGCCGAAGGGCGCTATGCTCACGCACCGTGTATTGTATTGGACCAGTCATGCCTATGCGACCGAGGTCAATCCGCTCGTGCCGGGCGATGCCATCCTCCATGGCGCGCCCATGAGTCACGGCTCGGGGCTCTATCTCATGGCGCATGTCGCCCGGCTAGGGCTGCAGATCATCCCGGAGTCGGGCGGCTTCGACGCCGAGGAGATACTCCGGCTTATCGACCGGCGGCCGCGCGTTTCGATGTTTGCCGCGCCCACCATGGTCAAGCGGCTGGTCGATTGCCGTTACGAATGCAATCCGGAAAACATCCAGGCGATCGTCTGGGGCGGCGCTCCCATGTACGTGGAGGATATCCGCAAGGCAGTCGATCGGTTCGGGCCGCGCTTTTCTCAGATCTACGGGCAGGGAGAGGCGCCGATGACGATCTCGACGCTCTCGATGCAGGATATCGCCGACCGCGATCACCCGCGCTGGAGCGGGCGTCTGGCGTCGGCGGGCCGGCCGTTCGCCTGCGTGGACGTTGTGATCGCCGATACGCAGGACCGCCCCTGCGCCACGGGCGAGAGCGGCGAGATCCTGTGCCGCGGCGACGTGGTCATGACTGGGTATTGGCGCGACGACGATGCGACGGCCTCCACCCTGAAAGGCGGCTGGCTGCACACCGGCGACATCGGCGCCTTCGACCCGGCCGGGTTTCTTTTTCTGAAAGACCGCTCCAAGGACCTCATCATCTCCGGAGGCTCGAACATCTATCCGCGGGAAGTGGAGGAGGTGCTGCTGCAGCATGCCGGCGTGCAGGAGGCCTCGGTCATCGGCCGGCCTGATCCGGAATGGGGCGAGATCGTTGTTGCCTATGTGGTCGGGACGGCCTCGCGCGACGAGCTCGACACCTTGTGCCTGCAGAAGATCGCACGTTTCAAACGACCCAAGGAGTACGTCTTTGTCGCCGAGCTGCCGAAGAACAACTACGGCAAGATCCTGAAGAAGGACTTGCGAGACGTTGACGCGCAACGATGCTCGACGTCGGCGGACCCTCGCCCAGACGGCACGAAAGTGGCATGATGCACTTGCATTGCAGGCCAGGGCCGGGCATCCGTGCTCAACGACATCGTAAAATGGTCCAGGCGGGCCAAACAGAAAACTCCACGAGTGCCCTTTTGCCACCGAAGAAACCGACGAATCGTCCCACTCAAGTTGCTCATTGCAGCAAAAGGGACTCGACGCGGCGAATTTTTGCCATCATTCAGCCAAAGCTTTCGCAATATCGTGTATTGCGCTCAAGAGGGAGATCGGCACATCCTTCCCATGTCTTTGCACATCAGAGAGTCCGGGGGCTCGATCTGGCGCGGCTTTGAACCGCTGGCTGCGGTTGCATTGTGCGCTGTGCTATTTCTCGTGGACGGTTCGGCGAACGCGCAGGACAAAGGTAGCCTCAATCCCGAGCCGTTGCCGCCGCTCGCAAAGCCCGCCGGCCCGGCGACGCTGGCCAGAGAGCTGTTCGCCCGCAAAACGACACCAGCCGCGCTCCCGCCGCGCTCCATCGGCTTCTATAACAAAGGCTGCCTTGCGGGCGCGGTCGCATTGCCCATCAACGGCGAGAACTGGCAAGTGATGCGCGTCTCGCGCAACCGCAACTGGGGCCATCCGGCTCTGGTGCAATTCATCGAGGAGCTGTCCGAGCGCGGGGCCAGGAGCGGCTGGCCCGGGCTGCTGATCGGCGACATGTCGCAGCCGCGCGGCGGCCCGCTGTTCCACGGCCACGCGAGCCATCAGGTCGGTCTCGATGCCGACATCTGGCTCACGCCCATGCCCGAGCACGAGCTCACGCGAGAAGAACGCGAAGAAATGATGGCCACCGTAGTTGTCGCCAAGGACCGCAAGGACGTCGATCCGAAGGTGTGGACGCCGGCGCACCTGGCGCTGATCAAGGCGGCGGCGGAGGATCCGCGGGTCAACCGCGTATTCGTGAATACCGCCATCAAGAAGGCGCTTTGCCGCGAGGCCGGCAACGACCGCGCGTGGCTGCGCAAGGTGCAGCCGTGGTTGGGGCACGACTGGCACTTCCATGTCCGTCTCAACTGCCCAAGCGACAGTCCGGAATGCGAGCCGCAGGCGGCGCGCGACGCGGGCGACGGCTGCACCGGCAAAGAGATGCATCGGTGGTCGAGCGAGGCCCTGCCCGATGGGCCGTCGATGCCGCGGCCGGGGCCCAAAATGAGCCAGCTGCCGGCCGCCTGCCGGCAGGTTCTGGACGCGCCGTAGCGCAACGCGTTTGACGCAACGCAAGAGCGCTGGTGTAAGTGCCGTGTTGAGCTGATTCAACGTGGCCGCGGCCGGCACGAGGCCGTTTGACGAAATCGGGAAGCGCGCCCTTATTTGCCATATGGTGCGCCTGCCCGAAACGAGCGACGATTAAACGATGCAACGCCTTACCATTATCGTCGGTGCCCTGCTGCTCGCTTTCGCCGCTGCGGCGCGGGCAGAGCCGCGATGGCTGGCGTTGCCGCCAACGCCGACTTTGCCGGCGCCCGCGAAGAGCGGTCATGCGCCGGTGAACGGCATCAACATCTGGTATGCCGATTTCGGCCGCGGCACGCCGGTTATCCTGCTCCACGGCGGCCTCGCCAATGCGGATTATTGGGGCGAGCTGGTGCCGGCCCTGACGTCGCACTACCGCGTTGTCGTCATGGACAGCCGCGGCCACGGCCGCAGCTCGCGCGACGCGCGACCCTATGGCTACGACCTCATGGCTTCCGATGTGCTCGCGCTCATGGATTTTCTTAAAATGGACAAGGCTGCGCTGGTCGGCTGGAGTGACGGCGCAATCATCGGGCTCGACATCGCGATCCATCACCCCGAGCGGCTTTCAAAACTTTTCGCGTTTGCCGCAAACTCCGACCCGAGCGGCGTCAAGGACGTCAATCAGAGTCCGGTTTTCACCGCGTTCATCGCCCGGGCGAGGAAGGAGTATGAAAAGCTCTCGCCCACGCCAACGCAATACGATGCGTTTCTCGCCCAGATCACCAGGATGTGGGAGACGCAGCCGAATTGGACAGCGGGCGATCTTGCCCGCATCAAGGTGCCGACCTGGATCGTGGATGCGGATCACGATGAGGCGATCAAACGCGAGAATACACTGTTCATGGCCGATCACATCCCCGGCAGCGGGCTCCTGATTGAGCCCCAGGTCAGCCACTTCGCGTTTCTACAGGACCCCCGGCAGTTCAACACGGATGTGCGGCATTTCCTCATGCATGTTGATGGGAGCTGAGCGGGGCAGATCGGACCGGCACGGGAAATCACCGCACGCAATCGCCTGCGATTATTTTCCGGCACACGACCAAAGACCGCCCTTCCGACGCGATGTCGGCAGCGGCGTTTCGGGTCGGACTGCGCCCCGGAGATTTTCTGGCAGTCATTATTTGTTTTATTTATTTTGTGCATGGGGCCGTTGCCGTGCACGTCCACTTGCGACCGCCGCCGGTATCTTCCTCGCACTCGCAGTCCACGCGCCCGATATTGTTCAACCCCTGAAACATGCAAAGGTTGATGACCTTGTCGATCGATCTCTCGCATGCGTCCCCGCGATCAGCTGCGGATGCCGTCGCTGTGATGGTGTGACTCTCCTCAGCAAGGCTTATCCCCGATCTGAGGGAGCGTGCACTTACCAAAGAGCACTGCAACAGTGTCGCGATTGCACAAATGCAGCTGCATGCGGTTAGCGAGCCTGCAAGCTTTCGAGATTGCACCGGCATCACGCTCAGCCTCGGCAGCTCAACGCAGCGACGCTTTTGAGTTGTTCATCAGGCTCGTTGACGAACCCACAAAACCGGTGCGATGTCAACCACGAGAAAGCAACAGAGGCTCGACTGATTCGATGCTCCGCGCTGGCATCGGGACTGGAGCTTGGCGGCCTCAGCTCCGCGAACGGTGTGAATGGGCAGGCCGGCGAGCGGCCGGCTCCTTGTCGTCATTCCGATCCCGGTCGGAATCCGCTCTCGCTCGCCGTTTCGAGTCGTGGGAGCGTAGTATTAGCGCCCGATCTGGTTGCCGTATTGATGCAGGTTGGCGATACCTTTTATTGCTCAGGTCTTTCTCCTTATTGCTCAGGTCTTTCTCCTTCTTGCTCAGGTCTTTCTCCTCAACCTCGTGTCGCCTCACCGTCTTGCGTCTCACGACGCAATCGCCATCATCATCGAGGGCGAATCCCGCGGGGCACCCCTTCGCTATGCAACGGCCCTCCTTCTCCACCTTGCGCGGTCCGCATCCAACGGGACACACGCGTTCCGACCTGGCTCTAATCGAGTCGAGCAGCTCGTTGGTCGGCTCCGCAGGTGAAATCGTCAGCCGGGCCCGCGTTGCGTATCTCTGGACAGAAGCTCTCGCAACCGGCGTCTGCCAATCTTCGTCAATGCGGCCGTCATAGCAACCGACTCGCATCAGCTCCTGTTTGATTGCTCTAACCAGCGCCCCGCGCTCGCGTCCGGGATCGGCCGGGGGCTGCAAGGACGACGCGGGAGCCGCTGCGACTCGCTCATCCGATCGAGCGGGGCCCGACACCTTTGGATCTGCGTCCCCATCGCTTTTGTCATGTGCGTCTCGCCTCCGGGCTCCTGGTTCGGGTTCTGTGCTTCCCTTCTCCCGACTTTGCCGCGCCGCGCCCGCACCGTCCTCGGTCCGAAATTGTTCAACCACAGCTTGTTCAAGGTCGGCTTGCTCACTTCGGCCTTCAGAGCCGGCGCGCTCGGCATTCTGTCGCTCTGCCTGTTCTTCACGACCGGCCGGTTGGAGAGCTTCCGGTGCGGCTTCCTCACTCCTGGTTTTGTCAGTGGGCTCAGAGCGCGATTGAATCGATCCCTCGCCTGCCGATTGTTCCGCCGGCGCCCTCGGAAGGCGCTCCTGGTCGGCGGCTTGCCGTTGGCGCTCTAATCGCTGCATGTCCTCGGGCAACCCGAGCGGTTGAATGCCCTGCGGCTTCAAGGCGATATTTCGCCGTTGGCAGGACAACAGCTTCTCGAGCGCCTCCGATGAACCAGAAATATTGACGAGGGTATGCTCCCCTTTATTGATCGAAAGCAGGAGGCCGGACCCTTCGCCCAGCTCTTCCAACAGCCGCCATTTTACACCGAATACGAATACCCCCTTTTCATTCGACCGCTCGATACCGCTGCCATAGCCTGCCCGGCCATGGGCCCCCACGGCACGGATTTCAACTTCGTAGAACTTGCGGGGCTCTATGAAGCGCCAATCCGGACTCGTGAATGCAAGGTAAGCGGGAGCATTCGGCTCGCTGCCGGCGAACCCAATCCACACCGTGGTCCTGTCCTTGGAAGTAGCCGAAGCGATGCAGCCTTTCAGGCTCTTGTTGTACCCAATTGTCCATGTCTCCGACTTGTCGACCAGCTGGTCGATTTGGAGAGCTGCTCGGGCCGTCGTGATTGTCGAGGAGCCGATGACGGCAATTGCCAAGAGCACCCGCAGATTTGCTCGATGCATGACGTCAAGCTTGCTCTCGACGATCCGGCCCTGCCGGGCAGATTGGCAGGATTGCGGATTCACCTTCCGGTGGCTTCGTCCCGCGGAGGCCGTGCTGTCCGGGCATTCCGCGGGTAGCGGTGCGGTGGCGGCTTTGTGCAGGCCGGTGTCTCCTTAGCTTAACGTAACGTTCCTGGGGCAGACAGCCGCAGCAGCGAGGCACTATCCACCGTTATTTCGCGATCCCGGAGCAACGCTGCCGAGACTGCGAGGGTACCGTGAGATGAGTGCCGGCGCCACTGCAAGTGGATCTTACGGTCCGCCATTCGTGAGCCGGCGAACGCAAACCGAGCGCAAGCTCCCCGCTCGGGTCAAACGACAATCCTGTTGAGCCCTTCCCGGATGATCCGCTTTCCGCTGGCGCGGAGAGCATCGCAGCCTTCGGCTGCCAAAATCCCCCTCCGATGGGCGACCGAGCCTTGTCTCACCCCTCAGAACGGGCTGTAACTCACGCCAATCGTGAACTGGTTCAAGCTCGGACCACTGACCGTGTTGTTCTGCACGCCGCCCGCGCACGGTCCAGCCCCGCCCGGAACCTGGCAAGCTGTCACCACTATGGGAGTGGCAAAGTTGACGTCGCCAAAGTGGGTGTGCAGATACTGCGCCCTGATTTTGACTCCCCGCAGCATGGGTACGGCATATTCCACGCCGCCGCCGTATGCATTCCCAGTAACAGTCTCGCTCACGGTGCTGCTGCCGGCCAATGTGGTGACGGTTGTGGGGAAGTTGATAGTGGTGGTCGTCGCTTGCGTGAAGGTGGCCGAGACATTGGCCCTCCCTCGGCCGAACACGCCATAGACCAGCCACTGGGGAGTCACGAGAACGCCGAAGCGCCCCAGGATCGTGGTGCTCGAGCCGAGATGCGTGGTGGCCGTGCGGTTATCTGTGGTGAACTCCTGGCAGCAAGCCGCGAATTGTCCGGGATAGCCCTGATTCAAAGTGTACGTGTGATTGATGCTGTTCGCGCTCCACATGATTTCCGCGCCGAGGTAGATGCCAGACAGCACGGGATTTTGAAACGGTATGGCAAAACCGTATCCGCCATGAAAACCACCCGTAGCCGTTGTGGGACCCTTTGGGGTATCGGCGACGAGCGGCGCACAAACCGGAGGAGGGCCCGCTTGGAAGCTAGAGGAGCTGGAAAAGAGGATAGAGCCCGCGTGTCCTGAGCAAAAGTTATCAGCAAAACCGGCGCCGCCGGTGTTGCCGCCGCCGAAGCCGCCCACTTGGGCGCCCGTCCAGGTTTGTTGCGTGGTTTGCGCCGTCTGGGTGGGCTGGGCCGCGCGTTGCGCGGGGGCGCGCCGCACAGGCGCCGCTTGTCGCTCACGCACAGGTGCACGCTCAGGCCGGGCTGCAGGAGCCGGCCGTTCTGCGGCGGGAGCCCGTTCTGCAGCGGGAGCCGCCCGCTCCTGCGGCGCCGTGGTTTCCAGCTCGGCGGCCAAAAGTTGGTGGGAAACGCCACTCAACGCAACGACACCAAGCGTCACCAGAAGCTGGCGCTTCATGATACTGCCCCCTACAACCCAACTGCCCCAAGGTCGTCCCAAATATTAACCAGAGGTTCCTCGAGATGTACATTGCAATCAGCGTCACCGGATGAATTTGATGTCCACTTGTTGCAAAAAGGGCTCAAAGCAAGCCGCCCGGGGACGGGTTTTGCGCCTGGGCTGCGGGCCTTACACCGGGTCCGCTGCCAATGTCTTCGCCGCTGCCATCGTTCAGCCAGACCTGCGCGGGAGCTCAAGCTGTAAACCGGTTGCATAAAAGCGGATTCCAGGGGGCACGGCCGGCGAGCGCCGCCTGCCTCGCGTGCGAGGCACTCTTGCCGCACGTGTGCCCTTGGGGCTCGACAAAGCCATGGGACAACAACACAATTAATCGGCTCTGATGCTGATGCCGCCGCCGCGCCCGGCTTCCGACCATCGGCAAAAGCCCAAAAACCATTTTCGGCCATTGAATGCGGGCGGCACTGTGAGGAAAAGGCCATGTCCTTCAGGTGGATGGGCGTACCAGCAACCCTGCTGCTGATTTTGCTGCTGACGGCGATGCCGGTTCCGACCCTCGCCCAAGCGGACCTGCAAGCGCTCGTGAAACGGTATGACGAGCTTTTCGAGGCGGGCAATTATCCTGCCGCCCTCGCCGAAGCGCGCAAGTTCGAGAACGCTGCGCGGGTGCAATATGGGACACGCCACGAGAGCTATGCCGGTGCCTTGTTCCTGCAGGCGCGAGCGCTCTACGTCCTCGGCAAGTACCCGGAAGCGGAGAAGCTGTACAAGTCCGCGCTAGCAATCTTCGAGAAAGTCAGGCCGAGCGCGGCAACCGCCCGCGATCTCGCAAAGACTCTCAACGGCCTTGGCCGGGTCTACGAGCACGAGGGGCGCTATGCCGAAGCAGAGAGCGTGCAGAAGCGCGCGCTCAGCATTGTCGAGAACGCTCCAGGCGCTGACCAGATGGTCGTGAGCTACGCGCTGGAGGACCTCGGCAACGCCTATTACGGTGAAGGCCGCTACCCCGAGGCGGAGGATTACTACAAGCGTACACTGGCGATTCGAGAGAAGGCTCCGGGCGGGGATCGCACCGCGGTGAGCCAGACGCTCAACCTTCTCTCTAATGTCTACATGCGCACCGGCCGCTTCGCCGAGGCCGAAACGGCGCTCAAGCGCGCGGTCGACATCCAGGAGAAGGCCTTCGGCCCAGATCACCCGGATGTGGCGAAGAGCCTTACCAACCTTGCCGAGCTCTACCGTCTGACCGGCCGCTATGCGCTCGCCGAGCCGCTGCAAAAACGCGCGCTCGCCATCCAGGAGAAGGCACTTGGTCCCGATCACCCGCACGTCGGTGTGACTCTCAACAACCTTGCCTTGACCTACTTCAACTGGGGGCGTTACGCGGACGCCGAGCCCATCTACCGGCGCGCGATCGAGGTGCAGGAGAAAGCTCTCGGCAACGAGCACCCGCAGGTCGCGACGAGCCTCAACAATCTGGGCCTCGTCTACATGCGCCTCGCCCGCTATGCGCAAGCCGAGCCGGTCTTGAAGCGCGCACTCGCGATCCGGGAAAAAGTCCTGCCGAAGGACCATCCCGATATCGGCCAAAGCCTCGGCAATCTCGCTGCCGACTATCGCTACGCAGGCCGTGCCGCGGAAGGGCTGCCGCTGCTGCAGCGCGCCGTGGCCATCATGGAGAAGAATTTCGGGCCCGATCAACTCAACGTCACGTACAGCCTCACCGCGACGGCGAACGCTTATGTCGCCCTGCATCGGTATGCCGAGGGCGAGCCGTTCGCGCGCCGCTCGCTCGCGGTCCGGCAAAAGGCGCTGGGCGCTGACCATACCGATGTCGCGTCGGTCCTCAAGACGCTGGCGCAAATCGACCTCGGCACGAACCGCGTCCTGCCGGCGCTCGAGTACTCGCGCCAGGCCGCGCAGATTGCAATCCGGGCACTCAGAAACGGGGACGCCGCCACGCTCGGCTTCGATCTTGCGAGCTTGCGCGAATATTTCGATGTGCACATCAGCGCCCTCTATCGCGCCGTAAGCGACCGCGTTGCAGGAGATGATGCGGCCGCGGAGGCGTTTGAAATGGCGCAATGGGCAAACCAGTCGGCCGCCGCGACTGCGCTCAACCAGATGGCGGCGCGCACGAGCGCCGGCAGCGACGCGCTGGCGGGCGTCATCCGCAAGCAGCAGGATGAGGCGGCGGAGCTGCGCTCGCTCGACAAAAGCCTGCTGACCGAGGTCGCAAAGCGTCCCGAGCAACGCGACCCCAAGCGCGAGACGCTGCTGCGTCAACATCGGCGGGAGCTCGAAGCTGACCTGGGGCGCGCCGACGCACGGATCTCGTCGGAATTTCCGCAATACGCCGATCTCGTGAGCCCGAAGCCGCTCTCTTTATCTCAGGCGCAGAAGTTGCTGCGTCCGGGCGAAGCCTTGCTGGTCTTTCACGTGAGCGAGGCGGGCAATTTTGTCTGGGCGGTAACCCCCGATCGGGTCGAGTGGCGAAAGATCGACCTCTCCCTCGCACAACTCGATGAAGACGTTCGGAAGCTGCATGCAGCGGTCGACAGGGTGGTTGTCGAGAGCGTGGCGCAGGCCTTCGACCTCGACCTTGCCTATTCCCTCTATTCGGCCCTGCTTGGCCCGCTGGAGCCGGTTCTCGCCGACAAGGCTCACCTCATTGTGGTCAATTCCGGAGCCCTGACGAGCTTGCCGCTGCATCTTCTGGTGACACAGAAGCCCTCCGCAAAGCCGTCGGTGCAGGATGCCTTCTCGGCCTATCGCTCGGCGGCATGGCTGATGCGCCGGCACGCAGTCACGGTATTGCCCTCGGTCGCGAACCTGAGGGCGCGCGGTGAAAGCGTAGCCGCAGCGCAGCCGTTCGTCGGTTTCGGCGATCCGCTTGTCGGCCCTGCACAGGCGCCGTCCGGCGGCTCGCGCGCGCGGGGTGGCCAAGCGCTGACAGTGTCATATCATCGGCTGTTTCGCCAAGGACGCGTCGACCTCGACCAGCTGAGCGACGCATTCGCCAAGGTCCCGCTGCCGGAAAGCGCCGACGAGCTGCGCAATATTGCCAAGTCTTTGGGGGCGCCGCCTACGGTGGTCAAGCTCGGAAAAGATGCGACCGAGCGCGCAGTCAAGACGACCAAGCTCGACGGTTACCGGATCGTGCATTTCGCAACCCACGCCCTGGTTGCCGGAGAGACGGCAAAATTTACCGATCTGGCCGAGCCTGCCCTGGTGTTCACGCCGCCCGAAGTGCCCTCGGACGAGGATGACGGGCTGCTCACCTCTAGCGAGATCGCCTCGACGCTCAAGCTCAATGCCGATTGGGTCATCCTTTCGGCCTGCAACACTGCTGCCGGGGAGAAGCCCGGAGCAGAAGCGTTGTCCGGGCTTGCACGCGCGTTCTTCTATGCCGGAGCCAAGTCCTTGCTCGTCTCCAACTGGTACCTCGACAGCAAGGCTGCGGTGCAGCTGACCACACGTACGGTGCAGGCGATGGAGCAGGAAAAAACCATGCTGCCCGCGGAAGCGCTGCGGCGCGCCATGCTGGAGTTCGTCGACAACCCCAAGAGCGTCGATGACCCCTATCCGGGCGTGTGGGCCCCGTTCATGGTCGTCGGCCTGGCTCTGCGGCGTACAGCCGATTAGGTTAGCGGCAATGCCGGATCAGTGCATGTATTGATCATCTGGCCGTCGTTGATGGTGAGCGCCTCAACCGGCGGCTGACGTCGGCGCCGCCTAGCCGGAACGTGCCGTGGGGGTAGCTGACGTATCGCTCTCGCCGAAGCTATCTCTCTTTTTGTGAGTGTTGTGTCAGCAGCGCCTCCATTACTTCTGGGCGGTATCGGAAATTCGTACCCCTGAGTCGCTCGAAGACGCGAGCAAGATCAACAAGCCCGCGCCGCGCAGCAAGGTCAAGGACGCCGAGCGTGCCTGTTACGGTGAATCCGCGCCGATACGCGAAGGCAGCGCCGGCACGGTCGTCCATGAGTATCAGATCGGCGTTGATTGCGGCTGCAAGGGCTATGGCCGCGCGCTCCCCCTCATCCAAAGCGATTTCAGCAGCATCCTTGCTCGTATATTCAGGGTCAGATCGAATCTCAACCCAATCTGGCACATTTGCGCTCCATGCCCTCACCTCCATTGGCGCTCGAACATGCGCAAGCTCACGGTACACCGCCTCTGGAAGAAAAATTTTGGTAAACAACCTCGGGAGCAGGTCAATCGCATCGACCAGGAGCAAGTAATTAATCGGCCCCGTATCGGCAACGACGAGCCGCATGCATCTTAGAAGCCGAGCTGTTGCAAATCTCGACGCTCACGCTCCAGATCATCCAGCGTGTACGGCTCAAAGACACCATGCGCCTTCAAAAACCCGTCAAGCTCGTAATGCGTGTGCAAGCCCAGCAGTCGCCGCAGATCGGGGTGGCTCAGGTGACCGAGCTTATATTCTTCAATTGCAAACGCTTCGAGCGCCCTACGCGAAAGGTCACCGCCCAATGCTGCGAGCCGCTGGGCGACATCGTCGGGGATTTCGACGCTCAGATACACGCAATTACCGCTGCGCACCATGCCCAAATGGGCGGTCGTCTCGTTGCGGCTCAGTGCCGCGAACGCCGATCGCCGCTGCGGATCGCCCGTACGATCTGTTGGTTGAGGTCGAGATTCCTCCAACGGGACGTCTCGTCCCGCTCGGGAGCGGCAAGGCGTTCTGATCAGCCTCTCGACCCGGGATTTTACGCACGGATCCGGCACCAAGGTTCTGGTTCAACATAGGAGGAGCCACATTCCGCCGCAACTCCATCTTCATCTTTATCGTTGAGCACCCGGAAATTACCTAACCCGCGCGCGCGCCAAGGCATCGAGGATGCGCTCCGGCGTAAAGGGCTGATGGCGCACTTTGGCCCCGAGCGGCTTCAAGGCGTCGTTGACCGCAACCCACACCGCTCCCATCGCGCCGATCAGACCGCCCTCCCCTATGCCCTTGGCGCCGAGCCTCGTCGATGCTTCCGGCGTCTCGACATGATCGACCACGATGTCGGGCATCTCGCCCGCCATCGGGATCAGGTAGTCCGCCATTGTGCCGTTGAGCAGGTTGGCGTCCTCGCTGTAGACGCACTCTTCGAACAGAGCCGCGCCGATACCTTGCACGACCCCACCGCGCACCTGCTCCTCCACGAGCAGCGGGTTGACGATCCGCCCGCAATCGTCCACCGCCCAGTGGCCGAGCAGCTTGACGAGGCCGGTCTCGCAGTCGACCTCGGCATAGCTCGCCTGCACGCCGTTTGCCATGTAGTACATCTTGTTGTTGGCGACGAAGCTCGCGCTGACCGAAAGCTGCACGTCAAAATCGCGCGGCAGAGTGTCCTGGCGGAAGTAGCCGATGCGGCCGACGTCGGCGAGGCCGATGACGACCTGACCGGTGCCTGCATTGATCACCTGGCCGTCGCTGATCGCGAGCGCCTCGGCCGGCGTCTGGGTGAGCGCGGAGGCGAGCGCGAGAATGTTCCGCTTGAGCATCGTGCCGGCGCGCAGCGCCGCCTCGCCGCCGATCGCGGTGCCGCGCGAGGCCCAGGCGCCGCCGCCATACGGCGATATCGCGCTGTCGCCGCCCGACACGCTGACCTGGTCGATCGATACGCCGACACTGTCGGCGACGATCTGCGCAACGGCCGTGAGCGTGCCCTGGCCCTGGTCGGTGAGGCTGGTGATGCAGCGCACCGAGCCCGATGGCTCGAGCCGCAGGGTGCAGCCGTCCTGGGTGGAGATCGACGCGCCGGACGGGCCGTAGTAGGGCGGCCCATAGGCGGTCTGCTCGCAGAAGGTGGCAATGCCGATGCCGCGATAGACCCCGCGCCGGCGCAATTCCGTCTGCTCGCTCCGCAGCGATTCGTAGTTCATGCGGTAGACGAGCTGGTCCAGGCATTCGTGGAAGGACACGGTTTCGAGCCGCTGGCCGCCCGGCGTGACACAGGGCAGCGAGGATTTGGGCCAGTAGTTGCGGCGCTTGAGCTCGACCGTGTCGATGCCGAGAGCGTCGGCCGCGAGATCGGTGAGGAGCTCCGTAACGACGCAGGCTAACGGCATGCCGACGCCGCGGTACATGCCGATCAGGTTCTTGTTGACGTAAACGCTGCGGGTGCGGCCCTTGTAATTCTCGAACCTGTAAGGCGCCCCCGCGACCGTGATCGCCATCATGCCTTCCGCAACGTTGAAGCGCATCGGCATGCCGTAGGCGCCGACGGCGCCGATGTCGTCGACCTCCATTGCCGTGATCTCGCCGGTGTGCTTGAGCGCGATGCGGCATTTGATGCGATGGTCGCGCGCCTGCGCGTCGGAGACGAACGATTCCAGCCGATCGACGCAAAACTTGACCGGACGGCTGAGCAGCATGCTCGCCACCGCGGTCGCGATCTCGTCGCAGTAGACATTGAGCTTCATGCCGAAACCGCCGCCGATATCGGGCGCGGTCACGCGCACCTTGTGCTCGGGAATTCCGAGGTGACGGCTGAAAATCTCCTGCATCTGGAACGGCGACTGGTGTGCGTGCATGACGGTGAGCGAGCCATCGCCGGGATTGAAATCGGCCACGAGGCCGCGCGTCTCCAGCGTCATGGCCATCTGGCGCTCGAAGCGCAGCTCCTCCTCGATCACGATGTCGGCGCCGGCGAATGCCTTCGCGGGATCGCCTTTTTCGAGGGAGAAGTCGAATGCGACGTTGTCGCCGAGCTCGGGATGGATGACCGGCGCGCCTGCCGCGATGGCCTGCAAATGATCGCCGACCGCGGGCAGCGGCTCCCACTGGGGGATGACGAGCTCGGCCGCATCCTCAGCCTCGGCGCGGCTCTCAGCCACGACCATGGCGACCGGCTGGCCCTGCCAGACGGCGCGCTCGGCCGCCATGAGTTGCTGCGGCGCGGAACGATGGCCGGGCCGGTGCAGCGCCACGCCGACGAAGGGCTCGCATCTCGGATTGATCTCGGCCGCCGTCAAGACCGCGACGACGCCGGGCGCGTGTTTTGCTTCCGCGAGGTCGAGGGAAAGGAGTCTCGCATGCGGGTGCGGGCTGCGCACGAAGCAGACATGCAACATGCGCGGCAGCTTGATGTCGTCGATGTAACGGCCGTGCCCGCTGAGGAGGCGTTCGAGCTCACGCCGCGGAATGCGCGCGCCGATGCCGCTAGCCGATGGCGCTTGCGCCGGCATCAGCTCCCTCCCCGGCGCAGCATGACCGCCTCGATCGCATCGACGATCGCATGGTAGCCGGTGCACCGGCACATGTTGCCGGAAATGAATTCCCTGATCTCGGCGCGCGACAGCGTCTTGCCGCTCGACACGAGCTCGTAGGCGGTGAGCAGCATGCCGGAGGAGCAGAACCCGCACTGCGCGGCGCTACGGGCGATGAATTCCGCCTGCAGCTCTGCCAGCTTGCCGCTTTCGGTGAGGCCTTCGATGGTGTCCACGGTCTTGCCGGAAACCTGCGCCGCCAGCGTGAGGCAGCCCCGGGCGCTGCGGCCATCGATCAGCACGGTGCAGGCGCCGCAGATGCCGTGCTCGCAGCCGAGATGGGTGCCGGTCAGCTCCATCTCCTGGCGCAAAAAGTCCGCCAGATGCTGGCGCACCTTGACCCTGCGCCGCAGCACGCGGCCGTTCAGGGTCGCTTCGATGGCGACCTCGTCCTCGCCGAGGAGGTCGCTGGTGGGATTGGCGCGCATTCCGGCGATCTTCATGCGGTAACATCACCACGCAACGAGCATACGCGCATCAGGCAACCCCGATATAGGCTTCGCGGATGGCAGGATCGCCGGCAAGGCTGGTCGAGAGGCCGGCCTTCGTGACCCGGCCACGATCGATCACATAGGCGCGCCCCGCGAGCTCGAGCGCGTTCATCACGTCCTGCTCGACGAGGAGCACCGCAACGCCCGATCGGTTGATCTCGCGCAGCCGCTCGGCCAAGAGCTCAACCATGCGCGGCGCGAGCCCCAGCGAAAGCTCGTCGATGAGCAGAAGGCTCGGCCGCGCCATCAGCCCGCGGCCGATGGCGCACATCTGTTGCTCACCCCCCGAGAGCGTACCGGCGTCCTGGCGCTGCCGCTCGGCCAAAATCGGAAACATCGCATAGACGCGATCGAGGTCCTCGGCGATCTTGGCCTTGTCGTCGCGCAGATAGGCGCCCATCAGCAGGTTGTCGCGCACGCTCATGGCCGACAACAGCCGGCGGCCTTCCGGGACGTGGGCGATTCCGGCACGAACGAGATCCGCGGGTGTCGCCCGCGCCATGTTCCTGCCATCGACCGCGATCTCCCCGGCGGTAATCGCAAGCAACCCGGAAATACAGCGCATGAGCGTGGTTTTGCCGGCGCCGTTGGACCCGATCAGGCAGACCAGCTCACCGGTTCCGACCTCGATCGTCACGTCCCAGAGCACCTGCACGTCGCCATAGCCGGCCTGCAGCCCCGCGATCGCGAGCTTCGGCGCCTCCGCCATCGCGCTGCTACGGGACGGATGACAATCGGTTATTTCGAGCTCGCTCGGCACTGTCATGCGCGGGACGGAGCGCCCCGCCGAAAAAGTCGGCGGGAATCTCGTTGAGCCGCCTATCCATCGTCCTGCGATACGGATGGATTGCCGGGTCAAGCCAGGTAATGACGATTCGGGGGCGAAGATGAAGGAGAGCCGCTCACGGAGCAGCGAGAGGATGCCGTTCGGCAGAAACAGCACCAGGAGCACGATGATCAGGCCGAGCGCGGCCGCATGGATGGTGAGGAAGCTTCGCCAGACGAATTCCTCCAACGTCAGCAGGATGAGCGCGCCCAGGGGCGGACCGAAGATCGTGCCGAGCCCGCCGAGGAGGACCATCACCATTGGCTTGACGGCAAGCAGGATGTCGAACACGTCCGGCGGGTCGATGTAATTCACCCAGGAGGCGTAGATCGCTCCGGCTGCGCCGACGAATACCGCGGAGAGGCAGAAGCCCGCGGTCTTCAAGCCATAGGTGTTGACGCCGATCATGTTCGCGGCATCCTCGTTCTGCTGGATGCAGCGCAAGCCGAAGCCCAGCTTCCCGCGGTGAATGACGATTGCGGCGGCCACGCACAGGATGGCGAGGGCGAGCATGGCGTAAAAGAAGAGCTGTGCCTGCGCGGTGACGGAAATGCGCAGGAAAGGCAGGTTGAGGCCTTTACCGCCACCGGTGAAGTCGGGCAGCGTATTGACGATCTCGCGCAGCATCTCGGCGATGATCAGGCTCGCAATCGCGAAATAGTGGCCGCGCAGGTGCAGAATCGCGCCGCCGAGAAAGGCCGCGAGGAGAAGCGCCGCAACGCCCGCCGCGCTCCACCCGATGACGATCGGCGCGCCGTGATTCTGCAGGATGGCCGAGGTGTAGGCGCCGAAGCCGAAAAATGCGGCCGTCGCAAACGACGGATAGCCGGCAAGCCCGCCGATGAAATTCCACGACTGCGCCATCACCGTGTACATGCACACCGTCGTGGCGATACGAAGCAGATAGTTGCTGCCGACGAGCGGCAGCGCCGCCGACAGCGCCGCGATGACGGCAAGCGCGATCCAGCTCTTCATTCGGAGGGAGGCTTCATTCGTAGCCGCGCTTGCCGGTCAGACCGCTCGGACGCACGAACAGAACAACGAGCAGCACGGCAAACGACAGCGTCACTGCCCGCTCGGGCCCGATCCAATAAGAGCCGAAGCTCTCGATGATGCCGAGGACGAGCCCCCCGGCGAGCGCCCCCGGAACGCTGCCGAGGCCGCCAAGCACGCAGACGACGAAGGCCTTGCCGAGGAACACCTGGCTGTTGAGCGGCGAGATCGGGAAGATGATGCTGAGCAACGCGCCGGCCGCGCCAGCCATGAAGGCGCCGATGCCGAAGGTAATGGCGTTGATGCGCCTGATATCGACGCCCATCAGCGCCGCCGCTTCGCGGTCCATGCGCACGGCGACGATGGCGCGACCGATCGAGCTGTCGCGCAGCAGCCGGTAGAGGAGAAGGGTGAGCAGGATCGCGAGCGCCATCGCTGCCACACGGTCGCCCGGCAGAAACACCGGGCCGAGCTCCAGCGACCCGAAAGGATGGGCAAGGGTGATGCCGCGGTAGTCCGCGGTGAAGGCCACCAGCATGGCGTTGTTGAGAATGAGATCGAGCCCGAAGGTGAGCGTGAGCGTGATCAGGACGGGAGCTGCGATGACACGGTTGATGATGCCGGCCTGCACGGCATGCCCGAGAGCGTAAAGGATGCCGCCGGCGATCACGATCGAGACGAAGGGGTGGATGCCGAGGTGAACGTAGGCGAAATAGGCGACGTAGGAGCCCAGCACGATGAAGGTGCCGTGCAGGATGTTGATGACGTTCAGCACGCCCCAGACCAACGAGAAGCCGACGGCGATGCAGGCGTAGAGGCCGCCGAGCACCAGACCGTTCGCAGCGATCTGCAGATAGATCATGAGCTTACGCTGCCGCGAGCTCCGCGCCTGTCATTGCGGCCGAGCGAGCCGGCTTTGCCCGGCGAGAGAGAGCGCCGGAATTCAAGCAATCGGCGCCCTCGTGCATTCACCTACGTCGTGGGTCGCTGGGCCCCGGCTCGCAGCCGTGACGACCTTTCAGCGCGACATGAAGCGCAGCTCCCCCTGCTTGATCGCCGGAGGCCAGAGGATGACCGGCTTGCCGCCGACGAGCTGAAACACCGGCGGCTGCAGCGAATTGATCTGGCCGTCGGAGCCGAATTTGACGTGGCCGTAGAATGTCTCGGCATCGGTTGCCGAGAGCGCGTCGCGCACCTTCTTCAGGTCGATCGTGCCGGCGGCCTCGATCGCCATTTGCAGAACGGCGCCGCACGCGGCCGAGCTTGCCTCCACGTAGTCGGCTTCGCCGCCGTATTTCTTCGCCCAGGCGGCGTTGAACGCCTCGGTCGAGCCGAACAGGTCCTTGCCTTTGAAGCGGACGGCAGGGGTCCACCAGGACATGCTGGTGATGTCCTCGGCAAGCGGGCCGACCGCCTCTGCGAACTCCCGATAGGCCGGACCGGCAATCAGGGTGATGACCGGCGCTTTGAGCCCGAGGTCGTTCATCTGCTTGCGGATGAGGATCAGATCGTTGATGTAGCCCGACGCGTAGAACCAGTCGGGCTGCGCACTGCGCATCTGGGTGATCGCGCCGGAATGATCCATCGTGCCGATGGCGTACCGTTGCGACGCAACTACGTCCATGCCTTCGGCCTTGACCGCCTTCTCGAACTCCTGCGCGACGGCGAGCGGGAACAGATCGTTGCGCGCGAGAACGGCGACTCGCTTGATGTCCTTGTTCTTCTCGTGCACGAGCTTGGCGATCGGCACCGACACCGCGGCGTTCCCGATCAACGTTGCAAAGATATATTTATAGCCTTGGTCGAAAATCTCGGCGGATGAGGCCGTCGGCGCAAGCATCGGCACCTCGTATTTCTCGGAGATAGCGCTAGCCGCCTTGGTCGCGCCGGAGCCGAACGGTGCGAACAGGAAGTTGGCCTTGTCCTCGGTGATCATTCGCTCCGCGGCCTGTACCGCACGCGGCGTGTTCGAGGCATAATCGGTATAGACGATCTCGATCTTGTAGGTCTTGCTCCCGGCCTTGATGCCACCTTTGGCGTTGGCGGTTTCCGCCCACAGATCGTAGCCGCGTTTCTGCTTCAGGCCCTCCGGGGCGAGCGGGCCGGTCAGCGGCAATGGGGCGCCGACCTTGATCACGTCCTGTGCAACGGCAGGAAAGCCGGGGAAGGCAGCGAGGCCCGCGGCGGCGATGCCGGCAGCGATCATGCGAGAGAGATGTTGGTTGATCATTGCAACTCCTTGCAAGCAGAGTACCGGACGACAGGGGACGGACGACGGACTGTCCCGCATCCCTACGCGTGGGGCCAAGCCAAGGCAGAATGCCTTCCATGAGGAGAATGGGATGTCAACGCGACACGGGGGACACGCAACATGAGGGACGCTGTCTTGATATCGCGTATTATGGAGCGGAGGAGACCCCGGATGTTCACCTCGCTCATCCGAGCTACGCGCTGAATTCACAACCCGGTAGCCCGCGTGAGCCGGTCACTTCCGGCACTCGTCAGTAGAGGCCATAAATGCAGGTCAGCAGCGGTCGACCCATCAATTTACCGCTGCCATTCGGGTGACGTCGTCTTGCACCATGCGCAGATGAATCCGCAGGCGGTGCAAATCGGCTTCGAATGGGCGTGCCACTTTGAGCGACTGCACGGCATTTTCAATTTCCGCGATTCGCCTGCCATACTCGGCGAACCGGAGCTTGTCCGGGCCATGGGCGAGCTCGCGTTCGAGATTTCCGAGAGCCCGGTGCAACCGGTCGATACGACGAACGTGCAACCACCGCAAAAGCGGCCGTGCGAGCCCGATGACGGGGATCATCGCCGCGGCGACCGGAATAACAAAGAACACGATCCGACTGAGGAGCGAGGTCAGCCAGAAGGACGTGTACCGTTGCCAGAAGGTCGGGCCCGAGCGGTAGAACGCCTCTGCCGTGGGAGAGAGGGGCAGATCATTGGGCTCTTCGGCGGGGAACTCACCGAGGCTGTTGAAGGGGCCGGCCGGCCAGTGGACTTCCCGCATCGCCCCCAGCAGCAGATATTGCAACGCGGGGTGAAGATCCTTTCGCACCAGCAACCGGTTGCGGGAGGCAAGCAGGTCGATGTTCGAATTGGGAATATCGCGGCTCAGATCCACAAGGCCTCGCCATAGCACCACATGCTTCAGCCCGGGCACTGTTTTGGCGATGGCTTCGGCTTGCGCCACGCTCATCAAGCGGATCCCCGGCGCTTCGAGCACGCGCTGCAAGGGACTGCCATCCAGCTGAGGGACGATCGCCACATCAATTTCGCCTGCGATCAAGGCGTCGATGGACTCGCCGCTATCCAGATCCAAAAGATGGATCGAGTCATCCAAGGCGTTCGTCGCTTTGAGGACCTGCAGCATGAGCGCTCGCAGCGCGGTTCCCGGCAAGCCGATTGAAGCGCGCTTGCCGCCCAGTTGCGTAAACTGCGTAATGGCATCCGAGCTCCTGTAGAAAATGAATATCGCCGCATCGAATATTCCGCCGAGCGAGTAGAGGGTTTCCGGATCGCTCGGCTGCGTGAAGCCGAAGGTAGTGAGGGCTGCCTGCACCCCGGAGGCGGGATTGCGCAGCAGATCAAGGTCCTCCACCGCGCCGGCAGCGTTGCGGATCGCCAGCTCCACACCATTGCGTGCAAGTATCCGCGCGTATTGCCTCGCAAAAACTTCGTACCCCGATCCCGCTGCGCCGGCCGCAATGGCGAACTGACGCGGCGGTAGCGGATCAACCCAGCGATAGGCGATGTACAAGACAGCAAGGATGATCGCCGCCGAGGAAACGGCGACAACCCCGGGCTTCGAGAGCCTCGGCCGCATTATTTGAGTGGGTTGTATCCCGGCTTCTTGTAGAGCTTCTCGGGGTTCTCGAGAATGTGCGGTTTATAGACCTTCTCCGCCCAGTCCTCCGGCTTGACCTCCTCGAAGGCGACTGAAACCGCGTCCTCTCCGCACTTGGCGATGGCGACCACGTCTTTGGTTATTTCCTCGGCAAGCCGATTCTTCTGTTCCTCCGATCTTCCGGGATAGAGCTTCACGATGACATGCGGCATGGTGCTCTCCTCTCAGCGTCTTTGGACATTTACGACTGCATAGCCTGAGTTGCCCGAAAATGCCCGCTAGCCATATCGCCATATTCATAGTATGGATTACCATATGAAGACCACTCTGAACATCGACGATACGGTAATGGCTGAGCTCAAGCGGGAAGCGGCCCGCCAGGGCCGCACCATGTCGGAGATGGTCGAGAGCGCGCTGCGGCTTCTGCTTCGGCCGCAACAAAAAAAAAGCAAACTGCCGAGGCTTCCCAAGTTCGACAGCGGCGGCGCCTTAGTGGATATTTCGGACCGGGACGCTCTGTTTGATGCAATGGAGCGTCGAAATGCTGGTCGTTGACACCAACGTCCTGGTATACGCGGCAGATATTCGATCGCAATATCATGTTCCGTGTCGCCAGTGGTTGGAACGACAGCGGGCACAGGCCGATGCATGGTATACGACTTGGGGCATACTTTACGAGTTTCTTCGAATAACCACACATCCGAGGGTCATGTCCCGGCCGTTAAGTGCGGCCGCCGCGTGGCGCTTCGTGACGGCTTTGCTCGCCGCACCAGGGCTTACGGTCCTTCTTCCGACACCCAGGCATGCCGAGGTCGCGGGCGTCGTCATTTCGGAGTTGCCGCACCTCGCCGGCAATCTTCTCCATGACGCACACACGGCCATTCTCATGCGCGAGCATGGAATAGCTCGAATTTGCACGCGGGATACGGATTTCACCCGGTTTCCCTTTCTTGAGGTGCTGGATCCGCTGCGAGCCTAGCACCGCCAAAAACCCGCAAGGAGCAGGCGATGTTGTCGAGACGCGAAATATTGGCGGCTACCGCCACGGCTACCGGCGCCATGGTGACAACGGCGAACGCCCAGCCGACGTTCGGCAACCCCGACGAGCCGCCGCAGGGAGCCATCAATGCAAAGAACCCGGCAAGCGTCACCGACCCGGGTCCGCAGAACCCAGCCCTCGGGAGCCAGTTTCCTTCAGCCCATTCGCCCCCGCCCACCGATGCCGGCGACATGCCGATGTTCTGGGCCTCGTTCAACAATGCGCCGAGGCGTATCCAGAACGGAGGCTGGGCGCGTCAGGTGACCCAAGCCGATTTCGCCGTCTCGGACACGATCTCCGGGGTGAACATGCGGCTCACCGCCGGAGGCATACGGGAGCTGCACTGGCACCTCGCCGCCGAATGGGGGTTCATGTCGTACGGCAATTGCCGGGTAACCGTCCTCGACGAGGTGGGCCGCGCTTATGTGGCCGACGTGAAAGAGGGCGACCTTTGGTATTTCCCAGCAGGCCTGCCGCACTCGCTGCAAGGGCTGGGCCCGGACGGCTGCGAGTTCCTGCTGGCTTTCGATGACGGCAAGGCTACGGAGTTCAACACGCTGCTCCTGTCGGATTGGCTCGCACACACGCCTCCGGAGATACTGGCCGAAAACTTCGCCGTTCCGGCGGAGAGCTTCTCCAAAATACCGCTGCATCAGCTGTGGATTTTTCAGGGGAAGATGCCGGGCTCCCTCGACGCGGATCGCGCCGCGGTGCGGGCGCCGGATGGTTTTCCTCCCAACCCGTTCACGTTCTCGCTCGGCTCGATGGCGCCCACGCGGCAGACCAAGGGCGGCGAGGCGCGGGTGGCCGACAGCCGCAACTTTGTCGTCTCGAAGACCATTGCCGCAGCGCTGGTGACGCTGCGGCCCGGAGCGCTGCGCGAGATGCACTGGCATCCCAACGCGGATGAGTGGCAGTACTGGATCAAGGGAAAAGGCCGCATGACGGTCTTCAATACCGGCCCGAGAGCAGTAACACTGGACTTCAGTCCCGGCGATATCGGCTACGTCAAGCGCAGCAACGGACACTACATCAAGAATGTGGGCGACACCGATGTTCAGTTCCTGGAGATATTCAAGAGCCCGTATTTCGCCGACGTCTCTCTGTCGGATTGGCTGACCCACACGCCGCCGGAGCTGGTGGCGCAGCACCTCAACATGGACGTAGCGACCATCGCGAAATTCCCGAACAACAAGCCGGAGATAATGCCCGAGTAGTCCCGGTTGCCCCGGGACATGAAGTCCAGCTGTGATCATGCCGTTTGCGATCACCGCGGGTTTGGGCGACTGGTCCGATATTTGGAAAACGCTTCGATCGGAGCCGAAACGTTGCGGCCGCGCGGCGTGCTACGGGGGTGATGCAATAGACGACCCCTGGTACTCGATGACCCGACGAAAGACAGCGACGATGAGCGACCTGAGCTTTTTTCGAGAATATCTGCCGACGGGAATTGGCAGACTCGTCATCCTCACCGACGAGCAGGACCGATTGCGGGTAGCCGATTGGGAAGACCATGCCGCGCGCATGCATCGGCTGCTGCGGCTCCATTACGGCACCGGCCGGGTCAGCGTTACCGAGAGAAGCTCCCGATCTGAGGTGTGGCATCGGGTAAGCGCCTATTTCTCCGGAGAGCTCACGGCAATCGACGGAATAGCAGTGGCAACCGGCGGAACAGGATTTCAGCGCAGCGTGTGGACGGCTCTTCGCAAGATTCCGGCTGGACACACGCTGAGCTACCGCGCGCTGGCAACCCGGCTCCGGTGCCCCAAGGCGGTCCGAGCCGTGGGCCTCGCAAACGGTGCCAACCCCATCGGGGTCGTCGTGCCGTGTCATCGCATCATCGGCTCCGATGGGTCGCTGACCGGATACGGCGGCGGCATCGAGCGAAAACGCTGGCTGCTCGATCACGAAGGTGTCCGCTTGCAGCTTGACGCGAAGCTCCTGTAGGGGCGGGTTTCAAACCCGCCCCTACGCACGGAACGATCGGACCTAGTGCGGCCCAGGACCAGCGGCGCACCGCTTCGCGCATTCAGTTTTGGTGGAATGATGCGCTCGCGCTGGGCCATATCAGGGACACACGAGCTGTTTCAGTCAGTACGACCGCGGCAGGCCGAGCACGTGCTCGGCGATGTAGGCGAGCACGAGATTGGTGGAGATCGGCGCGATCTGGAAGAGGCGTGTCTCGCGCCATTTTCGCTCGATGTCGTATTCCCGGGCGAAGCCGAAACCGCCATGCGACTGCATCGCCGCCTCGGCTGCATGCCAGGCGGCCTCTGAGCCGAGCAGCTTGCCCATGTTGGCTTCAGGGCCGCAAGGCCGGCCGGCGTCGAACAGGGCGGCGGCTTTGCCGACCATCAGGGCGGCGGCCTCGATCTCCGCATAGGCGCGGGCGATCGGAAACTGAACCCCCTGATTGCGGCCGATGGGGCGATCGAACACGATCCGCTCGGTTGCATATTTGGTCGATTTGGCGATGAACCACCGCCCGTCGCCGATCGCCTCGGCGGCAATCAGGATGCGTTCGGCATTCATGCTGTCGAGAATGTAGCGAAAGCCCTGACCCTCCTTGCCGACCAGGTTCTCGGCCGGAATGCGAAGCGAATCGAAGAATACTTCCGTGGTGTTGTGATTGATCATGGCAGGCAGCGGCTTGATGTCGAGCCCATGCCCGAGCGAGGACTTGATGTCGACGAGGAAGACGGAGAGCCCCTCGCTCTTTTTCTTCACCTGGTCGAGCGGCGTGGTGCGCGCGAGCAGAAGCATGAGGTCGGACTGCAACGCCCGCGAGGTCCAGACCTTCTGACCATTGACGAGGTAGTGGTCGCCCCGCCGCTCGGCGCGAGTCTTGAGCTTGGTGGTGTCGGTACCGGTGGTCGGCTCCGTCACGCCGAAAGCCTGCAGCCGCAAGGTTCCGGCCGCGATCTGCGGGAGGTATCGCTTTTTTTGCTCGGAGCTGCCGTGACGCAACAGCGTGCCCATGATGTACATCTGCGCGTGGCAGGCGCCGGCGTTGCAGCCGCAGGCATGGATTTCCTCGAGCGTCGCCGCTGCTGCGCTCAACGGCAGGCCAAGCCCGCCATACTCCTCGGGGATCAATGCCCCGAGCAGGCCCGCCTTCGTCAGCGCCTCGACGAATTCTGCCGGATAGGCCTGCTCGGCATCGAGCTTGCGCCAGTAGCTGCCGGGAAAATCGGAGCAGATGCGGCGCACCAGACCGCGGATCTCGGGCCAGGTTTCGCCCAGGGTCAGCTGAACCGCTTCCTCCGGCATGGATTGGATTACGTTCATCGCATCCTCCCCGGAATGCCTCCCCCTGAAAGCCGGAGGTCGGCGAGCCCCGGATTGGCCGGGGCGAGCCGGGTGGGGGTGAAGTTGCCGCCGTGCTTACGTAAGAAAGCGAGCCGAGGGTGGGACCCCCACCCGACAGCATTGCTTCGCAAGCGAAGCAATGCTGCCGACCTCCCCCTTGCAGGGGGAGGTATGGACCGTCTGCTCTGCGGCCGTGGCATATAACTATTCTTTCACCGCAGCCGGCGCGGGCAAGGGCTCGCCGAGAATCTCCTGCGTATGCTCGCCGAGGGAGGGCGGAGCGCGGCGGAAAGCCGGGCGTGCGCCATCAAACGAAACTGGCAGCCCGACGAGCGTGATGTCGCCTTGCGGACTGGGTTGCAGGATTTCCAGCGCCTTGGTCTGGGGATGGTCGAGCACCTCCGCGATCGTCTGCATCGGTGCATTCGGCACGCCGGCTTCGTCCAGCACGGCCGCCCATTCCCTGCTCGTGCGTGTCGCAATGAGCTGCTCGATCGCGCGGTAGAGCGCGTCCTGGTTCTTGACCCGATCCGGATTGGTGCGAAAGCGCGCATCCTCGATCCACTCGGGATGGCGCAGCACCCGCGCCAGCGAGGCGAAGAGCTTGTCGTTGCCGGCAGCTATGACGATGAAGCCGTCCTTCGATGCATAGCCGCGATAGGGCACGATCATGGCAGCGCCGGACCCCTGCCGCTGCGGCAGCTCGCCGGAAGCCTGGTAGTTGGCGGCGTGGTAGCACATCCAGCCGAGCGCCGTTTCGAACAGCGAAGTGTCGATCGACGAGCCGTCGCCATGCTCGCGCCGCTGCATCAGGGCGGAGAGCACGCCGATCACCGACCACATGCCCGTGGCCATGTCGATGACGGAAGTGCCCACACGCACCGGCGGCTGTTGCGGCTCGCCCGTCACGCTCATCAACCCGCCGAACGCCTGCATCAGCGGGTCGTAGCCGGGCCGGCTCTTCAGCGGTCCCGTCGCTCCGAATGCACCGATGGTGCAGTAAATGAGCGAAGGTTTGAGGCTGCGCAGGCTTTGCGCATCCAGGCCGAATTCCGCCGCGGAGCCTGGACGCAAGTTCTGCACGACGATGTCCGCTCGCTCGACGACGAGCTTGCGCAAGCGCTCGCGCTCCCCGGGATCCCGGAGATTGACCACCACGGAGCGCTTGTTGCGGTTGAAGCTCTGAAAGGTCGCGGACATGGCGCCCCAGTAGGGCGGAGCCCACTTGCGCGCGTCGTCGCCGTCGGCTTTCTCGATCTTGATCACGTCGGCTCCGAGGTCGCCGAGAATCTCGCACGCATAAGGCGCGGCGACGCTGTGGCCCAGCTCGATCACGGTGATGCCGTGGAGCGGCAGGCGAGTCATGGCAATTCCGCAGGCGCCAAACACGCCTCGCCCCTGCACCGGCGGCAAGGAGGAAGTTCACGCATTCTTCGGCTCGGGAAAAAGGGCGACCAGCGGCGCGTGTGCCTTCTTCCAGACCATGATCGAGCGCTCGTACTCGATCACCACCGCTCCGTCCTGATTGAGCCCGCGCGTGCGCACCTTCACCACGCCCTGCGCCGGACGCGACTTCGACTCCCGCACGCCGATCACCTCGGATTCGGAATAGAGGGTATCGCCCGGAAAGACCGGATGGGGCAGCTTGATGTAGTCCCACCCCAGCGCAAAGCCGTTTTCGCTGAGATCGGACACCCCCAATCCCGCCACCACCGAAAGGGTGAGCGCGCTGTTCACCAACGGCTTCTTGAACTCGGTCAGGCTGGCGTAGTGGGTATTGAAATGAATCTGGTTGGTGTTGTTGGTGATCATCGTGAACTGGATATTGTCGGTCTCGGTAATGGTGCGTCCCAGGCGGCTGCGATAGATGTCGCCCACCTGAAAGTCCTCGAAAAACCGACCGCTCCAGCCCTGTTTCACGCTACCCATTCAGGTCCTCCCCCGGTTAGGTTTCCGACATGTTGCGGGGACGGGATTGAAAAATCCGTCCTTACAAAGGCATGTCGCTCACGGGATCATGACGATCTTGCCGAAGAAATCGCGCGTTTCCATCACGGCTTCGGCCTTGCCGAGCTCGGAGAGGGG
The DNA here is from genome assembly GCA_036557665.1 of Xanthobacteraceae bacterium. GTDB lineage: Bacteria > Pseudomonadota > Alphaproteobacteria > Rhizobiales > Xanthobacteraceae > VAZQ01. The sequence continues at coordinate 65,414 of DATBHG010000075.1, read as the reverse complement.
AAACGTGCGTATGTGCGGAATCCTCACCTTGCCTTCCGCCATTGCGACCATCCCCTTCGTCACATCCTCCTTGGTGTAGCCGTTCGACCCGCAGATCTTCACCTCCCGCTGCCAGATGTAGCGGATATCGGTGCGCGCATCGAAGCCCGCTGTCGCGCCGCAGGTCAGCAGCTTGCCGTGGGGCTTGAGGGTGCGGATCGAGGGATTCCAGGTGTCCCCGCCGGTGAAATTGACGCAGATGTCGACGCCTTTCTTGCCGCTGATGGACCAGGCCTCTCGCGAGAAATCGTGGGTGCTGTAGTTGATGGTGTAGTCCGCCCCGAGCTCCTTGAGCCGGGCGCATTTCTCGTCGCTGCCGGCGCAGGCAATGACACGTCCCCCATGCGCCTTGACGACCTGTACCGTGGCGGTGCCGACCCCTCCGCTCGCACCAAGGATGAGCACGAGGTCGTTCGCCTGCATGTCGCCGTTGGTAAACAGCATGCGGTAGGTTGTGCCGTAATTCGCGGGAATGGTCGCGCCTTCGACGAACGACAGCCGGGGATCGAGCGGGATGACGTAATCATGCGGCATGCGGCAGTACTCCGCCATACCGCCCTGGACCTCCTCCCCCATCATCCCTTCGTTGGTGAGCGGGTCGACGATGCAGCGGTCGCCGACCTTCCATCTCTTCACGTCCGCGCCGACCGCCGCAACCTCCCCCGCCACATCTGCGCCGGAGATCCAGGGCATCGGCACCGGCAATCCCGGCATGCCGCGCCGCACGAATACGTCGAAATAGTTGAGGCCGCATGCCTTGACGCGGATCAGCAGATCGCCTGGCCCGATCGCCGGATCAGGGAAATCGCGATAGACGATGTTCTCGATCCCGCCCTGCTTCTCAATGACGGCTGCCTTCATTGCGACATCCGTCGCAAATGGGCCGGCGGCGGCCGCCAGCAATCGCTTCGCGAGCGAAGCGACTGCTGGCGACCTCCCACTTTCAGGCGGAGGTATTGCCGAGTGCGTCGCATCGTTGAGTCCATATCTGATAATCCCTCGTCATCGCCCGGGCGTCTCCAGGCTTGCACGCCCGCGTTCCATCGCCATGGCAAGGGCGCGCCGGGTGAGCACCCGCTGAAGATGAAGCTTCGTCGCCGGCCTGCCGAAGATATTGTCGATCGGATCAAGATCATCGGCCAAGGCAGCGCATGCCTCCTCAACGATTGCGGTTGACCACGGCTTGCCCTCCAAGGCCGCCATGGCGTGCCTGGCGAGGGTCGGTTTGACCTCACTGCCAAAGTAAACGAGCCGAGGCTCGCGCAGGATCTCCCGCTCGACCCGGGTGCAACAGGCAAGGCCCGCAATGGCGAAATCGCCATGGCGGCGGGAGAGCTCCATGAACACCGGTACGCAGTCGGGCTGCTGCTCCGGAATGAGGACTTCCATCAGCAGCTCGTCGGGCGCCCGCGCGGTGTCGTAGAGGCCGTGGAAGAAATCCTCCGCCGCAACAGCGCGGCGCCCGCGCATGCTTTGCAGGACGACCTGCGCTCCCAGCGCAAGAATGCAGGCAGGGAGCTCGGCGGCCGGATCGGCAAGGGCAATGCTGCCACCAAAAGTGCCGCGGTTGCGAATCGCCACATGCGCTATTTGCGGCATGGCCTGCGCGATCAACGGCAGGTGTCGGGCGATGACGGCCGACTCCATGACCTCGACGTGGCGGGCGAGTGCGCCAATGCGCACGGTCCCATTCTGCATCGAGATTCCCCCGAGGCAATCGATGCCGTTGATGTCGATGAGGAGCTTGGGATGCGCCAGGCGCATGTTGAGAACCGGCATCAGGCTTTGCCCACCGGCGAGAATGCGGGCATCCTCGCCGTGCTCCGCCAGGAGTTGCAGCGCCTGCTCGAGCGTTTCCGGCCGCACATAGCCAAATCTCGGAGCTTTCATGCGCCGCGCCTGGTTCGGGATCGAGCGGTTGGGATTGTCAGCGTCCGAGCATTGTGTGACTAAACCGCCATGGAATTCAATGGCGAGGATCTTGAGCAGCGCCGGTGGTCATGGCTGGGCTAAGACTCGGTAATGGCAGCAATTCTTCAGGAGGACAGCAAGCGTGGCAAACAAGGATCTAAGGGACTGGGTTGCCGGGATTGAAGCCGCCGGCGAGCTAAAGCACATCGCCGGAGCCGAGCCCAAGGAGGAGATCGGCGGGATCGTCGACATCTATCAGCGGCGCATGGGAAATCCTGCCGTGATGTTCGACCAGGTGCCGGGGTTCCCGAAGGGCACCCGGGTGCTTGCCAACATCCTCACCGCGGTGCCGCGCATCAATGTCGCGCTCGGCCTGCCGCCGCACGGCTCGGACATGGATCTCGTGCTGTGGTGGCGCTCCTACATGAAGGCGGCGCCGAGCTTCGAGACGCGCGCGGTCAATGGCGGGCCCCTGCTCGAGAACGTGCTCGAAGGCAAGGCGATCGATCTGGAGAAGATTCCGACCCCGGTCTGGCACGAGCACGACGGCGGTCCCTTCATTGGAACCGCGTGCATGGTGATCATGAAGGATCCCGATTCCGGATGGATCAACAGCGGCTGCTACCGCATCCAGACCCAGGGCCCGGATGTCGCTACCATCATGATGTCGCCCGGCAAGCACGGCCGCATCATCATGACCAAGTACCACGAGCGCAACCAGCCCTGCCCCGTAGCGGTCATCGTCGGCATGCATCCGGCACTGTTCATGCTTGCGGGACTGGAGATCCCCTACGGCAAGAGCGAGTACGAGGCCGCAGGCGGGATCCTGGGAGAGCCGCTCGAAGTGTTCAACATGCCGCGCACGGGGCTTCCGGTGCCGGCCAACGCGGAAATCGCCTTCGAGGGACTGATCCATCCGGGCGATTGCGTCCAGGAAGGACCGCTCGGCGAATGGACCGGCTATTACGCCGGCGGCAGCCGGCCCGAGCCCGCGATCCGCATCTCCACGATGATGCATCGCGACGACCCGATCCTGCTCGGCGCCATTCCCGCCGTGCCGCCCAACGACAATACATTCTATCTCGGCACCTACCGCTGCGGAGCGGTGTGGAACCAGCTCGAGGCGGCGGGCGTGCCGGAGGTGAAGGGAGTATGGACGCATGAAGCCGGAGGCAGCCGGTTCTGGCTCACCGTCTCGATCAAGCAGCTCTATGGCGGCCATTCCAAGCAGGCGGGACTTGTCGCTTCCCATTGCCACGCCGGCGCCTACTGCAACCGGTGGACCATCGTGGTGGATGACGACATCGATCCCACCAATATCAACGACGTGATCTGGGCGATGTGCACGCGCTGCGACGTGCGCGAGGACGTCGAGATCATCCGCGGGGGCTGGAGCTCCGCTCTCGACCCGATGTGCTATGACGGCGAGACGGACCGGCGCAATGCGCGCGTCGTGATCGACGCATGCAGGCCGTTCGCGCGGCGGAATACCTTTCCGGTCGTGGCGCGTGCAAGCAAGGAGCTCGATGGCCGCATACGCGCCAAGTGGGCGCAACATCTGCCGCCAGGTTTTTAGCTTACCCGGGCCCTCCTGCGCGGGCTTGTCCCGCGCATCCATTCTTTCTTTCGTGCGGCCGCCAACACGTGGAGGGCCGGACAGGCACGGCGTCCGGCGCTCCCGACGGGCGCCGGCAGGTTCCCGGTCCGATGCTGCCGCAGGCAGGCGCGACCGAGCAGCCGTGGCTTTCAGAGGCTGCTGCCGCGTGATATCGATGCCGCACAATGGCGGGCATCAACAAGCTGCTGATCCGGGGCGGACAGGTCTATGACCATGATGGTGATGTCCATCATCCGCCGGCGGCCGATATTCTTATCGAGAACGACAAAATCAAAGCGGTCGGAACGCGCCTTGCACCCGAGGGGGATGTTGAAATCATCGAGGCGTCGGGGCGGTTGGCGGTGCCCGGCCTCATCAACGCGCACTATCATTCGCACGACACCTTGTGCCGCGGCCTGTTCGAGGAGCTGCCGCTCGAAATGTGGCTGCTTTACACGCTGCCCATGGGGCAGAACCGCAGCCTCGAGGAGGTGCGCGCGCGCACGCTGGTGGGTGCGCTGGAGTCGCTGCGCTGCGGCATCACCACGGTGCAGGACATGCTCGGGCTCGTCCCGCTCGACGACCGCTACACCGGGACGGTCCTGTCCGCCTATCGGGAAGCCGGCATCCGCGTCGTGTTTTCGCCGATGGTGTCGGATGTCCCGCCGACCGCCATGGTCCGCCACCGCGATACCTTGCCCGCTGACGTGCAGGAGATGCTCGGCGTCAAGTCCCTGCCGATGAGCGAGCAGCTCGATTACCTCGCGCATCAATTCAAGCACCGGCCGGCGGGCGGCACCCTGCATTGGGCGGTTGCGCCGTTTGCGCCCCAGCGCTGCACGCCCAAGATGCTCACGGCCTTGGCGGAGCTCGCGGACAAACACGATCTTTCCATCTACACCCACGTGTATGAGACGAAGGGCCAGGCGCTGATCGCGCGCGAGCTGTTCGGCGAGTACGACGGCTCCCTGATCAGCTATCTGGAACGCGCGGGCATGCTGGGGCCGCGGCTCAACATCGTGCACAGCGTGTGGATTACCCGGCAGGAAGCCGACAAGATGGCGGCTGCGGGCGCCGGTATCGTGCTCAACCATCTGAGCAATTTCAAGCTCAAGAGCGGGATCGCCCCGGTATGCGACCTGCGCGACTCCGGCGTGCGCCTCGGATTGGGCTGCGACAACTGCAGCGGCAGCGACGTGCAGAGCGTATTCCAGGCCATGAAGATGTTCTGTCTGCTGGCGGCCGTCAGCGAGCCGGAGCCGGGGCCGGGACTTGCGCACGAGGTGCTGCGTCACGCCACCCTGGGCAATGCCCGCACGGCCGGGCTCGATGGCAAGCTCGGCGCCATCCGCCCGGGCTACAAGGCCGACCTGATCCTCATCGATCTCGATGACGTCGCCTATCTTCCCTACAACAGCGCTGCTCGTCAGCTCGTCTACACCGAGTCGGGACGCGGGGTTGAGACCGTGATCGTCGATGGGCGCGTGGTCATGAAGGATCGCAAGGTCAAGACCATCGACGAGGAGGCGCTGCGGCGCGAGGTCGCCGGCCTGATGCGCCATTTCATTGCCGACTATGAGGCCGTCGTTGCCTCGCGCAAGCGCGCTATCCCCTACATGCTGGAGGCGCACCGCAAGGTGTGGCAGGCCGATATCGGCATGAGCCGCCTCGTCCCACGCACCCGTTGATGCGACCCGAGAAGGAATTCAACGCATTCTGATTCGGTCGACCAGTTCCGGCGGGTAGCCGCTTACGTCGATCGCGTCCTCCGTGGTGCGAAGCCAGCCGACTTGCCGGTACAGGTTCCAACCAAATATCAGCTCGTGATCAATCTCAAGACGGCCAAGGCACTGGGACTCACCTTGCCCACCGACATTACTCGTCCGCGCCGACGAGGTCATTGAACAGCTGCGCAGTTTGCTTCACCTGCTCGCGGTTGGTCATGGCTCTTCACGTCGCCTGCTCTGCCGCACGCGGTTAAGCGCAAAGGGAACACAGCGGAAATAACACTGGAGTGAGGTCCCCGCGTCCCCGCTCGTTCGGTGGCGTTGATACAGCTCCGCGCCGGAGTGAAAATCTTATCGGTCTGCGAGAGCCCGCAAGACCGCCCGCGGTTCCTTCGATAACTGCGAGCAAGACCTGCACGGCGTTGCGAGAAACAAAATTCCTGTTGCTTTGGGCTGCGCGAGCTTCGGCATTGCGCTCCGCCAACGCAATTTGTCGGCTCAACCTCGAAAGAGACTTGCGAAATACTCGACAGCCTTTGAACAAAGGATCTCGATTTTGCTCGGAACAAGGACGCGTGCGAAGGGCAATAAGAACCCCAGCGAGAGGAAAAACAGGCCGAGAAGCGTCCCCAGGTTCAGCATATCTGACGTATTGGCTGATGCCGTTCGACTCATGCTGGCATACCCAAACGCAAAGTCGAAGCAAAGTACCGCGCCCACAGCTAAAATCAGGAATCTTTTAGGAGACGGCCTTACGAGCCCACCAACAAGTTTGCCAATTCGATATCCAACCATCATTCCAATCGCTGCTGTGAGTCGAAATATCGAGTGTTCTGAAGGAATAACAAATCCATAGCTCAAAACAAGCCCGACGACGCCAACTACAATGGTCAGCAATAAATTCATTCGTTTGCGGGAGCCGCCAACGATACGTCGCTGACAAAGATAGGCTCCAATTTTTCGTCGATCAAGAACAACCAGATCGACAGATACTTTTCGAGCCTCTTTCGCCGGTATTTCAAATTTCATTGACGATCCCGAAAAGACACGATCCGGCGAAATCGGCACGTAGCCGAGAACGAGAGCAGCGCATATGTTTCAGCCACAAGGAGACTGCTCGTTCCTCCGGGACGCTGATCGCCGTGGCAACCGTTACGAAGCTCGATCTCGCCGGCCTGGTTGCCGACGCGCTCACGCATCACCGGGCGGGGCGGCTCGGCGAGGCCGAAGCGGCTTATCGTGCTGCGCTGGGGATGTCTCCCGGGGACGCCGCCATCACCCACAACCTTGGCGTCATCGCCGCTGCTCGAGGCGAGCCGCACTCGGCAATCCAATGTTTTGATGCGGCGATCGCGGCTGAGCCACGTTACGCAGCTGCGCATTTCAACCGGGCCGCCGCCCTCCAGGCCCTTGGTCGATGGCCACAGGCCATCGCAGGCTTCAGTCGCGCGAGTGCGCTCGATCCCGGCTGTTATGAGGCGCATCGCGCGCTCGGCTTCCTGTGGCTTGCGGAGGGGGAGCGTGGTCGCGCCCTCGATCATTTTGCGCGCACGTACGAGTTGCGACGCGGGGAGGATCGAGCCGATATCGCGATCGGATCATTGACATCGGCCACCCGTGGAAAGCTGCTGCACGATGCCGAGCAGTTTCATTTCCTGGCTGAGCGCCGCAGGGATCGGCAGGGCTTCAGCGCGCTCGCCAGGACATACGAAGCAGTAGCCAGGAGCTTTCCCGAGCAGCCCACCAAGCTCTCCCCCGAGCAGACAGCGATGCTCGGTGACGATTATAACACCGCGATCAATGCGTACGCCGCGCCGGAGCTTCCCTCCCGCGCTGTGACCGAGCGGGAAGATCGTGAAGAGATCATGCGGGTCTTCCAGCATCGCCAGGGGAGCGCAATCCATTTCGACGGGCTGCTGACGCCGCCCGCGCTGTTTCGGTTGCGACAGTTTCTGCTCGAAAGCACGGTCTGGCACGATTTCAACCACATCGGTGGGTTCGTCGCCTCATACCTGGAGGACGGGCTGGCTTGCCCGCTGCTCCTGCAAATTGCCGACGAGATTCGGCAGACCTTCCCCGAAATCCTCGCGAATCGGCCGCTTTCGCAGGCCTGGGCGTTCAAGGGCTTACAAGCCGGGGCAGCAGTGGAGGCGCACGCCGACGACGCGGCGATCAGTCTCAATTTCTGGCTCACCCCGGATGCCGCCAACCTCGATCCCCGGCGCGGCGGGTTGGCCGTCTGCCGCACTCCGCCGCCTTCCCACTGGCAGATGGCGAGCTACAACGCCGATAGCGCCCGCGTCGCGGAGCTCATGGCAGGGCACGCACAGGATACATTATATGTGCCCTACCGCGAGAACCGTGCGGTGCTGTTTGAATCCCGCTTGTTCCACAGATCGGATGCCCCGCACTTTGCGCCAGGCTATCAAAACCACAGGATCAATATTACCATGCTGTTTGGCCGCCATGAGCGCTGAACCCGAGCATCGCAACACGGAGCGGAAAGACGCCGCCGGCATGCCGCTGGAGCGCAACGGGAACTATACCCACTCCGCGCTGCGCATCGGTGATGTCGATCCCTACCCGCAGCGGCGCGTCGGGGAATTCATCGGGATCGTCGTCTCCAACGAGGCGGTCAACGACGAGTACCGGCACATCATCGTCGAGGTGCACCCGCATGCGCTCAGGGCCTATGCGGGGCAGATGTTCCACCTGCTCTGCCCCTCCCCCGATGGCGCCGAGGTGTGGATGCGCAGGCCGATGAGCGTCTATCGGGTCGACCGGCCGAGCGGCCGGATCGAGTTTCTGTACAAGACCGAGGGGCGAGGCACGCGCGGAATGGCGATGCTCAATCCCGGCGACGAGTTCAACGTTGCCGGCCCGCTCGGTGTCGGTTTCAAGCTGGACCCGGCATGGAAGAACATCGTGGTGCTCGGTCGAGGCGTCGGTCTCGCCACACTGGCGCCGCTGTCGCAACTGGCTGCCGAGCACGGGGTGGCCGTGACCGCCGTCCTGAGCGCGCGAAATCCGGACGTGGTGATGTCCAGGGAGCTCTTTGCGGGAATGGGCGCACATACGCTGGTCGTCGTCGATTCCGACAAGAGCAGCGCCGTTGAGAATGTGGAGAGGATCCTCGAGGACCTCATCGCTCGAGGCAAGGCGGACGCCTTCTTCACCTGCGGCTCGAACCGGCTGCTGAAACTCATGCAGCGGCTCGGGAAGAAACACGAAATCCCTGGTCAGGTCGCGATGGAGCAGATCATGGTCTGCGGTTTCGGCGCCTGTTATGTCTGCGTCCGCACGTTCGAAGTGGACGGCAAGCGCGTGCTCAAGCGCGTTTGCCGCGACGGCCCGGTGTTCAACATGCAGGAGGCTGTCGCATGGTAGATCTTTCGGTCAAGATCGGAGAGGTCACCCTGCAGAATCCGGTGCAGCCTGCATCCGGCGCGTTCTCCTGGGAATACGGCGATGTCATCGACCTCGACCGGCTGGGAGCGCTTGTTGCCAAGACGATCTGCCGCGAGCCGCGGGTCGGTAATCCGACGCCGCGAATGGCCGAAACGGAAGCGGGGATCATCCAGTCGATCGGATTGCCGGGAAAAGGCATCGAGTATTTCATCGATCACATCGTCCCCGAATACGCCAAGTTCAGTCCGCCGCTGGTCGTCAGCGTGTCGTCGGAAAGCATCGAGGATTTCGCCGCGCTCGCGCGCGAGCTGAGCGTGCCGGATGTCGATGTGATCGAGGCGAATATTTCCTGCCCCACGCGCAATCCGACGGGCGGCAATTTCGCCATGCACGAGGAGCACACCCGCAAGGTCGTGCGCGCCCTTCGCGCCGCCACCGCCAAACCGTTGTGGATCAAGCTCTCGCCGAACGCCGGCGACATTGTCTCTGTCGCCATGGCGGCCGAGGAAGCCGGCGCCGATGCCCTGGTGATCGCCAACACCTTCCTGTCGCTCAAAATCCGCACGGACAATTTCCGCCCGGCGCTGGGCAACAAATTCGGCGGCCTGGTCTCGCCGGCGCTCAAGCCGATCGTGCTGCGAATGGTCTACCAGGTGCACAAGGTGGTGAAGGTCCCGATCATCGGTATCGGCGGCATCACCAAGGCCGAGGATGTCGTCGAGTACATGCTGGCAGGCGCTACCGCGGTCGGCATCGGCTATGCCGGTTTCCGCAATCCCACGGCGTTGATCACGATCATCGACGACCTCGCGGCATGGTGTGACGAGCGCGGGATACGGAAGGTCGCCGAGCTCATCGGCGCGGTCCGCGACGACGACATGGAAATGGACACTCTCGTTGCCGCCTCCGCAGGGGTGTGACGCGGATACCTCCCCCTGAAAGGGGGAGGTCGGCTCACCCCGACTTTGTCGGGGGGAGCCGGGTGGGGGTGCGTCCGGCGCCGCGTCGAATTACAGAAGCCGTAGCGCGAGCAGCCGACCCCCACCCGACAGCATTTGCCCCGGCGCAAGACCGGGGCAAATGCTGTCGACCTCCCCCTTTCTGGGGGAGGTATTGCTGGCCCTACGCCCGCTCGCCGCATCGGCGCGACCAGTAATCCCACATGCGGGTCACGGAATTGTCCGCATAGACGAGCTTCTTCGTCAGCTCGATCTCGCCCGCACTCAGATAGGTAATCTCGTCCCCGATCAACATCGATTGCAGCACCAGGCTGGCGTTGATCTTGAAATAGACGGCATTGAGCACGGCCTGCCGCAGCGTGCTCCCTGCGACGACGCAGCCATGGCCGCGCAGCAGCACCGAATTGTGCTGGCCCATGCCGCGTGCGAGATCCCTCCCCCGCTCCATGTTGGTGATAAGCAGATCGGTATCGCCGAATGAGGTGCGGCTGTCCCACACCGGCACGTGCGTACCGATGCCGCAAGCCGGGTGCACGCATGCCTGCAGCGGCCTTCGCGTCAACCCGAAGGGAATGACCTCGTAGGCGTGATTGTGCACGATGGAGATGACGTCGGGCCGCGCCTGATAGATCGCGCCATGGATGGGCCGCTCGAAATACATCGGGCGACCGCGCTGATCGACCGGGTTGCACTCGAGATCGTATTCCATGATGTCGTCGGGCGTGACGAGCTCGGGGCTGCGCGAGCAGGACAGGAAGAAGCGGTCGGGCCGATCGGGATGGCGCACGCTGATATGCCCGAGCGCATCGGTAACGCCTTCGCGCGCCAGGATGTGATTTGCCGTCACGAGGTCCCGCTGCAGAGCCGCCAGATCGCTCATCGCTGCCCCTCCCATTCTCGCTTGCGCCCTCATCCCCCGCCCATGTAGCCGCCGATCTCGGAGCCGCGGGTCGCCCATGACGCAAAGCGCCGCTCGAGCCGCGCGGCGGCCAAATACATGATGATGCCCATGAGCGCGATGACCAATAGCCCGGCAAACACCAGCGGGATGCGGAAAGTCGCGCTCGCGGACAGCATCAGATAGCCGATCCCCACGTTCGATGCGATCGACTCGGAAACAACCGCGCCGACGAAAGCCAAGGCAATCGCCACCTTCAGCGAGGCGAAGAAATAAGGCATGGATCGGGGAACGCCGACCTTGCGCACGATGTCGGTCTTGCTTGCGCCGAGCGAGCGGAGGACGTCGCTGAGCTCCGGCTCGACGGTCGCGATTCCTGTCGCAACGTTGACGACGATGGGAAAGAAGGCGGTGAGAAAGGCGGTGATGACAGCAGGTACCGTGCCGATGCCGAACCAGAGCACCAGGATCGGCACCAGCGCCACTTTCGGGATGGCATTGAACCCGATCAGCAACGGGTTGATGGCGTCATAGACAAGCGCGGAAGTGCCGACCGCGATGCCCAGGAGCATCCCGACGGCCACCGCGGCGCCAAATCCGATCAGGGTGGTGATCAGCGTGTGCAGCGCATTCGGCCATATGCCGGCCCAGTTTTCGACAAGCGCCGCAGCCGCCTCGGTCGGCTTGGGCAGAATGAAGGTCGGGATCCGGAAAGCCCAGCAGGTCGCCTCCCACACCAGGAAGAGCGCAAGCGTCGAGACGATCGGCGTGAGCTGCTTGCGCAGCTGTGCCCGCGTCATCAGGACTTATTTCGCAGGCGGCGTCCAGGGGTGGATGACCCGTTCGCTCGCCGGGGGCAGGTAGCGATCGGTATAGACGTCCGCCGCAGGAGGCGCGGCGATCTTGAACACCGGCGCCACCTGCTTCAACGTGCGCTCCAGGCGCCCCGGATCGACGGAGCTGAAGCCGTTCTTGAGAACGTTGGGCGTGATCAGCATGTCTTGCATCGAGATGATCATGCGCTCCTTCTCGATCTTGTCGTTCAACAGCGGGTCATAGGTCTTGAGCGAAGCCATGGACGCATCGAGATCCGTGATCATGGTATTGAGCCCGTGCACCAGGCCCAGAATGAATTTGCGCACCGTGTCGGGATTCTTCTCTGCAAAGGCGCGCGTGGTGACGACCGAGCTGCCGTACAGGTCGACGCCGTAGCGTCCGTAGAAGAAGGTCGCCAGATCCGATTCCTGGACGCCGACGGCACGCACGTTCATGACCGTGGTGACGATGTTGGACGTAACGGCATCGGCCTCGCCCCGCGCCAGCATGCTGTCGCGCAGGTCGCTCGTCACCGTGTTCCAGTGGATGGAATTGAGATCGATATTGTTCGCCTCCGCGAAAATCGGGAACAGGATGCGGCCTGCATCTGCCGCCGGCGCGTAGATGCGTTTGCCGGCAAGATCGGCCGGTTTCTCGATGCCTTTCGAGCGCAGCGCGACAACGCCCGAGGCGGACGCGTCCTGCACCATCGCCACCGCGACGAGCTGATTGCCGGGATTATTGGCATTGAAGCGGACCATCGTATTGGTATCGGCCAGGCCCATGTCGTAGGCGCCCGCGGCCACTTTTGCGACCGTGTCGCCGGACCCGTTGCCGCGATCGAGGTTTACATTGATGCCGAGGCGGCGATAGGTCCCATCGGTTATCGGCACCGTGAACTGCGCATGCTCGCCCTCATATTTCCAGTCGAGCACAAAGCGGATCGTGGGCATCTGCTGCGCATGCAGCGTTCTGCTTCTCGCCGCCAGCAATGCAGGGCCGACACCCGCGAGAAAGTAGCGGCGTGCGATCATGGGGCGCTCTCCTTTCGGGGGTGAGAGGGCATACAAAAGCGTTTTCTATCCGCTTGCAACTGCTATCTTGATACGAGCCCGGCGCGGCGCAATGACGCTGCACATTGGAGAGCATGGGCCGAGAGCCGATGCGGTTTTTGGGGAGAGTCATGAGCTTGGGTGTGGTTTGCGCTACCGCTGCAACGATCGCGTCCTTTCTTGCCCAGCCGGCGCATGCGCAGGAGGCGCTCAAGCTGACCGTGGGTCAAAGGGGCAACTGGGCAACATCGGTTGCCGAGATCGGCCAGCGCGCCGGCATTTTCAAGAAGCACGGCCTGGAGCTCGAGCTCCTCTATACCCAAGGCAGCGGAGAGACCCAGCAGGCGGTCATCGCAGGAAGCGTCGACATCGGCATTGCCGCTGGCACCATGGGCGCCATGAGCGCCTTCGCGAAGGGGGCCCCGGTGCGCATCATCGGCGCCGAGACGACGGGAGCATCGGACATCTATTGGTACGTCAAAGCCGATTCGCCCATCAAGTCGCTGCAGGATTTCAACGGCAAGACCGTTGCCTATTCCACCGTCGGCTCCTCGACTCACATGGTGGTTTCCGCCTTCATGCAGGAGCGCGGTCTCAAGCTGCAGCCGATCGCGACCGGCGGACCGATACCCACCCTCACACTGGTCATGTCCGGTCAGGTCGACGTGGGCTGGGGCGCGCCGCCGGATGGGCTCGATCAACTCGATCGCGGCGAAATTCGTACCGTCGCGAACGGCAACGATGCCGTGATGTTCAGAGCCCAGACGGTGCGCGTCAACGTGGTCAATGCGCAGGCGCTCGCAGCCCGGGGCGACGTCATCGGACGCTTCGCGCAAGCCTACCGCGAGAGCGCGCGCTGGCTCTATTCCGGCGATGCCCCGCTCAGGCTCTATGCCGACTGGCTCGGGATCTCGCTTGCGAAGGCCAAACGCACGCGCGACGAGTTCTATCCCTGGCAGGCAATCGATCCCGACCGGATGTCGGGGCTCGACGCCATTGTGCAGGATGCGGTGAGGTTGAAATATCTGACCACCCCGCTCACCCGGGCCCAGCTGGATGAGCTGGTGGTCAAGTTTCCTCAGTGAGATGCTGTCGGAGCAGCCATGGCCAAGAGCGATGGAGAGAGCAATGGACGGGAGCCGCCCATCCTCGTCGCCGGCGGCGGCATCGGCGGGCTTGCCGCGGCGCATGCGCTGGCGCTCGAGGGGTTTCCGGTCCGCGTGCTGGAGCAGGCAGCGGAATTCGGCGAGATCGGCGCGGGCATCCAGCTCGGACCGAATATTTTCCGCGCCCTCGAAAGGCTGGGTCTCAAGGAAGCGGTGCTCGCAGATGCGCATCAGCCGCCGGCCATGGAGATGCGGTGCGCATTGACCGGCAAGCGCGTCACCCGCATCCCGCTCGCCGACCGCCGCTTCCTGAAGAAATTCAAGCAGCCCTATGCGGTTACGCACCGGCATGACATTCACGGCGCCTTCCTGCGGGCCTGCGAGAGGAGCGATCTGATTACGCTCGATACCAATCGGACGGTCGAGGATTTCGATCAGGACGAAGAGGGCGTGACGCTCGCATTGTCGGACGGCGAGCGCATGCGCGGCCGCGCCCTCGTCGGCTGCGACGGGATGTGGTCGAAGGTGCGCCAGAAGGTGGTCGGCGACGGCAGGCCGCAGGTCTCCGGTCACATCGCCTACCGCGCCGTGCTCAAGCGCGAGGAGGTCCCGCAGGACCTCTGGCATCCCGATGTCATCCTGTGGGCGGGGCCGCGCACGCATCTCGTGCACTATCCGCTGCGCCGCGGCGAGCTCTACAACCTGGTCGCGGTCTTTCATTCCGATCGCTACGTCGAGGGCTGGAACGAGAAGGCGGATGCCGCAGAGCTTTGGGCGCATTTCAAGGACCAGCGCCCGGAGGTTCTGCGCATGCTCGAGCGCATCGAGACCTGGCGCATGTGGGTGTTATGCGATCGCGAGCCGATCAAGGAGTGGTCGCAGGGACGCGCAACGCTCCTTGGCGATGCCGCGCATCCGATGTTGCAATATCTCGCGCAGGGCGCCTGCATGGCCACCGAGGATGCGGTATGCCTTGCGGAGAAGGTCGCCGAGAGCCCGCGTGACCTTCCCGCCGCATTCCGCGCCTATGTGCAGCAGCGCTATCTGCGCACCGCGCGCGTGCAGATCATGGCGCGCGTCTACGGCGATTTCTATCACGCCCGCGGCCCTGCCGCCGAGCTGCGCAACCAGCTCCTCGGGCCGCGCACAGTGGAGCAATCCTACGAAGGCATCGCCTGGCTCTACGACGGAATGTGACGGCTGGCGCACCCTTACCTCTCCCTGAAAGGGGAAGGTCGGCGAGCCCCGACTTTGTCGGGGCGAGCCGGGTGGTAGTCCGCTCATGTCCCGATGATCGGCAACCGCGCACGCTGCGAGTGACCCACACCCGACAGCGTGCGCTACTGCAGCCCCGCGATTGCGCGCGCCTCGCCGGTGAGCTCGAGGATGTGCATGCCGGTGTTCGCCCGGTCGACCACGTAGATGTAGCCGCGGTCGTCGGTTTCCACGTTGTTGCTCTGGATCGCGACCTTGCAGCGGTCCTGACCGTCGACCTTGATGCAACGTTTGTCCGTGGCCTCGGTTATCGGCGGGATGAAGTAACCGACCTCCTTGGGGCTGTAGGGGTCGCGCAGGTCGATGGCGCGCACGCCGGCATTGAACCAGGTGACGAAGGCGAGCTTCTGATAGAACACCGGCGCCATGCTCTCGTTGCCCGAATGTGAGCCGAAACGTCCGCCGCGGGTGCAGAAGTTGCCGCTGGCCTCGTTTACATTGAAATTCGACACCACCATCGGCTTCGATTCGACCGTCGCATCGACGAACCAGACCATCTGGCGCGTCTCCGCTGCCTGGCATTCATTGACGAGCGATTCGTCGACGATCATGACCATGTCGCGCTCACTGCCGGCCAGATCCTTGCCGAACTGCGGAATCCGCATCTTGCCGAGCGGAATGGTGGAGTGCGCTCCGTTGAGCGGGGTCATGTCGAGCTCGCCGACCACGGGATAGCGCAGGTTTTCCGGCGTCGGCTCCTTCGGCCCCTTCAACAGCTTCTCTCGATCGACGATCTGCAGCACGCCGCCCTTGTTCGTGCCGTAGCCGAAATAGATGCGGTTGCCGCGCGGCCCCGTCGAGATCATCCCGTGCAGCTCGGTCGGCACCGCGCCGGTCGCGCCGGGCTGCTGTCCGGGGAGGCCGTAGTCGCGGATTTTGACGGGCTTGGCCGGGTCGCTGAGATCAAACACCTCGGTCATGCGGCGCACCCGCCAGCCGTCCGCTCCGGAGACGAGGTAGGCGATTCCGGTATCGCACTCCCACCAGCTCTTGTGGGTATCCTTGAGCCCCCAGATGACCCGCGTGATGAGACTCGGGCTTTCCGGTTGCGTCACGTCCCAGATTTCATGACCCTGGCCGCCGAATGTGCGCAGGAGATAGGTCTTGCTCGGGTCGCCCTTGGGGAGGCTCTTACCGTCGCAGGCGCGCACCATCTGCGCCCCGCCTTGCTCGCCCAGGCCCTCCTGAGCCGGAATATGGGCGAGATATCTCGGCTGTTTCGGATCGGTGACGTCGACAACGGAGGTGCCGTTGAACTCGTTCTGATGCGTGAGCGGATTGAACGGCTTGGGCACGGATTCCGTGCCGCCGTGGTGACCGATATACGCGATGTAGCGATTGCCCTGGTGCTGAACGATCGGCTGATACGCGCTGCGCCCTTGCAAATCGTTGGAGCCGACAAGCCGCATGTTCCTGGCTTCCGGCGGGTCGCCGATCCTCGGCGCCTGCGCCGACGCGGGCGATACCGCGACGAGGAAAGCGGCTGTCGAAATGATCGAGAACACTGCCACACGCTCGGCGCGCTCCCCTCCCCCTTGTGGGGAGGGAGCAGACCGAGTTTGTTGCACCACCTCGTTACACGTCGCCCTATCCACATTTCCCGTTTCCAAGGCGTATTTCTCCCAATGAGAGTAGTCGTTGTTCAGATTACGGCGCGCGAGGCTTACCCTGCCAGCGCCTTGCGCACGCGCTCGGCGGTGAACGGGGTGTGGCGCAACCGCACCCCGGTGAGCGCTGCGACCGCACTCGAGACCGCAGGAGCGACCAGCGGCGTCGCCATCTGGCCGACGCCGGTGGGATGATTGTCCGTCTGAACGACCTCGATATGCATCACCGGCACGTCGCTCATGCGCGGCACGCGGTAATCGTAGAAATTCGATTGCTCGACCGCACCATCCCTGATGGTGATGCGCTCGGTCAGCGCCATGCCCAGGCCATAGACAATGCTGCTTTCGGTCTGTGCCGCGACATTGTCCGGCTGAACTGCGATGCCGCAGTCGATCGCGCACCAGAAGTCGTGCACCTTGATCTCGCCGCTGCTGCGGTCGAGCGAGACCTCGGCAACCCCGGCTACCTGCGATCCGGAATAATCGATGTACGCAAAGCCGAGACCACGGCCCTCGCGCTTCCTCCCCCAATCCGCCATCTCGGCCACGCGCTGCGCCACTTTCGCAGCGCGCGGGGAGGCGTGCATGAGATCGAGCCGGAATTTCACCGGGTCGATTCCACGTTTGCGCGCAATCTCGTCCACGAAGGACTCGCTGGCAAACTTGTTGGCGGTAAAGCCGATGCCGCGCAGCGGCGAAGTGCGCACGCCGCTGTCCTCATAGATCTGCTCGATGAGCTGGTGCGGCACATCGTAGCCCTTGATGTCGGTGCCGAGCATAAGGATGAAATCCTTCTTCGCGCGCTCGTAACGGACCGGGTCCATGTACGGCGTTACGCGATCGCCGGCCACGCGATGGTGCCACGCTACGAGCTTGCCCGAGCCGTCGAACCCGGCCTTGAGGGAGTGCGCCGAGATGGGGCGAAGGCGGCCGTTGTGTACGTCATCCTCGCGTGTCCACATCATCTTCACGGGGCGCTTGGCCTCCTTGGCCAGCAGCACGGCATCGATGATGAACTCCTCGTCGCGATGACCGCGCCGGCCGAAGCCGCCGCCGAGCAGCGTGTAATGGAGATTGACCTTCTCGCGCGGGATGCCGAGCGCCTTGGCGACCGCTTCAACCGCCATGGTCTGGCTCTGGGTGCCGCACCAGACCTCCGCCGAGTCTCCCGCGGGCGACACGAGCGCGGTCGCGTTCAACGGCTCCATCTGGGCGTGATAGGCGTAGTCGCAGCGGTACTCGGCCTCGATCGCCGAAGCGGCCTTCGGCATTTCAGCGTTGACGTCACCTGCTTTGCTCCAGACGGTCGCCGCGGATTTCGGGTCGCGCGCGGCACCGGCGAACAGCTCCATCCCCTTGTCGCTGTCGAACCCGAAGGCATGCCCCTCCCGCGTCCAGGCGATCTCGAGCGCTTGCCGGCCCGCAAAGGCCGCCCAGGCGGTTTCTGCCAGCACGCCGACGCCGTAGGGAAGTTTCACCACCGCAACCACGCCAGGCACGGATTTGGCTTTTGCATCCGCGATCTTATCGGGAGCCGAGCCCTCGACCGGCGCGCGAATGACCGTGCCGTAGATCATGCCGGGGATCTCTTGGTCGATCGAATATTTGGCGCTGCCATTGACCTTCATCGGCAGCTCGACCCGCATCACGTCGTGTCCGATCAAGCGGAACTCGGCTCGCTTCTTGAGCTGCTCGGGCTTGATCTCCGGCGCTTTGGCCGGGAGCTCCGCAAAGGCGGCGATCTCGCCATAGCCGAGCCGCCGGCCCGACTTCGCATGCACCACCACGCTCGGCTCCGTGCTCAATTCGTCGACCGGCACGGCGAGTTTCTTCGCGGCATTCTCGAGGAGTACGTGGCGCACCTGGGCACCGAGCGTACGCAGCGGCGTGAAATAGCTCGTCACCGCGTTCGAGCCCGCGGTGTACATCATCCCGCCGAAGCCGGGATTGCCGTAAATGGCTTCCACTGGAGGAGCAGGCACGATAGCCACCTTGGACCAGTCCGCGTCGAGCTCTTCCGCGATGATCAGCGGCAGCGACGTCATGGAGCCCTGCCCCATCTCGGTTGCTGGCGACATGATCGTGATGATCCCTTCCGTCGATATGCTTATCCACGGACTCAGCGCCTTGCCGCCGCTCTCGGCCGCGACCACCGCGGCCGCGGCGCGACCCTCGCCCAGCACGAAGGCAAACGACAGGCCGGCAGCCCCGATCATCATCTCACGGCGGGAGACCGCCGGGCGGCTGTCGGAGAAACCGGGAATGGTTGCACTCAGATCCTGTGTCATGGCTCAAGCCTCACGGGCAGCGCGCTCGACCGCGCGAATAATGCGTTGATAGGTTCCGCAGCGGCAGATGTTCGTGCTCATGTGCTCGATGATCTGCGCTCGCGTCGGTTTGGGGTTTTGCTTGAGCAGGTCGGCGGCGCTCATGATCTGGCCGGACTGGCAATACCCGCACTGCGGCACCTGCTCCGCCAGCCAGGCTTTCTGCACGGGATGCGAGGACGTGTCCGAGAGCCCCTCGATCGTGGTGACCGATTTGCCCGAGATCTCCGAGAGATGGGTTTGGCAGGAGAATGCCCGCTTGCCATCGATATGCACCATGCAGGCGCCGCAAAGCCCGGTGCCGCAGCCGAATTTCGTGCCAGTCAGCTTGAGACCCTCGCGAATGACCCACAGCACCGGGGTGGCAGGCGGCGCATCGCTCGAAGCCGCCTTGCCATTGACAGTGAAGTTGATGGCCATGATCTCCTCCCTGAATTGCGCAACCCGCGTGTGTGCACGAGACGATCGAGGTAACCTAAGCCGTGGCGCTCGCCCTGGCTTTGGCTCGCACCGGTGCGGCGTCGTTCATTGGCATTGTCGCTCTATCCTGCGCCTGCGCGGGCCCGGCGTCGAGGGGCCCGTGCGCGCGACAAATCTCTCATTTTGCGGGCTTTTCAACTTTCGGTTTCTAGACACTGAAACTGGACTCGTGCATAAAGGAGTATCCTTGAGATGTGTGCTTGAGCTTGACTGAATTGTGGCCCGGCTGAACCGTCCGCCGGGTTTTTGTGTTTGGCGCCGAGGCCGCGCGATGGCAGCGGTGCTGCATGGGGCGCGAGGCTGGGCTGAGCGCGGTGCGCAAGGTGTGAGCCTCGCCGGAGAACCCCCGAGCGGATCCGGACGACAGCAACAAGTCATGCCTCTATCTTGGAAGTTGCGATTCGCGCTGTTAAGCCCCCGGGTGCAGTCCACTGTTATTTTCCCTGTTCGGGCCCTGTTATTTCCCTGTTCTGGCGCGGCTATTTTTGTTGCATCTCACTGATTCTACGTAGCTTTTTAGAAGCTATCGCCATCCGCCCGCCGCCTTAACAGGGATTTACAGGTCGAGACGCGTGAATGTACTCGCTTTAGTTGCGCTCGGTTCCATTCTCATGGCGGGGTCGGCCGGGCCCCAGACTTGCGCCACCTGCGCACGGAACGCCTCGAATCCACCTGCTGCAATGGCTGTGCGGATGTCGCCCATCAGTTGCTGATAGTAAGCGACATTGGCGCTGGTGAGTAGCATCGCCCCCAGCATCTCATTCGCCTTTACCAGGTGGTGCAGATAGGCGCGGGAATAATCGCGGGCGGCGGGACAGCTGCTTTCTACATCAATCGGGCGTGGATCCTCAGCGTGACGAGCGTTCTTGAGGTTGAGGGGACCGCAACGGGTGAAGGCGAGCCCATGACGGCCGTTGCGCGTGGGCAGCACGCAGTCGAACAGATCGACGCCGCGAGCCACGGCCTCGACGATATCGGCGGGGGTGCCCACGCCCATGAGGTAGCGGGGCTTGTCGCCGGGCAATGCGGGGACCGCCTCCTGCAGCACGCGCAGCATCACCTGCTGCGGCTCGCCGACGGCGAGCCCTCCGATCGCATAGCCGTCAAAGCCGATATCCACCAGCGCGCCCGCGCTTTGCAGCCGCAATGCCGTATCATCGCCGCCCTGCACGATGCCGAACAGCGCTCTCCCCTGCCCGGCATCCTCGAAGGCGCGCTTGCCGCGTTCGGCCCAGTCGAGCGACAGCCGCATGGCCCGTTCAAGCTCGGCGCGCGGCGCCGGCAGCTTGATGCATTCGTCGAGCTGCATGGCGATGTCGGAGCCGAGAAGCTTCTGGATGTCGATCGCGCGCTCGGGTGTAAGCTCGAGGCTGGCGCCGTCGAGATGGGAGCGAAAAGTGACCCCATGAGCCTCTACCTTCCGTAATGGCGCCAGTGACATCACCTGGAATCCGCCTGAATCCGTCAGGATGGCCGAGGGCCAGTTCATGAACTTGTGCAGCCCGCCAAGCGCACCAACGCGTCCCGCCCCAGGCCGCAGCATCAGGTGATAGGTGTTGGCAAGCACGATCTCGGCTCCGCTCGCCCGCAGAGCCTCGGAGGTCATGCCCTTCACCGTCGCCTGCGTGCCGACCGGCATGAATGCGGGCGTCGCCACCTTCCCATGGGCGGTGACCATCTCGCCGTATCGCGCGGCATCACTGCGCGCAACAACGCGAAAGGCGAAAGGTTCAGTCATTCCCGGAAAAGCAGGCAGGCATCGCCGTAGGAATAAAACCGATACGCCCTCGTGATCGCATGGGCGTAAGCTCGCTGCATGACATCGAGCCCGCAAAATGCACAGACAAGCATGAACAAGGTCGAGCGCGGAAGATGAAAATTGGTCATGAGCACGTCGACAGCCCGGAAACGATAACCCGGCGTGATGAAGAGCGCCGTCTCGCCGCTGAAGGCGCGGATGTTGCCATCATCCGTGCTGGCCGATTCGATCAGGCGCAGCGAAGTCGAGCCGACCGCCACGATGCGCCCGCCTGCACGGCGCACGCTGTTGAGCGCGGCTGCCGTCTCGCCGCTCACGCTTCCTTGCTCGGCGTGCATCCGATGCTCAGTGGTATCCGCGACCTTGACCGGGAGGAACGTCCCGGCCCCGACATGCAAGGTGACGCGATGCAGCGAGATGCCCCGCTCCCCGAGCCGGGCAATCAGCGCATCGGTGAAATGCAGCCCCGCGGTCGGCGCTGCGATCGAGCCTTCCTGCTTGGCGAAGACGGTCTGGTAGTCGCTGCGATCGCGCTCGTCCGGAGGGCGCCGGGCGGCAATGTAGGGCGGCAACGGCATCTCGCCCCGCTCGTTTACCGCCTCGTCGAGCACAGGCCCGTGGAAGGCAAAGGCGAGCGTGACCTCACCGCCCTCGTCCTTGGCCTCCACGGTCGCGTCGAGCTGGCCGAGAAAGCAGACCCTGCCTTCCTCCCCAAAGCGCACCACGTCGCCGGGAATAAGGCGTTTTGCCGGTTTGACAAAAGCGCGCCAGCGCGAGCCGTCCAGACGCTGATGCAGCGTCGCTTCGATTGCGGGCTCGGCGGCGCTGCGCCCGATGCGGCGGCCATGCAATCGTGCCGGGATCACCTTGGTGTCGTTGACGACGAGGGCATCCCCGGGATTGAGCAGATCCGGCAGGTCTCGCACATGGCGGTCCGTGAACACAGCCTGCCCGCCCGGGTGGACTATGAGGAGCCGGCCGGCATCTCGCGGAGAAATCGGGCGCAGGGCGACGCGCTCGTTAGAGAGCTCGAAATCGAATGCATCCGTCCGCATTGCCCCTCATAGCATGCATGCCTAGATGCCAGGGGGTGCGATTGCTCATGAACCTCGACCCCGCTCGCCGAGACTAATTCACAGCGACGCTTGCCCTGACAGGTAGGTGGGTACCGGCTGCGTTCGTATCGGCGGGCGTCAACCCGCAGACCATCAATCGATTCCGCAATAATGGGGGCATTTCCGATGAAGAACAGAGCGCGAGATTTTTCGGCGCATTCGTCTCGATATGATCGCCGCGGTGTCAAACAATCTTCGCACACGCTTGCTATCCGCTATGGCCACAAACCGGAATTGCAGGAGGCGAAAATGGGTATTGTGATGGTCAAATGCCCGCAAACCGGGCGGGAGATCCGCACCGGCATGACCGCCGATCGCGATACCTTCCACACTACCCCGGTGTTCTTCGCGCTCGCCTACTGCCCTTTCTGCCGGACCGAGCATGAATGGTTCGCCAAGGACGCATGGATCTGCGAGGGAGAGCCGGAGCCGCTCGCGCGAGCGGTCGCGTAGCGGTCAGGACTGCCCCTCCATTCGGGCGGAGATGATACGATCGGGGTTGGCCACCGGCTCGCCTCGCTTGATCTTGTCGACGTTCTCCATGCCTTGGGTGACGCGCCCCCAGATGGTGTACTGGCCATTGAGCCAGGGCGAATCCGCAAAGCAGATAAAGAACTGACTGTCGCCCGAATCGGGGCTCTGCGCGCGCGCCATGGAGACCGTGCCGCGGGCGTGCTTCTCGCCGGAGAATTCGGCCTTGAGCTTTTGCCCCGAGCCGCCGGTGCCAGTACCATGCGGGCAGCCGGTCTGCGCCATGAAGCCCTCGATCACGCGATGGAATACGACGCCGTCATAAAATCTCTGCCCCACCAGCTCCTTGATCCGGGCGACATGACGCGGCGCAAGATCGGGTCGCATCTCGATCGACACCCTGCCCTGCGTCGTCTCGAGAATCATTGTGTTTTCGCTGTTCGTCATCTGCGGACCCTTCCTGTCACTTCTCGATCGTGGCTTTCTTGATGTAGTCCAGACTGGGAAAGTCTTTCTTGAGATAAGCGTTCCCTTCCCGCTGGATTCGGCCCTGGTCGGGTCCGCGGCCTGACGGAGCCCCTTCGCCGTAGCCGCTGTACAGTGCATCCACTACGTTCATGCCGGAGACGACCTGGCCAAACGGCGAAAATCCCTGCCGGTCGAGTGCGGCATTGTCGGCGAAGTTGATGAAAACCTGGCTGGTGCGGGAGTTTGGGCCGGATGTCGCGAACGTAATATACGCGCGCTTGTTGCTCTGTTTCACCGGGTCGTCGGCGATCCTCGCCTCCCGCCATGGGGCGGAAATCCTCGGATCGCCGTTGATGCCGAACTGGACCATGAAGCCGCCGATCACGCGGAAGAAGCGGGTGTCGTCATAGAACCCGTTCTTCACCAGGTTGTAGAAGCGGTCGGCTCCGTTCGGCGCCCAATCCCGGTGCACCTCGACCACGAACGTGCCCTTGCTGGTATCGAATCGCACCTTGTAGACAGGCGGCGCTGCTTCCTTGAGCGCCGCGGGATTGGCGAGATTGCCGGTTTGCGCCGATGCAGCAGGCATGAGCACGCCGAGCAGCAGGGCAGGAGCAAGCAGCAAAGCTGACAGGGTGGTCTTCATCGTTTTCCTTTTGCTGGTTGGATCAGTGGGGGCTGGCAGGAGTTTCAAGAGCCGGTGGGAGTGAAAGTGCTCGGGCCCTTCAGGCACTCGATGTGCGGCCGAATTTTTCCTTGAGGCGAGCAGCCACCGCCGGTGGAACGAAGCTCGATACGTCGCCACCCATGGAAGCGATCTGGCGTACGAGTGTGGCGGTGATCGGGCGGACCGTCGGGGAGGCCGGCAAAAAGATCGTCTGGACCGCGGGCGCCATGGCCGCGTTCATCCCCGCCATTTCCATCTCATAATCAAAATCCGTCGCGCTGCGCAGGCCTCGGACCAAAAGTGTCGCACCCTCGCGCTGTGCCGCCACCACGACCAGGCCCGCGAATGTTACGCAACGAAAATCGCATCCATTCGCCTTCGCAACCGGGGCGCAAGTCTCCTGCAGCATCGCAAGGCGCTCGTCGGCAGTGAACAGCGTGGCCTTGCCAGGATGAATGCCGATAGCGATGACGAGCCGATCGGCAACTCCCGCGGCTTGCCGCACCAGGTCGAGATGGCCGTTGGTCACGGGATCGAAAGATCCGGGAAAGAGGGCTGTTCGCGCCATGTGCGACTATTTCCTCGCGGGCATTGGTTTTCCCTCCTCCTCGCCCGCGAGCTCGTCCAGGACGGCTTCGAAATCCTTGGCCTCGCGGAAATTCCTGTACACCGAAGCAAATCGGACATAGGCGACGTCGTCGAGGGCGCGCAGGGTCTCCATTACCATCTCTCCGATGGTCTCGGACGAGATCTCGCTCTCGCCCTGGCTTTCGAGCTCACGCACGATCTTCGATAGGGCCTGATCGATCCGCTCGGGCTCGACCGGGCGTTTGCGCAGCGCGATCTGGACCGAACGCAGCAGCTTGTCGCGGTCGAACGGCACACGCCGGCCGTTGCGCTTGATTACGATGAGCTCGCGCAGCTGCACCCGCTCGAACGTCGTGAAACGGAAATTGCAGGCGAGACAGACTCGACGGCGGCGGATGACGGAGCTGTCCTCGGTGGGCCGCGAGTCCTTCACCTGGGTATCGAGGCTGCCGCAATTGGGACAGCGCATGAAAGAAAGCTCCGCTACAATGAAGCGGGGCGTCCCCTTGCTCTCGCCCCCACTCGTCTCAATAGATCGGAAAGCGAGCGACGAGTTGTTTCACCTTTGCGCGTACGCCGGCTTCGACCGCCGCATCAGCCTCAACCCCTTTGGTCGAGAGCGCATCCAGCAGCTCGACGATAAGCTCTCCGATTTGCTGAAACTCGCCAATGCCGAATCCCCGTGTTGTTCCTGCCGGGGTACCGAGCCGCACCCCCGAGGTGACGGTCGGCTTTTCCGGGTCGAACGGCACGCCATTCTTGTTGCAAGTTATGCGGGCGCGCCCGAGTGCCGCCTCGGCGACCTTGCCGGTGAGGCGCTTGGGCCGCAGATCGACCAACATCAGATGCGTGTCGGTGCCGCCGGATACGATGTCGAAACCATTCGACTTGAGGGCTTCCGCCAGCGCCTTGGCGTTGGCGACGACATCCTTGGCATAGACCTTGAACGAAGGCCGCAGCGCCTCCCCGAAGGCGACGGCCTTGGCGGCGACGACGTGCATCAATGGGCCCCCTTGCAGGCCCGGAAACACCGCGGCGTTGATTCTTTTGGCGAGCTCCTCGTCGTTGGTCAAAATAAAGCCGGAGCGCGGCCCCCGCAGCGTCTTGTGAGCGGTAGAGGTGACCACATGGGCATGGGGAAACGGGCTCGGATGCGCCCCGCCTGCGACCAATCCGGCAAAATGCGCCATGTCGACCAGGAGCTTTGCCCCGACCTCGTCGGCAATCGCCCGGAACGCGCGAAAATCGATGATACGCGGATAGGCCGAGCCACCGGCAATAATGACCTTGGGCCGATGCTCGCGCGCCAGTCTCGCCACCTCGTCAAGGTCGATGCGATGGTCGTCCCGGCGCACGCCATAGGCCACGGGCCTGAACCAGCGCCCCGACATGTTCACGGGCGAGCCATGGGTAAGGTGACCGCCGGCCGACAGGCTTAGTCCCATGAACGTGTCGCCCGGCACCATCAGCGCCATGAAGGCCGCGGCGTTGGCGGAGGCGCCGGAGTGCGGCTGCACGTTTGCGAATCTGCATCCAAAAAGCTTGGTAACCCGCGCTATGGCCATGCTTTCCGCGATGTCGACGAGCTCGCAACCCCCATAATAGCGCCGGCCCGGCAACCCCTCGGCATATTTATTCGTCAGCACCGAGCCCTGGGCTTCGAGCACGGCCGCGCTGACGATGTTCTCCGAAGCGATAAGCTCGATCTCCTCCCGCTGGCGCCCAAGCTCTCGCCGCACGACATCGGCGATTTCCGGATCGCTCTCGGCGAGACGGGCCCTGAAGAGGCTCGCCTCGGTCGAAGGGACGGGTGATGACCGAGTCATTCTTTCGGGGTTGAGCTCAAAGCGTGGCTCGACTGCCTGAGTGCTGTGAAGCCGCACGCAGAACGAGGTTTTGGGGACAAACAGTATCCGCGCGGAAGCAACTACGCCACTGCTCCCGGGATGGGGCGATAGCACACCCCATTCCAGGCGCCAAGCCGAGCGCTCCATAGCTCGCCCTGAAAGGGAAGGTCAGCGAGCGAAGCGAGCCGGGTGGGGGTCAAGCGCGCCGCGACCGGGTAGAGTCCCCAGCCGACAGCATTTGCCCCCGCGCAGGCGGGAGCAAATCCTGTCGGCCTCCCCCTTTTCAGGGAGAGGTATTGCAGCATCTACAGCCGATAGAGGATCTGATCGGTCCAGAACCGCTCCAGGCGGTGCAGCGACTTGTTCAGGGTGGTGAACTCGTCGGTATTGATGCCGCCGACCTGCTCCACCGTGCGAACGTGCTTCTGATAGAGGCCATCGACGATCTCGCGCACTTCACGCCCTTTATCCGTGAGCTTGATGCGGACCGAGCGCCGGTCGATGCGAGAACGCTGGTGATCGAGGAATCCCATCTCCACCAGTTTCTTGAGATTGTAGGAAACATTGGAGCCGAGATAATAGCCGCGGGTGCGCAGCTCGCCGGCAGTGAGCTCCTTGTCGCCGACATTATACAGCAGCAGCGCCTGCACCGAGTTGATATCGTTGCGGCTGCGGCGGTCGAACTCGTCCTTGATCACGTCCAGCAAGCGGCGATGCAGCCGCTCCACCAAAGTCAAGGCTTCCAGATAAAGCGGCCGGATCTGGTCGAAGCGCGCTTCGCGCTCGACCGGCTCCGCCGTCTTGGCAACGGCTTTCATCATGACGCCTTCCCGACAGTTGTCGTTGTTTGTGACGGCGAGGCCCTGTTTCCCCGCTCGACCGTCACCCTACCCGGAAGGGTCTAAAATCGATTTAAACAAGAGGATAAAGATAGCGTTTATTTGCATCCGCAAATGTCCGGACGCATTCCAATGCTCATCGTAACCTTCCGTTCACGCTGGCTCCGCAGTGCGGAGGCTCGAGAGCGTAGCGCAGTGACGTGCTCGAAGCCCGCCCTGTCCCCGCAACCGGGTTTTCCTCGAGCTGCCGGCCCTTTCACGCTCCACGCAAATAGCGAATGATGCCGGAGAAATCGACGCTCCCGCCGCCACTCTCCACAAATCTCTCGTACACGGCGGCTGCCCCCGCGCCCAGCGGCGTGGTAGCGCGCGTCGCACGTGCGGCAGCCTGCGCCAAATTCAAGTCCTTGAGCATCATGGCAGCGGTAAATCCGGGCTTGTAGTCGCGATTGGCCGGCGAGCTCGGAACCGGCCCGGGCACCGGACAATAACTTGTCATTGACCAACACTGGCCCGATGACTTCGACGAGATATCAAACAGCTTCTGCGAGTCGAGACCGAGCTTGTCGGCAAGCAGGAAAGCTTCGCAAACCACGATCATCGAGGCGCCCAGGATCATATTGTTGCAAATTTTCGCCGCCTGACCATTGCCGGGGCCACCGGCATGCACGATCGTCTTGCCCATCGCTTCGAGCACCGGCCGGGCGCGCTCGAATGCGTCTGCGAAACCGCCGACCATGAAGGTCAGCGAGGCCGCTTGCGCACCTGCTACACCGCCCGAGACCGGTGCATCGACCATGGGCAAGCCCCGCTCGTCGGCAGCCTGCGCCACTTCGCGTGCGGTCTCGACATCGATGGTGGAGGAGTCGATCAACAAAGTATCGTCAGCGACTGCATCGAGCACACCCTGCTCGCCCAGATAGACCTGCCGAACCTGCTCGCCCGCGGGCAGCATGGTCACCACTACCTCGGCCCCATCGCATGCTTCGGGCAGTGAATTCGCTCGCTTGCCGCCGCCGGAAGCCAGCCGCTCCGAGGCAAACTCAGTCAGGTCAAAGCCGCAGACGGTGTGCCCGGCCTTGACCAGATTCTGTGCCATCGGCAGGCCCATATTGCCGAGACCAATAAAGCCGATTGTTGCCATTGTCATTCTCGCCAGCGCCGCCGATTTGAAGCTCCTGGGATCGCGTCACTCCGGCTGTTCGCGGGCCGCCATCACCACCAGCCAGACATATGTACCGAGAAGCGCGATCTCGAACATCACAGCGAACATGTTTCCCCCAAAGATTTGGGGAAATAACACCTCGACCGCCGCCATTGAAATAACCGACGTGAGCCACACGACGGCGCCCCAAGGTGCCGCAAGCCACAGGCCCACTCCCGCCACCGGATCGATCACGGCAAAGAACATTGTAGCCACTTGATAGGGGGGCGAGTAGGAATCGAACCCGGAGGGGAAAGGCGCACCGATGCCGCAGATGACCGCCCAATGGTAGAGGCCCTTGAAGATCGAGGCGACTGCCATGGCCCGCAGGAAGAGCACGAGCCACGACGCCCACTGTTTCTCCTCGCTTTCGCCCTCGCCGGCATGCACCGGCTCGAGCGTCTGCGGCTCGTCTGCGTGAATCATGGCAGGGCAAGCTCGCTTGTAAGAGGGGCAAAGTAACGCTCGACCTCGGCCGCGGCTACCTTCTGGAGCGCGTCCGGCTGCCAGCGCGGCTTCTGATCCTTGTCGATGATAACCGCTCTTACCCCTTCGTAGAAATCATGGCCGTGCATCACGCGGGACACAATGCGGAACTCGGTCCGCATGCATTCGGCAAAATCAAGGCAACCGCCGCGCTGCATCTGGGCGAGTGCAATCTTCAAGCTGGTTGGCGACTTCGTACGAATAGAGGCAGATGTTGCAGAAGCAAAGGCCGCATCGGGGCCATTCCCGGCCGCTTCCGCATCAAGGCGTGACACGATGCCTTCAACGCCGTCGGCTCCCAGCAAGCGATCGACTGCGGCTGCGCCCGCCGTGATCCGCCCTGTGCCGGCCGGCTCTGCGAATGCGCCGAGCAAAGCATCCACCGGCACTGCACTGAACAAACTCTGCATGAGCTCAGGAAACCGGCTCGAGGCCACGCGATGGGTCGCGATCCCTGCGGCCACAGCGTCACGCGCATCGAGCCGGTCTCCGGTGAGCGCGCAGTAGGCGCCTATCCTGCCCGGCAGGCGCGGCAAGAGCCAGGTCGCGCCAATGTCGGGAAAAAAACCGATCCCCACCTCGGGCATTGCGAACGCGAACCTGTCGCCCGCCACGCGATGGGAACCGTGCACGGAGATTCCGACGCCGCCTCCCATGACGATTCCGTCGATCAATGCAACATACGGCTTGCGGTAATGCTTGATGCGATAATTGAGCGCATATTCCGCGCGAAAGAATGCCAATGCCTCCTCATGCCGCCCGGCACGTCCGAGGTCATAGAGGTCGCGCAAGTCGCCGCCTGCCGAGAATGCCCGCCCCCCTCGGGCGCTGACAACGACGCGGGTCACCGCGGGATCGCTCTCCCATTCGGCGAGCTTCTGGGCCAGCGCACACACCATCTGGTGCGACACTGCGTTGAGCGCCTGCGGCCGATTCAGAACGACGTGACCGGCTGCACCGCATCGCTCGAACAGGATGTCCGGCTCGGAGCTCGTCACTCGTTCACGGGCCAGGCTATCTCCCGCTCCATCAGCTGCTGCGAGGAAGACGGGCATCGCACGGGAAATGTATCCCGGTTAGCTCGGGGCGGGTCCGGGAAGGAAGATGCCGGCGACGTTCGGCGATATCGTCCATTGGCAAAACTCAAATGCGCCACTCTCAATTGCCCAATATATCCCTGCTGATGATCAATCGCATCACCTCGTTCGTGCCCTCGAGAATCTGATGGACGCGCAGATCGCGCAATACCCGCTCGATCGGATGATCGCGCAGGTAGCCGTAGCCGCCATGCAGCTGGAGGCAGCCGTTGACCACCTCGAAGCCGCAATCAGTCGCAAGCCGTTTGGCCATCGCCGCAAGGCGCGTTGCAGCGGGCTCGCCGATGTCCAGGGCCGAGGCGGCGCGACGCAGAAGCAGGCGCGCCGCTTCGATCGTGGTCGCATAGTCGGCAACGCGAAAACCCAACGCCTGAAAATCGGCGAGACGGCTGCCGAATTGCTTTCGCTCTTTCATGTACGCAACCGTGCGGTCGAGACAGAACTGGGCGCCGCCCAGGGAGCACGCCGCGATGTTGAGACGCCCGCCGTCCAGCCCGCGCATCGCGATCTTGAAACCCTGCCCTTCGCTGCCGACCCGGTTAGCCACGGGTATCCGGCAGCGGTCGAGCATCACCATGGCGGTAGGCTGCGAGTGCCAGCCGAGCTTCTTTTCCTGGGCACCGAAGGAAAGCCCCGGTGTCCCCTTCTCGACCAGGAAGCAGGAGATGCCGTGCGCGCCCGTATCCCCGGTTCGCGCCATGACGAGGTATACGTGGGAGACCCCGCCCCCCGATATGAACGCTTTGGCGCCGTCCAGGACATAATGGTCGTGCTGGCGCAGGGCACGCGTCTTCAGGCTGGCTGCATCCGAGCCGGAGTCCGGTTCCGTCAGGCAGTAGCTGCCGAGCTTGGCCATGCTGCAAAGATCGGGAAGAAAGCGCAGGCGCAGCTCGGCGCTCCCGTATGCATCGATCATCCAGGCGACCATATTGTGGATGGACATGTAGGCGGCCGTCGAGGTGCACCCCGTCGCCAACTCCTCGAAGATGATCGTAGCGTCGAGCCGCGAAAGCGCCGAGCCGCCCACGTCAGCGCCCACATAAATGCCTGCAAAGCCCAGGGCGGCCGCACGCCGCAGCGTGTCTATCGGCAGGCGCTCCTCCTCGTCCCACTGCGCTGCGCAGGGCATCATCTCCTCGCGCGCGAATGCGCGCGCGGTATCCTGCATGGCGCGCTGCTCTTCCGTAAGCTCGAAATCCATATGTCGGGTCTTCTGGGCTTGACAGCGTGGTTTGGGTATATCCGAGTGAGGACCAATGAGGTCAGAGGTCCGGCCCGTCAGGCTTTCGCCTCGCGCCGGCATCATCAAGGTTTCCGCCATGGCGATCAAATACGGCCGCCCGATCGAAGCGCGTCTTGCCCCGGTCGAGAGCAAACCCATACCGCAGCTCGCGCTTACCAGCCGCCTGCGCCGCAATCGCAAAGCCGAATGGGCCCGCCGCCTTGTGCGCGAGAATGTGCTCACCCGCGACGACCTGATCTGGCCCCTGTTCCTGGTGGACGGTTCCAATATCCGCATCCCGATTGATTCCATGCCCGGGGTCGAGCGGCTGTCGATCGACCAGGCTGTCCGCGACGCCGAGCGAGGCGCAAGGCTCGCGCTCCCCTGCCTGGCACTGTTTCCCTATACCGACCCCGGACTGCGCGATCCTGACGGCAGCGAAGCGCTCAACCCCGACAATCTTGTCTGTCGCGCCATACGCGCCATCAAGAAGGAGGTGCCCGCAATCGGGATCCTCTGCGATGTCGCCCTCGACCCGTATACGAGCCACGGCCACGACGGATTGCTTCGGGACGGCATCATCGTCAATGACGAAACGGTCGAGGTGCTGGTCAAGCAGGCCCTGGTCGAGGCCGAGGCCGGCTGTGACATCATTGCGCCTTCGGACATGATGGACGGGCGGGTGGGCGCCATCCGCGGCGCGCTCGACCAGGGCGGCTTTGCCGACATTTCGATCATGGCCTACGCGGCAAAATACGCTTCGGCCTTTTACGGGCCATTCCGCGATGCCGTCGGCTCGTCAGCTACCTTGAGTGGAGACAAGCGCACCTACCAGATGGATCCGTCCAATACGGACGAGGCCTTGCGCGAGGTCGAGGCCGATATCCTCGAAGGCGCCGACATGGTGATGGTGAAACCCGGAATGCCTTACCTCGACGTTTTGCGTCGGGTGAAGGACACTTTCGGCGTGCCCACCTTCGCCTATCAGGTCTCGGGTGAATACGCGATGATCATGGCTGCCGCGCAGAACGGATGGATCGAGAAGGACAAGGCAATGCTGGAGAGCCTTGTCGCGTTCAAGCGCGCAGGCGCCTGCGGAGTCCTGACCTACTTTGCGCCGCGCATTGCGGAAATGATCGGCTGAGTGGAGCTACCACGCCCCTGCCGGCGAGAATCCCGAAGAGGCAGCCGTCGCCGCCGGCGCCCCGGCTGGCCTTGCTCCCCTCCCGCGCGAGCGGCGCGAATGCTCACTGGAGAGCTTGGCGACTGCCGTCGCTTTTGACCCGTGCTCCTGCGGCTTGGCAGGATGCACCTCGGCTCTGCCTTGCTCCGGCGGTTGCGAAGTTTGCGCCTCCTCGGGCCTGCCGCCGGCCGCAGCCGGCGGGACGCCTTCAGTCGCAGGAGCGAAGTGCTCCGCAGCGGCACCTGTCGGCGCGGCATTCGGTGCCCGCGCGCCGGTGCTGCTCTGGCTGGCGAGGTCCATTCCGGTTGGAGCTGCAGCCGGCGCCGTCCGTTGGACCGAAGCCAGTGAAATAAATTTCTCGATCATCTCGCGCATACGGCTATCGCGCGCAGCATTGGAACGCCCGCCCATGACCACGCTGACGAGATACCGGCCGTCACGATGGACGGAGGTGGTCAGATTGTAGCCGGACGCCTCCGTGTAGCCGGTCTTGATTCCATCGACGCCCTTTACATTGCCCAAGAGAGCGTTGTGATTATGGATGTCGTGTCCATGGTAACGGAAATTGGCAGTGGAAAAATAACGATAGTAATTGGGGAAGCGGTCTTGAACGGCGCGGCCCAGAATGGCCTGGTCCCGCGCAGTCGTGATCTGCTGGTCGTCGGGTAGACCCGAGGCGTTGACGTAAGTGGTGTTCGCCATGCCCAGCGCTCTCGCCTTCTCGGTCATGAGCTTGGCAAATTCCTCCTCGCTCCCGCCGATCGCCTCGGCGACCACCAGGGCGGCATCGTTCGCCGATCTGGTGCACATTCCTTTGATGGCATCCTCTACCGCGATGGTCTGATTGGCCTTGAGACCGAGCTTGGTGGGCGGCTGCAACGCGGCGCGCGCCGAGATCTGCAGGGGTGTGTCGAGCTTGAGCTTGCCTGCTTCAAGCTGCTCGAACAGCAGATAGAGCGTCATCACTTTCGTCAGGGATGCGGGATGGCGCGGCTCGTCTGCATTGAGCTCTTGCAGCGTCTGGCCGGAATTGGCGTCAAACACGAACTCGGCATATGGCGGCTTGTAGTCGGCACCATGGATCGCATGGTGCGCCGTGGCATGCTGCTTGCCGTGATGCCGCGAGCCGCGCGCCTCGGCTTGCGAGACGATTGCAGCGGCTGAAAACGCAACAAGCAGAGTAAAAAGCGCGATACGGCGCGAAGGCGAGAGAGAACCCCGACACATGGCAGCCACCCCCAGCAACAGTCGCCACTCCCGGCATCATATAAAGACTTTTGTTTCCTGACTGTGATCTGAATGCCACAGTTAAAAAGTATCGGCTTCGGTCCAATTCACCCCGGATTCCTTGCAGAGGGGCCCCGCGGCGAGCGTCAAAGGCAAATCGAGCCAGGAAGGGCCGATTTCGGAGGCCTTCAGGACGCCGCCGACTGCTCCGCGGAAGTCCTGGATTACCGCTTCGGGCATGGGGGCGGGCGAGCAAATCCGAGCCGGAGGTTGGCATGCTCGCTGGAGCGCCCGGCCCGACCGGGTGGACACCTGCGAGGTTGGACCCTTCGGAGCATATCGAGGGCGCGCCCTGCCCCTTCCAACCGGATGAATGCGGCAGCCGCGCTTCTGCTCTTCTACGGCTAGCGTCAGGTTCGGGCCGCTCTTAAGTTGAGAGCCGAGAGAGCACCCCGATGGAGGTCAAAGTGAAGGCAACCTTGCAGAGCCATGTCGTCGCTGAGAGCAACAATGTCGTCGAGAGCGGCGGCTATCAGTATTTTCCGCGTTCTTCGGTGCGCATGGAGTGGCTGGTGAAGTCCCCCAAGACGGATTCCGACCGGGCATGTCCACACGGCGTCCAGTTCTACGACGTGGTGATCGACGGCATGCGCCACGAGCGTGCTGCATGGTCCTACGAGGCACCGCTTCCCGGGATGCAGCAGGTCGCACAGCGCTTCGGGTTTTGGAACGAGGTGGAGGTCGGCTGACGCTACTGGCTCGCCGTCTTTGCCTGAATCCGGTCACGCAGGGCCGTGATAAGGCTTGTGCTGTTGACGAGATTTCCCTCCTCACGGTCGAGAATCCGGCGGAGTCCTCGTTCCTTCAGTGCTGGAACATCGACGTGCGGGCTCCCGGCATCGATGCCGGCGGAGTCGCACACGATGTCGATCAACCGGTCAAGAGCGTGCAGCCGGCCGACGAGATAGTCGTTCTCGCGGTAAGCACGTGAAAGAAACGCGGCAAAATGGCCAAAACCGATACCCTTCAGACTTTCTACGCCGCCGAGAATGCTCGACGCGCTGGCATCGTTCGGGCTGATTCGATCGATTAGAATTTCCCGCAATTCGCCGGTCTCCCTCGTGTTGATGATCGGAAAGGTCAATACGTCCCAGAACGGAAATCCGAGATAGTTGATCAGCACCTCCCGGCGTGCCCCCGAATCCCATTCGCCCCGATCGAGCGAAGCCAGAAGACGATCAAGATCGCGCGTCGTGGCGTTCAGATCGATCTCCTCTCGCAGCCGTTCGATCATCAAATCGATCTTGTCTCCATGCAGCTCTACGAGCTTCTCCGCATAGGTCTTGACGTGCCTGATCTCGTCGGGCGCCGGCAGGATCGGCAAGATCTCCGAGGCCAGACGGCGCGCATCCTCGCTGTAGAAATCCGCCTCCTCACGACGCCGCAGCGCATCGAGCCGATCAAAAAATTCACGCTTGAGTCGATCCACTACGCGAGGGTCGAATGCTGTGAACCGCTTCTGTCCGATAAGCTGATAAAGCCGGTTTTGCCCCTCGATCAGGAACTGCAGCCGCCGCACGCGATACTTGACATCGAAAGCAAGGAGGTAATCCACCCACGGGGGACGACCGTCCTCGCCGTCTATTTCAAATTCCAGGGCTTCGCGGTCCGCCTCCTGATAGACGATCTGCTTGCGGAGAGCCCACGCATCAATGATCTCGGCAACGACGCGCGACTGCGGGGAATGGGGGGGTGCGCCTCGCAGCTTGAGGATCAACTCCGCACCGAAAGCGCGCACTGATGCAAGCTTGAGGCGGACATAGGCCTGATACGCAAACCCCGCATCGAAAGCGACCTGTGAATTCACTTGCTCCCGCCACAGGCGCAGCTCCTCGCTCGAAATAGGACGATCAAAGGCGACAGTGACGAATTTGCTCACGAGCTCGCTGACGTGCGGGCGTGCGGTTTCGATGATCGCTCGCAGTCGCCTCACCTGCTCGTTGAATTCACCCACCCGGGTGAGCTCTTCCGTCACCGGTTGCGCGCTCGGGATATCCGACAGCGCGCCGCGCAAGGTGGAGAAGAAGCCCGGAACCTGCTGGCCCTGGTTGGGCGGCGGAGAAGCAGGGTGCGGATCGATATAGACGAGACGCCGGTCCACCTCGCGGTAGGCCGGCCGGCCATGAATGGCAGCAATCGCCTGCTGAAAAGGCCGGTTGTTGAGGACCGAACCGTCGATGAACGGTACCTCTGCAGGGTCGATGCCGGCGCGCAGATAATCGGCGAAGCACTTGGCGATGAAAGCGGCTCGGCGAGACCAGGTCCCTCCCCGGGCGCTGACAACCTCGTCCATTTCCACAATCCGGGCCGGCGGAAAGGCGCCCGGAAACGACGAGGTCGCGCGCGCAGCGAACGCCAGACCTGCAGCGTTATCGAGCTCGAAGTCGCTATCCACCCTCCCATTGGAATGCCGCCGATAGCTGAAATGCAGGATGTGGCGATGCTCCAATTCTTCGATCAGCGGCGGATCATGGATTTGCAGCAACTGCGCATGGCCTTGGTAATCGGTCAGTGTCACGAACAGATCGAGCGACTGGCTCGAAGGGAGGAGCGAGGCTTGCGCATTTGCAGCCGCTCCCATTGAGGTAATGGCATCGTACATCAAGCCGGCCATTATCCGACCGCCGAGCGGGGGTTTGAACCAGCGCGAACGCACGAACAGCGACAGTTTTTGCCGCACTTCGGCATCCTGGATGGATCGGACCCATCCCATCGCCGCGGCAGCCCAGATCAGCGGGAAGAGAAACCATTTGCTCCATTTGCTCGCGCGCGCCTCGGAGGCCAGCAGGACGCTGACGTCCGCGTTCTCGATCCAGAGATTGCGCAGCACGTCCATCCGAAGGTCATGGCTCAAGGCGCGCGCCAGCATGCTGCCGTTGATGCCGCCTGCCGAAGCGCCGGCGATGATATCGACGATCACGCGTAAGTCGAGCTTGCGGCCGATCTTTTTCAGCAGCTCGAAATAGATTTCCTCGGTGTCGTATTCCGGGTCACTGGGGTTCTTGGCATCGAGGAACGACGCTCGCTCCCGCCGCGATCGGTCGCGGATCGCGTGCAGTGCCGCCGAGGCACGTACCAGCTTGAGTATTTCCTTGGTGATCCCGTGCATATAGACGGCGAGCGAAATGCCGCCGAAACAGACCAATGCGATGCGTAATTCCTTCTCGCGCAAGTCGCCCGCCCTGAGGAGACCATCACGTTGCCAGCGCTTCCCGACCGCTGGCGAAGACCACGGCCCGCTTGCGCTACTCCATCGTGGTCGCGGTGTCGATCCATACCGGGCTGAATCCATCCGCTTCCAACGCCTGAAAGATCTCCTCGGCATGGATCTGATCATGGGTCTCCATGGTCACGTCGAGCCGGGCGCCTTTGGCAGGCACGTCGAGAAACAGCCGCCGATGCTCGACCGCGAGAATATTCGCACCGAGCGCACCCAGGCGGGTGGCGATATGCCCGAGCACTCCGGGCCGGTCGGGGATGGTCAGCCGGAACGACACGATCCGGTCCTCGCGCTCGAGCTCGCGCACCATGATGGAGGCCAGAATGCGCGGATCGATGTTCCCGCCGCACAGCACCAGCCCTACTCTGCGGGACCGGAACCGCTCCGGCTTCACCAGCATAGCGGCCAGCCCCGCAGCGCCAGCCCCCTCGGCCATG
Source organism: Xanthobacteraceae bacterium (assembly GCA_036557665.1). Lineage (GTDB taxonomy): Bacteria > Pseudomonadota > Alphaproteobacteria > Rhizobiales > Xanthobacteraceae > VAZQ01. Next base: position 28,322 of record DATBHG010000075.1, on the reverse strand, counting down.
GCTTTCTGGAAGGTCAGAAACGCATTGACGGCCCGTTCAATACGGGCTTCGTCGACCAGGATGAGCTCGGACACGAGCTCGCGCACGATCGGCAGGGTGAGCCTGCCCACGTTCTTGACGGCAATTCCCTCCGCCAGCGTCGGCCCGCCGCATGGGCGGTTGCCGCCGTGAAGAGCGTTCCAGAATGATGGATATAGCTCCGCCTCCGCGCCTACGATCTCGATCCCCCGCTTGAGCGCATGCGCCGCGACCGCATTGCCGGCGATGAGCCCTCCCCCTCCAACTGGAAATATCAGGGTATCGAGGTCAGCTACTTCTTCCAGCATTTCCAGTGCGATAGTGCCCTGGCCTGCGATCACCAGAGGATCATCATAGGGATGCACCCAGGTCAGGCCTCGCTCGCGCGACAGGGTTTCCGCCTGCATCTCGGCCTCGGCTACTGTCTCGCCCTCGAGCACAACCTGCGCCCCGTGGGACTGGGTCGCCTCCACCTTCACGAACGGTGTGGTGACCGGCATCACGACGGTGGCTGGAATGCCCAATCGTGCCGCGTGGTAGGCAACTGCCTGGGCATGATTTCCGGCGGACATGGTGATGACCCCCTGTACCCGCTCGGACTTGCCCAGTGACGCAAGCTTGTTCAATGCGCCGCGCTCCTTGAACGAGTGCGTGACCTGGAGATTTTCGTACTTTACGAACACTTCGGCACCGGTCGCGCGGGAGAGCTTGGGAGCCGGCAGCATAGGTGTGCGCAGCACGTGACCCGCGATCGCGCGGCGGGCGAGCTGTATATCGGCAATCTCAATAGTCATTCCTTTGCATCCGCTGCTCCGGCACGCTACGTGGCAAACAGGACCATCCTCTTCATCTCACTCCCAACGTGCTTCTTGCGGCAGCACCGTTGAGCCTCCATCTGCCATTTCGGCCGCATGCAGGATCAACCCATGACCGACAGCGGACCGAGAAAGATCGGTGTTTCGATCGAGGTCAAGCCGCATGCTTATGATCCGATCCGCAATCCGGAGCTGTTCGAAGGTGTGCTCGCACGCCGCTGCATCGCCTTTCTGATTGACGTCACAATCATTGTCGTTCCGGTGCTGATCGCAGCCGTGTTCATTCTCATATTCGGGCTCCTGACCCTCGGCCTGGGATGGGCGCTTTACGCCTTGCTCTGGCCTGGAGCGGTGATATGGGCGATTTTCTACTACGGATATACATTCGGCAGCCCAGCCTCGGCCACTCTGGGGATGCGAATGACCGACCTTGAAATGCGCACCTGGTATGGAGCGCCGGCCTATTTCGTTCTCGGCGCGGCGCACGCGGTCGTCTACTGGCTCAGCATTTCCTTTCTGACCCCCTTCATCCTCCTGGTCACGTTCTTCAATGACAGAAAGCGCCTGCTGCACGATATGCTTGTAGGCACCATCGTCATCAATAATCCAAAGCGTACCGAGGCATTGCGCGGGGCGCGCTTGCGCCCCTGAGCCACGCTGTTTGACGGGAGGTCCCGAGCGCGCAATGCTAGATGGCGCAGGAAATGCGACCGCATCCGGCTTGAGACCATCGTGACCCAGCACTCCCGCAATACTCCCCAATTCTATCTGACCGCCCCCTCACCGTGCCCCTATCTGCCGGGTCAAGAAGAACGCAAGGTATTTACCCATCTCGTGGGCGAGCGGGCGGCGCAGCTGAACGACCTCCTCACCCACGGGGGTTTTCGCCGCAGCCAGTCCATCGCTTATCGACCGGCTTGCGATACCTGCCGCGCTTGTATTTCAGTTCGGGTGATCGTGGAAGACTTTCGGCCAACGCGCAGCATGCGGCGGGTGGTCGAACGCAACCGCGACGTGGTCGGTGAAATGCGCGTGGCGGTACCCACGTCGGAGCAGTACTCGGTATTCCGCTCGTATCTGGACGCACGTCATCGGGAGGGCGGCATGGCGGATATGACTGTGCTCGACTATGCCATGATGGTCGAGGACAGCCATGTAGAGACCCGCATGATCGAATATCGACAGCGCCCTCCCGACAGCTCGAGCTCGGCGCTCCGGGCTGGCCGGCTGCTTTCGGTCGCGCTGACGGACGCGCTCAGCGACGGTCTCTCGATGGTGTACTCGTACTACGATTCGGACTTTTCGTCGCGCTCCCTCGGCACCTTCATGATACTCGACCACATCGAGCGGGCGCGGCGGATGGGGCTCTCGTACGTGTATCTGGGCTATTGGGTGCAAGGCTCGCGCAAGATGGCCTACAAAGGCCGCTTCCTGCCACAACAGCGGCTCGCCCCGGAGGGCTGGAAGCGCGTGGATCATTGATTATTTGCGCGTCCGGCTTGTCAGTGTGGTCTCGACGGCGTTCGCCGGCGCTCGGACGTAGAGAAGGCGCGCTCCTCAAATATTTCTGCACCCGCAGAATCCCGCTTGCGTACCCGCCAGCCTGCGGCGGGTGACCGTATGGGCGTGCGCAGCCCGCCTGGCTCGCCCCGGAACGATCCCTCGGGATCCGTATTTAGCCACCGGTGCATCATGATGAGGTTCAGCCATCCCCACGCGGTGGTGCGCCGCGCACCGCATACCTCAAACGGCGTCCTCATCCCGATTGTGCTGATCGGCACGGCGCTGGCGGGAAGCGAAGGTGCTGCGTGGGCGGCACAACCAGGCCCAGGCGGAGCCTCCGCAACCACTTTCTTTGCCCAATTGATCCTGCTCATGTTGGTGGGCCGGGTGTTGGGCGAGCTTATGATCCGCCTCGGCCAGCCGTCCGTTATGGGGATGCTCATAGGCGGCATCCTGCTCGGACCCTCGGGCCTGGGGCTGCTGTGGCCCGGTGTGCAGCAAGCACTCTTTCCCCAAGCTCCCGAGCAGGCCGCCATGCTCGATGGGATTGCGCAGCTTGGAGTTCTTTTGCTGCTGCTTCTCACCGGAATGGAGACGGACCTCAAGTTCGTGAGGCAGGTTGGCAAGAGCGCCCTGGTAATCTCGCTGAGCGGTGTGGCGGTGCCTTTCATGTGCGGCTTTGCGCTCGGCGAGCTGATGCCGGAAACACTCCTGCCGCGTCCCGATCAGCGGCTGATTACGTCGCTGTTCCTCGGAACCGCTTTGTCGATTTCGTCCATCAAGATCGTTGCAGCAATCATAAGGGAGATGGGTTTCACCCGGCGGAAGCTCGGGCAGATCATCATTGCCTCCGCCATCTGCGAGGATTCCATCGGCTGGTGCATCATCGCCATGATCTTCAGCCTTGCACAGGCTCATACCGTTGACCTCGTGAGCATCGGCAGGACCATGCTGGGGACGGTAGCGTTCCTGATCGCGAGCTTTACCGTAGGGCGCCGGATCGTCTTTCTTTTGATGCGATGGGCAAACGACTATTTCGAAAGCGATTTCCCGGTCGTGACCACGATCCTGGTGATCATGGGCACGCTGGCATTGGTCACGCAGTTCATCGGTGTGCATACGGTCTTGGGAGCTTTCGTCGCCGGGGTTCTCGTGGGCGAATCTCCGATTCTGAGCAAGCATGTGGACGAGCAACTGCGTGGCCTCATCCTGGCTTTCTTCATGCCGGTATTCTTCGGTGTGTCGGGTCTCTCGACCGATCTGAGCGTCCTGAAGGATCCGACAATGGCGGCCCTGGCATTTGGCGTAGTTCTACTTGCAAGCTTCGGAAAATTTGCCGGGGCGTTCATCGGAGGCGCGGTCGGCGGCCTTACGCGGCAGGAAGCGCTTGCGCTCGGCTGCGGCATGAATGCGCGAGGATCGACCGAAATTATCGTCGCCACCATCGGCCTTTCCATGGGTGCGCTCAGCCACAACCTCTTCACCATCATTGTCGCAATGGCAATCGTCACGACGTTGGCCATGCCGCCGATGCTGCGATGGGCTCTCGCCCGGGTCCCCATAAGCAGCAGTGAAAGGGAACGGCTCGAGCGCGAGGAATACGAAGCGCGAGAGTTTCTCCCCACTGTCGAGCGCCTGTTGCTCGCAGCGGACGAAAGCCCAAACGGCAATTTCGCCGCGCATGTGACCGGGCTGGTGGCGGGCTCGCGTTCGCTCACCACTACGGTATTGCCGCTGCCCAATGGCGAGCTAACCCATGCCGACCGAGCGATCAAAGCGGATGCAGGTGCCGAGACACCACAAGCAAAAAGCCCTGAGCTCGTGAAGTCGGCTGCTCGCGCGACTAGCCCTTTGAACGAGGAGGCTGCCCCTGCGCATCCGGTTGATGTGATGGTGCGCATGCCTGAGAAGCCCGGCGAGCAGGGCGTGGAGCGCGAGGCCAAGAAGGGTTACGGCCTGCTCATTCTCGGTATCAGGAATACAAAGACACCATCGGGCGAGTTCCATCAGGACGTCGCCCGCATTGTCGCTGCATTCGACGGACCGGCAGCAATCGTCGACGCCCGCAACGGGCAATTGCAGCATCCGCAGCAGGACCCGCCGCATGTGCTCGTCCCCATCAATGGAACCGAGATCTCGCGCCGGGGAGCAGAGCTGGCAATCGCGGTTGCGCGAGCCTCTGGTTGCCCGGTCACCGTCCTGCATGTCGCCAATACCGGAGCGACGACCCAGCGAACCTGGCGCGGGTTCTACGCCGGCGAGCAGGCCCGCGCCGTCATCGGGGACATCACTGAAATGGGCCAGCGCCACGGGGTCAGAATGGCTACCGTGGTGCGCACGGACCTTGCCCCCGACGCGGCGATCCTCGCGCAGCTGAGGCCGGCCGACCTGCTCATCATGGGCGTCAGTCGACGGCCGGGCAAAAAGCTGTTCTTCGGGGATACCGCGGCGGCGGTGTTCCAGCACTCACCCGGCTCTATTCTGCTCCTGGCGATCTGACGCGAGCGGTTCACTCGTGTGGCGCGGGCAAAATCACGATCAGCGGCAGTGAATTTCGTTCGTGCGAACCCGGCCGCCCTACTCCGTCCGGCTGCCGTTTAACGGCATGCTACTGAATTTGTTGCTGCGGGGAAATCCCTTGGGGGCAAGCCGGCCGGCGTCGGCGCGATTGCCACGCCAATCCCCGAGCTCCTTCAGGCTCAGCGTGAAGACGCGACCGGCAGTATCGGTCCAGGAAAGTCCTGCGTCAGCTTTGAAGGTCTTAAGATCGCTCAGGCCGCCATCCTTGTAACGCTGCAGCCGCACACCGCGCCCTCGACCCAATTCCGGCACTTGCTCGAGGGGAAATATGATCATCTTGCGGTTTTCACCGACGGCCGCGACGAGCTCACCCTCGATCTGGGCGATCGCGCGAGCCGCATCGGGAGGAGCGACGTTGAGCACCTGTTTGCCCTTGCGGGTGTTGGCCAGGCATTCATCCTCTGCAACGACAAATCCCCGCCCCTGCGCGGTCCCCAGCAGGAATTTGCGCGCCCCCTGATAGGGAAAGACGCCGACAAAATCCGCCTCCTGTTCCAGATCGATGAACAGGCGGATCGGCTCGCCGTGACCCCGGCCGCCGGGAAGCTTGGCCGCCTCGATCGTGTAGAAACGCCCGTTGGTCGCCAACACGAGGCACTTCGACGTGGTTTCGGCGGCAAATGCGAACCTCAAACGGTCATCCGTCTTAAACCCAATCCCCGCCAAATCAGTAACGGTTCCCCGCAGCGCCCGAATCCACCCTTTCTCGGAAACGACGACCGTGATCGGCTCGCGTTCGACCAGGGCTTGCTCGATGGCGGATTCGTCATGCTGCGGCTGCTCCGCGAAGCTCGTCCGGCGTTTGCCCAGCTCGGTCGTGGGGCCGAGCCGGGCACGCAATGTCCTGATCTCGGCTGCCACGGTGCTCCATTGCTCCTTCTCGGAGCCGAGCAGGTCCTTGAGCTTCTTGCGCTCGGAGCGCAGCTCCTTCTCCTCGCTCCTGATCTCCATTTCCTCGAGCTTGCGCAAATTGCGCAGCCGCATGTTCAGCACCGCGTCCGCTTGCACCTCGGAGAGCTTGAACGAGGCCATCAGCACGGGCTTCGGCTCATCTTCGCGGCGGATGATCCTGATCACCTTGTCGAGGTTGAGATAGGCGATCAGGTATCCACCGAGCACCTCGAGACGGTGCTCGATGCGATCAAGCCGAAATCTGGAGCGCCGCAGCAAAACCTCGCGGCGATGGCCGAGCCATTCCGACAGCGCCTCGGCGAGACCGACCACTTTGGGAATGCGGCCCTGCACGAGCACATTCATGTTCAGCGCAATGCGGCTCTCGAGCTCGGTGAGCTTGAACAGCGACTCCATCAGCAGCGCTGGATCCACGGTGCGAGAGCGCGGCTCGATGACCAGCCGAATGTCCTCGGCCGATTCGTCACGTGCGTCGGCGACTAGCGGCAGCTTCTTCTCGTTGATGAGCTCGGCCAGGCGCTCGACTAGTCGTCCCTTCTGCACCAACCAGGGGATTTCGTTGACGACGATGAGATAGGTCCCCCGACCGGTGTCCTCCTTGTGCCAGCGCGCGCGCACGCGAAAAGAACCGCGCCCAGTCGCATAAGCCTCGGCGATCACGTCCGGCGGATCGATGATCACGCCGCCGGTCGGAAAGTCGGGACCCTGCACGTATTTCAGCAGGGTGCGGCTCCTGGCACTGGGCGTGGATATCAGGTGCAGTGCCGCATCGCAGAGCTCCGCGGCATTGTGCGGCGGAATAGAGGTCGCCATGCCGACCGCGATCCCCTGGGAGCCGTTGGCCAGCAGATTGGGAAATGCCGCCGGTAGGACAACCGGCTCGCGCTCGGAGCCGTCATAGGTCGGTCTGAAGTCGATCGCGTCCTCGTCGATCCCCTCCAGCAGAAAATGCGCGATGTCGGTCAGCCGCGCTTCGGTGTAGCGCATGGCGGCAGGGTTATCGCCGTCGACATTGCCGAAGTTCCCCTGCCCGTCGATAAGCGGGTATCGCTGTGAGAAGTCCTGAGCGAGGCGCACGAGCGCGTCGTAGACCGCCTGGTCGCCGTGCGGATGAAACTTGCCGATTACATCACCGACAACACGGGCGCATTTCTTGAATGCCGCCCCTGGATCGAGGCGCAGCTGTTGCATCGCGTAGAGTAGCCGCCGGTGCACGGGTTTGAGGCCATCGCGCGCATCCGGCAGGGCTCGATTGACGATCGTCGAGAGCGCATATGCGAGGTAACGCTGCTCGAGCGCCTCGTGCAGCGCAATCTCTTCAGCGCCGTGACCTGGCGGGGGAATCAGTGGCTGGCCCATGGATAAGAGCTAATCCCAAAGCTGAAGCCGGACAAGCAACGAAGGCATGCCGCCGCGCTCTAATCGGCGTGCATCGCCACTGTCTCACTGCGCGAGATCGCTGCCATGAAGCTCGCGCGCGCCTCGGCAAAGCGCAATCCGCGCGGCTCGAGCACGTGCTGCGTGAGAAAGAAGCCGGTGAGAGCAAAGCCGGCAGTGACATCAGCCCGCCCCGGCTCGTGCCCGAGCTCCCGGCACAGGAAGGCGGGCAAGGGCAAAAGCCTGTCCTTCCACGGCTCGCCCGCTTTCCCGGACACCGCACGCCCGGACTTTGGCGACACATAGACGAGATCGGTCCGCCCGCCGGTCGCAGCACACCGCTCGAGGTCGAGACCAAAGCCCAGCTCCGACAGAAGCTGCAGCTCGAAGCGCACGAGGCCTGCACCCGCACGGCGGGCATCAAGGAGCAATTCGACCAGATCGGTCAGGGCGGCATGAATACCCGGATGCGGATCGCGCTCGGGCAGCAGGCGGCAGAGTGCGGCGAGATGCATCATGCCGTACAGCGCATGTGGAGCGCCCAGGAATGATGCGGCGCGCATGTCCAGCCCTTCGACGCTGTAGCATCCGAGATGCTCGTCGAGACGCGCTTGCCACGTCGCGGTCACTTGGTTACCCGCCTGGAGTATTGGTCGATGCCGCGAGCCCGCGCCTCCGCGCACGAGGCCGAGATGGCGCCCGTGGTCGCGTGTCATCAGCTCCACGATCGCATTTGCCTCGCCGTGACGCCTGGTTCCGAGCACGACGCCTTCATCGGTCCAGCGCATGCTCAATCCTTGGGAAAGTCGAGGCCCATGGCGCGGTAGCGCTCCCGATCGTCCTCCCAGCTCTCATGCACCTTCACGAGCACAAACAAGTGCACGGGCGCCTCGATTATTTCGGCTATCTCCCGGCGAGCCTGCGCTCCGATCGCCTTGATTGTCTGGCCGCCCTTGCCAAGCACGATCTTCCGCTGGCTCGCACGCTCGACATATATGGTCTGCTCGATGCGCACCGATCCATCCGCCCGCTCCTGCCATTGATCGGTTTCGACGGTGGAACGATACGGCAACTCCTGGTGAAGGCGCGAATAGAGGTTTTCGCGGGTTATTTCCGCAGCAAGGTGGCGCAGTGGTGCGTCCGTGATCTGGTCCTCGGGATAATGCCAGGGCCCTTCGGGCACGCGGCGCGCCAGCCAGTCCCGGATATCCGCGACACCGTCTCCGCTCAACGCGGATACCATGAAGCTTGCCGCAAAGCCGGTGTGCTGATTCGCCGTGTCCACAAGCTTCAACAAGAGCGGCTTCTGCACAAGATCGACCTTGTTGACGACCAGAATCTTGGGGCAGCGGACCTCGTCCAACTTTTCGAGCACACCTGCGGTTTCCTCGTCGATACCACGCTTGGCATCGAGAACAAGCGCCACGATATCGGCATCATGCGAACCCGCCCAGGCATTCGCGACCATGGCGCGGTCGAGTCGGCGCCTGGGCACAAATACTCCCGGCGTATCGACCAGAATGAGCTGCGACGCTCCTGCAACAACGATGCCGCGCAGCAGCGAACGGGTCGTCTGCGCCTTGTGCGAAACGATCGCCACCCTGGTGCCGACCAGGGCATTGACCAGCGTTGACTTGCCAACGTTAGGGGCGCCGACGAGCGCCACGAATCCACATCTCTGATCGGGCTTCCGGGCGTCTGTCCGGCTCTCGGCTTGGCCGAGGCGATCGCAGCGGTTGCTGCCCGGGGAGCCGACCGGTAGGCTTGAAGCCGATGCCGGCATTTCCATGGCATCGGGCCGCCGGGGAGCACGCCTCTTAACCACCATCGAGCGGGTCCGCATTCACTCCGGCGCGAGTCAACATGGCAGTGGCCGCCGCCTGCTCGGCCGATCGTTTTGAGCGACCCAGTCCTTCGGCGGGCGCGAAATCTGCAACCTCCACCATGACGCGAAATTCCGGATCGTGATCCGGTCCCTTGCGCTCGATTTCCCGGTAGGCGGGCGTCGGAAGACCGCGCGCCTGGGCCCACTCCTGCAGTGTGGTTTTGGAATCGCGCAGCGCCGAGGGCTTGTGCATACGGGCGCTCCAGAGGCGCTCAATGACTGCGCAAGCGGCCGCATAGCCGCCATCTATAAAGATGGCTCCAATCAGCGCCTCGCACACGTCGGCTAAGATCGCGGTTCTGCTGCGGCCGCCCGCGTTGGCCTCCGAAGCTCCGACTCTGATCACATCGCCAAGATCAATAGAGCGCGCCACGTCGGCGCATGCCTCCTTGCGCACCAGGTCTGCAAGACGGCGAGACATTTCCCCTTCATTGGCCCTGGGGAAGCCGCGAAACAACATGTCCGAGATTGCAAGGCCAAGGACATGGTCACCGAGGAATTCGAGCCGCTGGTAGGAGGCTGCGCGATTACGCAATCCCGGCAGCGCCGAGATGTGCGTGAGTGCTTGCTCCAGCAGCGCAGGGTCGAGGAACCGATAGCCGATGCGCTCTTGAAACCCGTCCGGGGCAGGCTGATGCGCTTTCGATAGCTTAGCCCTGGGCCGAGGCTTGCGATCAACGTTGCTACTAACGGCCGGTCCGGGCGCTTCCTCCGCTGGCAGGTTTTCCCTTGGCCTGCGGCTCATCGAACGAACGTAAAGAGCCGATCCCAACGCACCGACCACGGCCAGCGCCAAATCATCCAGGCATGCTCACCCTCGCGGATGGAGAAGAAAATGATCTGCGCCCGGCCGACTATGTTCTCGAGCGGCACGTAGCCCACCTGGCTCAGCACGCGGCTATCGGTGGAGTTGTCGCGGTTGTCGCCCATCATGAAATAGTGCCCCTCGGGCACTTGATAGACGGGAGTATTGTCATAGAAGCCGTTGTCGACAAGATCGAGGGTCGTGTAGCTCACGCCGTTGGGAAGCGTTTCCCGCCAACGTTTGACCCGCGTAGCTCGTGACCCTTCCTCCATCTCCACAAAATCTTCAATGCGCTCGCGCTTGATCGGCTCGCCGTTGATATGGAGCACACCGTCGATCATCTGGATACGATCGCCGGGAAGGCCGATCACGCGCTTGATGTAGTCGGTCGTATCGTCCTTCGGCAGCCGGAACACCACGACATCGCCGCGATGTGGAGGCGATGCCCAGATGCGGCCGGAAAACACGGGCGGCGAGAACGGCAGAGAATAATGGCTGTAGCCGTAGGAATATTTGGAGACGAACAGATAATCACCGACCAGAAGGGTTGCCTTCATCGATCCGGAGGGGATGTTGAAGGGCTGAAACAGGAAGGTACGGATCACGAGGGCGATGATCAGCGCGTGAAATATCACGCGTCCGGTTTCGGCAATGCCCCCTTCCTTCCGCTTGGCCACTGAATTCACGCTCATCGGCCGATGATCCATCGCGATCGTGCCCCGCGCCCTTCTAGCCTCTGGTAGTGGAGGGTGCAATGAATTGCCGGCAAATTCGTGGGAGCCGCGCAGCAAAGATTGGGGCGGAATTTCGGTATGTCATATCAATGTCTTAATAGCCGCGCGCCCCGGCCGCGTCCGGTTGCGGCGTGCGGCCGCGCAGTCACAGCCGCGGCACTGCGCTGATGACAACTACCGCCTGCGCCAGCGGTCCTTCGTCGGTAATGGTGAGATCGATTCGCGGCTCGCACCCTGCTGGGGTGATTGCCTTGAGCCGCATGAGCGCGCCACCCGTCAGCTGCATGGTGGGGCGGCCGGAAGGAAGGTTGACCACGCCCATGTCGCGCCAAAATACCCCTGCCCGCAGGCCGGTACCCAGCGCCTTCGCGCATGCCTCCTTGGCCGCAAAGCGCTTTGCATAGGTCTCGGATCTCCGCGCGCGCCGGTCTGCGGTGGCGCGCTCGGTGAGAGTGAAGATGCGGTGCAGAAATCTCTCACCATGCCGCTCGATCGTTTGTTCGATCCGGCGCACGTCGATGAGGTCGGAGCCGATACCGAGGATCATCCACGCCCCCGGTCCATGGCTGCGCGCATTGTTTTGACGGCGCTCGCGAGCCCTACATAAACCGCCTCGCCGACCAGGAAATGGCCGATGTTGAGCTCCACGATCTCGGGCAGGCCGGCGACGGCCTCAGCTGTTTTGAAATTCAGCCCATGTCCGGCGTGAACCTCGAGACCCGCGCGCCGGGCAAGCCCGGCGCTCTCCCGAATCCGCGCCCATTCCTGCTCCGCATCCTGCGTCCGACTGTCCGCAAGCGCATCGCACCAGGCCCCCGTGTGCAATTCGATCACCGGCGCGCCGACGAGCACGGCTGCCTCGACCTGTGACGGCTGTGGCGCTATGAAGAGCGACACGCGTATTCCCGCCTGCTTGAGCTCTGCAACTACGGGGGTGAGCTGTGCGCGTTGCCCGGCAGCATCGAGCCCCCCTTCCGTCGTCCGCTCCTCGCGCCGTTCCGGCACCAGGCAGGCGGCATGCGGGCGGGTCGCGACTGCCACGCGCAGCATCTCGGGAGTGGCCGCCATCTCCATGTTGAGCGGCTTCGTGATCTCCGCCTTCAGCCGCGCAATGTCCTCGTCGCGAATGTGCCGGCGATCCTCGCGCAAATGGGCGGTAATGCCATCGGCCCCCGCTTCGATCGCGGCGATTGCCGCCTGCACCGGGTCGGGGTGCAGTCCGCCGCGTGCATTGCGCACTGTCGCAACATGATCGACATTCACGCCGAGCCTAAGCATTCATGCATTTACCCGCTCGGCGTTAGCGACCACGTCTTTCGCGCGGAGCTGTGCAAGGATCGAGTTGAGGTGCTTGATGTCGAACACCTCCAGATCAATCGTTACCGAGGTGAAATCGGGAGCCGATCGTTCCATATGGATGTTGTCGATGTTGCCATCATGCTCGGCGATGATCTGGGCGACCTGCGCCAGCGATCCGGGCTCGTTGACCGTCTGCAGCACAATGCGCGCCGGGAAGCGGTGGGGCGTCCGCTCATCGACGTCCCAGCGCAGGTCGAGCCAGCGTTCCGGCGCATCCTCGAAATCTCTCAGCACCGGGGATTGGATCGGATAAATCGTGATGCCTTCACCCGGAGTGAGAATTCCTACAATTCTGTCGCCAGGAACTGCGCCGGAGTTGGGAGCGAACCGTACGGGTAAATCCGTGTTGATGCCGCGGATCGGGATAGCGGCGCCGGGCTCTGCGGCACCTTTCACTGCGACCGACCTCGCCCGCTTGAGCCTGAACCAGCCGCCTTCCGGTTTGGGCTGCTGGACAATGGCGGCTGCGCGCTCCTCCTTGTAATCCGGGTACATGGCGCGCACGACGTCGGCCGCGCGCATCTCCCCGCGGCCCACGGCCGACATCACGTCCTCAACGGAAGCCCGCGCCAACCGCGGCAGCGCGACTTGAAGCTGTTCATCCGAGTAGAAAATCTTGGCTCTGTGGCACAGCCGCTCCAGAATGCGGCGCCCGAGTCCGGCATATTGGCTGCGCACGGCGGCTCGCGTCGCGCGCCGGATGGCGGCGCGCGCCTTGCCGGTGACAACGAGCGATTCCCAGGCGGCTGGCGGTGCCGTCTGCGCCTTGGATGTGATGATCTCGACTTCATCGCCGTTGACGAGCTCCGATACGAGCGGCGCAATCTTTCCGTTGATCTTGCAGCCTACGGCCATGTTGCCCACCCCGGTGTGTACCGCGTAGGCGAAATCGATGGCATTCGCACGCCGAGGCAAGGCAATAAGCGTGCCCTTCGGCGTGAAGCAGAACACCTGATCGTGAAACAACTCGAGCTTGGTGTGCTCGAGAAATTCTTCCGGGTTTGAGCCCTCCGCCAGCAACGCGATTGTGCGACGCAGCCATGCATAGGCACTGGATTCGCGAGAAAGCATCTCGGTAGGAGAGCCTACACCGTCCTTGTAGAGCGCATGCGCCGCGATGCCGTACTCGGCGATCTCATGCATGTCGCGCGTGCGGATTTGCAGCTCGACCCGCTGCCGGCTCGGGCCGATTACCGTCGTGTGAATCGAACGGTAGTCGTTCTGCTTCGGGGTTGAGATGTAGTCCTTGAAGCGACCCGGCACCACCGGCCAACTCGTATGCACGATCCCAAGCGCCTCGTAACATTGCGGGAGGCAATCCAAGATCACACGAAAACCGAAGACATCGGAGAGCTGCTCGAAGCCGATCGATTTGCGCTCCATCTTGCGCCAGATCGAGTAGGCGCGCTTGCGCCGCCCGCTGACTTCGGCGGCCTCGATGCCGCCATCCGAGAGCTTCTTGGCGAGTTGCCGCGCGATCTCGCTCACCAGGCCGGCACTCTTGGTCTCAAGTTCATCAAGCCGCCCCGTGACCACCGCATAGGCTTGGGGATTGAGCTCGCGAAAGGCCAGATCTTCCAGCTCCTCGCGCATCTCGTGCATGCCCATACGGCCGGCGAGCGGTGCGTAAATGTCGAGGGTTTCCTGTGCGCTGCGCCGTCGCGCCTCCGGAGGCATGTGAGACAGGGTGCGCATGTTGTGCAACCGGTCCGCAAGCTTGATCAGCAGAACCCTGACATCGTGCGCGATGGCCAGCAGCAGCTTGCGGAGGTTCTCCGCCTGCTTTGCTTCCTTGGTGACGAGATCGAGCTTCTTGAGTTTTGTGAGCCCTTCGACCAGCGCTCCGATGTCGCGACCGAACATCTGGTCGATCTCGCCCCGAGTGGCTTCGGTATCCTCGATGGTGTCATGCAGGAGAGCAGCCGCAATCGTTGCATCATCGAGCTTCAGGTCCGTGAGGATCGCGGCCACCTCGAGCGGATGGGAGAAGTACGGATCGCCGGACGCCCGCTTCTGCTCGCCATGCGCCCGCATGGCATAGACATAGGCGCGATTGAGAAGCGGCTCGCTTGCGTCAGGGTTGTAGCGCTTGACCCGCTCGATCAAATCGTATTGCCGCATCATCGGCGGCTTGGCTGCCGGCCGATTTAATTGCGTTGGAAAATCAATCTCTTGCGAAACGACGCTCAGACCTCGCCCGAACGGAGCACGAGCCCTGGCCTGGTTTTGCATCCGTGGAAGGTCGGTGGAAGAACGTGCCACGTCGAAAGTCCTGCGCCCCGCGCGAACATGAGCCGAGCCATTTGTACAACGATATCATGGCACTCGTTAATGCCTACAAGAGCATGGGCGAGGGCGGTGGCTGCTCGGGAGCAATAACACTGCGCCGGGGCTGAAAGTGCCTCGGCAGGCCAAGGGCACCGCAGAAAACGTATCCCCAAGGGCGACGCGGCAGGGCGACGCGGCAGGGCGATGCGGCAGGGCGATGCGTCGCGTAACCGCATCGGGCGCAGGCCGGGGTGAGCCGCGGGCCGGAACGGGATCTCCCCCGCCCCGCAATGAAATAGGGCGAGGCAATTTGCCTCGCCCGTACGAATGCACGGCAGTGTTTTTGTGGGGCCGGGTGTCGAACCCGCCCGCCGACGCGGACTATTCCTCTTCCTCCGGTTGCTCTTCGGGCGGGGTCAGCCCTTCCAGGCCCTTGAGCAGCTCTTCCTCGGTCATACGCTCGCCGGTCACCTCGGTATCGTCGGCCTCGATACCACCGGATACCGAGCTGATGAGCGGCGGCCCTTCCGGCTCGGGCTCATCCACTTCCACATATTTCTGCAGCGAATGAACGAGCTCCTCCTTGAGGTCATCGGCCGATATGGTTGCATCGGCAATCTCACGCAACGCCACAACCGGGTTCTTGTCGTTGTCGCGGTCAACAGTGATCTGAGCCCCCGATGAGATCATACGCGCACGATGGCTGGCGAGCAGCACGAGGTCGAAGCGGTTCTCGACCTTGTCGATGCAGTCCTCGACGGTAACCCGGGCCATGCGGTTGCTCCCCTGATGGAGATATTGAAATCAGGCGCTAACTAGCGTTGGGAACATCGAATTGCAAGATGCATCTACATTGGTAAATTCTGCTTGGCGTTGCCTGACCAGTCTGTTAGGCAAGTTGCGGGAATCGGCCACGCCTATCCTTTTGAAGATTGGATTGGCAGTGACGCTGGCCGCGCAGATCATTCAGCGGTTCGCTCACTGATCCCATGACAGGATGTTCCATGCTTTGCGGCGGACGAGCTCCGTCCGGAAATGCACTGCGAATGTTGATGCTTTTGCAGAATTGAGACCAAATATGGAATCGAGAACCGAGAAAATCGCATTGTTCATTGATGGCGCCAACCTCTATGCCACCGCGAAGGCGCTAGGATTTGACATCGACTACAAGCGACTCCTGCGTGAGTTCCATGCACGCGGCTACCTTCTGCGCGCCTTCTATTACACCGCCATCATCGAGGACCAGGAATATTCCTCCATCCGGCCCTTGATCGATTGGCTCGATTACAACGGTTACACGGTCGTGACCAAGGCCACCAAAGAATTTGTCGATCAGGCCGGGCGCCGCAAGGTCAAGGGCAACATGGACATCGAGCTGGCGGTAGACGCCATGGAGCTGGCCGGCTCCATCGACCAAATGGTCCTTTTCTCGGGCGACGGAGACTTCCGTTGCCTGGTTGAGGCCGTGCAGCGGCGCGGGGTCCGTGTGACCGTCGTTTCCACAGTTTCCACCCAGCCCCCCATGGTCGCCGATGAGTTGCGCCGGCAAGCGGACGTCTTCCTGGACATTACCGAGCTGCAATCGAAAATCGGCCGCGATCCGGCGGAACGTCCCGCGCGGGAACCCCGAGAACCACGCGAGCGGCACACACCCCAGTTTCTTCATCGCCCGGCGACGCCGCAGCGTGCGGTGGCAGGCGCTCCGACCGACGACGAGGACGATTTCGAGGATTGAGGCACCCATGGCCGGCGCGCCCGGAAAACCCGGTCGCGACTGCCCGCTTTGCCCGCGACTGGGCGCGTTCCGGCATGACTGGCGACGCCGCGAGCCCCAATGGTTCAATGCCCCCGTCCCTTCCTTCGGTCCCGTAAGTGCGCGGCTCTTGATCGTAGGACTTGCGCCGGGACTGAGGGGTGCAAATCGAACGGGCCGGCCGTTCACGGGCGACTATGCCGGCGATCTGCTATACGGCACCTTGAAGGCCTTCGGCTTTGCAAGCGGGCCCTACGCCGCCCGCCCGGACGACGGACTTACGCTGACGGATGCCCGGATCACCAACGCAGTGCGCTGCGTTCCGCCGGAGAACAAGCCATTGCCCACGGAGATCCGGACCTGCCGCAGATTCCTCGAGGCCACCATTTCCGAGATGGCGAATCTGCGCGCCATCCTCACCCTTGGCAGGATCTCACACGAAAGCACGATTGCAGCGCTTGATCAGCGCCGATCAGCGGCACCCTTCGGCCACGGCGCTTCGCAGGACCTCGGAGGGCTGCGCGTGTTCGCGAGCTATCATTGCTCGCGATACAATACGAATACCGGCGTGCTTACCGCCGAGATGTTCCGCGCCGTGTTCACACAAGTTCGCGCCTATCTCGACGCTTGCAACCAGGCAATCACTTCCTCGGCGCTCTTGTCGGGAGGAAATACCGGGTAGAAAACCTTGGTAATGATTCCGGCGTCGATCACGAGCACCATGCGTTTGAGCAGAACCATGCCGGCGGCCGTGAACGTGGGAAGCTTGAGTGCGCGGGTGAGTGCAAGATTGCTGTCCGAAAGAATCGGAAACGGCAGGCCCAGGCGTTGGACGGCCTCGTTTTGATAGGGGGTATCCTGGGTCGAAAGCCCGAACACTTGAGCTACGCCGAGCTTTTGCAGCTCCGCGAAATGATCGCGAAAGGAGCATGATTGGGGCGTGCACCCGCGCGCGCCGGGAATAGCATCCCATCCGTCCGGCGGCGCCTGTCCCGGCACCCCCGTTCGCGGATAGATGTAAACAACAGTGCGGCCGGAGAGCGCCGAGAGGTCCACCGTGCTGCCGTCGGTCGCCCGGAGCGGCAGTGAAGGAACATCGCCGCCGGTAAGATGACGGGCGGCACCATCGTCATGCGGTATCGGCAGCCCGCGGGGTAGCTCATTGGGATCGTGCGATAGGGCCATATTCCGTCTCCGCTCAGCAGCGCAACAATTCTCATTTGTAAGATATGAATTCCAGGAGAGAGCCGTCCGGGTCCCTGAAATAGACGCTGGTGCCGGCGCTTTTCGCGCCGAAGCGCTGCATCGGGCCGGCTTCGATGGCGACACGGCAGCGGCCAAGATGCGCGACCGCCTCACTGATCGGTCCCGACCATTCGAAGCAAAGATCGCTGTTTCCCGGCTGGACAGGCAGGCGTGCGACCTCCGCCGGCCGCACACCCGGCCCATGCAGATTGAGCTGAACCGACCCGAAACGATAGGCCCACCCTTGGCCTCGGGCGATCAGCTCGGCACCCAGGACATCGCGATAGAAAGCGTTGGAGCGCTCCCAATCGGACACGTGTACCACGCAATGATCGAAGGTGATGGGCAGCGCCACGATCTTTACCCCTTTGCGCGCAACAGCCGGCCGCGCTCGCGCTCCCAGCTGCGTTTCTTCTCGGTCTCCCGTTTGTCGTGCAGCTTCTTGCCA
Source organism: Xanthobacteraceae bacterium (assembly GCA_036557665.1). GTDB lineage: Bacteria > Pseudomonadota > Alphaproteobacteria > Rhizobiales > Xanthobacteraceae > VAZQ01. Next base: position 10,620 of record DATBHG010000075.1, on the reverse strand, counting down.
CGCGCCAGCGCAAGCTCGACCTTGGCACGGCCTTTGTCATTGAAATAGAGCTTGAGCGGGACCAGCGTCATCCCCTCGCGCTCGACCGCTCCAATGAGCTTGCTGATCTGCCGGCGGTGGAGGAGCAGCTTGCGCAACCGTTTGGGCGAGTGATTGAAGCGGCCTGCTTGAAGATACTCGGGGATGTTGGCATTCACCAGCCAGATCTCGCCGTGACGCGAATCGGCATACGATTCCGCAATCGTTGCCTTGCCCTGGCGCAGCGATTTTACTTCCGTCCCGGTGAGTGCAATGCCCGCCTCGAGCGTCTCGCCGATCTCGTAGTTGAACCGTGCCTTGCGATTGTGAGCGACGACGCGGGCATTGCTCTGCGGTTTCGCCGGCATTGCCTTCCCCCTGCACTCGCTCAGGCAAACGCACGCGCAGTCATTTCCGTTCGGCTTTCAAGAGGTCGCGAATCTCCACAAGCAGCTGCTCTTGCTTGCTCGGGGGCGGAGCCTTTGCCTCCTCTGCGCGCAACAAACGGTTCATCAGCTTGACGATCCAGAACAGGATCCAGGCGATGATGATGAAATTGATCAGGATGGTCAGGAAATTCCCCCACGCCAGAACGGCGCCCTGCTTCTTGGCCTCGGCCAGCGAGGTCGCCGTCACCTTCGACGACAGCGGAATGAAATGACTGGAGAAATCAAGCCCTCCAGTGACAGCTCCGACGACGGGCGTGAAGATGTCCCCGACCAATGAATTGACGATTGCGCCGAACGCTGCCCCGATTATCACCCCGATAGCGAGATCGACGGCATTGCCGCGCAGCGCAAATTTTTTGAATTCCTCGAGCATTGTGCCCTCCGCTGGTCTCTGTCATTCCGGCCGCGCGAGTGGAGCGCGGAATGCGTATCGACCGGTAATGGGGTCGCGACGGACGCGGCGCCCCGTTGGATGGCCCTCGATCATGGATTCCGTGGGTTCGCCGGCGTATAGGGACGCGTTTGCATCCCGCCCCTACAGTCAGTGGCGCCCGCGGAATGACACCACGGCGCGCATTTTTGAGCAGTGTGGCTAATTGATCAGGCCGGCGTGAACCATTGCCTCGCGTACCGCCGCTTTGGTCTGCTCAGCGACCGGCACCATCGGCAACCGAACCGTTTCCGCGCATTTCCCGAGCACCGACAGCGCATACTTGGCGGGCGCGGGATTCGTTTCGATAAACAATGCACTATGCAGCGGCATCAGCTTGTCCTGGACACGAAGCGCCGCCGCGTAGTCGCCGTTCAGGCAGGCGTGCTGGAACTCCGCGCACAGCCGCGGCGCGACGTTCGAGGTCACGGAGATGCAGCCGTGACCGCCGTGAGCCATGAAGCCGAGCGCGCTCGCGTCCTCGCCGGACAGCTGATTGAAGCCGCCTCCCATGCCGCCGCGCTGCTGGGACACCCGAACGACGTTGGCGGTTGCATCCTTCACACCCGCGATGTTGTCCAGCTCGAACAATCGCTTCATGGTGTCGACGGACATGTCGATCACCGACCGAGCCGGGATGTTGTAGATGATGATCGGGATCCGGATGGCGTCATTAATAGCCTTGAAGTGCTGGTACAAGCCTTCCTGGGTCGGCTTGTTGTAGTAGGGCGTGACGACCAGCACCGCAGCAGCGCCGCAGTCTTGCGCGTGCCGCGCAAGCCCGATGGCCTCCCTGGTGGAATTCGAGCCGGCACCCGCGATCACGGGAACCCGGCCGCGGGCCTGATCGACGCACCACTCCACGACATGGCGGTGCTCGTCGTGAGAGAGCGTGGGACTTTCGCCGGTGGTACCGGCAGGTACGAGACCGTCGGTGCCTTCCGCAATCTGCCAATCGATCAGGCCGCGAAAAGCCTGCTCGTCCACGCACCCATTGCTGAAAGGGGTGACGAGCGCGGTGAACGAGCCCCGGAAGCTCGTCTTGACTGTCATGATATGATGTCCTCTACGGGCGAGGCGCTGCCTGCGCCGCAGCCCCGTTCTGTATTGTTAGCGGGAACCCAGCCTGGTTGAAAGTCCCCTGTGCGACAGGTTGCCCCCTTTTTGCCGCGGTCGGGGTCGATGGTCGCCGGAATTAGATTAGCCGTTTGTCAATTGAATCAATAAATAAGCATCGCCGGGGCGCAACGCGAGCACTGCAACGGTCGTCTTCATGGATCGAGTAGCCGTGCGAAATTTCACCAGTTTTGTTGCGATCGGCATGCTCGCCGCAACGGTGGCGGATGCCTCGGCGCAAGCGGTGCCTCTGCCCAAGCCCCGGCCAGCTGGGGCGGCGACCAATATCCCCGGAAGCAGCCCCGCAATCGCTCCGTCGCGAGCAAGCGAGCCTTACGGCTTTACCGCTGCGCAGGCGCCTTCCACCCTTCCTCCCGATCTCGCCGCGCTGAAGGAAGCGATCACGTCGGCACGCAGGCACGACATCCCGCACGCATCCGAGCTGCAGAGCACCATCACCGACCCGCTCGCGCACAAGCTCGTGGAATGGGCCATCCTGCGCAACGAAGACAGCGATAACATCGAGCTTGCGCGCTACACCACATTCATTTCCGAAAACCCGGGCTGGCCCTCCATCGGCCTCCTGCGCCGGCGCGCGGAGGCGACATTGTGGTCCGAGCGGCCGGATCCCGCCGCCGTGCGCTCCTTCTTCGGCAAAGAGAGGCCTATTACCGCCAAAGGAAAGTTTGCCCTCGCGCGCGCGCTGTTGCTGCAAGGGGAGAGAAGCGCGGCACAATCCCTCGTGCGAGACGCCTGGCGCAATGATGCTTTCTCCCTCGACGTTGAAGGCCCCGCGCTCGACATCTTCGGCGAGTTGATCGCACCAGCGGACCACAAGGCGCGCATGGACATGCGCTTATACGCCGGGGACGCCGAAGCAGCGTTGCGCGCCGCCAATCACGCCGGCGGCAGCGCACCCACGATCGCGAAAGCGCGGATCGCGGTGATCCGGAAGGCACCCAACGCCAAGGCGCTGGTCGATGCGGTGCCTGCGGCCTCCCAGCGCGACCTCGGTTACATCTTCAGCCGCGTCCAGCTTTTGCATCGCGGCGAGCACGCCGCCGAGGCGGCGCAGCTGCTCGCGTCGATCCCGCACGATCAGGCTGAGGCGATCGATGCAGATCAATGGTGGGTGGAACGTCGGCTGATCGCGCGCAAGCTTCTGGATGGCGGCGATGCCAAGACCGCCTACCGGATCGTCCGCGATGCTGCGCTCCCGAGCAAAGAGAATTACCGCGCCGAGCAGCAGTTCACCGCCGGCTTCATCGCGCTGCGTTATCTGCACGATCCTGCCGGCGCGCTGGCACACTTCGCCCGTATCGCCCAAGGCATCCACAATCCGGTTGCGCTCGCCCGCGCCGGGTACTGGCAGGGCCGGGCAGCAGAAGCGATGGGTCGAAAGGATGAGGCGCACGCCCATTACGAGGCGGCCGCACGATATTCCACTGCCTATTACGGGCAAATCGCACGTGCAAAGCTAGGCTACAAGGAGATGAGCCTGCGCCCCGCCCCGGAGCCGCGCGAAGCACGCGGCCGCCTCGAGGAAGTCGAGCGTGCCGTCGAGCTGCTTTATGCCGTTGACGAGCGGGACTTGATCGCTGGAGCGCTGGCCGACCTGGGCGAGCGTTCGAGCGACGCCGCAGCGCTGGCGGCTTTGGCCGAGCTGGCCATCCGCCACCGCGACGCCCGTGCGGCTGCCCTTGTCGGCAAGGCCGCGCTCGGCCGCGGGCTCGCGCTGGAGCATTATGCCTTTCCCGTCATCGGTATCCCTGAATACCGCCCGATCGGCCCCGCGGTAGAGCCGGCTGTCGTCTACGCGATCGTCCGCCAGGAGAGCACGTTCAATCCGAAGACGGTTTCGAGCGCTCGCGCCATGGGCCTCATGCAGGTCACGCCCGCGGCAGCCCGCTACGTCACGGGCAAGTATCACGCGCCCTACGACGAAAGACGGCTGCTGAGCGATCAGGCTTACAATGTGCAACTCGGCGCCGCCGAGCTGGGAGAGCTGATCCAGGAGTATCGCGGTTCCTACATTCTCACCTTTGCCGGCTATAATGCCGGGCGCGGGCGCGTGAAGGAGTGGATCGCAAAGCATGGCGATCCGCGCGATCCCAAGGTCGACCCGATCGACTGGGTGGAGCGCATTCCGTTCTCGGAAACGCGCAACTACGTTCAGCGGGTAATGGAGAACCTGCAGGTCTATCGGGTGCGCTTCGGCGGCGGGTCGAAGCTCTTGATCGAGGCCGATCTGCGCCGGGGGGCGGCGAGCAACTGACTTCCCGGCAAATACCTCCCCCTTTCAGGGGGAGGTAATCACGGCGCGTAGTTCCGGAGCTCGTTGCGGAAGAAATTGCCGACCCGCTTGGCGCGGTTCCGGAGAAAACGCAGCAGCCCCGCATCGACGAAATAGGTATGCAGGATGCTGTCCCGGGTGGTCACCTCGGAGCCGACCGGATCGGCGGAGTGCCAGGTATCTTGCCCGACTGCAAAGGCATATCCCGTATTCGGGGCGAACTTCATCTGCGTGCGCTTGGGCAGGCTGCCATCGGGAAGCTTTTCGTGGAAGATCGTTCCGATGTGCGTCGCCGACGCGTCACGCGGCAGATAGAGCTGGACCGTGATCCCCTTCCAGCGCGTGTCGGTATGGGGGGTGATCATATAACCGGGAATGTCGCGCGTGAGGATCGGAATGGGATACATGCCGACTTTCGCAAAATCAGGCCCGAAGCGGCGGGCCAGCGCCGGCGCGAGTTGGCGCATGAAGGCCTCCTTCACCGCCTGTGAGCACAATGCGCGGCCGACCAAGTCCCAGATCCCGCGTTTTTCCGGAGGCAGATGGCGGATGTATTCGGGAAAGAGGTCGATCTTCACACGAGTGGGCGTGCCGTCCGGGAGCACATTGCACTGGTTCTGGCCGCGCAATGGCCGATAATCCGCCGCAACCGGCATGGCAGAGAGCATGCTCGCATAGACGTCTTCCGGAAAGACCCGCTCGAGCGCGAGATGATAAAACGGCTGCTCGACCCGGCGGGCGGAATCGACCGCCGTCACAATGCAGTCTCGCACACGCGCGAGGACGCGGCGTTTGTCACTGCTCGTTGCTGCGATGGCCTGGTCCATACTGCCCCTGATGCCGTTGCCGTCCTCGCTACCCGCTGGGGGAGCACGAAGCAATACCCAGCGAACCGAGCCGATTAGGCCAGATAAAGGCGGCCGCAATCAATCCCAAACGGGCTTGGTCGCTCCCGCTTGGTCGAGCCGAATTTTCGGATGGATCCAACCGGGCGTGCGCATGATCCAAGCGGGATCGGGATTGGTCAAGGCTTGAATCGTTCTGAGCTTCCTGTTCAAAGCCTATACCGATGACGAATACCCTTTCGCCGCGAGATTATTTCGTCACGGCTCAGGACGCCCTGCGGTTGCATGTCCGCGAATGGGGCACGCCGGGGTCCGTTGAAGTGCCCGTGGTCTGCCTCCCCGGGCTCGCCCGCACAACCGCCGACTTCGAGACACTGGCGCAGGCGCTCGCCGCCGAGATTGGCGGGGGGCGTCGCGTGTTTGCCCTCGATTCGCGGGGACGGGGCAAATCGGACTACGATCCCAATCCGGCCAATTACACTCTGGCGGTGGAGCTCGCCGATCTCCTCGCGGTGCTCACGGCCGCGGGAATCGCCAAAGCGGTATTCGTCGGCACTTCCCGCGGCGGCATCCTGACGATGTTATTGGGCTCCGTCCGCCCCACCGTGATTGCCGGCTGCGTGCTCAACGACATCGGTCCGGCGATAGAGCCGGCAGGTCTCGCCCGAATCAAGGGTTACGTCGGCAAGCTGCCGCAGCCGGCGAGCTTCCAAGCCGCCGCGGACAATCTGGCACGATCGTTTGGCAAGCAGTTTCCCAAGCTGACCGGTCCCGACTGGCTGGCGTTTGCGCACCGGACCTTCAAGCAGGACGGCGGGCGATTGGTCCCCGACTACGACCCGCAGCTCGCGACCATCCTCGCGCAAGTGGACGTCGAGCAGCCGCTGGCCCCGCTATGGAAGGAGTTCGATTCGCTCGCGGATCGTCCGATGATGGTCATCCGCGGGAGCAACTCGGATATCCTGTCGGCGGCCACGGTCGCGGCCATGCGGGAGCGGCGATCGGAGCTGACAATTCTGGAAGTCCCCGACCAGGGCCATGCGCCGCTGCTTGCCGAGCCGGAGACGGTCCGGCGCATCGCGGAGTTCGTCCACGCATGCGAGTCGGCCTGACCGGACCGAGGACGTGCAGGGATTGCCCTTCGGCAAATCAGCTTGCCGGTCGACGACTTGCGGTCGCCAAATCGCCCATTTCGATCAGTTGAAAAGATCTTGCCTCCAGCGCGCCGTTAAGTTGAAGGCCTCTCGCCTGGACGAAAGTGTTCGGAAGAATGGACAATGAGTACCTCTGACAGGGCCAAGAACCTTTTTTTCGAAGCGCTGGGATTTATCGATTCGCTGAACTTCGAAAAGGCCGAGCTGCGTCTTCGCGAAGCTATGACGTTGTCGCCCGGAAGCGTATCTATCCTGACAAATTTGGCAGTCGTGCTAATAAAACAGAACAAGCTCATCGATGCGCGCGAGCATGCCCAAAAAGCCGTTGCTGCCAAATCCGACAACATTGAAGCGATGTTGGTCCTGGCCGAATGTTACGCCAGGGATGACAATCTCACCGGGTCATTAGATATGTATAAAGCGATCATTTCGTTTAATCCTGGTGTCGCCGAAGTGCATAATAACATGGGGATTATTTTGCAAAAATCGCAACGATCCATGGATGCACTGGCTAGCTTTGATCAGGCGATTGCGCTTGAGCCATATTTTGTGGATGCTCACTTTAATCGGGGTAATGCGCTGCGCAATATCAGAGATTACGAAGAAGCACTTGGCGCGTATGACGTCGCCCTGAGGCTGAAGCCGGATTTTGCCGAGGCTTGGCTCTGTCACGGCAATGTTCTGGCAACTCAAGCGCGTTATGCGGAGGCGTGTGCCGCATTTCGACGTGCCATCAAGCACAAGGCCGACTTGTTCGAAGCGGTCCGCGGCCTTGCTCACCTGTTGTTGTCCGAAGGCAGTATCTCGGAGGCGCTCGACCTCGCTCGACATGCGCTCAATTCCCACGAGACGCTCGAAACAAAAGCTCTGGTTGCTTCGTGTCTTCGCTCACCGCTGCTTGATCTGAATGTTGGCGGCCTGGAAGATCTGCTGTTGCGAGCCATATCCGAGCCGTGGGCTCGGCCATCAGAGCTCGCGCACACATGCGCTCGGTTCCTTTTGGCCAATGATGCAATCAGGGGCAGCTTGGCCGAAACCGCTGAGGTATGGCCCACATCAAGCCTTGCAATGTTTGCTGAGAATCGTTTGTTGCGCGAAGTGCTTGAGTCGGCGCCGATATGTGATCCCGCGCTGGAACGGTTCGCGACAGGTCTTCGTTTCAGTCTTCTTACGACCGCACGATTTGCCGCAGACCAAGTCGTGGCAGAACCGCTGCTTGGCCTTTACTGCGCAATTGCGCGCCAGTGCTTCATCAACAACTACGTCTTCATGCAGACGGATGATGAAATTGAACACGCGACAAGCTTACGTGACACACTGGTCGCGTCGATTGCGTCCGGAGTTGCTGTTCCTATTCTATCGCTTGTGGCTGTCGCAGCCTATTTCCCGCTCCATGCGTTGCCGCGTCTCGACTCGTTGGTTCATTTGGAATGGCCGGACACTGTTAAAGCTTTACTCGCGCAGCAAGTCTCTGCGCCGGGCGAGGAAAAGCGGTTACGCAAATCCATGCCAATGCTGACAGGCGTTTGCGACGGCGTGTCGACTGAAGTCCGTACGCAATACGAGGAGAACCCTTATCCACAATGGGTCAAGGCGGCGCCTGGGCACACTCCGAAAACGGTTGACGTGTACATCCGAGAAAGATTTCCGCTATCCCCGTTGATTGAGCGCAAAAGAGATGAGTGCGTCGACATTCTGGTTGCTGGCTGTGGAACCGGCCAGCATTCAACTGAGACGGCGCGGCGCTTCAAGGGCGCGCAGGTGCTCGCCGTCGACCTGAGCATGGCGAGCCTATGTTATGCAGAACGTCAGAGACGTGCGCTCGGCTTGAACAACATTCAATACGCCCAGGCCGATATCATGATGCTCTCGTCGATTACGCAGACGTTCGATGTCATCGAAGCAAGCGGCGTGCTGCACCATCTTGCCGATCCGCTTGCCGGCTGGCGTGTGCTGCTCTCGCTGCTCCGACCTAGGGGCCTTATGTTGCTCGGTCTGTACAGCGAGGCCGCACGGCGAGATATCGTTGCGGCTCAGAATTTCGCTAAAGAGCGTGCTTATCGCCCCATCGAAGATGACATCCGACGATTCCGGACGGAGGTACTCGCTTGCGCAGACGGCACCCCGCTCAGGAATGTCACTTTGCTCAAGGACTTCTTTAGCCTCAGCGAATGCCGGGACCTCCTGTTTCACGTCCAGGAACAGCGGTTCACCTTGCCCAAAATCGCGGAATTCCTCGCCGAGAACAATCTGCAGTTTCTTGGCTTCGAGCTCGATCTGCAGACTAGCCGGGACTACGCCCGACACTTTCCTTCTGATATTTCAATGACCGATCTCTCAAAATGGCACCTGTACGAGACCAACAATGCCTGTACCTTCCTGCAGATGTATAATTTCTGGGTCCAGAAGAAGTAGCCCCGACCATCATACTACAAGGCACGAATTATTCTTAGCGAAGCGGCGCGCGAATCGGTCAGCTTATCAGGCTTTGCGCAATGGTCAGGGAGCGGACCCTACACCAGCGATCGTTTGATCCCTCGTCGGCCCGCACCAGCTCGAGGCGAGTGTGTTTTTAAGACACTGAGTTGGCGCCAATCGTCTCGACGTACGCGGCCCTGCCTGTTTACAAACGAAATCCCCTCCGGCGGGAGCACCGCCGGAGGGGGGTCGTGAGGTTGAGATTGGCTTAGACGATCACAGCACGAAGTCGCGGTGGACGCGGAAGGTGACCGCCCAGTTGTCCTGGTTCTCGATGGAGTAGACCCCGGACGGCCGCTCGTTGGCCGAACGCAATATCGCCAGGCCGTTAAAGGCGGTATAGAGCTTGGTGTAGAGGATATCGACGCCCATGTAGAACTGCGAGGTGACGTTCCACTGGGTGCGGCTGCCGACATAGCCGATCTGCCAGTTGGGATCGCAGTTGGTCATGCTGGCGAGCGAACCCGAGGCCTGGGCAACGATCGGCGCGGTGGCAGCGCTGACGACGGCGCCGGGGAACACGTTGGATGACCCATTCTGGACGCCGCAGGTGGAGGCGGCGATCAGCGCTTTGGCGTTGTCGTCGTACATCACGGCCACATAGCCGCCGTAGATGGAGGTCTTCCAGTGCGGGTTCCACACCTGCTCCCAGGAGGCGTAGGCACCCCAGGCGCGGGTGAGCTCGAGCTCGCCGCTCTGCCCGAAGATGGCGTCCATGATCGGGCCGACGCCGAGCGAGTTGCCGACCCCGAACCGGGCGGCGCTGCCGAACGGGAACTGGGTATGGCTGATGTAGCGCAGCCCGCCCTGGGTGTAGCTGCCTTGTGCCTGCAGGTAGCTGCCGCCGGGCACGTTGAGGCGCACGCCGCCGGTGACCACCCATCCCAGTTTGTCGGCGGGATGGCCGCATTGTACCGCGCCGACCGGGGTGCCGCCGCCGGCTACGCCCCCGTTTGTTCCCACCAGCGGGCTCACGGCGTTAAAGCCGGGAGGTGCGCATTGGGTAAGCCCGGTGGCGGCGCTGGTGACAGTGGCGCCGTAGTAGGCGGCGGTGACGTCCGTGAGGGCGCCGCCAACCATGAGGGAGCCCCATTGCTGGTCGATGCGCGTGTTGTAGACGAGGTCCGGGGCCTTGATCTCGCCCTGGTCGTTGCTGGCGACGGCGCCGACGATGAACGGGTTGGTGAACTGTTGCCGTTCCTGAACCAGGTTGGGCGTGAAGGTCGCCACGGCCTGGCCGGCGAAGGAGGCAGCAACGATGCCAGTGCGGCGCGGCTCTTCCAGCGAGACCGTGCTGGTGATGCCGTTGCCGAAATTGGCGGTATAGGCGGCCACGCGCCAGCCGCCGTCACCGGTATCTTCCGTGTTGGTGGCGAAGTAGCTGGTTGCTGGGGCCGAGTAGAAGTCGAAGAACGACTGGGCCAAGCCGAAGGTGAAGCCGGCGAACTGGATGAAGCCGCGGTTGGCGTAGAGGGCTTCCGCGTTGGGCGAATCACCGGTATGGCCGATCAGGAAGTAGGTGCGCAACACGCCGTAGTCGGTCTGCTCGCGGGTATCAACCGTGATCACCGACCGGGTGCGCATGGTGTACTGATCCCAGCCGGTACCTGAGCCGTTGAGGTTGAACGGACCGCGGTCGTTATTGAAGTTTGGGCTAAAGAATGGCGTGGCGGTGGCGTTCTGGCCGTAGAAGCCATAGAACTGCGCCCGCACATAGCCGCCAAGCTTGAGGCAGATATTGGTGCCGGGGATGTAGTAGAAGCCGTCCCCGTACAAGTTGCAGATCTTCACGTATTGTACCGCTGCCTTTACAGGCATGTCGGCGGCCTGCGCCCCA